>JAYPYW010000006.1:0-28804 GCA_038154685.1 Flavobacteriales bacterium | reverse complement strand
TGTTTTAGTTTGAAAAGTCAGACGACTGCCCCCGAAGCAGTCTTTTTTCTTTTTGACGCCCGCGGCACCCGCGGGCGACAAAAAGACAGTAATTAAGGTTTTGATTTAAGCAGATTACACATCTTCAAGCTTAAATTCATAAACGCAATCTTAGCGTAAGCATTTCTTAAAATTGAAGTATGCGTATGCTCAAAAAGTTCCATGATAGGGAGAATGTTTCCTCCATGAATAAACTTGGCGAACTTAGCGTTAAAAATTTCCTCTTTTCTATGCAATTTGTTCATTTCCGGATTCGCATAGTTGTAAACCATACATTCTCGAAATATTCGTAATCCATATTCTAGGAAATCCTTTTGCTTAATCCTTCCCATTTTGTGAATTTCATCTACCCATTTTTCAAGGTTCAAGTAATCAACTACATAACATAGTCTCATCCAAGTTTGAAACAAATCAATGAATTTTTCATCACCTTCAGGGTTATTAACTAATTCCAAAGCGCGTGTAAAATTCCCGTCAGCCATGTTAGCCATCGAATCAGCCAAATCTTCAGGAACTCCTTCCTTATCCAATAAACCTTGTCGGATTTCATCTGAAGACAATTGATTAGTTTTTACAATCTGAACTCTTGAAATAATTGTAGCTAATAATTC
This sequence comes from Flavobacteriales bacterium, assembly GCA_038154685.1. Lineage (GTDB taxonomy): Bacteria > Bacteroidota > Bacteroidia > Flavobacteriales_C. The sequence goes on along the minus strand of JAYPYW010000006.1, from coordinate 28,154 downwards.
ATCAGTATTATGTCCAACTAAAAGGAATAACGAGTTAGGATTAGGCTCTTCTAATACCTTTAAGATCTTGTTCGAACATTCGATATTCATTTTCTCTGGCCACCAAATGATCACTACTTTATACTTGGATTCGAAATTCTTAAGTGAAAGAGATTTTATAATATCCTGACTATCCAGCTTATTCAGAATTGATAATCTTTCACCCGCACCAATGTGGTTCATCCAATCCTTAAGTGTGAAATACTCTTTATCACTAAGCATTTCAATCCACTGAGCTAATAACTTCTTACTGGAAGGTTGAGTTTTAACCTCATTCCCAATAGCAGTTGGGTAAAAGAAATTTAAATCTGGATGTTGTAAGTTTTGATACTTAACACAACTTGAACATTTCCCACATGAATCTTCTTCGGTTGGATTTTCACAATTCACATATTGAGCATAAGCTAATGCTAACTGAAAATTACCATTTCCTTCTGCTCCAAGAAAAAGTTGGGCATGGCTAATACGATTATTATTCACACTTTCTATTAAGTGTTTTTTAACCTCGTTATGTCCAACAACATCTTTGAATTGCATGAAGTATAAAGATATCTAAAGTCTGTGAAAGTCTGTGAATTCTGCGGGAGATTATTATAAACCAACAAGATTCATTAAATTTGAGAGAACACCGCACGGTGATTAATTAAGAACAAACATTTATTACAATATGAACACAGTAAGAGATTACGATTTTTCAGGAAAAAAAGCCATTGTTAGGGTTGACTTTAACGTGCCGTTAGATGAAAACTTTAATGTAACAGACGATACTAGAATTAGAGCTGCAGCTCCAACTATCAAAACTATTTTAGAGAAAGGTGGAAGTGCAATTTTAATGTCTCACTTAGGTAGACCAAAAAACGGACCTGAAGATAAGTTTTCTTTAAAGCACATCGTATCAAAAGTGTCTGAGCACTTAGGTGTTGAAGTTAAGTTTGTATCAGATTGTATTGGTGCTGATGTTGAAGCTGCTGCAGCTGATTTAAAAGCTGGTGAAGTTTTATTGTTGGATAACTTAAGATTTTACAAAGAAGAAACTGCAGGCGACGATGCTTTTGCTGAAAAGCTATCAAAATTAGCTGATTGTTATGTAAATGATGCATTTGGAACTGCTCACAGAGCACATGCATCTACTACTATCATTGCTAAGTTCTTCCCTTCTGACAAAATGTTTGGATTATTATTAGCTGGAGAATTAGAAAGCATTGATAAAGCAATCAAGTCTGGTAAAGGACCATTAACTGCTATCATGGGTGGTTCAAAAGTTTCATCTAAAATTCAAATCATCAACCAATTATTGGATAAAGTAGACAACCTAATTATTGGTGGAGGAATGGGATATACATTCTCAAAAGCTAAGGGAGGAAATATTGGAAACTCGATTGTTGAAAATGATTTCCTAGATACAGCATTAGAAGTTTTAAAGCAAGCTGATGAAAAGGGAGTAAATATTTACTTACCAGTTGATTCTGTAATTGCTGATGACTTCTCAAACGATGCAAATACAGATATCGCAACGGCAGGAAATATTCCTGATGGATGGGAAGGATTAGATTGTGGACCTGAATCTAGAGAGGTTTTCGGAAAAGTTATCGAAAGTTCAGGAACTGTTTTATGGAACGGACCAGTTGGAGTTTTCGAAATGGATACTTTCGGAGGTGGAACCAAAGCGATCGCGAACTCTGTAGTAAAAGCAACTGAAAATGGAGCATTTACTTTAATTGGTGGTGGTGACTCAGTTGCTGCGATTAACAAATACGGATTAGCTGATCAGGTTTCATACATCTCAACTGGAGGTGGTGCTTTACTTGAATTATTAGAAGGAAAAGTTCTTCCAGGTGTTGATGCTATCTTAAACTAAGAAGATCAAATCACAGAATATTAAGCCCCTTTTTGGGGCTTTTTTTGTATCAATGAAAAATATGAAAAACGCAAAATACTGGGTTGAAAACCTCGAGTTATTAGCCCATCCTGAAGGTGGTTACTTCAAAGAAATTTATCGCTCCAAAGATTCATTCTCTCCTGAAGGATTTGAAGGAGAAAGACCATATTCAACAAGCATATATTTCTTAATGGAGGAGGGCAATGTTTCTCATTTCCACCGCATAAAATCAGATGAAATTTGGTATTACCATGCAGGGGACCCACTTTCTGTTTTTGTGATCCATAAAAACGGCGAGTTAGAAGAACTTAAAATTGGACCTAAACTGGATCAAGGAGAAGTTTTACAAGCTGTTGTTCCAGCTGGTACAATTTTCGGATCTAAAAGTGCTGGAATATACTCTTTAGTTGGTTGTATGGTAGCTCCTGGATTCGACTTCCAAGATTTCGAATTATTTAAAACAAGTGAGTTACTGGAAACCTATCCAAAGCAGGAATCTATAATCAAAGAACTTTCTAAAGAGAACTACTAATCTCTGTGGGTTATTCACTAACTTTGCACCATGAAAAAATCGATTGTTTTACTACCTCTTTTTGCCTTGATACTTCATGCTTGTTTACCAACTAAACAAGAAGCTGGTCAAATAAATAAGGCTAAAGTCACTACAATAGTAAAACAACATAAGGCCGAATATCCTTACAGGCCATCTGAGACAAGGACTTTCGATTTAATTCATACTAATTTGGAAGTTGCCCCAAACTGGGATCATCAGCAACTAAAAGGAAAGGCAATCTTAACCTTAAGTCCATATTTTTATGAGACTAATGAGTTGGTATTAGATGCTAAAGGAATGACGTTTTATTCCGCTGGCATGTATGACACTTCAGGAACCTCAGCTTCATTAAATTTTGAATACGATTCTCTTCAATTAACTATTCCACTTCCTAAAACTTACAAAAGATCCGATACCATTCAAATTGTTATCGAATACTTAGCTAAACCTAACGAACTAACAAGTGGAGGTAGCAAAGCGATTACGGATGATAAAGGTTTGTATTTTATTAATCCGTTAGCCAGAGACAAAGCTAAGCCTCAACAAATTTGGACGCAGGGAGAAACCGAAGCTTCATCTTGCTGGTTCCCTACCATTGATGCGCCAAACGAAAAAACAACGCAAGAATTAAAGATTATTGTAGATGATCAATTCCAAACTTTATCTAATGGGTTATTAATCTCAAGTACAAAAAATAACGACGGAACACGAACGGATTACTGGAAGCAAGATAAGCCACACGCACCTTACCTATTGATGATGGCTGTTGGAAAATTTGCTGTTATAAAAGATGAATGGAAAGGAAAACAAGTACACTATTATGTACCTCAAAAAGACTCTGCTAATGCAATGGGAGTGTTTGGAAATACCCCTGAAATGTTAGATTTCTATTCTAAAAAATTGGGTTATGAATACCCATGGGATAAATACCATCAGGTGGTTGTTTCCGATTATGTTTCTGGAGCAATGGAAAATACAGGGGCTGTTATTCATGGAAAATGGATTTTCACAACACCTGAACAACAGATCGATTTTAATCATGAAGATGTTGTAGCACACGAATTATTCCACCACTGGTTTGGTGATTTAGTTACTTGTGAGTCTTGGAGTAATTTGCCGCTTAATGAGAGTTTTGCTACCTACGGTGAGTACTTATGGATTGAGTACAAGTACGGAAAGGTTAAAGCAGACAAACACCTAAGGGTTGATTATTATTCATACCTCCAAGATACACCAAGGGTGAATTTGATTAGGTTCCATTATAAAGATAGAGAAGACATGTTCGACCGTCATTCTTATGAAAAAGGGGGAAGAATCTTACACATGTTAAGAGACTTAGTTGGAGATGAAGCGTTCTTTGAATCGTTAAAACTTTACTTAAATAACAGAGCGTTTAAATCTGCCGAAGTACACGATTTACGAATGGCTTTTGAAGAAGTAACTGGGCAGGATTTAAATTGGTTCTTCAATCAATGGTTTTTAGATAAAGGTCATCCTATTTTAAATGTGAACTGGGAACACCAAGGAGATTCTTTAATCTTAAATGTTGCTCAAGTTCAACCAAACGATCAACCTACATTTCGGTTACCAGTATCGGTAGATGTTTATTTTGGAGGAAAGGCAAAAAGAAAAGAAATTACCGTTACCCAAAGGAATGAAAGCTTTGTTTTCGAAGGGCTTGGTGACGCTGAAGCTGTAAACTTTGATGCTAAGAAAGTGCTACTGATGGAATTAAATCAACAGCTTAAACCAGAAGAGGCGAAAACACTTTTCACAAAGGGAGAAAATTATAGAACCAAATTAGAGGCAATGCTTCAAATGAGAGGTGACACATCAATTACCAATTGGGAAATGATGAATATTGCTACTCGAGATACTTTTGATTCTTTCAGGAAACTAGCACTTTATTTTATGGGTGCATTTGATGAAGCCCAAACCGAAGAACATAAAGATTTTCTTTTCGATATGTATAAAAAGGATGAATCGTCCGATGTAAGAATGGCTGCCGTTTCAATGATTGAAAGAACTTGGCCAAACGACAGCAATCTGATTACTTTTTACAAAAAAGCGCTAAATGATTCCTCTATAAATGTTAAACTATCCGCGCTAGAGGCTTTAGAAAATTTAGCTCGTGAAGATGCCTTATTACGTGCATACGGAATGGAAAAGAGTACAGATTACAGGGTAATTACTTCTCTAGCCAAAATGTATACATCTGTTAAGGATGAAAGTAAACGTAAATGGTACAACTGGGCTATGAAACAAGTGGAAGCCCGCAACAAAGCTTATGTTATTAATCAATATGCAAAGTACCTATCAGAGAAAAACAATGAAGTAATCTGGAAAGCTTGTAAGGCTATTAAGGAGGAAGCTATCCATGAGAATAACAAAAAAGTTAGACAAGCGGCTGGAGAAGCCATTCAGAGTTTAAGAAAACGCAACATCAAGCGAATTGAGGATATTAGAAAAGACATAAAGGACAAGCGTGAATCTTCTAAAGGAAAGCCTTACGATTTAAAATTATTAGAAGAAAAGCACCAAGAGTTATTGGATCACGATAAAAGATTGGCCGACTTAATTAAAGAAATATTCAACGCTGAGATTGATAAAAAAGTAAAAGAAGATTACAAAAAAGCTGGTTTCGATTCTACTGAATTACCTCCTTTTGAAGAGGGGAATGAAGAAGAAGAAACTAACGAAAAAAAATAAGTCTAGCACCGCCCTTCGACTCCGCTCAGGGTGACAATCCGTGCGCCAAGTCATCCTGAGCGGAGTCGAAGGGCGGTGGGAAGGCTAAAAAAAGAATTATGGAAGAAGAAAGATCATTAAACTTCATTGAGCAAATCATTGAAAACGATTTAGCATCAGGTAAGCATAAAGAAATTTATACACGTTTCCCTCCAGAACCAAATGGATACTTACACATTGGTCATGCTAAAGCTATTTGTTTAAACTTTGGATTAGGTGAACAATACAATGGTAAGGTTAATCTTCGTTTTGACGACACCAACCCTACTGCCGAAAAGCAGGAGTTTGTTGATGCAATCAAAGAAAACATTGAATGGTTAGGATTTAAATGGGAAAAAGAATTACATACATCCGACCATTTCCAACAATTATACGAATACGCTATTCAGCTTATTAAGCAAGGAGACGCATACGTTTGTGAGCAGTCTGCTGAAGAAATGGCGAAATCTAAAGGTACTCCAACAGAACCAGGAACAAACTCTCCTTTTAGAGACAGAACTGTTGAAGAAAACTTAGAGCTGTTCAATAAAATGAAGAATGGTGAAGTTGAAGAAGGAGTAATGACTTTAAGAGCTAAAATTGATATGGCTCATCCAAATATGCACATGCGTGATCCTTTAATGTATCGAATCATTAAACAAGCGCATCACCGAACTGGAACCGATTGGGTTATTTACCCAATTTATGATTTTGCACATGGTGTAAGTGATGCTATTGAAGGTATAACACACTCTGTTTGTACATTAGAATTTGAAGTTCACCGTCCGTTATACGAATGGTTTAATAATAAGATTAATACACCTACTAAACCTCAACAAATTGAGATGGCAAGGTTAAACATATCTAACTCAGTAACAAGTAAAAGAAAGGTTAAGAAATTAATCGATGAGGGTGTTGTTGCTGGTTGGGACGATCCAAGGTTAACTACTCTGGCAGGAATTAGAAGAAGAGGAATCCCAGCGCAAGCAATTAGAGATTTAGCTGAAGGTATTGGGGTTTCTAAAAGAAACTCAATAACTGAAATGACGCGTTTAGACTACTATACTCGTCAGGTACTTAACAAAACGGCAAACAGAGTGATGGCTGTTTTAGATCCATTAAAAGTTACCATCACCAACTTCGAAGAAGGTAAAGTGGAGATGTGTGAGGCTAAAAACAACCCAGAAGATGAGTCGGCTGGAACAAGAGAAATGCCAATAAGCAGAACTTTATATATTGAGCGAGCAGATTTTATGGAAGATGCACCAAAGAAGTTCTTCCGATTAACAATCGGAAAAGAAGTTAGGTTTAAGCACGGATATTACATTACTTGTAACGAAGTTATAAAAGACGCTGAAGGAAACATCACTGAACTTTTATGTACTTACGATCCAACAACTAAAGGTGGATGGAGTGATGATGGTAGAAAGATCAAAGGAACTATTCACTGGGTAAGTGCAGAGCATGCTTTAAAGGCTAAAGTGAATTTGTACGAAGGTTTATTTAACTCTGAAAACCCTGAAGAAGGAGGAAGAGACTTTATGGATGATATCAACCCAGATTCTCTTGAAGTTATAGATGCTTTAGTTGAGCCTTCTGTTAAAGATTTAACTCCTGGAACTACTGTTCAATTTGATAGAACCGGTTACTTCTGCGTGGATAAGGATTCAACTCCAGACAACATCGTATTCAATAGAACTGTTACCTTAAGAGACAAGAAAAAGTAATGGGAACAATCTGTTTAAACAACATAGAAGTTTACGCCTACCATGGTGTTTTTGAAGTAGAACAAAAGGTAGGACAATGGTATACCGTGAATCTTGAAATAGATATTGATTTCTCGGAAGCTGCCTTGAACGATGATTTAAACGGAACGGTGGATTATTCCCAACTTAACAAAATAATTCGCGAGGAAATGGCTGTCAAGTCCAAACTAATTGAACACGTAGCCAACAGAATTGCGACTAAAATATTAGATACTTTTCCTGATATTGAATCTGGAACTCTATCCGTAGCTAAACAAAACCCTCCTGTAAAAGGGGAAATGGAAAGTGTGGAGGTGGTGATTGAGTTATAGAACTAAGGGAATAGTTACTACTTAGAAATCCAATAACTTGGATTCTGCTTCTGATTCCCTTGCCAAATCTCAAAGTGAACTTCTGTTTTACCATTCTCATCGGTAATTATGGTACCAATATCTTCCTTGGTCTCAACCGAGTCTCCTTTATCTACAAAAACCTTATTCAAATTAGAATACATAGTGAAAAACTCTCCGTGCTGGATTAATACAGCCTTTTTACCACCAGGAAGTGCTATTACTGCCACTACTTTACCTTTGAACACCGATCGTGCCTTAGAACCTTTGTTAGTTAAGATGTCAATCCCATTATTTATGGTAGTTAAATGCTCGTAAACTTCGTGTTTCTGATTCCCAAACTTACCACTAATTACACCTCTTGTTACTGGCCAAGGAAGCTTACCCTTGTTCAAAGTAAAGTCTTTAGATAACTTTTGAGCTTTTGGCGTTAAACCAATGCCTCCTTTTTTCTTTTCTGCTTCGGCCCTCTTTTTTGCTTCAGCAATTTCTCTTTCAATGATTTTTCGAATAGCTTGTTGGAGCTTTTTTGATTCACTTCTCTTTTTGTTGATATTCGCTTTTAACTTCTTTTCATCCTTTTTTAAATCATTATACAAAGATGTTCTCTCACCTTGCTCTTCTTGTAACCTAGAAAACTCTTCTTTTTTACTTTCTTTTAGGTTGATTTTTCTTGCCTTCTTTTGTTCAAGCTGTGCTATTTTTTCCTGAATTTCTTGTTGTGTTAACTCAATCTGCTCAGCTTGATATTGACGATATTCCGAAAGCTCATGAATGTATTTTAATCGCTTATAAGCTTGATTAAAATCTTCAGCTGAGAAAATAAAAATTAACTTATTCGTAGCATTACGATTCCTATAAGCGAATTGCACCATCTTGGTGTATTGATCCCTTAACCGTAACAACTTCCCTTCAAGTGTATCAATTAAGATCCGTTGATTCTCAATCTCTTTATCAATGTAAACAACTTCATTACCTATTGCAGAAATCAACTCTTTTCTGGCTCCAATTTTCTTACTGATTATAAGTAATTGAATTTCAGACTTACGTTTGTTTGCGCGTGTTTCTCCAAGAAGACCATTTAGTTTTTTGATCTCTTTTTGAATTTTAGCCTTCTTTTGCTTGAGCTGACTTTTAGACTGACCAAAGGAGATAGCAGAACACAGGAAGAACCCAATGAATACAATACTACTTAATTTCAATCCTCTTATAGTCATTTGGAATGTCAATGGGAGCGGTAAGATCATCATAAGTTTTGATGCGCTTTAACTCCATTTCTGCCAAAATAAGAGGTTTATCATCCTTTAATGCTTTCAGTTCTATTTTTTTATTCAATAGGTACCCGTTAATATCCCCAAGATCATTTTAATTAACCCACAATTCATTTCCGGATTTCTAATAAAAGGCACCCAAAGTTTTTAACTTTAAAATATCACAGGTAAACATTTTAACTTGATTATACTGTCGGTCTGATTTTTCTTCATCAAACGACTTACTTGAATAGGCAATTAAAGGCTCAGTAACCTTCTTAAAACCTTCACCCTTGTACAAGAAAGTTGGTTCACCTAAAAACAAGTTTTGAATAAATTGAAAGGGGATACTAATATTGGTTAACCTTTGTAAATCCTCGTATTTACCTGTATAATATTGCTTATTAATTTTTTCAATATAAACTAAAGTATCAGGCGATACTAATATCCTGATAGCAGTGTAGCCTGACTTTGAAATTTTTGCAAAAACTAACCCATCATTTTTCACTCTTAATTGAAGTGTGAAATTTTCTTTTTGCTCATTTACAACTGCATCTACCTTTGTTTTAATTTTCATCCAATTAAAATCAATAGCCGAAGAATCGGATTTCTTAATCACCTCCTCTTTTGAATGCATTGCGTACTTACAATTTGGGTATTGATTAACGCCAATTTTTTGTCGGGATTTACACCCCAACAAAACTATTACTGCTATCAATAAGGCTCTCCACATCCTAGTTTTTCTTTAATTTCTCTTCTAATTTATCGGAACCACCTCCTAGCTCTTGGGCTTTCTTCCAATACTTAATGGCCGATTTTTTATTATTGAGTTTCAAATATACATCTCCAACGTGCTCGTTAATTACTCCAGACTGGTCTCCTCCGTTGATTAATGATTTTTCCAACCATTTTAATGCATTCTTAAAATCCCCTAACTGATATAAAATCCAACCATAAGTGTCCTGAAAGGAAGATTCATCAGGATTTAATTGATTCGATTTCATACTCATTTCCTTGGCGCGGGATAAATCTGTATTTCTTTCGGATAGATAATAAGCATAGTTATTCAAAACATAATAGTTATTTGGCTCTATCTCTAAACTTAAATCAAAATACTCATCTGATTCATCATACTTTTTCACGGCATAAAATGCGTCTCCTAGTGAACTTAAAAATTGAGCCTTCAGTTTCTTATCAGAACTAATAACCAAATCATTCCCTTCTTCTAAAACTTCGATGGCTTTATTGTATTGTTCCTTTTGAATGTTACCCATTCCATTATAAAAATAGAAAGACGGTTGACTAGGGAATAGCTCTATCGCCTCCTCTGATTTTTCAATCATTTTATCATACTTCGAAGTATTATAGAAACATAAAATCAATTGCATCCATGCATTGTAATTATTCGGCTTTACTTCAATCGTTCTTTCATAAAATGTAATTGCTCCTTCAAAATCTCTTTCCCCAAACATAAAATCTCCAGCCTGCATATTAATGGAAGGATCATAATGATGAGTTTTAGCTGCTATTTCGATAATTTCTTTAGAGAAATTATAAATCTTGTTATCACCCTGCGCAACTCTAGTAAACTTTCGTATTATCTGTCGTTTCTCACTTACCTTAAAAGAAGGATCTGCCATGACCTTTTTGTAAATAATTATTGCTTCGTCAGTCTTATGATTAGCAAATAAATATCTAGCCTTCTCATTTAAAATATAAGGGTCATCAGGACTTATTTCAAGCGCCTTCTCATATATATTCAAAGCTTTTTCATCCTCCCCATGTTCAAATTTGAAATCGGCGTAATGGATGTAATATTCACTGTTTGCAGGGAAAGTCTCTATTAATTTTTTTATTTCGTTTTCCGACTTTTCGTATTCATCGAGTCCCTTATAAATAAGGAACTTATTAAAGTTTACATTATGGGAAATACCAATTTCCTCTTCAATTTCATCGTAAACTTTTAAGGCTTTCAAGTACTTTTTATAAGTAACGTAAAAATCAGAAAGTTCAACATCATAATCTGTATTCTTTGGAAACATCTTTTTCCTTAACAAGAATGTTTTTTCACACTCTTCATATAAGGCAACCTTTCTGGTAAGATCGATTTTACCATTTATGTACCATTTATTCTTTGGATTCAAATCCACCGCGGCATTTATATGAAACAATGCTTTTTCGTTTTGACTTGTCTTCAAGTAAATCTTCGACAATTCATAATGGGCTGGTGCAGTGGTTTCTTTCGACTTAACAATATCCAATAGTAATTGTTCTGCCTTCTCGTAATTCCCGGAATTTTTGAGTGAAATTGCGTCAATGAACTTAACATCATTAACAATCGATTTTTCAGTTGCTGAGGAACGACTAAAAAAAGAAAGTCCTTTCTTGCTTGATGAACAAGCAGAAAGGACACTTGATAATATGATTAAAACAATAAGTTGTCTCAAATTAAATATCTGTACTGAAGCTTCCCATACTCACTTCTCTTTCCTGACCTTTAATAGTAACATCAGTTCCGATCATAGAGTTAGCAATAACTTCATTTTCAATCGTTGTGTTTTCGTATACTATTGAGTTCTTAAGAATTGAATTTTTAACAGTAGAACCAGCACTTAAAGTAACATGTGGCCCGACTACCGAGTTTACAATCTCTACTCCTTCTCCAATTAAACAAGGTTCAATAATTACTGAATTCGTAGTTTTTACATTATCAGCAACCATCTTTTCAGAACCCTTGATGAACTCTAAAACTCTTTGGTTAGCGTAAACAGTTACCTTGTAGTTTCCACAATCTAACCACTCATCTACCTGTCCAGGAACGAATTTTGCACCCTTTTGTTTTAATGCTTCTAAAGCATTTGTTAATTGGTACTCACCTTTCTCCTTAATATCATTATCAATTAAGTACTCTAGTTCTTCTCTTAAGGCCGGTCCGTTATTGATGTAATAAATTCCGATAATAGCTTTGTCACTAACAAACTCTTCTGGTTTCTCAACAAAATCAGTAATAACTCCGTCTGCATCAGTTTTGATAACTCCATACGCACTTGGATCTTCAACTGCCTGTACCCAAACAATTCCGTCTGAACTAGCGTCTAATTTGAAATCCGCTCTGAATAAGGTATCAGCAAAAGCAATAACCGCTTTACCATCTAATGCATGCTTTGCACATAAAATTGCATGAGCAGTACCTAAAGCTTCTTCCTGGTAACAAATTGTTCCTTTAGCTCCTAAGTCAGCGGCAACACCTTTAAGCATTGTTTCAACTTCCTCACCGAAAGAAGGACCGATAATAAAAGCAATCTCTTCAATTTTTTCTTCACAAACTCCTGCGATATCTTCTACTAATCTTTGTACAATCGGTTTTCCTGCAACTGGAATCAATGGCTTTGGTACTTTTAAAGTATGAGGTCTCATTCTCTTACCCATTCCCGCCATTGGCACAATAATCTTCATCTTAAAATGATTTAGTTGTTATTTTATTTAACTCCGGTACTACCAAATCCGCCAGCACCTCTTTTAGTTTCACTTAATACTTCAACTTCTTCCCAATCTACTTGCTCATATTTTGCAATAACAAGCTGAGCAACTCGTTCACCATCCTCAATCACGAAGTCTTCGTTCGACAAATTTACCAATATAACTCCAATTTCCCCGCGATAATCAGCATCAATTGTACCTGGAGAATTTAATACAGTTATCCCCTTTTTAAAAGCCAATCCACTTCTTGGTCGAACTTGGGCCTCATAACCTGGTTGAAGTGCCATAAATAACCCGGTTTTCACCAGTGTTCTTTCCAGTGGTTTTAGGGTAATTGGTTCATCAATATTGGCTCTAATATCCATGCCTGCCGATTGATTTGTCTCATATTGAGGCAGTGCATGTTTGGACTTATTAATGATCTGAACAGGTGTCATAAAAAACATTTAAAGTTTAATGTATAAAGTCTAAAGTTTCCTCTTTAAACCTTAAACTTTCAACTAGTAACTCTTTTCTGTCGCTCAAAAATATAAGCAACTGCGAGGTATCCTAACAAAATAAGGGTATTTAACAAAAATTTAATTGTAGTATCTAAATCACTTATCAAGAAATCGGATGTTAAAAAGAGAATCACTGCTCCAAAAACATATCCTAATATCCTTTTCAAATCATACGGAATAGGATAAAACTTTTGCCCAAGAATGTAGGAAACTAACACCATCGACCCATAACAAATTAATGTTGTCCAAGCAGATCCTTCATACCCCATTATTGGAATTAAAACAATGTTTAAAACAATAGTTACAACAGCTCCAAAAATGGAAATTAACGCTCCATATCCTGTTTTGTATGAAAGCTTATACCAGATAGATAAATTATAATAAATCCCTAAACATACATTAGCAATCAGAAGGATGGGAACGATGTTTAATCCTGCCCATAATTCTTCGTTATTAATGAAGTATTTAAGTACATCTAAATAAAACATAACAAACAAGAATAATACACAAACAATGATTACAAAGTAGTTCATTATTCGAGCATAAAGTTCCTTTGAATTTTTCTCTTTTTCTTGGTTGAAAAAGAAAGGTTCTGCAGCATATCTATAAGCTTGTATAAACATGGTAATTAAGATGGATAGCTTGTAGTTTGCACCATAAATACCAACTTGCACAAGCGCCTCATCTTTCCCAATTTCAGCAGCCAATATTCTTTTAAGTAAAATCCTATCCAATGTTTCGTTCACAATTCCAGCCATTCCCACAAACAATAAAGGCATTGCATACTTCAACATTGGCTTTAAATATGCCAAAACAAATTTTCCTTTTCGAATAATCGAAAGTTCTGGGATCAGGAAAAGAAGTTTAAAAATACTTGCAACAAGGTTCGCAATAAAAACATACCCCACTCCTATTTCAGGATTGTAAAATGTTTCAACCAACCAATTTGTAGTTCCGCTATCGTAATGACCCTTACAATACCAAATAAAAAACAAGTTTAAAAAGATGTTAACTCCAACATTCCCAAGGTTTACAAAAGCAAATTTTAAGGGTTTATTTTCCTTTCTTAAATGAGCTAAAGGAATTGCTGTAATCGCATCAAATCCAACAATTATGGCAAACCAAATCACGTATTCGCTATGATCTGGATACATTAACCAATTTGCTATTCCTTGGGAAAAGGAAATGGCGATAACAATAAAAGAAATACTTGTAATAAAAAGGGCTCCTAAAATAGTTGTAAAAACATCCTTTGGTTCATAGCCTTCTTTGGTTGAATATCTAAAAAAAGTTGTTTCCATCCCGTAGGTAAGTAAAACAACAAGAAATGCAACGTAAGCGTACATTTCGGTGATAATCCCAAACTGTCCTGCAATAAATACAGACGTCCATAATGGGGTTAAAAGGTAATTTAAAAACCTCCCAACAATACTACTTAATCCATAAATGGCCGTTTGGCCGGCTAATTTCTTAATTGGATTCGCCACTAATCAGCTTGCTTGATTTACTTAAATTCAGGTTTTCTTTTATTTAGGAATGCATCAACTCCTTCCTTAAAGTCGTCTGTCCCAAAACATTTACCAAACTCATTTACCTCAACTTCAAAACCATTTTGGTTTTTATCGAAACCTGCATTCACTGATTTTATTGCTGCTTGAACGGCAATCGGCGAATTATTAGAAATTTTTAAAGCTAATTTCAATGCCTCCATTAATAAATTCTGAGCTGGAACTACATTATTAATTAATCCAGTTACGTATGCCTGTTTAGCATCGATAAAATTAGCCGAAAGAATCATTTCCATTGCTCTTCCTCTACCAACTAACTGAGCCAATCTCTGAGTACCTCCATATCCAGGAATCAATCCTAAGGTTACTTCCGGAAGTCCCATTTGAGCACCATCTGCAGCTAATCTCATATGACAAGCCATTGCCAACTCTAAACCTCCTCCAAGTGCAAAACCATTAATTGCAGCGATAATTGGTGTTGATAGACTTTCTACTAAATTGAAAAGTTGCTCCTGACCATCCTTAGCCAAAGCTTTGCCTTCTTCTTCCGAAAACGATGCGAATTCCTTTATGTCCGCACCTGCAACAAAAGCCTTATCCCCTGCTCCTGTTAAAACTATTGCTCTAACTTCAGTATTAGCCTCTAACTCTTTAAAACAGCTATTCAATTCTGAGATTGTTTGCTTATTTAAAGCGTTTAAGTTTTGTGGACGATTGATTGTGACAACAGCAATCTTATCCTTGAAGTTAACTACGATGTTTTCGAACGACATATGAAATGGCTTTTTATAAATGTAGTGATTTCTTGGCGAAATATCTTAGGGGCGGGCCTTGTACCCGCCCGGGCAGTGGATTTAATTTAATGAAAGTGCTAGGGCAGGCACAAGGCCTGCCCCTACAATAAAAAAATCCCAACCACAGAGTGATTGGGATTTATTCTTTAAACTGCGACTCCGCTGCCTAGTATGCTCTAACGTTTTTACCTTCCACGTAATTGATGAAAGCTTGGTTAACAACCATGTTTCCACCTGGTGTTGGATAATCACCTGTGAAGTACCAATCACCTGTATGATCTGGACAAGCTTTGTGTAAGTTATCTACAGTATTGTATATAATTTCAACTTCAGCGTTAATCTCAGCAGGTCTTAACATTTCTGAAATTTTAGCTGAAATTTGCTTATCTGTGAATGGCTCGTAAATTCTTTTTACGTGGTTAACCATATTCTCCTTTGGCGTTCCTAACTGCTTAATACAGTCATCGTAAACCTCAGTAATAATATGATTTCTATTGCTTTCTTTTAGTAACTGAATTGCTGCTGTAAAGGCAATAAAGTCACCTAATTTAGCCATATCGATTCCATAGCAATCAGGGAATCTAATTTGAGGAGCAGAAGAAACTATTACAATTTTCTTAGGTCCTAATCTGTCCATAATTCTTAGGATTGATTTCTTCAAAGTTGTTCCTCGAACAATTGAGTCATCAATCAATACCAAGTTATCTTTTCCTCTATTTACAACCCCATAAACAGAATCGTAAACATGGGAAACTAAATCATCCCTTCCGGAATCTTGAGAAATAAATGTTCTTAGCTTAGCGTCCTTAATTGGAATCATCTCTGCTCTACAAGTAGTCGCAAAAATTTCTTTTAAACTTTCCTCGTTTGCATCTGCACCAAGAGCAAGAATTTTTTGCGTCTGCTGCTTTGTTAACTCCTCATTTAACCCTGCAACCATTCCATAGTAGGAAGCTTGTGCAGTATTAGGAATGTATGAAAAAACAGAATTTTGGAAATCATGATCACAAGAATCTAAAACTTGTGGAACTAAGTACTTCCCTAACTTCTTACGCTCTTTATAAATATCAGCATCACTTCCTCTTGAGAAATAAATTCTCTCAAAAGAACACTCTTTTCTCGGAAGTGGCTTGTTGATTT
Source organism: Flavobacteriales bacterium (assembly GCA_038154685.1). Taxonomy (GTDB): domain Bacteria; phylum Bacteroidota; class Bacteroidia; order Flavobacteriales_C. The sequence goes on along the minus strand of JAYPYW010000006.1, from coordinate 12,189 downwards.
CGTTGAACGATACTTCTCCGTTTTTCTTGATAACCATTGCTGTACCAGGATCCAAAGTTTGAACCTGATCGTATTGAACATTCATGGCTGTTTGAATAGCTGGACGTTCACTAGCAACTACAACAATCTCATCATCAATATAATAGTGACACGGACGTATTCCTGCTGGATCTCTTAAAACAAAGGCATCTCCATGACCAATTAATCCGCACATTACATACCCTCCATCAAACTCTTTTGAAGCTCTCTTTAAGATTCTTGGAACATCCATATGATCTCCAATCAATCCTGAAATTTCTTTATTCGGTCTATCCTCCTTTTTGAATTTCTCAAATAAATCTTGATTTTCAACATCAATGAAATGACCTATTTTTTCAAGAACAGTAACCGTATCTGATTTCTCCTTTGGATGTTGTCCTAAGTTTAGTAATAATCCAAAAAGCTCATCAACATTAGTTAAGTTGAAGTTCCCAGCTAAAACAAGGTTTCTTGTTTTCCAGTTATTCTGACGTAGGAAAGGGTGACAATATTCAATATTATTCCCTCCAAAAGTTCCGTAGCGTAAGTGTCCTAAAAGTAACTCTCCAACAAAACTTACATTTGCTTTCAACCATTCAGGATCTTTTAATTTGTCTGGATCAGAATCAGCAATCTCCTGAAACTTACCATTGATTTTATCAAAGATCTCCTTAATTGGTTTAGAACTGTTACTTCTGTATCGAGAAATATAACGGTTACCAGGATCAACATCTAATTTAATGGTAGCAACACCAGCACCGTCTTGTCCACGGTTATGTTGTTTTTCCATTAACAAATACAGTTTGTTTAAACCGTAAAGTGCCGTTCCATATTTTTTCTGGTAATATTCGAGAGGTTTTCTCAAGCGGATCATTACAATCCCGCATTCGTGCTTTATAGGATCACTCATTTCCTAGATTGTGGATTTATGCACACAAAAATAAACTATTTATTCATGCAAAATGGAGGAAAAAAAGGAAAGTGTCAGCTACAAGTAAATTACTTCAAACCTATTTCCATTTCATCCAAAAACATCTCGTCTCCTTCCAAATATTCGATATAAGTTTCAATAGTATCTGAGCCCATTAAATCAGGTGGAGTAGTGAATTTTGCCTCTATACCAGTCCATAACCCCTGCCCTAACCAACCAGTCTCCCAAAAGAACTGTTTTTGGTAGTGGATAGCATTATCTCGCTTAACCATGAACTGCATCACCATCTTTGAACTCTTGTTATGAGGACGAACACCGCTGTGAAAAAGAACTTCCTGTTCTGGATTTAATCCTAGATCAGCTACTGACCCTATTAGTTTAGGAGTAAATTTTAGCTCTTTGGTTAGTTCTATACAATAAGACCCATTTATTCCATCTTCAATCTTTTTAGGATGCTTTTCAAAGTCTTCGGCAAAAAGTAAAGTTTTCAAACTGTCGTCATAACTAACGTTGTTTTTGTATTTAATAGGTTTAGGTTTTTCAACCTTCTGCGGGATCAATTCAGTAATATCCCTTTCACCTACCAATGCGCCTTCATAATCTGGTTTATCCAGTAAAGCATCAAACTCTTTTCTTTCCTGAGCAGAGAAGGAAATTTTATTAAATCCATACCAAAATGATGCTCTGGACATGCTGTCCCAGTGAATGATAATTTTCTTGTATTGGATTGTACCTATTATACTCAGGTATACAAACCCACTCAAGATGACCGAACCAGCTATGTTTAAACGAATGGTAGTTTTAAACTTATCAAAGAAGAAAGCTAATGGGAAAGCAAAAAGTGGATAAAAGTCTATCATTGCCCTCATTCCGTAACTACCACCATACCACCAGCACCACCAAGACGAAATGATGTAAAGACCAATTACAAAATAAACCCATGAGCTTGTAGCTAATTGCTTGTTTTTATAAAAAAACATACTCACAAAGGCCAATAGCATAATTGGAGTGTATATAAACCAACCTTTACGATAACTAAATAAAACCTCTAAAATTTGAGGGTCGTTAAAAAAGAACCCTTCTTTAGTGTAAGAGAAATAAATCCAACTCCCCGAATAAATTTTCCAATACAATAGTTGAGGGATAATGGGCAACATGAAAATTAAAAAGGCAATAGCCAATTTAAATTTTAACCCAAAAAAAAGTTGAATTTTCGATTTTAAACTTTCCCAAGAAGTAACATTATAAAGAATGGGGATTAATAAGGCAATTGCATGATTTGGTCTTACAACTGTAATAAAACCAGCAACTAACACGCCTAAATATAAATGAGATATTTTTTGTTGCTCATGCCATTTGATGGTAAAATATATCAATGCACTAAATAAGAAAAACAAAAAGCTGTGCCCCATTGTTGGGGTACTAACCGTATAAAAGAAAAGGTTTGTCCCGATAAAAACCCCAATTAGGGTAAGCGAAGTGGCAAACTGACTGTAAAACTTCAATAGAGATTTCCTCAATAAATTCAAGCCTATCATTACATAGGTAAGTACTCCAAGATTAACAGACCATGCGTATGGTAAAGAATACCCTGTAGTTGGAAATCCTCCAATTTTTGCGATAAAATGACCTATTAAAAAGAAAGGACTTTCTAATAATGCTACCCCCAAACTCATTTTCTGAATAGGGATGCCTAAAGGACCTTCTGCTAACCAGTATGTATTGGGAAAGTTAAACGATAAGTCATTATGAATAAAAAACGCTACTAAGTAACTATAGTATTGATCACAATCTGACTCAAAAGGAGAATTTGTTTTCCAAACTTTAAAAAAACGATAGAGCAAAAGACAAAAAACAAGAAGTCCTAAAACGACATAGGAACTGGCTGAAAGCTTTTTGATTTTTAGTAAAGAAAGAGGCAATTTATTTAGATTTAAAAAGACCGTACTTTAAAATACAGTATATTGCTCTAAACCCGTCCTTTGCACCTATTTTTTTACCTTCTTCATACGTTCTTCCATAGTATGAAATACCAACTTCGTAGATTGAAATTTTAGGGATTCGGCTAATCTTAGCTGTTACTTCTGGCTCAAACCCAAATCTATTTTCTTTCAATCTTAACGATTTAATATGCTCTGATTTAAACAACTTGTAACACGTCTCCATGTCTGTTAAATTCAAGTTGGTAAACATATTCGAAAGGAAAGTTAGGAACTTGTTTCCTATTGTGTGCCAAAAGAATAAGATTCTATGTGGATTGGAACCCATGAATCTTGAACCATATACAACATCAGCGAAACCTTCTAACATTGGTTTTAACAAGTCATTATATTCTCTTGGGTCGTATTCTAAATCTGCATCTTGAATTATAATAGCATCTCCTGACGCTTCTTTAATTCCTCTGTGTAAAGCAGCACCTTTACCCATATTCTTAGGCTGGTCGAAGTACTGAATATTAAGGTTTGGATTAGTGGCCATGTAATTTTTTACCGCGCCTTCTGTATCATCCTTACTGCAATCATTAACAATAATAAACTCCTTTTCAATTCCATTAGTCAACTCTACATCCCTTACTTTATCCAAAATAAGGTGAATAGTTTTTGCCTCATTATAAGCCGGAATTACAATAGAAAGTTTATTAATGTTAGCCATTGTTAATAGTTTACTTCGAACAAAAATAAACAAATAATATTTACAGGTACAATCCTTATGATAGGAGAATAGATTAAGGATCACCCATAAAATAAAAAAGCCTCGCAGTGCGAGGCTTTTAAAATATTATAAGTAGGAAATTACTTCCCTGCCAATTCAGCTTGTCCTTCGTTCATAACGATGTTTTGACGGCGGATAGATTCTTTATGGATTAATTTTAAGTAAGCTTTAACAAACTCATCATCTAATCCCATTGCAACACCTAAAGCAATTCTCTTGTTAACGATTTCTTCCCATCTGTCAACTTGTAAAATTGTAACGCTGTTGTCTCTTTTGTACTCACCAATTTGATCAGCAACTTTCATTCTAGAAGCAATTTTTTGGAAGATTTCGTCGTCTAACTCATCAATCTCCTTTCTTAAAGCATCTAATTTATTAGCATCAGCATTTTCAACTGATTCTTGTCTGAATGTTAATCCGTCTAACAACTCAGTTAAACCAGCTGGAGTAACTTGTTGTGCAGCATCCGACCATGCAACTGATGGAGTCATATGCGACTCAATCATCAATCCTTCCATATTTAAGTCTAGTGCTTTCTGACAAACGTATGGCAATAATTCTCTGTTTCCAGCAATGTGGGATGGATCGTTAACGATATCTAATTGAGGGAATTTTCTCATCATCTCAATTGCCATATCCCATTTTGGTAAGTTTCTGAAAGGAGTTTTCTCGTAAGTTGAGAAACCTCTATGAATAGCTCCTAATCTATCAATACCAGCAGCAGCAATTCTTTCTAAACCTCCTTGCCATAAAGCTAAATCTGGATTGATTGGGTTTTTAACTAATACCGGAATATCAACTCCTTTTAATGCATCAGCAACCTCTTGAACCGAGAACGGGTTTACAGTTGTTCTTGCACCAACCCATAAAATGTCAACACCTGCTTTTAAACAAGCCTCAACGTGAGCAGCGTTAGCAACCTCTGTAGCGATTAATAATCCTGTTTCCGCTTTAGCTTTGTTTAACCATTCTAAACCAACTTCTCCAATTCCTTCGAATGAACCTGGTCTAGTTCTTGGCTTCCAAATACCCGCTCTTAATACATTTACTCTTTTATCTTTTGCAACATCTCTGGCAGTAGTTAAAACTTGCTCTTCAGTTTCAGCACTACAAGGTCCTGAGATAATCATATGACCGTCGATTCCTAATCCCCAGTCTTTAATTCTTTTGATGTTTTCTAAACTCATGTCTCCTAAATATTAACCTCCTTAGTTGTGATCACATATCACTTTTTCACAAGAAGGGCTTACAAAGATAGGACTAAAGAAAGGTTGATCCAAATAAAATTTGCCAATTAACAGATTAATTAATCGTTAACAAAATTTAATTTGGATTAATGGTTTTTGATTGTTGAATAAATCAATAAAACCTAGTTTTCCAGAAACATATTTGCCAAATAAGTATAAATCGAAATAAGATTTTTTGCTCAAAATCACGAAAACTGTCAGAATTTAAGGCTTTCTTAACGTTTTAGGTTATTCTTCAGCTAACCAAGCACTTGAATTGTGCGATAATTTCGCCTTTGCCAAAGCTTTAAGTGCTGCTACTTTTTGATTGTAGGAACCATAAGCTACTCTGTGTAAACCTGATTTAGAAAAACCAACGATTTGAGCATCCTTAAATCCTTCTCTTTTTAGCTGGCGTACCATTTTTTTAGCGTTTGATTTTACACTAAAGCATCCAGCAATTACATGAAAGCTTCCATTTGAAACTGCTGTTGATTCCTCAACTGTCGATATTTCTTCAGTTTTCGTAACAACTTCTTCTTCAACAACAGGTTCAGCCTCTTGAAATTTAGCCTCAATTGCAGCCTTTTCTTGTTGAATTTCCTTGATGACCTCAAGATTTTCAGGTTCATCAAAATGACCTCGATCTGCAAACATTTGCTGCTCCTCTTCATTCAATACCTTTTCTACGTCCTGGTATTCAAGTGGTTTTGGAGTTGCTATATCTTGTGGCAAAGTGGAGTTGTCTGAAACAAATAAACTTTTAGCAGATTCAATGATCGATAATCCAGCATCTGTTTTACTAAACTCCATTCCTCCAAAAGTCATTAAACCTAACAAGCAAACTGCTACTGCACTCCTTGTTACAACTTTAAATGCTTTAGGTGAAGCCTTTTTCTTATCTAAGCTTCTTTCTAAACGCTGGGTTAATCCAACTCTTTCAACTGGAGTTGCATGAACATTAGATAAACCAAAAGAAGCATTGTCGAAGTTAGTTTCATTGAACTGCTCAAAAACTAAATTCCCTTCTTTGTTTAAGACAAATGAACCCAATTCATCTAACTCTAAAAAGTTTGAATGTTCTAGTTCTTTCTGCCAAAAACTAACCTTCGCAGCAATAGACTTAAGCGCTTCTTTATATGAAAGTCCCGTTTTAACAGCAATAGATTGGGCTAGTAATCCATCATTCTTGGATAATTTAGCGTTAAAAGAAATGCTCTTTCCAGGTGGAATGATAATATTCTTTGTAGGCTCCACCATGGCTGGTTGATAGTGTGTTACGAATCCACCAAAATCAGGGATAACAACACAATCCTCCTCCATTAGGAGTTCTTTTGCTATTTTTTCTAAACGAATGTTCATTTTGCTAAGAGCAACAAAGGTAAAAAAAACGGGCTTTTTACCTCATTCAAATTACGATGAAAATCGTCTTTTATTCAACCTATTCATTTACAACTTATTAACATTAACAATTTGATGATAATGCCTTACTTTGAAGGAATTCCAGGCTTTCATCGCCTAATTTTACAAGGATTGCTAACTTTGTTGGTTGTTAATGTTTCAACTAAACCAATATATCGGGGACCTTGGAGTTCAGTTTTATGTAATAGGAATTGTCCTACTTACGATTGTATTTCTTTACAAAGAGATATACAATACTTCAATTGTATTTCTTTCAGCCGTTGGCTTATTAGTAGTCCCTGGAATTGTAAAAACCGAGGAAGTTTTGAAATCTTTTGCCGACGAACAAGTAGCTTCTATTATTATGTTGCTGGCGATTGGTCAGTTTTTAAAACGTAGCCCTGTAATCGAAGAGTTATTTCAAAAATTGTTTCTGAAAACTAAAGGCTATTTAAACTTTACCATCAAAATGACCGGATTTGTTTCTCTGTTTTCCGGTTTTATGAATAACACTCCATTAGTAGCCTTATTACTTCCTTATGTTACAGAATGGGGTAAAAAGAATAAAATTTCACCGAGTAAACTATTAATACCACTTTCTTTTGCAGCTATTATGGGGGGAGGTTTAACCTTAATTGGAACTTCAACCAACCTTATTGCTAATAGTATTTTGGTAAATAAGCTAGGTGCAAATGCTGGTTTAAGTATGTTTTCCTTCTTTACGATAGGTGCGCCGCTTGTTATTATTGGTATAACATACATCCTTGTTTTTGGACGAAAAATACTACCTGATAACAAAGGGATGATTTCCAATTTCCAGGAGAATAAAAGAGAATACTTAGTTGACTTATTGGTTAAAGAGGGATCTCCATTAGTTGGGAAAACAATTGGTGAATCGAACTTAAGAAGTTTGAAGGGATTATATCTTGTTGAAATCGTTCGGCCAGATAAAGTAAGAACTGCCCCGGGTCCTAAGGAGATTATGAGGGCTGGCGATTACATCATTTTTGCTGGACAAACGGAAAATATTGTCGACGTTTTAAACATGGATTTAGGCCTTGAAATGCCTAACGATTTAGAGAAACTACAAAACAAAAAAGAAGTAGTTGAGGTAATTATGCCTTACAACTCTTCCCTTTCTAAAAAGCAAATCAAAGACACTGATTTCAGAGCAAGGTTCGATGCAGCCATCATTGCTGTAAGAAGAGACGGAGAAAAATTATATGGAAAAATCGGAGAGATTACGCTTCAAAAAGGAGATATGATGCTTTGTGTGGCAGGACACGATTTTTACAAAAGAATTGCAAGATCTAAAGAACTTACTTTGATTTCTAATGTTCGACAATTACAGGATATAGAAGGTAAAAAATCTAGTTCATTAATTATTGCAACTGCTATCTCAATCCTACTTCCAGCCCTTGGTATAATTAGTTTGTTCCAATCTTTACTATTATTATTTGTTTTCCTTCTACTAACAAAAGTAGTATTGTTTGGAGAGGTTAAAAGAGCCATCAACATTGGTTTAATTACCATAATGGGTGGAGCGCTTACCATTGGAGTGGCAATGGATAAAAGTGGAGCTGCGGAATATATTGCTAGTAATGGCTTAAGTGTTTTAAAACCATTGGGACCTATCGGAATTTTAGCAGGGGTTTATTTAATTACTAACATCCTGGCTGCCTACATGACGAACATTGCAGCGGTAACCATAATTCTTCCAATCGCAATTAGCTTTGCTCAGGTTAATGGATATGATGTAATGCCATTTGTTTTCTGTGTGGCCTTCGCTGGATCAAAAACTTTCCTAACACCAATTGGATATCAAACTAATTTAATGGTATACGGACCAGGGGGATATTCTTTTAAAGATTATTTCAAGTTCGGATTTCCGCTTACGGCCATTTTCATGGTGACCACTTTAGTTTTATTGAAACTTATTTATTTCTAGTTGTTTTCTGGATTACATATTTAATGCTTTAAAATGGTATTTTTGAGGCATGAAAAAGTATGCGTTTTTATCATTAATAATCGTTCTATCAAGTTGTATCTCTTCTGTTAGTAACAAAACTGTAAAGGCTGATGGATTAGCTGGAAAAGAAAAAGCGTTAGCTATCTTAAACCAAGCTTGGAAAGCTCATGGACTTGATGTTATGGCTTCCAAAAAGGTATATGAAATTACTGCTGAAGATCACTGGAAAGGATTAGCAGGTAAGTTTGGGAAACTTTGGCCTAAACAAAGGCAGCAAATGAATATGCAATTTGCCTTTGGAACTTTTGATTCTAGAGTAACTTTTTTAGATGGTAAAAAAGAAGGTGAAACTAGAGGGTTGCAAGCGTGGAATTATTATGTGATTGAAAAAGGAGATTCAACTGCAGTATTTAAAAAGAAGGCACACACCAAAACAGAATTCGGATTGGCTGCATTCCAATACTTTTTTGAATTAATCGACAGATTAAAGAAAGTTGACCTGATTACCTACGGTGGGGAAAAAGAATTTAATGGGAAAACCTATGAGTTAGTTTTCGTTACTTGGGGCGCGCTAAAAACTCATGGAGAACACGATCAGTACATGTTGTGGATCAACAAAGAAACAAAAATGATGGAGTACGTTCATTTTACTGTTCATGATACAAGCTTCCCTGGAAATACTATTACGGGGAGTAATGAGTTTACAAGCTTTGAAGACATCGATGGAGTTAAAATTCCTTTCGAACAGATTATTTACGTTGGTTCACCAAAGAAAAACCAAGCTAAATATTTACATAAACTTACGGTAACAGATTTCAAGTTTGATTCTTTTGACAAAGAGTTACTTTATCCTAATAATGATCTTAAATCAATGGGGGATGCGAAGTAATTTCTCACCAGATTAAAAAGGATGACTACTCCTCTATATCGTTACCGGAAGTCTCACTAGGTTGCTCCTCAGCTTTTCTATATTTCTTATAAACCTTTATCCCAACCATCAATAATATTGCAAGCCCAATAAATCCACCTAAACCAATAAGTGCGTCCATACTGTCTTGTAATTCAACTAAAAACACGATTGCGAATAAAAGCAGTGTTGCACCTTCATTCCATAACCTCATTTTTGCTGGAGTAGTATTAACGATGTCATTTTTAAACTTCTTATAAATTGCACCACAAACATGGTGATAAGCGATTAGCAACAGTACAAAAACTAACTTCGCCCACATCCAAGGCTGTGCATAAATATCAGAACTAAAAACAAGTAGCGTAGACCCCAAAATAACTGTTAACACCATGCTTGGTACAGTAATAATATACCAAAGTCGGCGCATCATAATTTTATATTGATTTGAAAGGATAGCCTTCTCTACATCATCTTTTTCCTGTGCTTCACAGAAATAAACAAATAACCTAACCATGTAAAACAGTCCTGCAAACCATGTTACAACAAACACAATGTGGAATGCCTTAACGTATAATAAACCTTCTTCTGTCATGATTATTCGAAATTTATTACTTCTGTAGGATTTAATGGAGACCCCTTAAACCAAAGTTCAAAATGTAAATGAGGACCTGTAGTAAACTCACCACTATTTCCAACAATTGCAATCACTTCACCTGCTTTAACAATGTCGCCTTCTTTCTTGAGGACAACAGAGTTGTGCTTATAAATACTAATTAACTCATTACTATGTTGAATGGCAATAACATGACCTGTTTCGGCAGTCCAAGCTGCAAAAACCACTTTACCATTAAGTGTACTTTTAACTCCGGCATCTTTTTCAGCAACAACATCAATTCCATAATGACCTTCATCCATTCCAAAAGCTTTGGAAACAAGTCCAGTAATTGGTTTAAAAAAATGAAAATTTGCAAGCGATTGAGATTCTTCTGATATAGAAAAGTTAATGAATTTATCAGGTAGCAATTCACTTTTCTCTTTTTGCATAGCCACCTTCTCAATTGTCATGCTGTTAATCGAATCGACAGGGATTCCGAAATCTCTCAATGTTGAATCCACTTTCAAACTATATGAAATTTGACCTTCAACCTTTTTCTGAAGATCGAATAAACGTTTTTGTACTTCCAATAATTGAGCATGATCGGAAGCAGATTCATAACCTGGAATAACATATGATTTAATAGGAGTAAATGCTATAATTGCGTAAGTAATTAAACTCACCCCTAATGCTATTCCTGCAACCCAAAGCATTAATCTTCCACGAGAAATATCTCTACTGTAAACTTCTAACAATAAGTTTTTGTTTACAATAGATAAATGGTAGCGCACTTTTAAGCGTTCCCACAAACTTCTATTTTCTCCTTGGTTCTCTTCCATTTACTCAAATAACGACTTTAACTCTGGCGCATCATTTGCGTCCAATTTTCCAGCCATAATCAAATTTAATTGTCTTCTTCTCAAAGCCCCTTCAAACCTTTCTTTTTCTTGATCGGATTCTGGAATTAATTCAGGCACTTCAATTGGTCTTCCAATTTGATCAACAGCAACAAAAGTATAAATAGCTTCATTGTGCCTTCTTTTTTCACCAGTAATATGATCTTCGACCCAAACATCCATAACCACTTCCATACTAGAAGTAAAGGCTCTTGAAACCTTAGCTTCCAAAGTAACTATATCTCCTAACCTTATTGGTTTTTGAAAAGCAACTTTCCCTACAGATGCAGTTACTACAACTCTTCTACAATGTCTGTGTGCACTAATCGCCCCAATAACATCTAACCAATTCAATAACTGCCCTCCCATTAAATTACCCAACGTATTGGTATTATTTGGTAAAACAATATGAGTTGCCGATGCGAAAGTACTTGCTGCCTTAACTGGTTTCATAGTTTAAAAATAATCAATTCTACTCACCTGCTCTATTCATTAATTACATCTTATGTTAAAAACACAAAAAAGCCGCCCGATAAACGGAGCGGCTTTCCCAAATAACCAATTCTTTATTAATCTTTTTGTTGAGCGTTTTTAGCTTCAATCGATAATGTTGTATGAGGAACAATTCTTAATCTCTCTTTAGAAATTAATTTTCCTGTTTGTCTACAAACACCGTAAGTCTTATTCTCAATTCTAACCATAGCGGCTTTTAACTGCTGAATAAACTTTCTTTGACGATGCGCAAGCTGTGCAATTTTCTCTCTACTTAAAGCTTCCGATCCATCATCAAGGCTTGTAAATTTAGATCCATCATCTCCAGTATTATCTCCAGAATGATCGATTTGTCCTTGAAAATGTCTTAAGTCTTTCTCAGCATTTGCGATTTTTTCTTCTATTAAATCTTTGAACTCAGCAAGTTCAGCATCCGAATATCTTAGTTTCTCACTCATAGTAAATATATTATGGTAAATTACCTAATAAAATTAAAGTCGATATGGCTTAATAACTCCAGATTGGGTAATAAGGTTTCAATCGCAAATATAATTTTTTCTATTTTTAAATAAATTCTCTTTTCAAACAAAATTTTAAATCAAAAAAAAAGAGCCGTTCCACATAGGGAAACGGCTCTTAAATTTATTCTCAAGTTAATTATTTCGTTACTGAAATCTTTGTTGAAACACTTCCATTTTGTCCTTGAACAATCACAAAATATGTTCCTGTCGACAATAAATCAGAGGTGATTTGGAACGTTGTATTTTCAGATACACTCTGGTTGTATCTTTCATTGATAACAACTTTTCCTTGTAAATCAACAACCATTACTCCAGTTAAATTCTCGTAACCATCTGGGAAATTAATATTAAAGTTTCCGTTATTAGGGTTAGGATAAATCACTAATCCACCTACTTCAACTCCAACTTCCTCAGTAGTAGCGGTAACAATTGGCTCATCGATATCTAACTTCCACATCCCTGTAGAAGAACCAGCGATTACCGATCCGTATACTAAGTCAGGAATTAACTCACCTGGTAAT
>JAYPYW010000005.1:75280-91982 GCA_038154685.1 Flavobacteriales bacterium | reverse complement strand
GAACGAGATATCTTTTTAATAAACTTTCCAAAAATAACAGCTGTAATTGCAGCAACGGGAATAACACCTACCATTATTAAGACAAGTTTCGGACTTATAATAAAAATGTAAACCAGGCCAACTACAACAATAATAGTTTGTCTTAAAAATTCGGCAACAGTTGTTGTTAGAGTTTCCTGAATTTGTTCGGTGTCATTTGAAATTCGAGAGATTGTCTCTCCTGTTTTACTTGAATCAAAATAAGCCATTGGAGATTTAATTAAAACCTCAAAAGCTTTTTGTCGCATGTCTTTTAAAGAGCTATGCGTAACATAGTGGAAAGTAATTATTCTGAAAAAGCTAAATACTGCTTGTAATGGCAAAATGATTGCTAAAAGAGTAAGAACCCCGTAAATATTATCGGTGCTAGCAAAAGTCCAGTCTGCATTAAATTCACTGGCGTCAGCTCCTAAAATTTGCCCTAAGAAAACAGGGAGGGAAGCAGAAACACCACTTGAAAGTAAAAGGAATATAAAACCAATGAAGTAAATCCCAGAATAAGGCTTAACAAAAGCTAAGAAGTTCTTAGCTTGTGAATAGGATTCTTTGGAAAGCTTTACACGCTCCGTTTTACCTTCTTTTCCTCTTTTTCGTCCAAACGCCATAAATGCCAGTAGTATGTGGCGCAAAAATACAATGACTTGGTGATTAAATGTGTCATAGTTTTGTTTTTTTAAATTCATGAAAAAAAGGGTTTGTGAGAAAAAGAAATTGTTATATCTTTGCATCCCCTCAATTGGGGATAAAAATTATTAGAGATGAAAAGAACATTTCAACCATCAGTAAGAAAGAGAAAGAACAAGCACGGATTCAGATCTAGAATGGAATCAGCTAACGGAAGAAAAGTATTAGCTGCTAGAAGAAGAAAAGGTAGAAAGAAGCTTACAGTTTCTGACGAAAGAAACGGTACTAAGCACTAAGATATTTAAGCGACTTCTAAGGAGCTTAAAGAGCCTCGACTTTAACCAAGTCGGGGTTTTTTTGTTTAAACTAAGTCGCCCGCAGATCTCGCGGATTTTTAATCGCAACGAAGTTGCTGATTTTATTGTTCAGCTTTACTGAACTGCTTATAGATCTGCGAGATCAGCGAGATCCGCGGGCGATTAAGAAAATGCTTATTTTTGCATTATGGCTAAAGAAGATGAAAGTGTAAAACTTACCAGAAGGATAAGAAAGGCTGTTTGGAAAGCTAATGAAGATTATGGTCTTGTTAAAGAAGGCGATAAAATCATGGTTTGCCTTTCAGGAGGGAAGGATAGCTATACTATGCTTGATATCTTAATGCATATGCAAAAGTCGCCATTATTGAACTTTGAGATAGTTGCGGTTAATCTGGATCAGAAACAACCAGGGTTCCCTGAACATGTTTTGCCTGAATATTTTGAGAAGATTGGGGTTGATTATAAAATTGTTGAACGAGATACCTACTCAGTTGTAAAAGAAAAAACTCCTGAAGGAAAAACTACTTGTAGTTTATGTTCTCGATTAAGAAGAGGAATTTTATATTCAGTAGCAGAGGAGTTAGGTTGTAATAAAGTTGCATTAGGGCATCACAGAGAGGATATAATGGAAACTTTGTTCCTTAACATGTTTTACTCTGGAAGGATCGAAACAATGCCGCCTAAGTACAAAACTGATGATGGAAAGCATGTTGTAATTCGTCCCTTAGCCTATGCTAAAGAAGCTGATATAGAGCAATACTCTCAATTGAAAGAATTCCCAATTATACCGTGTAATTTGTGTGGAACTCAAGAAGGTTTGCAAAGACAAGCTGTAAAAGAGATGTTAGCCAAATGGGATGAAAGGTCTCCAGGAAGAAAAGAAATCATTTTTAAGTCAATCAAAAACATTTCTCCATCCCATATGTTGGATAAAGATCTTTTTGATTTTGAAGATTATGAAATTAAGTCGGATAAATCAGGAGAGAAGGTGGAGGACTTAGTTCCGTAAACGGAAAATTTTGAATGATGAATTTTAAATTTTTAATTAAACATTTTCATCGTTCAAAATTTAAAATTGAGAATTTATAATTCCGCGTAGCGGTTTACTCCTCTTTTGAAAGACCGATTTTGGTTGAAAGCTCTCCTAAAGAATCAATGATTCTTTTTAATAAATCGAAATACAAGCTGATAAATAAGCTTAATGCCATTCCTAGTATAACAAAAACATTCACCCAGTAAGTATCTACAGTGCTTCCGAATAATTTCTTAGTAGGAGCAAAGAAGTGAGCCCTAAATCCTTTTGCGTCAATATAAACAGGGTCAGACTTTTGAACTAGGCGTCCTTCAAATTCGATTATCTTATTTAATTCATTATTATTTTTTACAAGATCAGATAAGCTCTCGTTTTGATAAGCATCTCGCTTTTCGATAAATAATTTCTTCCCGTCTTTCTCTTTTCTGAAATCTGCAATCTTTCTGTTTTTTATGTCGGCAAAAACATTATAATACTTGATGTACAATCCTTTGATGTCATTCAATATTCCATTAATAGTTTTAGCTGTGGATTCTTTGAATGATTCAATTTTTTGAACCTTTTTTGTTCTTTCCTGAATATCCTTAACAATGCTTTTTCGTTCTTCAATTGAAATGGACTTATTAAGCGCTTTTGATTCTTCTGATGAATATTTAGTGTTAATAAAAATCTCCTCAATAAATTCACTTTCTTCCAATAATTCGGCTAGTACCAATCTTAGATTATTGTTGAATTCCTCCTTTTTCTCAGGCTTTCCAGAGTAATTAACGCTCATTGTTAACCTTGTTTTTACTGCAGAAATCCAGAAGTTCTTTTTGTAATTAGCAATGCTCATTGCTTTATCAAAAGAATAGTAATCCTTTTCATATTCATTTTCCTTAAACTGGTTAATAGCAAGTGCTTCAAAAGCCCAGCGGGAAGCCATCATTTCACCCGCAACAGGCACAACCGTTTGTGATGAAAGAGTTGGATTAAGTTTATCAAACTTTACAATAACACCACTTAATAAAAGTTGTGGGATTAATAGAATTGGGATTAAGATGTAAATAGTAACAACAGAGTTAAACGCTGAAGAAATGTTTAATCCTAACATGTTTGCAAAGAAACTACAAGAGAATAAGATTAACCAATAATCTAAATACATCCCGCCTATTCCTAAAATAAGGTTACCCACTACAATGTATGATATGGTTTGAACAGCTGAAATGATGATCATAATAGCTGTTTTACTGGTTAAATAACTAAAGCGAGAAAGATTAAGGAATGTTTCCCTCTTCATTATTTTTCGATCACTTATAATTTCTTCAGCAGAAACAGTTAAGCCCATAAATAAGGCAACTACTACACTCATAAATAAGTATGCAGTAAGGTTTTCATTGTACCTAAATACATAAGACGCATCTGGACCACTTTCGGTACTATAAAACTTAACAAGGTAAGCCAATATAAATGCTAAGAAAGGTCCTTCCAAGAAGTTGATTAGCATGTATTGCGTGTTTGCTATCTTAGAAAGAATATCTCTAATAAAGAAAACGCGGAACTGACTGATCTTTTTAGGGATTTTGTAGGTCCCGTTAGGCATTTCGGTACTCTTAACTTGAGTGTCAGGCTTCTCTATAACTTTTGTATAGTACTCATTCCAAGTTTTAGGAGGGATTCTTCTTTGCTCTGTGATATTACCGTATTCATCAACAACCTTAGTTTCGATGATATTAAAGATCTGTTCAGGGTTTACATTACCACAGTGGAAACATTCACTTTCGTTAGCTGTAACGTGGTTAATCGCCTTTTTAAAGTAGATAACAGATTCAACAGGGTTTCCATAGTAAATTGGATATCCACCTGTATCTAATATCAGTAGGTTATCAAACATCTTAAAGATATCTGACGATGGTTGGTGGATTACAACAAAGACCAATTTACCTTTTAAAGCTAACTCTTTTAAAAGGTCCATGATGTTTTCTGAGTCTCTAGAAGATAATCCAGAAGTAGGTTCGTCAACAAAAAGAACCTGTGGCTCTCTAATTAATTCCAGCGCAATGTTTAAACGCTTTCTTTGTCCTCCACTAATCTTTTTATTCAGTGGCGAACCAACCTTAAGATCTTTAATTTCATAAAGTCCAAGGCTCTTAAGCATATCGATAGCTTTTCTTACAACTTCTTTCTCAGGAAGTCCGTCGTAACAAAGCTTAGTGTTGTAAAATAAATTTTCGAAAACGGTAAGGTCTTCAATCAAAAGGTCATCTTGTGAAATATGACCTATTACACCTTCTAATTGTTCTTTTTGGTGGTGGATATCAATACCATTGATTTTAACCGATCCTGAGGTAGGGGTGAGCGTACCGTTTAAAAGAGACAGTAAAGTTGATTTACCGGCCCCTGAAGCTCCCATGATTCCAATTAAGTTACCACTATTGTCAACAAGATTTAACTCGTGCAAACCAATGTTTCCTGCTGGGAATTTGTAGCCTAATTGATCAACAATGAAATCTATTCTTTGAGTTTCTTCTTGAGCTCTATACCTTGAGGAAATATCACTAAAGTAAATTGGTTTCAATTTCTTAGTTCGAATACTTGAACCATGAGCTAAGAAATAAACTCTATTTGTGTCGATAACCTGTCCGTTAATGTAGACAGCTTCATCTCCACAGTATTTAGCAATGTAGTTACCAGACTCTTCTAAACGCAGAATCTTAACGCATCCTTCAAGTAGAGGGTGGTCAATCTCTTTTGCCTTTTCATAGTTGGTGCTTCCTGCTTTGTGTATAATTAAGAAGTTCTCGTTGTCAGGGATGTTCTCGTCGTTAGAAACAACAAAAGCCATACTTTCCCTAAACTCTTCTCCTGAAATATTGAAAGTTTCGGCAACCGTAGTAACGAATTCAATTTCTTGATCAGAGTAGTTTCCAGCGAAAGTGAATTCAAGTAATCTGATAAGTACAACAATTTTTTGTTTCTGTTGTAGCTCTTCATTTATCTGAGTACATATTCTAAGAACCTTAACTGAATTAACAGAAGTTCTTTTTCTTTCTTTTCCCTCTTTTCTCTTGGAAATTTTTTGGTGCTTTTCAAGATATTCTTCGAAAAGCTCTAGGTATTGGTCAACAAGTTCAGCATTTAATTGTTGCTTAAGGAAAGTTTCCACAACAGATCTTCCATCGTGATTAACGCTGTCTACCTTCGCCACAAGGGCAAATAGCTGCATTAACGCTTTGAGTATCCTTTCGCTCATTTGAATAATTTACTTAACCAGTATACAATATACTAAAAAGGCATTGTTACGAGAGTAACAATGCCTTTGTTTCATAAGAATTTAAATATCTTATTGCTTAAACCCGATTAAGATAGTTGCACATCCAGATGCAGCTTCTAATGCGTCAAGTTTAGCACTTACTTTAACATTAACAGTGTTTTCAACTTTGAAGTCCCAGTATGGAGCATTTTGCTGTTCCATGCTGTCGAATAACACATTGTTGTTTTCGTCTTTGATAGAGAAGATTAAGTTCCCTTGTGAGAAACCTGTACATGCAGCAACTCTGTATGTAACTCCTCCAAAAAATGTTGTTTCAAACTCAGCTTCTTGATCTCCAAAAAGAAGAGCTCTATAGTTTTGTCCGTCAGAAACATAATCTACAGTGAAATTATTTTTGTGACAGTAATTAGCAATTGTATCACACTGGGCCTTTGATTCATAAACTCCAGCAACTAATAATAAAGCGAATAATGCAATAAATTTTTTCATAACTATAACTGTTCCGTCTCTTAAATAGTAGTGATTTTAGTTCTAACTGCGCTGATCTTCTCAACAATCTCGTTGAATACTTCATCCGTCATTTCAACCGAAGTTTTAGACTTGATCGTAGTTACCTTTCCAGCAGCGTCAGTTTCAGGAGCAACAAATTCATATTTGATGTTTACCTTCTCAAAAGCCATTCTGATTTCATCTAAGTCGTTATATACTTGCTCAACACCTGGTTCAGCAATGTAACGCTCTAACATTTTATCAAGAATAGTATTGATTGTATGCTTTTGCATTCCAATCATCTCAACGATATCATCAGATTTGTTTGTTTTCGATAATTCACCTGAGAAGTATAAACTTTCGATCCAACCACCAACAATAACTAAAGCTCCAATGTGTTTTCTATCGCTTGTTTGAAGATAGTCATCAGCTTTTCTGTAAGAGTTTGAAATGATATAAAGTAATGAATCTTTATTATCAAGATTCTTTTCAATCGATTGGATTGTTGCAACGTCAAATGCATCAGAAATACCAAGGACATCACTTAGTTTTTGTGCTGATCTCATGTACTTGATCGATTCTTGTTGCTTGTCGTATAAAGCACAGTATCCTAAGTCCGCTCCATAAACTCCTAAGTTTAATGATTGAGCAACTAAATCAACATAACTTTCAGATGATTTAGGGTTGTTTAAAATGTCTGCATTGTAAGCAGCACCGGACTTTTGGATAATTCCTCCCAATTGAATTGGTGAAGGAATACTAAACATTGCGCCATCCACTTTTTGAACAGGTGGAGCCACAATTGAGTCCTTAGTTTCCACTTTTGTAGTGTCTTCAATTTGAACGCCATCACCACCAGGAGGAGTGTCACCACCTGGACATGCTGTTAATAAAACCGAACATACGGCTAAACTGCTGATTCCCTTAAAGATGCTCTTATTGCTTTTCATAAACTTAAAATAGTTCGTCTCTTAGATCCGTAAATATAGAATAATATTTTTTAATCGCTCAAGATTCATACGGAAAATTGGACAGAGGGTTTCCCTTTATTTACTATTAAAAAATGGGGTTCTTTATTTAAAAAATTTGGGAAGTTTATTTACTTTTGTCTGCTGCCTAATTTTAAGGCGGCACTATATTAAAGCAATCGGTTATGAATAAAATAGGTGTTTTAACTTCAGGAGGAGATTCTCCAGGAATGAATGCAGCCGTAAGAGCTGTTGTAAGAACTGCGGCTTACCATGGTATTGAAGTGGTTGGTGTTCAAAGAGGTTATGATGGTTTAATAGAAGGAGATTTTATTTTATTTCAACCAGGTTCGGTTGCGAATATATTACAAAGAGGAGGTACTATTTTAAAGAGTATGCGAAGCGATGGCTTTCGTACTAAAAAAGGTAGAGAAAAAGCTTTTGAAAACATCAAAGCTTCCGGAATGGAAGGTTTAGTTGTTATTGGAGGTGATGGTACTTTTACCGGTGCAAATATTTTTATTGATGAATTTGATTTCCCAATTGTTGGTTTACCAGGAACTATAGATAACGATTTAGTTGGTACTGATTATACAATTGGATATGATACCGCTTTGAATACTGTTATTGATGCAGTTGATAAAATTAGAGATACGGCTGATTCTCATAACAGATTATTTGTTGTTGAGGTTATGGGTAAAGATGCTGGTTTTATTGCTTTAAGAGCAGGGATTGGATGTGGTGCTGAAGCAATTCTTTATCCAGAGAGCGAAGAAGATAGATTAGAACCTCTAGTTGCTCGAATGAACGCTGAGGATAAAAGGAAAAAGCTCAGCAATATTGTAATTGTAGCAGAAGGAGCAAAAGAAGGAAATGCTCAGGCGGTTGGAGATACACTTAAAGAAAGATGTCCAGGGTATGATATTAGAGTTGTTGTTTTAGGACACATTCAAAGAGGAGGAAGCCCAACTTGTATGGAAAGAGTGCGTGCAAGTCAGATGGGGCTCGAAGCAGTGAACAGCTTAAAAAATGGTAGAAGAGGAGAGATGATCGGAATTGTTAACGGCAACATCGAGTACACGCCTTTTGCAAAAGCTATTAAAAATCAAGAGAAAATCGAAAGCAATCTTCTTCAGATGATTGACATACTTTCTATCTAATTTTTCGTTAATTAGAAGAATGGTATTTATAGATGTAATTGTTCCAGTTCCATTACCAAATCTCTTTACTTATTTTGTTGAAGAAGAATATGTTTCTCAACTTCAAATAGGTAAAAGGGTTGTAGTTAAGTTCGGGAGGGCAAAACACTATACAGCCATTATTCATTCAATTCATAAAAATCCTCCAAAGGAGTATCAAGCAAAAGCTATTGAATTTGTATTGGATGATTATCCGATTGTAAATGAAATTCAATTGAAACTTTGGGATTGGGTGTCTAAGTACTACATGTGCGGACCTGGAGAGGTTATGCATGCTGCTTTGCCTTCAGGTTTTAAATTAGTTAATGAAACCAAGGTTTTATTAAATAGCGATTTAGAAATAGATTATTCTCAATTAGATGATAAAGAATACCTGATTGCAGAGGCACTTCAAATTCAACCCATTCTTTCTTTAGATGATATCTCAAATATATTAGGGATAAAGAGTATCCACAAGATCATAAAAAGTCTTTACGAAAAAGGGGTAATTGTTTTAGAGGAAGAAGTAAAAGAAAAGTACACTCCTAAAATCAGAACTTTTGTTTGTGTTAATGCCGATAATTATCCGACTAAAGAAAGTCTGAATGGCGCTTTTGAGGTAGTTAAATCAGCCGCTAAACAAGAAGATCTACTACTTCAAATAATCGGTGATCCCGATTTCGTTTTTGATTCATTTCGAATGAAAAGGAGTCAGATGGTGAAGAAATACAACACTACTGCAGCAGTAATAAATGGACTAGCGAAAAAAGGTGTTTTTGAATTGTACGAGGATGGAGAGAATCGTTTATCTAAGTATGAAGGAGAATTAAAGTCGTTGCCAGAGATGAGCCCTGATCAGGATTTGGCCCTCAATCAAATAAACCAGTTTTTTGAAGAAAAAGATGCTGTTTTGTTTCATGGGGTTACTGGAAGTGGTAAAACAGAGGTGTATATCCGATTAATTCAAAAAGCTATTGATGAAGGGAGGCAGGTGCTTTATTTGTTGCCAGAAATTGCATTAACAACTCAAATAATAACCCGTTTGCAAAAAATCTTTGGCGATGCTGTTGGTGTTTATCACTCTAAGTTCAACTTGAATGAACGAGTTGAGTTATGGAATGAATTACTCCAGCCTAATTCAAAATTTAAAGTGATTTTAGGAGCAAGGTCATCATTGTTTCTTCCTTTCTCCAATTTAGGTCTAGTAATAGTTGATGAAGAGCATGAGAATACCTACAAACAGTTTGACCCTGCACCTAGGTATCATGGTAGGGATCTTTCTTTAGTGTTAGCGAAAATGCACGATGCAAAAGTTTTATTGGGAAGTGCTACCCCTTCTGTAGAATCATATTTTAATGCCAAATCAGGTAAGTACGGATTGGTTGAATTGCAGAAAAGATTCGGTGGAATCCAATTGCCAGAGGTTCAGTGTGGCGATTTGCAGACCGATAAAAAGAAGAAACGAATGGTTTCTTTGTTTACCGAGTTGTTAAAGGATAATATGGATGAAGCCTTGGAAAGAGGAGAACAAATTATTTTGTTTCAGAACAGGAGAGGTTTCGCCCCAATCTTAGAATGTTTTTCGTGCGGTCATGTCCAGCAATGTAAGCGTTGTGACGTTAGCTTAACTTATCACAAACACTCTGATTTATTACGATGTCATTATTGCGGATATGTTGAGAAAGTTCCGTTAACATGCACCGCTTGTGGAAGTACTGAAACTGATATGAGAGGTTTTGGAACAGAAAAGATAGAAGAAGAGGTGAAGAAGATATTTCCTTCAGCTAAAGTGGCTCGAATGGACTTAGATACTACTCGAGGAAAACATGCTTATCAAAACTTAATTACCCAGTTTGAGGACAAAGACATTGATATATTGGTGGGAACTCAAATGGTTACAAAAGGTTTAGATTTTGATAATGTGAGTTTGGTTGGTGTTTTAAATGCAGATCAGATGCTTTATTATCCAGATTTCAGAGCCTTTGAAAGAGCTTATCAGTTAATGGCTCAGGTTTCTGGTAGAGCAGGAAGGAAGGTAAAGAGAGGGAAGGTGATTATACAATCTCATAATCCACACCATAATACCATAAGGGATGTTATGGATAATGATTATATGAATATGTATAATACTGAAATCCTTAACCGAAGAAATTTCTTGTATCCACCATTTTACAGATTAATATCTCTTACTTTCAGGCATAAGGACAGAAATGTTTTAGATGCTTGTTGCGATGGTTTTGCAATGAATTTAAGAGCTGAAATCGGGAATGAAAGAGTTCTGGGGCCTGAATACCCAGGGATTGCAAGGATTAATAATTACTACAATAAAAAGATGCTGATTAAAGCTGAAAAGTCCTTATCAATCGCAAATATTAAAACTGTCATTCAACATTGGATTAATGTTTTTAAAAAAGATCCAACTTTTAAATACGTAAGAGTAATTGTGGATGTTGATCCTCAATAAAAACTATTAAAATGAAATGTTTTTTGTTTCTCCACTGCTTGCCTTTAGAGTGGCGTTTGCATCACAAACACCGGTTCCAAAATCTAATGTTTGATTTCCCTTTCCATTAGGAGTGACAAAAGAAGATCCTGAAGTAATGTAATCAGGACAAGTTAAGTCAATCAAGTGAGCGTTTTGGGTTGAATAGGTAAATCCAGTTCTTTTAAAATCAGTTCCGGAATTATTACAGGTGTAATTGTATTCATCATCATCTGAATCAATAGTGCCAGATGTGGATGTTCTTTCAAACGAGAATTCACCAGAAATTCTCATAGTTCCATTATTGTTAATAATCGATATTCCATCAGTTCCATAATCTCCATTATAGCCATTTTGATCTGCTGAATAATTGTAAGTGATGCTACCAAGGATTTCGGAACCATTAATTGAAAACCCATCAAAAGAAACTCCAATATTTACTGTTCTAACAGTTCCAGAAGGGATAGTGAAAACTAAATTTCCTTTTCGTGTAGTCCCCAAGGGACCTGTAACCCCCGTTCCATAATTAAAGGTGATTTCTTTAGGGAATACATCTGATTCAATTAAAGGATCGGAGGTAACAATTAAACCATCTGCTCCAGAATAAGTTTTCTCAGCAACATAATCTGGCCCCTTAGATAATATTTCCCTCAAAGCATCAATCGTAAGTTGTTCAGCCAATGCAGCATCCGATGCAGCTTGCGTGTACAAATCACTTTCGTCTTTTTTACAACTAACTAAAGTGATGGATGTAATGATTGTAAATAAAATGTATTTCTTCATGGTAATTAAAAGACGGCAAATATTAGAGATGGTTCCTTATTCACCTTTAACATATTCCGTAAATGTATACCCATACGGATTTTTTTCATCAGGGTTATGCGATTCGCTTTTACTTAATCTCCATTCTGATTCGTTGAATTCAGGAAAGAAAACATCGGCGTCGAATTGGGCGTCAACCCAAGTAATGATCATTTTATCAATTAAACCATTTGCAAGACACTGCTTATATATTTGTCCGCCTCCAATAATAAAAGCCTTTTCTTGGTTGTAGGTTTTAGCAATTTTTATGGCTTCATCGATAGATTTTACAACGTCTGCTCCTTCGAACTTAATATCCTGACGAGTTACAACAATGTTGTTTCTGTTGGGTAATGGTCTGAATTTCTCTGGTATAGATTCGTAGTTTTTTCTCCCCGTAATAACAGGATACCCTGTTGTGTTGGATCTAAAGAACTTCATGTCCGCTGGTAAATGCCAAAGCAAATCATTGTCCTTTCCTATTCCGTTATTCGGTTGAGCAACCGCAACAATTAAAATAACTTCCATATTAAATAGCTACTGGTGCTTTAATATGTGGGTGTGGATCATAATTCAATAACTCGAAGTCTTCAAACTTGAATTCAAAAATATCCTTTACATCAGGATTGATTTTCATAGTAGGAAGGTCTCTTGGTTCTCTTGAAAGTTGCAACTTAGCTTGTTCGAAGTGGTTTGAATATAAGTGAGCATCACCAAACGTATGAACAAAATCACCTAACTCCAAATCGCAAACCTGAGCAATCATCATGGTTAAAAGCGCATAAGAAGAGATGTTAAATGGAACACCTAAAAATATGTCTGCACTTCTTTGGTATAACTGACAACTTAATTTTCCGTCTGCAACGTAAAATTGGAAGAATGCATGACAAGGTGGAAGAGCCATGTTTTCTATTTCACCAACATTCCACGCGCTAACAATTAACCTTCTTGAATCAGGGTTGTTTTTAATCTGATCGATTAATTGGGTGATCTGGTCAACATGCTTGCCAGAAGCAGCTGGCCAACTTCTCCATTGGTATCCATACACCGGACCCAAATTACCTTCTTCATCCGCCCATTCGTCCCAAATACTAACACCGTTTTCTTTTAGGTATTTGATATTTGTATCTCCTTTAAGGAACCATAATAATTCATGAATAATAGATCTTAAGTGACATTTTTTGGTGGTTACTAAAGGAAAGCCTTTGCTTAAATCAAATCTCATTTGATAACCAAAAACACTTCTAGTTCCTGTTCCCGTTCTGTCACTCTTATCAACACCATTGTCTAAAACGTGTTGCATTAAATCTAAATATGCTCTCATGAAAAATTATTTGCAATATAAATTTCCTGAAAAAGAATCTACTGAAAAAGGTTTTAGGGCTGAAGTAATGAACAACTGTTAATAAGCGGACAAATATCGGAATGGTATTAAAGATTTTAAATTCCTATATTTATAGGACCTATTTACTTTATTACAACACGACTTATGAAATTTGGGGTTATTTCTTCATTGGTCTTGATGTTATTTTGCCTGCAATCATTTGGAGCATCAAGAACCGTTACAACAACTACTTTAGATAATATGTGGTGGCCTGTTATTCCAGGATCATTACAATATGAAATTTTTAACGCTTCTAGCGGAGATACTATATTATTCGATTATGGGTCAATTGGTACTTCTCCTGTATTTAATGTAGATAATAGGTTTTACGATACAGAGCTAGGGCCAAATGCTGGAGGTTATGTTGTAATTGATGCATTAAGGAACAAGCCCATTGGTGCGGATAAACCAAAAATTACTGTTACTGGTACACCTGGTTCAGGCGGTGCCTTGTATGTTGCAAGAGCAAACACTTCAATTATCGGACTCGAAGTTGAGAATGTTGATGGAAATGGTATTAGAGTGACCGGAAGTAATGTTACAATAGATTCTTGTGTTGTGCATGGAAGCACTAATGCAGGTGTTAATGTTGGTGGTTTGGCTAATAACATAACTATTAAGAACTCGATAGTTTACGAAAACAACCAAACTGTCGGCACTAATGTAGAGCATGCCGGAATTTATGTTTTAGATGCAACCTCTATTACTGTAGATAGTTGTTATGTTTATAGTAATAACGGAAATGGAGTTTTCTTCGATAATGGTGCTGATAACTCTACTCTTTCTAATTCGATTATTGGTAGAGATGTAGATGGTAATGAATTAGGGAACGATTGGAATGGATTGTTTGTTAGAGGAGCAGATAATATTATGATGAACAATAACATTGTTGTTAATAACGGGAAAAACCCACCTGCAACTGGAGTAGATAGATATTCTTTAGTCTCAGGGGTTAGGTATCAGGCAACAAGTGGTAGTGATATTATTGATAATTATTTTGGAACAGATCCAGCGAAGGTGTCTGCAGGAAATGCTTTCGAAGGAATTACATTAAATACTGATGTTTCAAATTCAGAAATCCTTAGAAATATAGTTTGTTATAATGGGTTTGATTTATCTGCAGCTGCTGGAGGTGGAATAGGTTTTAGATTTAACATCTCAAATAATGAGGTTAAATCTAATTTTATTGGGGTTCATCCGGATTTAACGGAAGGTGCTAATCATGATTACGGTTTGAGTTTGGAGTGGGAGAGTTTTAATAATGAGATTGGGGGTACTACAGCTTTAGAAGGTAATATTATTGCAAATACATCTAATACTGATCCGTCAGGTAAAGGAGTTGGAGTTTGGATTGTTTCATCGGGTACAACCAATAATAGTTTTCAAAATAACTTAATCAGAGATAATGAAGGTCCTGGAGTTTTAATTTCAGGAGGAGGATCTGGAGCTGCTAGAGGTAACATTATAGGAACTTCAGGAAATGGAAATACCATATCAGGAAATGAATATGGAGTTAGAGTTGAGGGTTCTGGTGTAAACGATAATACTATTCGATTTAATTCATTTAGTTGTAATGCTATTCAGGGGATTTCTTTGTTGACTAGTGGTAACGATAATTATGGAAATGCTTCGGTTGGAGCTTTTACAAGATCTGTGATTGTTAACGCTACAGAAGGAAGACCAAACTTTATTTCTGGTTATGCGCCATCTGCTAATGCAATTGTTGATTTATATGTTTCAGATGTTACTTGTGCCGCTGATTGTGAGAGTACTGCTCGACAAGGATTTACTTACGTTGCTACTGTTACTGCAAGTGCTTCTTCATCCGGACCAGGATTATATTTCTGGGAGTATGATTATGTTGCTGGTGGAAGTTTAGTGACTCCAGATGAGGTTGTTGTTTTGGCTACAGAAACAGGAACTGCTGGTAGTGTGAATACTTCAGAGTTTTCAATTTGTGCAGATTTCTGTAATATACCTGAGAATTCAACTTTAACAGCTGATGATGTTGATTTGTGTGAAGGTGAATCAGTTCTTTTAACAGCTAATTCAGACGGTTTAGCTGCTGATGAAGGTTATGAATATAACTGGTATTTAGATACGATTATTGTAGATTCTTTGATTAATACGGAGGTTGATGAGAATACTTTTTCTGTAAGCACTTCAGGTACTTATTATGTAACCATATCTAGTGAATTAGATGCGGCGGCATGTACAGATACAACAACTGCTTTAGCAATTGTTGTTAATGCTTTGCCAGAATTAACTATTCCAATTCATGAGTTTACAATTTGTTCAGGAGATACCGCTGATGTAACAGTAGTTGCTACAGTTGCGACGGGAAATCCACTAGAATATAATTGGACGCCAGATAGAGGAGATGTTGATGCTTTTGGAGCTACTTCGGGCGGGACTTATTCGCTTGTTGTTTCGGATGCTGTAACAGGATGTTCAGAATCAGGGTCAGTGGAAGTGACTGAAAATAGTTTACCAGTAATTTCAATTTCAGCGCCATTCTTTTGTCAGGATGACTCAACATTAGTTGATGCAGGGGTTGCTGATATGGATTATGTTTGGACTCCAGGAGGATCTACTGATCAATCATTTTATGTTACTGAAGAGGATACATTCTATGTGATAGTTACTAACCCAGAGACAGGTTGTGAAGCGAGTGATAGTGTTTTTGCAGATCAGAGTCCTGATCCTAAGCCGGTTATTACAATTGCTGAATTTGATACAATTTGTAAGTTAAGAGGAGATGAGGTTGAGGTTACTTCAACAGTTGTTTCGTCTACCGAAGGAACTTATTCTTGGAGTAATGGCGAATCAACTTCATCTATTATAGTTTCTGATACTATTGATTATATCGTTACTTATTTAGATAGTTTCGCTTGTCCTGGAAGAGATACAATTACGATTATAAACGAATGTATTGCTCCAGATCCTGAAATACCTAACGTTGTGACGATTAATAATCCATGGACGCCATTTGGAGATATTGATCCAACGCAAGTTTTAGAAAGTGATTTAATCATATACAACAGATGGGGTATTGAGATTTTTGCTGACAATGAAAATAACTTGCCTATATGGAGAGGTACTAAGGAGGATGGGACTGAGTGTTCTGCAGGTGTTTACTATTTCATATGGAATTACCGAGATATCGCTAATAAGAGTTATAAGTACAATGGATTTATCCAGTTGGTAGCTAACTAGGAAAGTATATACATACACAAACAAAAAAGCCTTAATCAAATGATTAAGGCTTTTTTATTGAAGTATAATATGATTAATTCGCTTGTCTTTTATTGATTTCGTCTCTAATAATAGAAGCTCTTTCGTAATCTTCTTGCTGAATAGCGTCGTTCAAAAGGCTTTCCAAATCAGTCATCGACTTCTTTGTAAGGTCGTTAGGATCTTCATCAATTAACTCAGCAATATTTTCTTCTAAATCACCTCCCTCTTCAAAACCTAATTCGTCAGAATCTTCATCAAGAATAATTCCAGCAGAGGATAAAATGAACTCGTAAGTATAAACTGGACAGTTAAATCTTACTGCTAAAGCAATTGCATCGGAAGTTCTAGCGTCTATTTCAACTTCTTTTCCTTCTTGGATACAAATTAATTTAGCGAAGAAAATACCTTCAACTAAGTTGTAAATAATTACTTCTTTTACCTTAATATCAAAGGTTGCAGCAAAAGTTTTGAATAAATCATGAGTAAGAGGTCTGCTGGGTGTCATGTTTTCTAACTCAATAGCAATAGCCTGAGCTTCAAAACCACCAATAATAATAGGTAGCCTTCTGTTACCTTCTTTTTCTCCTAACACAAGGGCGTAAGCCCCAGATTGTGTCTGGCTGTAAGAAAGTCCTATTATTTCCAACCCAATTTTATTCATCTACTCAAATTTCGAACTGCAAGAGTTTACTATTTCAATGGGGCTTTTTGTTTTGATTTTTTGTATTCTTGGCGTTCGAAATTTGAGTAGATGAATACAATTGGGTTGGAAATTATTTCTTGGTTATGGATTGCTCAGCTTTAATACAGGTATTTTTAAATTTTAATAATAATTTTTTTGATATATTTGAAAATTATAATTTATTATTTTTTATAAAAATGTTAAGACTTTCAAGT
>JAYPYW010000005.1:27988-75270 GCA_038154685.1 Flavobacteriales bacterium | reverse complement strand
TATTATTTCCAACCCAATTTTATTCATCTACTCAAATTTCGAACTGCAAGAATACAAAAAATCAAAAGAAAAAGCCCCATTGAAATAGTAAACTTCAATTGGGGCTGAGAATTATTTTAACCCTTAGCTGCCTTAATTGCGGCAGTAAGTTTTGGCACCACATCAAAAGCATCACCAACAATTCCATAATCAGCAGCCTTAAAGAAAGGGGCTTCTGAATCAGTGTTGATAACAACAATTGTTTTAGAAGAACTAACCCCAGCTAAGTGCTGAATAGCTCCAGAAATTCCAATTGCGATATATAAGTTTGGCGAAATAGCGATCCCAGTTTGTCCAACATGCTCATGGTGGCCTCTCCAACCAATATCTGATACCGGTTTCGAACAAGCAGTTGCAGCCCCGAGAGTACCTGCTAATTCCTCAACCATTCCCCAGTTTTCAGGTCCTTTTAACCCTCTTCCTGCAGAAACAACTAATTCTGCATCAGGCAAAGCAATTCCTTCTGTATTTCTATCAAATGATTGGTGCTTTAAGCTGTCATCATTTGAAGTGGCAGATCCACCTTGAATTGAACAGTCGACAGATTTTTCAGTAACACCATATGAGTTGGTTGAAATTACGATTACATTTTTAGCATTAGTTAACTCAACGTTGGCAAAACCTTTTCCGGAGAATGCCTTCTTTTTCACAGTGATTGGAGATGTGTTTGTTGGCACGTCTACAACTTCTGTTGCAATTCCAGCACCCATTTTTATTGCTAATCTAGCTCCTGCACCTTTTCCTTCTACGGACCCAGCAAAAACTACAGTTAAAGCTCCTTGCGTCGATGCTACATCGTTAACAATAGCCGCAACTTTTTGGTGGTTTAAATAGTCGTGCCCATCAACTTTAACAACTGATGATACACCAACACTTCCTACTTTTTTAATTTCATCATCAGATACATTTCCTACAACAACACCTGTAGCTGTACCTCCTGTTTTTTCTGCAAATGCAACGGCATATGAAGCTGCTTCAAGCACATTCTTCTTTACTGTTCCATTTGTATGTTCGATATATATTAATACTGACATTTTTCTTTGAATTTTAAATGTTAAACTTTAAATGAATTGACTAATAAAGATTAGTTAAATCACTTTCGCTTCATTTTGCAGTAGATTAACTAATTCCTCAACATTATTAGCATCAATCATTTTACATGCAGCTTTTGCAGCTGGAGAATCGTAAGTTGTAACTTTTTGAGATCCAGCAGTTCCTGCTGCAGCAACAACATTTAATGGTTTTGATCTAGCTTGCATGATTCCTCTCATGTTAGGGATACGCAATTCCTTTTCATCAACCATCCCTTTTTGTCCGCCAGCAACAACTGGTAAGGATGCGGAAAGTTCTTCTTTTCCTCCGTCGACCATTCCAGTCATTTTTGCATCGCTTCCATTAATTTCTAATCCGATACATGGAGAAACGGATGGTATGCCTAATAATTCACCTAAGGCATGAGGCACAATAGCACCGTTATAGTCAATAGATTCTTTTCCTGTAATTATTAAATCAAATGGATTTGCTTTTACATAAGTTGCTATTTCGTTAGCTACCTGAATAGCATCAACGGCTTCGCAATCTATTCTTACTGCATCATCAGCTCCAATCGCTAGAGATTTTCGGATTACTGGATCATTAGTAGCTGGTCCAACATGGATTACTGTTACAGTAGATCCCGGATTAGCTTCTTTTAATTGAAGCGCTTTTGTTAGTCCGAATTCATCATTTGGATTAATAACAAATTGAACACCAGCAGTATTTAATGCGGTGTTATTATCTGTAAAACTTATTTTGGTTGTAGTATCAGGGACACTACTTATGCAAACTAGTATCTTCATATTTTTTGAGTTTAATTAAATGCAACGTTGCGTGTACGGTATATATCTTAAAAAGGTTTTATATAAATGTTATTGTATAGATAACGAAAAAAAACCTTTTGAACGTCGTATTTTTTTTCGGTTGATTTTAAGTGCGAAATAGTGCTAAAAATCATATTAATTACTAAATTTGGGGTTCGAAAATTTCAATTATGAAGACATTACAATTCAGAGAGGCGCTTAGAGAGGCAATGAACGAGGAGATGAGAAATGATAAAGACATCTTTATCTTAGGAGAAGAAGTTGCCGAATATAATGGTGCCTACAAGGTAACTCAAGGAATGTTAGATGAGTTCGGTCCTGAACGTGTTATTGATACTCCAATTGCTGAGAATGGTTTTGCTGGTATTGCTGTTGGTGCAGCTATGAACGGGTTAAGACCAATAGTAGAGTTTATGACCTTTAACTTTTCGCTTGTTGCAATTGATCAGATTATAAATGGTGCTGCTAAAGTAAATTTAATGTCTGGTGGACAGTTTCCTCTTCCAATTGTATTTAGAGGTCCAACTGCTTCAGCAGGTCAGTTAGGTGCACAGCACTCGCAAGCTTTTGAAAATTGGTATGCAAATACCCCAGGTTTAAAAGTTGTAGTTCCTTCAACTCCTGCTGATGCAAAAGGATTATTGAAAGCGGCTATTAGAGATAACGATCCAGTTATTTTTATGGAAAGTGAGCAAATGTATGGAGATAAAGGTGAGGTGCCAGAAGGTGAGTACATTATCCCATTAGGTGTTGCTGATATCAAAAGGAAAGGAGAAGATGTTACCATCGTAACTTTTGGAAAGATTTACCATAGAGTGGCAAAAGCTGCAGAGCAATTAGCTGCTGAAGGAATTGATGTAGAGATTGTTGATTTAAGAACAGTTAGACCAATTGACTACGATACAGTAATCGAATCAGTTAAAAAAACGAACAGATTAGTAATTGTTGAAGAGGCTTGGCCTTTAGCATCGATTTCAACTGAAATCGCTTACAAGGTTCAAAGAGAAGCCTTCGATTTCTTAGACGCGCCAATTCAAAGAGTAACAATGAGAGATGTTCCAATGAGTTACGCTGCAAACATGGTTGAAGCTACTTTACCAAATGAAGGTAGAATTATCGAGGCAGTTAAAGCTGTTGGTTACGTCAATGCATAAACAAGTAGAGAGGAGAGAGAAGAGAGACGTGAGGAAATAAAATTTTGAAATGGTCAGCTTCTAGCTGGCCATTTTTTTTAGCAAGGAACATATGAAAAACAAAAGCTAAGCTTTTTTGGTTCAATTCTCCTTTCTCTTATAAAGGTTCTTCTGTGAAAAACTCCATTAACCTTCCCATAACTATTTACGGCTTGGAAAGTACTTTTATAAAAATTCGAGTTTTTAGATATGCGTAAGGTTTTAATAACCCTTCTTACCCTTGTTGTAATTGGAGTAATAGGATATTTTTTAATCCCTATTGACCCTAAAAAAAAGAATTTCGATTATTCGGTTTCTTTAAATGCTGTTCCTGCTAACGCCACATTTGTCTTTAGATGTGAAAACCTTGTAAAAAACTGGGGTCAGTTTAACAATTCAACAATAGGTCAGATTCTTCAAGCAACTTCTGCACATCAAAATTTCGGATCTTTTTTCACAAGGCTTGATTCATCTGCCAACGCAATTAATAGCAATTTCTTTAAAGAGAAAATGTTTATTTCGGGAGTGTTAACTGCCGGAAACCAGCTGAACTATTTGGTTTCCTTCGAAACTAAAGATTACACACCTGAGAAAATTAAATTATTCATAAAAGAAGTTTTAGGTAGTTATCCTTCTGGTTCCAAAGAATATGATTTGGTTAAAATATCAACTTACAATTATAATGGTGATGAAATTTATGGAGCTCAAAAAGATGGTGTGATCCTATTTTCTTCCTCACCAATTTTAATTGAGGAAGGAATACGTCAGTTAAAAGCAGAAAAGCATTTACCAGATCAACCTGGTTTTAAAAAATTATTAAAGACGGCTGATTTAGCCGCTAATGGTAACTTCTTTTTGAACTTAAACAATTTGGGGAGCTTTTTGGATTTGTTTGCGAATAAGGAAGCGAGTTTTAAAAAATCATTTAGTGAATTCGGGGGATGGTCAGAATTAGATTTAAATGCTAGAGATCAAAGCTTAATGTTTAACGGATTTAGTTTTATTTCAGATAGCACGGATACTTACATTAAATCATTTAAAAATGAAAAAGCTCAATCTTTAAATGTTAGTTCTGTATTACCAGAAAATACCGGCGTTTTAAAGTATTTGAGTTTTTCATCATTCGAATCTTATAAAGAGAAGTACGACAAGTATCTGTCCCAAAAGCAAGTGTTGTACAAACACCAAAAGAATGTTCTTAATATTAATAAAAAGCATTCTTTTAATGTAGAAGCTGATTTTTACGGTTGGATAGCTGACGAGATGGCTCTTTTTACAATAAATGGAGATGAAGCATCATTTGAAAAAAATTCAGGGCTGATCATTAAATTGTCTGATACCGAAAAAGCAAAAACAGGTTTAAACGAAATTCATAAAAGCACTAACGTTAATAGTAAGATCGAATATCAAACGTTTGAAATTAGAGATTTGGGACTAACCAATTTCTTCAACTTAGTTTTAGGAGAAGAGTTTAGCGGTATAAAAGGATCAAATTATTTGATTATTGAGGATTATGTGATTTTTGCCAATAGCGTAAGTACTTTAAAGCACATCGTTAACTTTTATTTAAGAGGTAAAACACTTGTTAAAAACATTCAGTTTAATAGGTTTTACGAGCAGTTCTCTTCAGAATCTAATCTATTTTACTATTACAATTTTAAGTTAGCGAGTAATTATTTTAATTATGCTTTAAGTGAAGAGTCGTTAAAAGATTATTCAACGCATCAAGACAGTATTAATAAATTGCAGGCCTTTGGATTGCAAATTAATGCTCATAGGAACTTATTCTTCACTAATGCCTTTTTAGATTATTCCTCAAAGGAAGAGGCTCAAAATATTTCTTTGATAGAACTAAAATTGGATACAACTTATTCTACAAAACCATGGGTTGTTAAAAACCATTATACGAAAGAAAAGGAATTGGTTATTCAAGATGATAAACATAAAATTTACTTAATTAATAATGTAGGAAAAGTTCTTTGGGAAAAACAACTGGAAGATGAAATTGTTGGAGGTGTTTCTCAAGTTGATAGATACAAAAATGATAAATTACAATATGCTTTTGTTACGAAGTCACAGATTCATCAAATCGACAGAAAAGGAAGAGATGTAAGTGGATTTCCTGTAAAGTTAAAAGCTCCTGTAACTAAAGGACTAGTTGTTTTAGATTATGATAAAAATCGCAATTATAGAATGCTTGTTGTTCAGGGGAAAAACGTAAACAACTTTACAGTTGATGGAAAACAAGTTAAAGGGTGGAAATTTAAAGCTGGAAAAAGAGCGGTAGCTAGTGATCCTGAATTGCTGCAAATTGGAGGTAAAGATTACATTTTACTTTCTGATTTTGATGGAAATGTAAGGGCTTTAAACAGAAAAGGGGAGGATAGAATTAAACTATCTAATAAATTACCTTCGGGAGCTACTAATTATCAAGTTTGGAAGAATAATGCACTATCTAATTCGGGTGTTTTAGCCACCGATACGAATGGCACAGTGTTTTTTGTGAAGCTTGCTGATGAAATGGAAACCTTTACAATTAAATCGTTCAGTTCAGGATTTAAATTAAATTACCAAGATTTTGACGGAGATGAAGTGTTGGATTTTGTTGTCTTAGAAGATCAGGAAATTAAGGTTTTTAAAAACAACAAAAAACCTTTACTTGAAGTGTCGGATGTAGAATTTATGCCAGCATACGGAGTAGAATCATTTAAATTAAAAGAGGGTCAAATAAATATTGTGACCAATAAAGAAGAGATGCAGGTTTATGGATATGATGAAACTGGAAGCCTAATAAATGGTTTCCCTATCGAGGGTGTTTCACCATCATTAGTTACCGATTTGGATGGTAATGGAACATCAGACTTAGTAGTTGGGGATAAGCTTGGTAGCGTATATATTTACTCCTTAGGAAAGTAGTTTTAAAACCACTTTGTTTAAAAAGTATTACTTTTTTTTACATTTCATAGAACTTTAATTCAATAGCTTCGTAGCACACGTAAAACTGAAGCAAACCTTATTGAGATGAAAAGAGTTCTTTTCGCTGTTTTTGCAGCGACTTTGTTGTTGACTTCTTGTTTTAAAGATGATTACAACTTCGATAATTTAGACCTGGAGAATTATAATCCTGCTGTTGCGGCTCCTATAGTAAATACAAGATTAACATTACACGATTTAATTGAAGAGACAATTAGTAGTGATTCTTCTATCATTTCAATTGATGAAGATAGCTTACTTTGGGTGACCTATTCGAGTAAGTTATTCCAAATGGGAATGTCAGATTTATTCTCAATAGATGATCAAGTTATTTCTGAATCATTTACTATGACTGAGTTTACCATTTCAGACCTTAATGAAGATGTTTCAGTTACGATGGGAGATGTTGTTTCAAGTTTTGCTGAGCCAGAAAGATCTACCATTTTAGGTGCAGATGGTTCAACTGCTCCGTTCCCTCCAATTCCATCTCAGTCAGGAGGGGAACACAGTGCTGGTACTTTTTCGGAGTTTTCTACAGTTGATTTTTCAAGTGGTACTTTAGCAATTACGGTTACAAACAATTGGCCAATTGACATTACAAACCTTCAAATTCAAATTTTAAATAGTGATGATACTCCAGTTGGAACAGTAAATTATCCATCTATTCCAGCAGGTACATCTGCAGCCGATAACATTGATTTAGCAGGTCAAACAATGGACAACGCTATTTCGGCAAATATTGTAAATATTGAGTCTCCAGGGGCTCCATTTCCTTCTACAGTTCCAATTAATTTAGCTGATGATATTGCTATTAATATTGCAACTTCAGGATTAACTGTAACTGGAGGTTCAGCAGTATTTCCATCAGGAGATGTGGTTGACGAAACAATTTCTGTTGATATGTCATTAGGAAGTGGAGAGTCTATTAATAGCTTAAGGTTAAGTTCAGGAACTATTAATTACGATATTGATTATGGGATTAGAGAGGATGCTAACTTAACGATTGGTTTGCCTTACGCAACAAGAGGAGGTGTTCCTTTTAGTGAAGTTATAGTTATTAATTCTGATGGTGTGACATCTACAAATGTTACTGGTTCTTTTGATTTATCTGGATACACAATGGATCTTACTGCGGGTGGTACAGCAACCAACTCTGTTGAAGCTAGAATTTTAGCAAGTATTGTTTCTTCTGGAGTAGCAGTACCATTCTTGCAAACGGATGCAGTTGATGCTAATCTTACCTTATCCGGATTAGAAATAGAATACTTGGATGGAGACTTGGGAGTACAAACTTTCAATTTAGCTCAAGATACAGTAGACTTTAGTTTTGATCAATTAGATATTGAGGCTGATATTACGCTTGCGGATCCAAGGTTGACCTTAAATATTACCAATTCATTCGGAATGCAATTAGGTGCAAATCTAGGAAACTTAGTTGCCGAGAATGATGAAGAGTCTCAGCGTTTAACAGGATTGGACAGTATTACAATTGCAGCTCCTTCAATTGCTAGTGTTGGGGATTCTGTAACAACTGCGATCGAAATAAATAACACAACAACTAACATTTCTGATATATTAAGCATTAAGCCTAACAAACTAATTTTTGGAATGACTGGGTCCACTAACCCAGGGCCTGGACCTCACACAAACTTTGTAACTAACGAAAGTTATGTTGGAGTGAGCATGGATGTTGAGATTCCATTGTATGGGGGTGTTTCAGGGTTTGTACTAACAGATACTTTAGATTTCCCAGCCGATGCATTTAATAATGTAAAAGAAGGATTTATTAGAACTCAAATTAAAAATGAATTCCCAGTTGGAGTTGATGTGCAAGCCTACTTCGTTGATGAGGATTATATGGTTTTAGATTCGTTAGGCGTAACTCCAATAAATGTTTTAGAAGCAGCTCCGGTTGATGCAGATGGAGATTTAGCAGGAGAGCCTAGAGAGAATCAAACTGATATTACCCTTACGGATGAAATGGTTGAGAATATCAAGAATGCAAAATTCATTATTCTTCAATCTGCGTTAAGTACAACTGACGGCGAGGCAGCAAAGTTCTATACAAGTTATGGAATGGATATTAAGCTTGCTGTATTTGCAAAAGTTAGAATAAACCTACAAGAAGACAACAACGAAGAAGAATAAGCCAAACCAAATAAAGTATTGATGAAAAAGTTATTATTCACATTAGCATTAACCATAACGGGGATGGTTAGTTATGCTCAAGGTTTAACCTTGTATAATATGGATTTTGTACCACAGAGTATGAGGTCAAATCCAGCTCAAATTCAGCAATCGAATTTTCACTTTTCGGTTTTGCCAATTTTACCAAATATCAATATGAGTTACATTAACAATGGGTTTGTTATCTCTGATATTTTGGATGGTAAATCGAATCCGGACACCACCATTTTAACACCAGATAAGATGCTGGGGGCGATAGGTGATAAGAATTTTATAAGTACTAAAATCAATCTCGATTTCTTATCCTTTGGATTTAAAGTAAAGGAAAAGCATTATTTCAGTTTTAATGTGTCTGAAAGAATCGATTTTACTTTTGATTATACCAAAAACTTTATGACCCTTTTAACTCAGGGGACAGCTGCCGAAGATTTTATTGGTAAGGAATTGTCTATTGCGGGAACAGGGTTTAGATTGAATCATTTAAGAGAATATGCTGCAGGATACTCTCAACAGGTAAATGAGAATCTTTCAGTTGGTGGTAGATTTAAATTACTTCAGGGAATGGCGCACCTGTCGAATGCAGGTACTGATATTTCATTGAAAACTGATGACGATTTAATGGGGATTACTGCAACATCAACAATTGATGTAAGAATGGCCGGATTACCTTTTTTAACAGATTCTACAGTTAATTTCGATCCAGCTAGTTATGCAACAAACTTTGGGAACATCGGTTTTGCAGTTGATGTAGGGGGAAAGTATAAAGTGAACGAAAAATGGTCCACTACCTTAAATATTAACGATTTAGGTTTTGTTAGATGGAAAACTGATGCTAAAAGATACTTTAATAATAAAGCCCAGTTTAAGTGGGAAGGTTTAGATCTTAATGAATTGTTAGATGGTGACTCTGATTATGCGCAGAATTTATCTGATTCATTAGCTGATATTTTTGGGTTAGATAATCAAGAAGTTTCATTTATAAATCCGCTTACGGCTGATATTTATTTAGGAGGAGAATATAAAGTTACTAACGACTTTATTGCTGCAGCGATTTTAAATGCAAAAGTATTTAAAGGTGGTATCCACCCATCGGTTACGCTTTCCGGACAAACTAACCTAGGTAAATGGGTGCAGTTAATTGGATCGTACTCTATTGTTAACAGAAGTTATACGAATGTTGGTTTAGGAGCTGCATTAAATGCTGGTCCAATACAGATCTATTCTGTTTCGGATAATGTACTAGGATGGACGCAGATGGATTATGCTAAAAACTTGAATGTTCAGTTTGGTATGAATGTTTTAATCGGTTATAAGCCTAAGACTACTAAAGAACAAAGAGAGGCTGCTAGAAGAAAGAGAAGATTATCTAAGCAAGATTCTGACGGTGACGGAACTAACGATTACAAAGACAAGTGTCCAGATAAAGAAGGATTTTTAAATGGTTGTCCTGATAAGGATGGTGATGGTGTTGCAGATAACGAAGATGTTTGCCCAGATGTGATTGGAGATCCAGCATTGTTTGGTTGTCCGGATTCAGATGGTGATAACGTTGCCGATAAGGACGATAAGTGTCCAGAAGAATATGGGACATTAAATGGATGTTTAGATACTGATGGAGATAGTATTCCAGATTATGAAGATCCTTGTCCTACACTCGCCGGATCAAACGCTGGAGGTTGCCCAGATACTGATGGTGATGGAGTAGAAGATAGCAAGGATGTTTGTCCAGAGAAGCCTGGTAAGCCAGAGAACGGTGGTTGTCCAGATACTGATGGAGATGGTGTTTTCGATAACGATGATAGATGTCCAGATGTCAAAGGTTCTCCTGAGTTCTTAGGGTGTACTGATAAAGATTCAGACAGGGATACTACACCAGATGTATTTGACGATTGTCCATACAGGTCTGGTCCTAAAGACAATAAGGGATGTCCTAAATAAGAAATGAGAAAAGCGACTCCTTACAAGAGTCGCTTTTTTTTTGTTTATTTTTTGTAATTTTTAGCATGGTTAAATTTTTTCGAGCGATAGCTTTAATTATGACTTCAAGCGCGATCTTGGTTTCTTGTGGAGAAACGGAATTAGCTGCAATGAAAACTCAACAAATTAAAATTGAAGTTGAAGGGCCTCTTTTTGAAGGAGTAAATACAGGGACTTTTGATTTTAATTTTCAGGATGTTCTTCCCGAAGGCAAACAGAAGGAAGCAGTTAAAGAAGCATTGTTGAAATCGGTTAAAATTATTGTTGATACAGCCATTTTTCCTGTACCTAGTTCTTTCACATTGTCGCTAGCATCTCCTAACACAAGCATGAAAGAATGTGGGTTTTTAAATGAAGCTAAACTGAACTCTGAAGGTAAGTTCGAAATTAAGTTAGCAAAGGATCAAGACTTTCTTTCTGAGGTACTTCAGGATAAGAGCCAGACAATTGTAATTGATTTTAATATAGCTGAAGATTGGTATGATAATTACAGTATTAAAGCAGAAATAGATTGGGAAATCAAATTAAAAAAATAAGAAAATGAAAAAAAATAAGTCAATAGTTTTTGTTTTAGCAAGTTTATTTATGCTTACTTCAATGGTGGGAGATACTACCGAAGAAGGTGATAAATTAATTGGAGTTTGGGAGCCGAGTAACAAAAAGGTGAAAGTGAAAATCGATAAGATTTCAGGTAAATACTACGGGAAAATTGTTTGGTTAAGAGAGCCAATCGACCCTGTAACGGGGAAGCCTAAAACGGATAAAAATAATCCTGACGAGAGTTTGAAAGATGTTCCACTTAAGGGGTTTAGAATGCTAAAAGATTTTGTTTACGCAGGCGATGGTGAATGGAATGATGGAACTATTTATGATCCTCAAAATGGTAGTACTTATAGCTGTGTGATAAAGCTAAAAGATGATAACACGCTTGATATTAGAGGTTATATTGGGGTTAAAACTTTTGGAAGAACAGATGTTTGGAAGAGGTTAGTAATGAAAAAGAAGAAAAAATAGGGACATGAATTTAAAGCACTGGTTGTTCATTTTTACATTAGCCCCATTGGCGCTTTTAGGCCAAGAGGAGGATGAAATTAATTACGATGATTTTGGATATGCTGATGATGATGGCGCCAAAACCTTTGCTAGTCCTAAAATTAACGGTTTAAGCCCTAATCGGTTTATTAATGTTGCTTGGGATGTTCAGAGTCGATACAAAGCAGAGTTTTCTGATCGAACAGGTTTTGCTGAGGGGGAAGACTGGGATGTTAATGAATCTGCAAATATTAATTACACTGGAGGTTTAAGGTTAAACGCTAATATTCCAGTTGTATCTCGTAACAATATAGTTTGGCAAATGGGTGCTAACTATACGAATACCACATTTAGTGTTGATGAACCAGCGGGAGCTTTCGAACCTATTTTGACGGAATTAAATAGTAAAAGCTTAAGTACAGGAGGTTTGTTTACAACAGTATTTAAGCCCTTAAATGAGAAGCAATTTTTAATTTTCCAAGGGCAATCGGATTATAACGGTAATTATACTTTCTCAGATTTTCATTCATTCGGATTAACTAAGTACAGCGCAGCTGTATTGTGGGGGAAGAGGCCACATGATAGATTACAATGGGCAATTGGAGCTTCCAGGACATACAGAGCAGGAGAGTTAAACTATGTTCCAATCGTGCTTTACAATTGGACAGGTAAAAAAGAAAAATGGGGAACCGAAATACTATTTCCGGCAAAAGCCCATGGGAAATATTGGGTGAATAAAAACAACCTTTTAATGTTTGGTTATGAGTTAGAAGGAGCAAGTTATCACCTTTCTGGATTATCGTTTAATGGAAATAGTTTAGAGTTAAGAAGAGCTGAAATTCGACCTCGAATCGAATGGAATAAAAAGTTAGTTGGTTTCTTTTGGTTGAATGCTCAATTAGGATCTCGACTTAATTATAGTTTTAATTTAGATGAGTTAAGAGACGGAAAAGAGTTTTTCAGAGGATTCTTTGGTGATCAGGAATTTGCAGCGATGTCCAGATTAGGAACTTCAATTTACGGATTGATAGGAATAAGCTTTGTTAGCTTGT
Organism: Flavobacteriales bacterium; assembly: GCA_038154685.1. Taxonomy (GTDB): domain Bacteria; phylum Bacteroidota; class Bacteroidia; order Flavobacteriales_C. Next base: position 62,979 of record JAYPYW010000005.1, on the reverse strand, counting down.
AATAACAATTCTAACCTTTGCATTTCATTATTAAAACATCCTGATTTACTATACATTTTTGAATAGTAAACAACTTAGCTACTTCAAAGGCTATTAAGGAAATAGGGTAGTTGTTAAATGTTATTTTTTCTTTGTTTACTTTTAAGTATATGTTTTTTATTTCTAAGAGACCATCATAATTCAACTGTGGATTAGGAATTGAAAAGAGAAATTCCCCATTGGACTTTAAAGAATCTTTGATGTTCCTTAGTGTTAACTTTAAATCTTCAGAGTAATGCAAAATAAATGAGGCACAACAAAAATCAAACTTGTTTTTAATTTGCCACACATCATTAATATCCCTTTGCTCATAATTTACAAAGTTTGCAACCTTTTTAGCTTCCTCAATTAATTCAGAACTGTAATCGTAACTCGTTATTTGAGTGGCAGAATGTTTACGCATAAGTCTGCTGTAAATTGCACCTGCACACCCCAATTCCAAACAACTTTTACCCATTAAATTAGGAATGAGGCTTTTCATTAAAGATTGCTCTTGCAAATTGTAGTTGTTATTTTGGATGAAACTAAAGTAGCTTTTTGCAAGTTTCTTAGTGGTGTAAATTTGATTTTCCACTTGGTTAGAGTTTAATTAAAAATACAAGTCTAGGTTGAAGAAAGAAAAGTTTCCTCAGATTTTAAAAAAGAGTAAGTTTGCATTAAATAAAAACGATTAAATAATGGGTTTCAAAAAGATTATAATCCTTTTAATTATAATTGGAGCGGTAGCTGGAATTGGGGTATATCAAATGGATGTATTCCAGATAAAAAGAAAAATTCAAGGAAAGCTAGCTCAAAGTGAATTACCTTATTTAAAAGTTAAATTGTCCGATAAAGAATTCGCTAAAATCAGAGGGCAAAGAGATTCCATTTTAGCTAACCCAAGAGATTATAACTGGTTTAGAAGACCAGGGGAAAAGAAAGTAGTAGTTAAAGCCAAATTTATTGATGAAAATGGTAAGAGAAAAGGGAAGATGAAACTTGCTGGCCATTATTCAGATCATTGGGAAAAGGAAACCATATCATATAAAATTAAATTCAAGAAAGGTAAGTTTTTAGGCAGTAAGAAATTTAATATTCTTATACCTCGATCACGTTCCTATTTAGTGGATTGGTATGCAACACAGTTTCAAAAAGAGTTGGGTATGATAACCCTAAACAGGGAATTAATAATGGTTGATATTAATGAAGAGTCTTTCTTATATTTCTTTGAAGAATTGTTCGATCAGAATTTAGTAGAAAGATTGGGTATAAACCGTGGATTTATTTTTAATGAAACAAGAGATACTGCAAACGTTGTTTTTGTTAATTACGAAGATGAAGAAAAGATTCCTTCTGAGTTAAAGAGCAAGTTTTTACTTCAATATGATAGTATTGTTGATGGATCAAAAAACATAGAAGACCTTTTTGATTTGGATGAAATGGCTGAGTATTATGCGCTTGGAGATTTATTTCAAAGTGATCATCAGTTTGTGCTTTACAATTCGAGATACCTCTATATCGATTCCACTCAACAACTTCACCCTATAGGAAGAGAATTTTGGTTACCAACTCAACTAACAGATAAAGTACTTTTTATAGATAAAGTACCCGGTGAATTGGAAACAGGTTTATACGGAAAGATTCCATCCTTATTATTTAGCTCTGAGAAGTTTAAAAAAATATACTTCGAAGCTTTAAAGAATTTAGCAGAAGGTCCAGTTTCTGGAATAGTTGAAGAGAAAACAAAAGAGTTTAGAGAAGACGCAAAAAAACTTTTCTGGAGAGAGGTTGATTGGGGAGAAAAGCTAGTTGATGTTGAATTAATTAAACGAAATCAACAAATTATACTAACTGAGTTAAAAAAGCGTGGTGTAAACTAACTTAAGTTTTAATGTCTTAAAAATGAGTTGATTATTTCTTGCTCTACTCATTTCGATTTCCTATTTTAAGTTTGAGTTAGGTCTAATTTGTTGATTCGTTTTTGGTATAAGAATTGTTTTAAAAATTGAAGCAACAATATCAAAATAGAATCGTCATTAGATTACTAGAGCCAAAACAACTATAAATGAAGACAATTGGGAGAATTCTTCTGCTATTTGCAATAGCCTTTTCTATTGTTTCCTGTAAGAAGGAAAGTAACGAGTATATTGAGGGCAATGTGGCACCTCCAGATAATACGATCGAAACGGTTACTAAAGAGAATTATGTAAACAAACTTTACATATCTGTACTTGGGAGACAAGCAACTGATGCTGAATACAATGCCGGATTAGCAATAATTAATAAGGATAATTTAAGTGAATCTAATAGATCCGAATTAATTGATGTTGTTATGGGGAATGATGAATATTACCACAACGAATATGAAACTGTGAGGGAAGATGTTTTAAATGGCATTGATACATCGAATTATGAGCTCTATAAAACTATTTTCAAAAATGCAAAAATGGCAACAGTGGATCCTGATGAGATTTATTATTACCATCATTTCATTGCAAGAATTAACTTACTACAAAATGTCTTTGATGATTTAAATTCTGAAACCATCAATTTTATAGAGGTGCATAAGCGTTGTGTTTACAATCACTTTTATGATGAAATTAATATGGGAACAGAAAACTTTGTTGTATCCATGTACCAAAATTTCTTGTTCCGATATCCAACTACGGATGAACTGGATAAGGCCAGTACTATGGTGGATGGGAGAGAATCCATTGTTTTTTACGAGTTAGGTAAATCTAAAGAGAATTTTATGGATATTTTCTTTGCTTCCGATGAGTATGTAGAAGGACAAATAAGAACTGCTTTCTTAAGATTCCTATTCAGAGAACCATCTGTTGAAGAACTAGTTGGGATGGCTGCATTGTATAAAGCAGATTTTGACTTTAAGAAAATGCAAAAAAGAATTTTAATGTTGGATGAGTATGTTGGGATTTAAAAAATATTTATTTGTTTTCGGGGTAACAACTGGATTATTTCTCACTTCATGTAAAAAGGATGAGAAAGAATATGTTTACCAGGTTACCGATGTTGAAGTAGCACAGGCAGGTGCCGAAAAGCCCAATGTTAAAACTAGTACAGAGTACATTTCAATTGCATATTCTGACGCATTTGGATCTACAATAGCAACTAGTAAACTAGATGCTTTAAAAACTATTTACATCACTTTTGGAGATGTTGGGGTGACTGAAGATTTGATTATTAGAAACTTCTTAGCAGATGATGATGCGGAAATCCCAACCCGAGTGGAGATGGAGGATGATGTTGATTTGTTTGTTACGAATGCTTACAAAAAGATATATAACCGTGTTCCAAGTGAATACGAATTATGGTTTATGAAAGATTGCATCCAGAAGGATAGTAACATATCACCTTCTGTAGTTTACTATTCATTAATGACTTCTAACGAATACAGACAGTATTAATATGAAAAGAAGAGATTTTTTAAAAAATATGGGATTAGCAACAGCTGGAGTTGTTGCGTCGCCTTATATATTACCTTCTGGAAGGTTGTTTGCTGGAACTGGGACCAGAAAGGTTAATCATGTAGTTTTTTGCATGTTAGCTGGAGGGATTAGGAATGATGAATCCGTTAAACAAAATGAAGGTAACCTGATGTCCACTATGCTTAAAGATGTGAGTGGGGGTTATGTCGAACAGCCTGGTTTTTTAACTAGTGCTCAAATTTCAGCTAATCCACTTGGAACTAGAAGGCTTCAAGAATTTGGAACGCTGTTAAAAGAGGTAAGATTCGCAGATGGACCTACAGGACACTATAATGGTCATATTACAGCCTTAACAGGACGTTATACTGATTCGGCTTTAAATCTTAGAACTAATCCAGATTATCCAACAATATTTGAATATTACAGAAAACATGCTGGCCACTCGGCTATGAGTGCTCTAAATGCATGGTGGGTTTCCGATTCTTTAGGACCATATCCAGCGCTTAATTATAGTTCTTACCCTGGTTATGGGGCTTCTTACGGAGCAAATTATATTCAAGCGTCTTCCTTAATTAGCTACGAAGGTTATACTGAAGTTGGTTCTCCTTTGTCTTTTTCAGATGATGAATTAAACGCCGCTCAAAAATTAAGAGGATTTTGCGATGGTAACTTTGGCTCTCAATTCTCTGCCGAAACAGTTGGTGTTGTTAATTCAACGGAAGAAAGAGCTGAATTAGAAGCCTTTATTCAAGAGTTATTTACTGATGGAATTTCATCGCCTGACTACTTTACATGGGGTGGTCCAGGATGGATAAATAATGATTTGCAAAATATTTATTATGCTGAAAAAGTGCTAGAAAGGTTTGAGCCGGAGTTACTGGTTTTAAATCTTCAAGCAGTTGATGTGTGTCACTCAGATTTTACTGGCTATTGTAATAATCTCGTAAGAGCAGATTGGGGCGTTTCACATTTATGGAACTTTATTCAATCTACACCAGGTTTGGCTGATGATACAGTAATGATTGTTATTCCAGAACATGGGAGAAATGCTGATCCAAATACTGTTGTTGATGCTTATGGAAGACCAGCGTATGATCACACGAGTGATGATCGATCTCGTGAAATTTTCGCGATGATATTAGGTCCTGATGGAGTTGTTCAGCAAGATAAGGTGGTAGATTCTATTTATGGAGAGAGTATTGATATTGTTCCAACAATCGCAAATCTTTTAGGTTTTGATGTAGATATACCAGCTGGGTTATTACCAGGAAAAGTTTTAACTGAAGCCTTAGTTTAGTATGAAAAGAATTATTCCAATATTGTTAATAGCGCTTACTTTTTCTGCTTGTAAAAAGGAAGAGTCAGTTCCGGATAATCCCTATGATGGTGTTGATTATTCAGATGGGACTGAATTGGTAGATACACTGGATCCTAATGGGATTGTCTCTATTCATAGAGATATACTTTTACCAAAGTGTTCTACACCTGGGTGTCATGATGGTTCTTTTGAACCTGATTTTAGAACTGTGATGTCGTCGTATTCAACGCTAGTTTATCACAGAATTATAAAGAACGATCCTGATAGTCAGTATACCTTTAGAGTTATTCCGTACGATACTACAAATTCCGTATTCCAAAAGCGTTTAACTTGGAGAACTTTTGCAAACGTGGATGATAGAATGCCACAAAGTGACATTGGTGTTGGTTTACCTCAAAGTGATTTAGATAGAATTAGTGCGTGGATTTTGGAAGGAGCGAAAGATCCAGAAGGATACGTTGCGGAAATGCCAAACCTTCAACCTTCAGCTAACTGGATTTGGGTAATTGAGGGAAGAGAAGTGTGGTATGAAATATGGTCTTATCCAATTAATACCCTTACAGGTCCAGACAATAGAGAGGATGGTAGTTATTTAAATCCTATGATTGTGGATACTGCTATGTGGATTTTTGCAGTTCCAAATATTACAGATGATAGCACAGCAATGGCTGACTTGGATGATGTTAGAATCGAGTTATCATATGACATCGATTTCTCTACAATAGAACATTCTGTAAGTGGTAACTATGCACCTCCTAGTGGAGACGATGGTGATAACTGGTATTTCAATTTTCAATTACCAAAAACTTTGTTGGAGGATACTCAAATCTTCTTAAGAATAGGAATGAATGATGGAGATCATGATGATGATGCATATTTTCCAGCAAGTTTTTCAAATATTTGGGATAAAAATGCCGCTAGTATAATTATTAAAAGAGGAAGCCACCCATGAGAAATATTTTTGCAATTGCCATATTAGGTTTGCTTGTTTTATCCTGCAAAAAAGATGACGAAGGTTTCTCTGAAGTGCCAAGTATTGAGTTTATCTCAATTACTCCGGCTTCTGTAAGTGAATTTGAAGAAGAGGTTACCTTAACCATTAAGTATCAGGATGGTAATGGAGATTTAGGGGGAAATAGTCCAACGGCTAAAAACCTTTTTGTAACCGACTCAAGAAACGGAGTAGAATATTCTTATAGAATTCAGCAGCTTGCTCCAACTGATGCCAATATAATTATTGAAGGAGAATTAGATGTTAAATTGAAAACCCTTTCAGTTGTTGGTTCAGGGAGTTCTGAAGCAGTAACATTTAATGTTTATGTTGTTGATAGAGTCGGAAATATTAGTAATACAATTACTACTTCTCCTGTTACTGTTTCTAGATAATTATTCAATACATTTCCCGATCTTTAAGGAATGGAAAATGAAATGTCCTTAAAAGAATTAGCTGCCAACCTAAGAAAACCTGAGGGAGAAAATGGGTTAAAGGTTGCCGAATTCATGAATAGCGGAAACGCTAACTTTTATCACCAGTTTTCCAAAAATGTTAAATGGAAAAATGGTTTAAGGATCCTTGAGGTTGGTTTTGGCAATGCAAAACACGTTTCTGATTTTATCACCAAAGCTGAAAACATTTCTTATGTAGGAGTTGATTATTCCAACACAATGGTAGAAGAGGGGAGAAAGAATAACCCAAATCAAAATTTCTATCATCAAAATGTTTTGGATTTGTCTTTGCCTAATGAGGCTTCTTTCGATATTATTCTAACAATTAACACCGTTTACTTCATTGATGATTTAAAACTCATGATGGAAAACCTTAAATCGGTGTTAGCTCTAGGAGGAGAGATTCATATAGGGAAAAGGCCGAAAGCTGATATGGAGTTTTTAAATGAAATTACCCAGTATAATTTTATTAGATATTCAAACGAAGAAGTTGTGAAATCGGTTATGGAAGCAGGTTTGGACATTTCAAAAGTTGTTTCAGCTAAGGATCCAGAATTTGAAAGAAAGGGACAAAAAGTACAATTACATTCAGATTATATTATAGCAAATGGAAATTAAAGAATTACAAAAAGAGGTTGACCATTGGATTAAAACAATTGGAGTTAGGTATTTTAATGAATTAACCAATCTAGCTATCCTAACAGAGGAAGTAGGTGAGCTAGCAAGAATTATTAGTAGAAAGTACGGCGAGCAATCTTTCAAAAACCAAGAAGAAGAGAAGAAACTTGGAGATGAAATGGCTGATGTTTTATGGGTTTTAGTTTGTTTGGCTAATCAAACTGGAATTGATTTAGAAGAAGCAATTAAAAAGAATATTGAGAAGAAAACCAATCGGGATAAGGATAGGCATAAGAATAACGAAAAGCTTAGATAGGAAGGAGGTTTCAGATTTGAGGTTTCAGGTTTCAGAAGCAAGGAGTGAGGATATTGTATAGCCAGCATAGCTGGCTTTTTGTTTGTTAATCATCCTGAGCGGAGTTGAAGGGTCTACGGTAAATACGTAATACAAAATTATGCTTGAGATCCTTCGCTTCCTCAGGATGACGAACTTTAATAAATTCTCCCTTCTTCCTTCTCAAAAAAACTGTATCATTTTAAGATTCCGTGCATTATAGTGCCACACACACATTACCAACTTTAGATAATACAATCGAGTATTTTGAAGCCTCAATTTTTTTGAGGTTTTTTTATTTAAAAGTGTATCCTTTTAAAACCTTGTGCATTATAGACACGACGTAACAATAATAGCTGACATAAGGGGTTATGTCACCCAAGTTCTTTTAAGCATGTATATTGAGGGTTGTATCGGCAAGTACAACCCTCTTTTTATTTTCTGATTATCTCAAGAGATTGACTAATCCTACTTGTTGTCTTTGTTGATCTGTATGACGGAAAACGTACTTAAGTTCGTAAACATAAACTCCAATTTGCTGTGGGTCACCATTAAATGTTCCATCCCAACCAATATCTAAGTCTGTTGTTCTAAATATGAGTTCACCCCATCTATTGAATATTGTAAGTTCATAATCATCTAGAATCTCGCTATAAGCATAAAAAACATCGTTTATTCCATCGTTATCAGGAGTAAAAGTGTTGGGGATATAAATTGGGAAAATAACTTTTACTTGGATCGAATCTGTAATTCTACAGCTCTTATCATCAGAGTAAGAAAAGTAATAAGTAATATCTTCTTCCGGACTTGCATTAATCTCAAAACAATCTGCACAATCTAAATAAGTTCTTGGTGTCCATGAATAACTAAAACTTGGATTTAGCGAAACGTTAATTTCATCCTTGAAATTGATGATGTATTCTTCATCATGAGGTTGGAAAGGTTTAGGGAAAACTTTAACCTCAATTGTATCAATTTCCGAACATCTACCAATAGACAATTCTGGATAATATGTTTTAGTTTCAGTAAGATTTACGGTTAAAATAGAATCGGTAAAGTTATCAGGGAATTCAGTTTCATCCCATTTATAATTTTCAGCCCCTTTCGCAAAAATATCTATCTCTTCACCAGCACAAACTATAGTGTCAGGACCAGAAACTGCGTCAATTTCAACAAACTCAATTTCAAATGTATCAATCCCTTCACCACAAGATCCTTCTGTGTTTATGTAATAGATATCAGAAACTCCAGGGGGAAAGAAAATGGAATCTTTATCTAGGGTAAAGCTTTTACCATTTAATTCAGTAACATCATAGTCTTCGTCATAATAGAAATAAGAACTGAATTGTTCGCCCTCACAAATGGTATCAAACGCTGAGCTACTTTCAGGGGGGTAATATACAGGCACGTTTACAGAAGAAGTTGTAGATCCACACATGTTTGTGTATCTAACAAAATAAGTAGTAGTACTATCTGGAGTAACTGTTAAATCAGGACCCTTTATAAGGGTGAAGGTTGAATCATCATTCCACCAAGTGTAATTGGTGTCAATAGGACCTCCAACGGTATTAATTGTAAGTGAGTTATCCTTACAAAGGAAGGTGTCGATATTAATTTCAACCTCAGGAACTTTAATAATGTTTACTACAACATCCGATGTGTCTGCAAAAGGGCATTGAGTGGAGTCGATTGCAATTAACGAAACAGTGTATCTTCCTGTATCTGGGAAAAAGTAAACTGCATCATAGTCATTAGAGGATGTGCCATCTGGGAAAATCCATTCATAACTCGTTCCTCCAGTACTTTGATTTTCAAAGGTTACAGGTTCATTTTCACAGTGAACCGAGTCTTTGGTGAATTTGATATTAGCACTGAATTTAGAGATGTCGCTTTTAATTAAAGCAAGATTACAGTTGAAAGAATTATTCGTTGTTGAGTGAACTCCTGGGGTAGTAGGGAAAGCACTTGATGCTCCACATCCAGCACATACCGATTGGTAAATTGTGCCACTTCTATCAAAACGACTAGTTCCTCCGTCGTTGTGCTCGCCAAGTCCATTTCCACCATAATAAGTTCCGAATTTTAGTTCGTCAAAATCAGGTCCGAGAAGCATAAAATAAAAATCTGAGCCATCTGTAGTTGATTGGAAAGCATCTCCGGTAATAGGCATATTTCGTGTCCCGAAAGTTTTGTCTCCGGTTGAAACTCCGCCCCAACCAGAAAGGTAAACCTCTTTACAATTACTTACCATAAAAGCACTTGGAACTATGTTTACTACGCCATCACCGGATCCAAATACTGTTGCTGCTTCAATTGATGAGAGATCAGCAGAATACTTTTGTAGGAACTGACCACTATTAGGGTTATTATATGCGCCTGCAGTTATTGGCATAGCTCCTAGTGACTGACCAAAACAATATATTTTGTCTTCATGGTCAACTTCTACAAAGTAACTTTGATCATAATCACTTGTACCAATAAATCGTCCATCTAGAATACTTGAACCATCGGCTGAAATTCTAGCTAGGAATCCATCAATACCACCGCTATTTACATTTGAAAACCCATAAGACGCAAAATCTGAAGTAGTTGTTCCTCCAGTCACATAGGTTTCACCCGATGAGTTTTGTTTACTTGCGTAACAAGCATCATCTCCAGGTCCACCTAAGAAGCTCCCCCAAATCATGGTAGATAAATCGCTATTAAATTTGGCTACACAACCATCCTGACTTCCACCTCCGTATGTTAACTGAAAACTATTTGCCACAGGTAAATCAGGTGAAGATGTAACTGACGAAATAAAAATTTCTCCAGCATCATTAACCGTAATCTCGCCACGATAGTCATCAGCATAATTGTGGGCTAGTCCATTAGTTTTGTATGAATCGTTCATTGCGTCGTTAGCAGTTCCTCCATAATAAGTACTTCCAAGAATTGCATTTCCAGAAGAGGATAATTTTGTAATAACGATATCGGTTCCATCGTTAAATTCAAAAATATTACTGGTTTTAACGTAAGTACCTCCATTGAAAGTTCTGTCAAATCCAGTTGAAGAAGTAGGGTAGTCAATTGAACTTGTTACTCCATAAATAATCAATTCATTGTTGTTATTTACAACCATGCTGTGTGGTGCCTCTAAACCAGCTCCCCCAATGTAAGTTGAGTAGATCAAACTTTCACCATCTGGGCTGAATTTTGATATAGTCATATCAATTTGACCACCTCCATAAATTTCTTGGGCAGCTCCAGTAGTTGTTGGGTAGCTTCCGGGAAGTAGTCCTCTAGCAATACCTCCTGCATAACCATTTCCAGCATTATCATAAGTTGCTGTATACCCCCAGTTATCTGAGGTTGCCCCTGTGTATGTAGAAAAATTAACCTTTGGATCAACAATCAATTTTTGGGTTACTTCTTCTAGTCCTGTATAAAGTTGAACAGTATTAGAATTAATTTTCTGGAATGTAGTTTTAATCTTTTGCTGAGGTGAATTGGAGAGATAGGAATAGGGATCTTCATCTGTAATTATTCCAGTTGAAGCATCTAAAATAACCCTAGTGTCAGATATAATTATGTTGTTCAAATGTTCATATTGAATCTTTAAATTGTTTAAATCTGAGCCAGGAGAAAGGATATAATCGTATTTCAGACTGTTATCCACAAAGTAAAATTTGATATTGATTCCCGGGTAGATATCTTCTAATTCGATCTCAGAAAAGGGAGTTAAATCGGTTGCCCATTTTGAAGGGTCATTTCCGTGAAGAATATTTACTTTGAATTCAGCAAAGTTTTTCGAGCTAAACGAAGTGTTAAAATCAGCCCCTAAAAAGTTGATGTGGAAAGTATGTGTTTGTAATAGTTTTTCTTTATTTCCTGAGAAAAAAGATTTGTGATTATGGCTGTTTTTGTGATTATGATCTTCTTCATTCTCCTCTGAGTGATTGTGATCGTGATGAAAAAACTCATCAAATTGCTCAGGATCAAATACCTTAACAGTGATTTTTCCGTCCTTCTCGATGAAAATATTTCCATAATTAAGTCGAGATGTAAAAATCACATTATCAGGAAGTTGCCCGGTGTTTTGCAGGAAGTATCCTCCCTGGGAAAATCCAGAGAAAGAAATTATGAGCATCAATATGGTCCACAGAAACTTCCTCACTAGTCCAAATTACTGATTTTGAGTTGTATAAGTAAAACCTTTTTGATCGATTTTTGTTACAAAAAAAAGCCGGCTTTTATAGCCGGCTGTCCTATTAGTTTCTTTGTAATTTGAAGAATCGAATAAAGGATATTAAAACCAATCCAATTCCAGCGACAAACCAAAGCATTGGAGGAGGGAAATTAGGGAACTTAAAAAACGGGAAAATTTCGTTTCTTTTTTCGTCCTTTGAATTGTTGTTTTGTCTGCTCTCTAACCTTGCGATTTTGTCTTCATATTTTTGAGGGTAAGCTTTATACCAATCCTTTTTCCACCAAGTTATTTCTTCGAGCGTTCGCATCTCTTTTTGTCTTCTTTCCAATACTCTTTGATAGTAGGGTAAAACCTGTTCACATGATTCATCTTGAATTTTAGCTGGATGTCTCAGTACATATCTGCACTGAAAGTTTTGTTTGTTTCGCGTTTCCGTAAAAGCTAAATCTTGAGGGAAATGTTCTCTATCATACCTCACATGTAATCGCGTAAAGTGAAGCTGACCAGAATAATTACTTCCCCATCTATCGTTTCTAAAGGAAAGCCAGTCAACACCAGCATTTACTAACTCTTGTGCTGCAGGAGGAGTTGTGTTGCACGGATCACATTTTGTGAAATTTCTTCCATCTAAATCCCATGAATATTCTAAGAAAGAAGCTGATTTATTATTGGTCCATGCTTTTGAAAAAACACTTTTGTAAAATTCTCCAAAAGCATCCTCTACAAATAATGGAACTTCGTTATTGGAAGGCATCTCTACCGTTCTGTAATTCGAGGTTTCAACTCTACCATTTTTTGTTAAAGCGTATACAATTAAATCTTGTGTTCCATTTGCGTTAGCCATTCCTAATCGAATTGGAAGCATGAACTTTTTATGGATGAACGAAATTTGAATGGGGCTTAAGTATTCTCCGTTTCTATTCTTTAACCTTTGAGTATTAATCTTTGCAACGAAGAATTTCATTTCGTCTTTTATGTATGGCGTTAATACCTCTTCTGCTTTTGCGGGAATTTTATAATCGTTATCGGTTAGCCAGTTCTTTAGCCCATCAGATTCCTTGGCTGACAAGATTAATATATCGTATTCACCTATTTCATATTTTGCTTCAATAGCTACCCCTTCGTATTTTTTATTTTTTGTTAATGAATTTCTCATTGGCGCTGCTGATGCTTTTGCCTCAAAAACCATTTCTGAGTCTTCGAGCATCGCATAATCCCAACAAGGATTTTCATCATAATACTCTGCTAATCTTGGAGCTGAATAAGAATCAAATCGATCAAAAAGGTTTTTCTTAACCACTTTTATATCCTTCTCTTTAAGCACAACTGGAACTGGAACTACCATGGCGAATTCTTTAAAATCTCCTTGATAATCGTTGGCCATTGTAATGGTGTTTCGATCTGTAGATTCGTTACGAACCATAATTACTTGCGATGATTTGTTAAATAATTTACCATCTGCTTTTGCTACGTAAAATCCACAAAAGGCTTGTGCTGCTGTTGTTAGTGTAGTTAATGCACCAATAATTAAACTTGACTTTTTCATATTTCTTGATTTGTGTTTTTAGCTCTCAGAGTTCTCAGAGTTCTCAGAGAATTAGTTGTTATTTAGATTTTTGTCTCAGAGCATTCTGAGTGCTCTGAGAGAGACCATTTAAAAGATTTAGCCTTAGAAAGAGAATCAATAAAGGGTGTTAAGGGTGAGATAAAGAATAACACCCAAAACGGAGCAGCGGATAGGTAGTGAAATTCCATTAAGTAAAATGAAATACCAGCAACAACAGCGGCCCAAATTCCTCGCGTTAAAAAATGATTTGGAGTGGTGCGTGGATCGGTGATCATAAAGAAGCTGAATAACAGCAACGAACCACTCGTGAACTTATGCCACACAAAGTCCATTGGCCACTCCAAATACAGGTTCAAATAAACAGTTTCGAGAATAAATAAGGTTGAAAGGAAAACAAGTCCGTTAACTAATTGCTTAACCTTTGTAAGTACCAGCCATGAGAAAATTCCAATACCTAATAAGTAAAGAGAAGTGCTTCCCCATTGTCCAGGAGAAATCCATGCATCTCCTGAAATTAGGATAGTGAGGATGATTCCAAAGTTTACTGGATTGAATATGTGCTTTCCTTTAAACCGGATTAAAAATTTAGGCGCAATACTTAGGACTGCTGCTAAAATGTATGTTTCAATTTTATTTGCCCTTAACAACAGAATTAAACCTAATCCGGAAATTATCGAACTAAGAATAGATTGATAAGAAAGTTTGAAGGTTTTTATTGCAATGAACTGGGTTGCAATGACTGATAAGATTATAGTAGCTACAATGGCTAGGTTGATCTTCCAATCCAGAGCAATTAACCCAAAAGTTAGGAAGCTACCCAAGAATAATATTTGGAAATATCGAGGGTCTTTAAGTTTTAAAATTTGATTCATTTGAATTGCTTTTGAACTTTAGATGCAGGTCAAAACACAATTCCATAAATGAATTTTAATTTTTTTTAGTTTTCACACAGATTATTGTGATTAATACGATTTTCAAGTATTGCATAATCATATTAATCTGTGTGAGAAAAAGTATTAGAAAGAAGGTCATTGCGAGGGACGAAGCAATCTCATTTTTTAGTAAGAGATCGCTTTGTCCCTTGCGATGACGTATGATTTGCTAAAATATATCAGTAAACCAAAACCCCTTTTTATAAGGATCTTTAGACTTATCAATGTATTTTTCCTCTAATGGCTGGTATTTCTTTTCCCCTATTGAAATTTCAAGTGGCTTTTTAAATATCGGGCCATCAAAACAGAAGGTATGAAATTCTCCATTTTCACCACAAGGATCAACTTCTTTTGGAAGTTCTTTTATCCATTTTGCTGTTATTAAAGCTCCTGAATGTAATTCGGTTAAATGTTGATCATTAATACAGCAAGTAATCGTTTTAAATCCTTTTTCAAGAAACTCTTTAATAAGTTCAGTGGTGTCCCTTTTCCAAATTGGGTAATGCCCTTTAAGATCTACTTTTGCTAAATTATTGTCTCGGTATTCCTTTAAGTCTTCTAAAAAAATATCCCCAAAAATCACATGAGTAATTCCTTTCGCTTTGTATTCGAGAAGAACCTTTTCCATTTGCTTTTCATATTCCTCGTAAGATCCTTCTTTAACCCACATTTTTATCAAAGGGATCCCGATTGAGGCAGCTTGTTTATCTAACATTTCCTCCCGAACACCATGCATGGAAATCCTTTTAAAATTCTTGTTTAAGGTTGTCATTAACCCAAGAATTTCAAATTCGTTTTGTTCAATTATGTAAGAAAGAGCCAAAGCGGAATCTTTACCTCCACTCCATGCGAAAATGGCTTTTTTCTTCATTATTCAGCAAAGAATTTAAAGAAGTACGGAATAGTCTCAATTCCTTTATAGAAATTGAACAAACCAAAATGTTCATTTGGAGAATGAATAGCATCAGAGCTTAATCCAAATCCCATTAGTACGCACTTTGTATTAAGAGCGTCTTCAAAGAAAGAAACGATTGGAATACTTCCTCCTTGGCGAACAGGAACTGGCTTTTTTCCAAAAGTAGTTTCCATTGCCTTGCTTGCAGCTTGATATCCTTTTGAGTTTAAATCGGTAACAGCAGGTTCTCCACCATGGTGGGCAGAAACTTTAACTTTTACTGATTTTGGAGCTATTGATTCAAAGTGTTTTTGGAAAATGTTAGAAATTTCATCACTGTTTTGATCTGGCACTAAACGCATTGAAATCTTAGCAAATGCTTTGGATGGGAGAACTGTTTTAGCTCCTTCACCAGTGTAACCACCCCAAATTCCATTTACATCTAGTGTCGGGCGAATTCCTTGTCGCTCAGGAGTAGAATAACCCGCTTCCCCTTGTTCTTCTTCAATATCTAAAGAAGCTTTAAATTCATCTAAATCAAATGGCGCTCTTGCCATATCTGCTCTATCTGCTGGGCTAACCTCAATTACTTTATTATAAAACCCAGGAATAGTGACATGATTATTTTCATCAGTTAATGAAGCAATCATTTTGCATAGGATATTGATTGGATTTCCAACTGATCCTCCATAAGTTCCCGAATGTAAATCTCTGTTTGGACCAGTTACTTCAACTTCCATGTAAGCTAGTCCTTTTAAACCAGCTGTAATAGATGGATTTTCATTGCTTATCATGTGAGTATCCGAAACGAGGATAACATCATTAGCAAGCATTTCTTTATTCGCTAAAACAAATTCTTCCAAGTTTTCAGAACCAACTTCTTCTTCACCTTCAATTAAAACTTTAACATTACAAGGTAGTTCACCCGCTTTAATCATGCTTTCTAATGCCGCAAAATACATAAAGAATTGTCCTTTGTCATCGGCAGCACCTCTGGCATAAATCTTTTCATCTTTAATTACTGGCTCAAAAGGAGGGGAGGTCCAAAGTTCTAAAGGATCTGCAGGTTGAACATCGTAATGACCGTAAACTAAAACAGTTGGTAAAGAAGCATCTTTTATAAACTCACCAAAAACAACCGGATGACCAGGAGTTTCATAAATGCCTGTGTTTTGTAATCCAGCTTTTTCCATTGCTGATTTTACCCATTCTGCGCATCGTCTTGTATCATCGTTATGATTCGAGTTTGCACTTACAGAAGGAATTTTAAGAAGTTCTATTAAGTCACTTAGGAATTTATCTTTTCCAGTTTGTATGTGCTGTTGTGTTTGATCCATGGATTAAATTTAATTTTTTCGCCCTCAGATTCCTTAGATTTTTTATTCAAATTGATTGCTGTTTTTTTCAACAGATTGTTCAGATTATGAGATTAAAGATCCGTGAGATCTGCGAGATCCGCGGGAGGTTACAAAAAAAGCCCCTCCAAAATGGAGAGGCTTTCTATATTAGTAAAATCTAATCTTAAATTGATTCTGCTAAAACGATAACTTTATTGTTATTCATTTCAACTACACCACCAGAAATAGTGTATTCTTGTGTTTGGTTAGCCGCATCAACAACAGTCATTTTCCCAGTTCCTAAAGCAGAAACGATAGGAGCGTGATTATTTAAAATCTGAAACGAACCATCAATTCCAGGTAGAGCAATAGAAGTGATTTCTCCTTCGTATACCTTGCTGTCTGGTGTTACAATTTCTAAGTTCATTATAAACGTGTTGTTAAGTTATTAACCTTTGTTGTTTGCCATCATTTTCTTTCCTTTCTCAATTGCTTCTTCAATAGAACCAACTAAGTTGAAAGCAGCTTCTGGGTATTCATCAACTTCACCATTCATGATCATGTTGAATCCTTTGATAGTGTCCTCGATTGGTACTAATACACCAGCTAAACCTGTAAACTGCTCAGCAACGTGGAAAGGCTGAGATAAGAATCTTTGAACTCTTCTTGCTCTGTGCACAGCTAATTTATCTTCTTCAGATAATTCATCCATACCTAAGATTGCAATGATATCTTGTAATTCTTTGTACTTCTGTAATAATGTTCTAACTCTTTGTGCAGTATCGTAGTGCTCGTCACCAACGATTTCTGGAGTTAAGATTCTTGAAGTAGAATCTAATGGATCTACCGCTGGGTAGATACCTAACTCAGCAATCTTTCTTGATAATACCGTAGTAGCATCTAAGTGAGCGAAGGTTGTTGCTGGAGCTGGATCCGTAAGGTCATCCGCAGGTACGTATACAGCCTGTACAGAAGTAATCGAACCATTCTTAGTAGAAGTAATTCTCTCCTGCATAAGTCCCATCTCAGTTGCAAGTGTAGGTTGGTAACCTACCGCTGAAGGCATACGTCCTAATAATGCAGACATCTCAGAACCTGCTTGTGTAAATCTAAAGATGTTATCGATGAAGAAAAGGATATCTTTTCCAGCTCCTTCTCCGTCACCATCTCTAAAGTACTCAGCTAATGTTAATCCTGATAAGGCAACTCTAGCACGTGCACCTGGAGGTTCGTTCATCTGTCCGAAAACGAAAGTAGCTTTAGACTCTTTCATTTCTTCTTTATCAACTTTAGATAAATCCCATCCACCTTCTTCCATAGAATGCATGAATGCGTCACCGTACTTGATAATTCCAGACTCTAACATCTCTCTTAAAAGGTCATTTCCTTCACGAGTTCTTTCTCCTACACCAGCAAATACTGATAATCCTCCGTGACCTTTAGCAATATTGTTAATCAACTCCTGAATTAATACTGTTTTACCTACACCGGCACCTCCGAATAATCCAATTTTACCTCCTTTAGCGTAAGGCTCGATAAGGTCGATTACTTTGATACCTGTAAATAATACTTCAGTGGAAGTTGATAAATCTTCGAATTTTGGTGGTTGTCTGTGGATAGCGTATCCTCCAGTTTTGTCAACCTCAGGAAGACCGTCGATAGCATCACCAACAACGTTAAATAATCTTCCGTAAATGTCATCCCCAATAGGCATAGTAATTGGTGCACCAGTTGCTACAACATCTAAACCTCTTGATAAACCATCAGTAGAGTCCATTGCTACTGTTCTTACAGTATCTTCACCAACGTGGCTCTGAGTTTCAAGAACAATTTTGTTTCCTTTCTGATTAGTTACTTCTAACGCATCATAAATGTTTGGTAATTCACCAGACTCCTTATCGAATGTTACATCGATTACTGGACCGATTACCTGTGCTATTTTACCTGTTTGAGCAGACATATTTCAATAAACTTTAATAAAGATTAGTTATCCTAAATTTGGGCACAAAGATAGGTGTTTTTCTTTATAAGAAGTAATTATTCTGCATAAATTTATTTGACTAATTTTGCTTTTGTATTGAAATGCAGATTTCAAGCGTAATTTAGGATAAGAAAAGTGAAGGTATACAGAGGTTTTTCCGAATATTCTCCAGTTAAAAATGCAGTTGTTACAACCGGGACATTTGATGGTGTTCATGTTGGTCATCAAACTATTATTGATAGATTAAAGAGAATTGCCCAAAAACAACAAGGAGAAACGGTATTGCTTACTTTCCATCCTCATCCGCGTTTAGTGCTCCAAAAAGATTCTGATTTAAAGCTTTTAAGTACAATTGAAGAAAGGATTGAGTTATTAGAAAAAGCAGGAATAGATCATTTAATCGTTGTTCCTTTTAACAAAGAATTTTCGCGATTAACTTCTTTGGAGTTTGTTAAAGATATTTTAGTTGAAAAAGTTGGTACCAAAACTTTGGTAATTGGCTACGATCATCATTTCGGTAGAAATAGGGAAGGGTCTTTTCAGCATTTATTGGAATACGGACCAATGTATGGTTTTGATGTTGAAGAGATACCGGCCTTCGAAGTAAGCGATGTTAATGTTAGCTCAACAAAGGTTAGGGAAGCTATCCAGACTGGCAAAGTTGAACAGGCTGCAAATTTTATGGGGCATCCATATACTTTGTCGGGCAATGTAGTAGAGGGCGATCAGATTGGCAGAAGTATTGGCTTTCCAACGGCGAATATTGAAGTAAAGGAGGATTACAAATTAATACCAAAGCCTGGAGTTTATGCCGTAAACATTTTGTTTAAAGGTGTTTCATATTCCGGGATGTTAAATATAGGTTTTCGTCCAACTGTAGGAGAAGGGAATGATTTGACAATTGAAGTAAACATCTTTGATTTTAATCAGGATATTTACGGCGAGGAAATTAAATTGGAAATTATTAAGCATGTTAGAAACGAAATTCAATTTAATGGCGTTAGTGATTTAAAGGCACAATTGGAACACGATTTGAAAGCATGTCAAAAAATTCTATCTACAACATGAGAAATTTAATTTTATTCATTTTAGTTTTCTCTGGATCGTTTGTTAACGCTCAGTTTTATTCTGATTCGGCCTACAAGGACGTAACTGCCTATGTTGAATTGCAAAACGCAATTGCCGATACGGGAAGTGTTAAAAAGCTAATTCTTAAAAGAAAAAAGTATACTTCGATTCCTGAGGAGGTTTTTAATATGGTTGAATTGGAATACTTGGATTTAAGTAAAAACAAGATTGATTCGATTTCACCAAAAATCGGGGAATTGAAAAATCTTGAGGTTCTAATTCTTTCTAGAAACAAGTTCACCAAATTACCACCTGAGTTATATGAGTTGGAAAACCTTAAGGTTTTAAATTTAAGCGCCAATAATCTAGACAGTTTACCATCGAACATTGATAAGTTAAAGGCAATTGAAGAGCTTAACTTGTGGAACTCAGGGGTAAGCAAATTGCCTTCAGGGATTGAACACGTGAAAACATTGAAGCTGGTAGATATGAGAGGTGTATTATTAAATTACTCTTAACAAGAAGAGTTGTTTGATTTACTGCCTAAGGTAAAGCTTTACCTTAGACCACCATGTAATTGTGGGTTTTAGGATTTTAGGAACTAGTTTGTAGAGAATATAGACAGGTTTGCTTATGCCTACTTTTTTATTTACCATTCTCCCTTCTCAATTCCCCATTCTATTCCTAGGGTGAAATTCAATTATCTCGCTTCTTAAGAAATCACGATCTAAATGTGTATATATCTCAGTAGTGGTAATTGATTCGTGGCCTAGCATTTCTTGAATTGCTCTTAAGTCGGCTCCTCCTTCGAGTAAATGAGTAGCAAATGAGTGCCGGAAGGTATGCGGACTTATCGTCTTTTTAATTCCGGCTGCTTCGCATAATCTTTTGATAATTGTAAAAATCATCACTCTTGTTAAACCAGCACCTCTTCGGTTAAGGAATAAAAAGTCCTCATTTCCTGGTTTAATGTTTTGATGATTACGGTAATGTTGAACGTATAATTCGATCTCTTTGATGGCTTTTTTTCCAATAGGGACAAACCTTTCTTTGTTCCCCTTACCAACAACTTTAACAAACCCCAGATCAAAGAATAGGTTCGTTATTTTAAGTCCAATTAATTCTGAAACACGTAAACCGCAACTATACAATGTCTCCAACATGGCCTTATTGCGCTGTCCTTCATTAGTACTTAAATCAATTGCGCCAATAATTTGATCTATTTCCTCCAGTGATAATGTATCTGGCAGTTTCCTTCCAATTTTCGGGGTCTCAAGTAATTTAGAGGGGTCAGTACTTATATAATCCTCTATTAAAAGGAATTTATAGAACCCTTTAATTCCCGAAACAATTCGAGCCTGACTAGTAGGGCTCATGCCTAAATCGGCCACCCAATGAATAAATTTTTGAAGTTCTTCAAGGTTAAAATTCTGAGGAGCTTTTGTTTTTTTAAGGGTTTCGCCGAACTGATAAAGTTTGTCGAGATCTCTTAAGTAGGCATCAATAGAGTTATCAGACAAGCTTTTCTCAAGCTTTAAAAATGATTTAAATCCATTTCTAATTGCAACTGACATTAATTTAAGCCTCTACTGTCTTTGATTTTATCGTATGCTTCTTGTACTTTTTGGAATTTGTCCTCAGCAGCTTTTGCATGGTCTTCTCCTAGGTGAGCAACTTTATCTGGGTGGTATTTGATAGCTAATTTTCTGTATGCCTTCTTCAAATCAGCATCTGATATCTTTGAGTCAACTCCTAAAATCTGGTAACAAGTTGATAATGAAGGTCCACTAGATCTTTTCGGAGGTTGGTAGCCACCACCGCTACTGGTGGTTCTTTGTCTCTGACGGTTGTAATGCTGACCAGTGAACATGGCTTGCATGCTTCTGAATTCATAAGGATTGATTCCAATTCCATCACTAATTCTTTTAATCATTTGGAGTTCAGTTGGATGGATTTCTCCGTCTGCAGCTGCAATTCCGAACATGTATTGTAATAGGAGGCGCTTTTCAGCAATCCTCATATAGTATTTAATCTGCCCAGAAACATCGTCTATTGGAATGTCTTGCTTTAAAACTTCTCCAAGAACTTTGATTTTTTCTTTAGCAACTTCCTCTCCAAAGTTTTTTAGGAAATACCCTTTTACAAAGTCTAATTCCGATTTTAAAACTTTTCCATCCGCTTTCATAACCGCTGCAGAAACAACAATTAAAGCAGCACTAAAGTCTCCTCTCTGAGTTCTTTGTTTTCCTTTACCCTCAATTTTTTCTTTTTCAAAAATTGAAGATCCTCCACTATCAAAAGCACTTCCAATCGCTAATCCTATTATTGCTCCAATAGGTCCTCCGCCCAAAATCCAACCTAAACCAGCGCCAAATATTTTTCCTAACATTCTGTGAAATTTATTGCAAATTTGTCAAAAGACATACCAACTGTAATAGTATGTCATTATGACTGGATACTAATATATGAAGAATCATTTTGTACTCTTTGATTTAGATGGAACCATTACCGATTCGTCTTCTGGAATAATTAACTCTATTCAATATGCTTTAGGCAAAATGGGAAAAGTAGAGCGTGATCATGATAGGTTAAGGTCATATGTTGGTCCTTCCTTAAAAGATACATTTAAAAATAATTATTTTCCTGAAGGTGAGGATTATAAAAAGGCCATTGCTTTTTACCGGGAGTATTATGCTGAAAAAGGGATTTTTGAAAATGAGCTTTACGAGGGAATAGGTAGGGTTTTGGATGAGATTCATAAACAAGGAGGGAAGATTGCTTTGGCAACTGCAAAACCTACCTATTTTGCTAAAATTATTCTTCGTCATTTTGGCATAATGGATCAATTTGATACGGTTGTTGGAAGTCATTTAGGAGGAACGAGGTCATCGAAGAATGAAATTATTTTTGAGGTCTTGGATCAATTAGGTTTTCCTAAATCGGAAGAGATTTACATGATTGGGGATAGGGAATACGATATTCATGGAGGAAAACATCATGGATTGCAAACAATAGGCGTTGAATATGGTTACGGCCCAGATGGAGAGCTAGCAGGCGCTAAACCAGATTATCATATTCATAGAACTCTTGAAATTTTAGGTTGTTTGTAGGTTTCTTTTGATTGAGAATATTTTTCGCCCTCAGATTCCTGGGATTTCTCAGATTTTTTTATTCAAGCGATTATTCAGATTATGTGATTAACAAGATTAAAATAAAATAATCTATTTAATCTCGTAATTTTTTTAATCCGTTGAGAGAATAGTAATAAATAGGACTAAAAAAATAAAGAGGAGAAGGGTTATTTCCCGATTAATAAACGGAAATCATACTCAAATCCTTTTGAAGGAGCCTTAGCCTGATTGTACACGATGTCTCCTTTTGGACCTATTAATAGATGTTTAGATGTTTTTTCCCATTGATGGGTTTCCTGCATTCTAAAATCAGGAATTCTGTAATCTGATAAAATTTTTGGGTCGAAATTATAATGGAAAAAGTGGTCTGTTTCATCCAGTTGAGCAACGAAGTTTTTGTAAACTTTCAAATCAAGGTCGGTAGAAATACAAATAACTGTTAAGTCTTCTTCATATCTGCTTTTAAGGTAATCGATAACTTCTACTTCCTTTTTAAAAGTTTCGTCCCAGCCTTTAAAGAAAGTTAGGTAAACGTATTTTCCTTGATAGTCTTTCAAATTAAAATCGGTTCCCTCATATTGGATAGCCACAGGGGGGGCAGTTGAACCAATTTCTAAGTGGTTAATTTTTCCTTTAATGTTTTTAGCAATTTCTTTATGCAGAGGAAATTTGGTGGTGCTTATTATTTTGTCCAGAGCTTTAATAAGTATTGATTTTCTATAGTAGTAAACTTCCCCAATCTCAAGTATTCCTTTCAATAAAATAAGTTCATTAAGCTCTCTGTTATCTGAAGTTGATGGGTTAATTTCGATTAACATTTTATCCAAATTCGTTTTAAGCATTGCTCTGTGGAATGGAGAGTTATCATCACTTAAAATGTCGTTTTTAACTCTTCCTTTGAAAAACGAATTCACAACATGCATACTTTGAACATTGGTTGCATAACCTGAATTTGGGGTAATATGAATTTTAACAAAGTCCTCCCTGTATTTTCGCATAACATACATCTGAAGTTCCGCAATTTTGAAGTTCAAATACTTTTTAAAATAGTCTTGCTTGCTTTCGGTGTAAACCTTTTCAATACTATCTGTAAAGGTTTTTATGGCTTTATAATTTTTCCTTTTGAATGGGTTGTCTGCTAGGAAATTAGAGCAAGTTTTATCTAATGTATCAATCAAATAATTCAACTCTCCAGGAATAGAGTTTTTGATGAAGGCTTTTCTGGAATCTTTTGCAAAAAATCCTTTCGACTTAGCCAATTTGCTTAAGGCTGCTTTTACCGGAACGAAATAACTTTTTCCTGGTTCGATGAATAATGTTCTTTCAACTTTACCAAGTTTAATAATGGCAATTTGAGTTCGAGTATTTTCAAAGCTGACTTTGAAGTTTCCGTTATTATCGGTTTGCCCTTTTTTTATTACTTCCTTTTGGTAAGTAATGAAATCCTTAACAACAATTATTTCTATTGGCGAGTTATTGTAAGTCCCTCCTTCTGTTCCTTTGATATTACCCAGTATGGTAGTTTTAGCAGAAAAAACCAGGAAAGGTAAAAAAGCAAATATGGAAAGTAAAAGTTTACGCACCAGTTAGGAAATCATTTAACTCGTTAGGCAGAAATTTAGAAGCATCACCACCGTTTCTTAAAATATCACGAATAATAACGCTGTTTATTGCTAAGTATTCAGCATCAGTCATGAAGAAAATTGTTTCCACCGATTCTTCAATTTGATTATTCATAATGGCAATACTTTTTTCATATTCAAAATCCTTACCATCTCTTAACCCTCTAACAATAAACTTAGCGTTGTGTTTTTTGCAGAAATCAACGGTTAACCCCTCAAAGCTTTTTACCGAAATCTTTTCTTCTTTGACAAATACAGCGGTGATTTGCTGAATTCTTTCTTCTAGAGAGAAATAGTTTTTTTTCGCACTGTTTGTCCCAATTGCAATAATAATTTCATCGAAAAGAGGTAGTGCTTTCCGCACCACAGCTTGATGTCCTTTAGTTAAAGGATCGAATGAACCAGGGAATACAGCAATTCTTTTTTCAGACATAAATGGCAAGTTATAATTAATAACACCAAATTAATTAATTAGTCACATATCTTTGTACGCAAGTCATTGTTGAAAGCATTTGAAAGATGAAATACTTGTACGGAATTTTAGTGTTGGTTTTATTTAGTTGTGGTCCTGATATTGAAGCATTAAAAAAAAAAGCTAGTCAATTTGAGGATCAGCAAAATTATGAACAGGCATTAAAGGTTAGAACTCAGATTTTAGCTGAGCATCCTAATGATTTATATGCTTTATATAATAGAGGAGTTTGCCATCAGGCTTTAGGTAGTTTTAAGTTAGCGGAGTTGGATTATGTTAAAGTTTTAACTTTAGATTCAATGCATTTGGAGGCCAACTTCAACTTGGGAGCTTTGTATCAATCTGTAAAAGAATGGAATGCAAGTATTCAATGTTTTTCAAGAATAATTGGTGATGGTGAAGCTGTATTTAATTTGAAATCCGAGGAAGAGGATTTTAACATCTATAATGAAGCTGTTTACCAAAGAGGAAATACTTATCTGATGAAAAAGGATTGGTCAGCTGCTGAATTAGATTTTCAAAAATGTGTCTCTATGAAGTATAAGATAAAGAAGAGCAAGGAACTATTAGAATTCTGTAGCAAAAATAATCAGGTGTACTAAAAACTGAAAATAGAGAAATTTACATTGCCGTATTTTCTAGTTTCCTTGTAGTTAGGATGTTTAAAGGATGTAGCTTTCGAATGCTCAATAATTAACCAACCTTCCTTATCCAGTATTTCGTTCTCAAAAACTAAATCTGCGATTTCAGGGATATTTGGTAAATCATAAGGAGGGTCGCAAAATATTATGTCATATGGTCCAGGGATGTTTTTTAACGCTTTGAAAACATCCTGTTTCATTGGGTTAAAGTTCTCGCATTTCAACTCCTCTTTTATTTTCTTTTGATAACTAATACAATTAAAATTAACATCTACAGAATGAACCGATTTTACTCCTCTGGAAAGAAATTCATAACTCACATTTCCGGTACCACTAAAGCAATCTAGTACTTCTAAATCTTCAAAGTAAAAGTTGTTGTTTAAGATGTTAAAGAGGCTTTCCTTAGCATAATCAGTGGTTGGACGAACCGGTAAATTACTAGGCGCAGCTAACCTTCTTCCTTTAAACTTTCCACTAATTATACGCATAAACCTTGATTGAATACAGAATAGAAATAGTGGTTTGGGATTTCGTTTAAACCACCAGCAACCTTAATATTTTTATTTCTAGAGCCGAAATAAAGGTTCTTAATGTATTGAAAAAGTAGCTGATGCTGCTCACTTCCTTTTTTTATCTCACCAAGTAAATATGTTTCTATTTCATGTAGATCAATTCCCAACTGTTCACAAGCAAAAAGAGTGTAGTAAAGTAAGTCTTCCTTTTCACTATAAAGAAAGGAATTAGCAAACTCCAACTTTCCTTTATTTATATAAATCAGATCGAAGTATCCCTTATGAATATTAAGCACCAATCTGCTTTCTGAAACGGAGTGAAAATCTCTTAACACTGATTCGATTACTACTGCCATATCATGTGTAATTTTAGCAGTAGGGAAAACCTTTTTTATCCAATCGTTTAACTCCTTGGGAATACCATAGCAAACAATAATTCCTTCTTTATCTAAAGTCTTAAACCTAAAATCAATATCAGTTTTATGAGAAGAATTTAAATTCAAGTAATCTTCCACTTTTGATTTATTGAATAAAGCTTTTGGAACAATTGCAAATTGAGTGTTAGCAATAGATATGTTAACCTTTTGATACTTTTTAGAAATCTTAATGTCACTAGTTTTAAGAGCATTAACAAACTGTCCGATTTGAAAACCTTCCTTTAATTCGGAAGCAAAACCTTTTTCAGCAATAGCTAAATGAGTTGAAGCTTTTTGTTTAGACGCGTTAGCTATGAAAAAATCATCGCCAATCTTTAAGCTAAGATTATACTTTGCTACCGACTTGGCGTCATATGATTTATCAATAAAAACTTCCATTTATAGTTTACCAGTTACCCTCTGTTGTAGGTTCTGCTAAACTACCAATTTGAATGAAAATATCCTCATCAAAGTTTTCTGGGTAGATTTCTAACATATCCACAAAGTTCTTTTTCTTAGTTTTTACTTCGATAAAGAATACATCGCGGTTATTGGCATTTTTCGCTTTTCTTGTTTGTAATTCAAACTTTTTGGCAGTGAATGGTACAAAAGCTAAAGAATCTAAATTAACGGAATGACCTTCACCAAAAACTTTAGTGTGGATGGGAATAAAGGTTGTGTCCTTAATTGGTTGATTGTTTCTAAGCGCATTGTTTACAGCTGCAGTATCATTTTTGTCTACTAGGTACCTTACAATAGAAGCTGAGTCATTTTTTACGTAGTTAATTAATGTATCCCAGTTAGAGCAATACTCTTCTTTCGCTCCTAAATACTCAACCTGAATATCTTTAATTTGAACTAATTTCTCTCTAACAACTAGTTCTCTTGCCTCAAAAATTTTCTTGAATTCAATATCGTCAGCTAAGCTACCGTATGATTTAAATCCTAGGATTATTGCTAATCCAAAGAAAATTACAATTCCTCCAATTTTTAATGGTTCTTGGTGTAAAGGAATAAGTTCCTTTTCCATCAGTAACATGAAGGCAACTAATCCAATAAGAACTAATCCTACGATAAGGTAACCTCCTTTATCTTGAAGGTTTACTTTTTTTCTTTTAATGTCCTCTAGCTTAACATCAGGAATAGTGCTTAAACCATTAGGGTTTCTGATTTGATTGGCAACAACAAGAATGTATTGATCCATTGATAAAGTATCCTTAATTGCAGCAATTTTAGCTTCTAATTGAGCTTTAGGCATTTTTTCAAGGCTATACTTTTCCATGATCGCAGCTACTTTTTCATCAGTCTTAAAATTAAGATCCATGATGATGCTGTTTAATTCCTTGATCTTAGCTGAATCTTTGTTAATAGTAGCCTTGTTTAATATAAATTGAAGAGAATCTGAAACAGGTTTTACCTTGTTAAAAACATCCCTTTTTTCAGCGTAAGCAAATTCAGTTCTTTCTCTTTGAACTAAATCTTTCTCGTATGGTTCTTAACAAACTTCTACAGAATCGCAAATTGTGATGTAATAATCTTCACCAAAAAAATAAGCTTCGTCGTAACTAATGTAAGGAACTAAAACAGTAACTAAACCTAAAACTCCTAGCAGTGCGTATACAACCGGTTTGAAAAATGATCCGATTTCCATATTAACTTAAAATTAATTTTACGGCGCTAAATTACAACTAATTCCTAGTAGGGTAAGGGGTTTTAGAAATCTTAATATTAAGTTAACACAGGTTGGAAAACCCTTGTTTTTACCTGTGTATTATTCTTACGGATTTCGTAGTAACTTTAATGTATGCAATTACTCAAAGACCACTTTCCTTTTCAGCCAACCTCCTTGCAGGAATTGGCCATGGAAAAGCTGGAAAAGTTTATTGCATACCAATCAAAACCTGCACTATTTATACTAAAAGGTTATGCGGGGACAGGGAAGACAACGCTTATTTCCTCGTTTATTAATTGGTTGCCAAAAGTTGGTCTGAAATCTGTTTTATCTGCTCCAACAGGTCGGGCCGCTAAAGTGCTTAGTAGTTATTCGAATAAATCAGCTTTTACCATCCATAAGCAGATTTATTATCAAGCTAGAAAAGAAGGGAGAATTGAATTTACTATTCAAAAGAACAAGCATACAAACACTGTTTTTATTGTTGATGAAGCTTCAATGATCTCGGATTCTGGAGGGATTGGGTCTTCCTTCATTTCAAAGGGAAGGACTTTGTTGGATGATTTATTAGACTATGTTTATTCGGGGAAAAATTGCCGATTAATTTTGATTGGAGATACCGCCCAACTTCCCCCTGTGGGTAGTTCTGAAAGTCCTGCTCTTGACGCAGCTTACCTTTCTGCAAGGTTCCCGCTCCAAGTTGGTGAGATAGAGTTAAGCGAAGTTACCCGTCAGGCAGAAGGATCCGGAATTTTACATAATGCTACTTTATTAAGGAACACGCTCGATAAAGAGGAAGAATTCTTTCCCAGGTTTGAACTGGGAGATTATGAAGATATTAGGGCTTTAAGTGGTTATGATATTGAAGAAGAAGTGTCTTCTTGTTACGGAAAAGATGGAGTAGAGAACACTATCATAGTTTGCAGATCTAATAAACAAGCTAACAATTTCAATAAATATATAAAGTATAGTGTGCTCTACCAAGAGGATGAATTGAATGCTGGAGATTTATTAATGGTTGTTAGGAACAATTACTTTTGGTTAAAAGAAGAAACCGATATAGATTTTATTGCCAATGGTGACATGGCTGAGGTGATGAGGGTAGTAGATTATGAGGATCGCTTTGGGTATAGGTTCGCCAATGTTTCCCTCAGATTATTGGATTACAAGAAAGAGGTGGAGTTTGAAGTTAAGATTCTACTGGATACTTTGATGGCGGAGACTCCTTCTTTGGGTAGAGAGGACGGACAAAGATTATACGAGGAAATTTGGAATTCCTATCCTGATATTAGGGACAAAAGAAAAAGGCAAAAGGCTATAAAAGATGACCCTTATTTTAACGCTTTACAGGTGAAGTTTGGTTACGCTATAACTTGTCATAAATCCCAAGGTGGCCAATGGAAAAACGTTTTTGTTGATCAGGGTTATTTAACAGATGAGATGATTGATAGGGAATATATTCGTTGGTTGTATACCGGTATAACAAGAGCAACGGATAAGTTATACCTCACTAATTTCCACAGTAAGTTTTTCGAGGAGTAAGTTTTATTGCTTCCACAGATCTCACGGATTTACACAGATTATTTAAAATTTTTCGAAGAAAAATACTTTCCACTTTAGAAAGGGGATCAAGGGGTATGTTTAGCAAGTATTTTGAAAAATCTGTGTAAATCCGTGAGAGCTAAAAATCACCTCAAAAACCCAAAATCAATATGATAATGGTCATCATGCTGATTGTCTATTAGCGGCGGCAGATATTTAGCAAAGTAAATTCTTTTTTGCTTAACTAGTTTCCCGCTTGGGGTTTTATAAAAATCATCTTTCAAGTTTATTTTTAGTAGTACCTTTTTGATATACATTTTTCTTTTCCGAGCTGCAGTTTCGAGGGCAAGAATGTGCTTAGCCATCGATTCAAAATCGATGCTGATTTTCTTGTTCATTTTAAACCTGCCTTGCTCATCAAAATTCATTGCGTAATGCCAAATTCCCCGCCATTGATCTCCGTGGTAAGGTTTATTGTTCCTTTTTAAGGGACTGGCAAAATCAATTGAAGTTCCATTCTGATGTGTTCGATGGGGCCACATTTTACCGCCATATTTATGGGAGCATTCCATAACCATGAATTTCCTGTTGGGCATAATAGTTTTACATTTTTGATAAGCCTCTAGACTTATGTCCAAAACGTTTTGATGAACCCAAGCCCGACCATTTAAGAAATAGGTGAATTTCGAAAAGTATTTAAAGTTATCACCTTTCTTAGGAAACCTTCTTCCATTAATTAATTCCCCTTTTCTAACTGTTCCTTTTGAGGTGCTTTTTCCAGAACCTTTAATAGATTTAGGACTGCAACCAACCAAAGTCAGCCCTAATAAAATAACTGTAATTCGCATTTCTTTGTAGGCGTAGACCCGCGTGTCTACCAAACCGTGAAGGATTTCTGTGAAAGTCTTTGCAGTCTGAAGGAATAACTACTCAACCAACTTTCCACCAAACTCGATCACACAATTTTGTCTGTATCGCTTATGCGGCTGCATTGAAGCGGAAGCAAAAACAAAATTTTTACTTAGAATATTTTTGCGATGCCCAACATCCTTAATGCCATCATCAATAAGTAATTCCATAACTATTTGTAGTGCGTCATCCGAACCATAGTGTATGTTTTCACCCACATAGGAGTATGTTTTTAATAACTTTTTAGTGCGAGTTTTATAGCTCTTCATCATTACAGATCTATGACCTACTTTACCAGTTTTACCGGTGGTTTTTGCATGGTGTTTTGCAAAGTCGAAAAGCTTTTCAGTATAATTAAGAGGAGGAAGGACATCCGTTTTTAACAAGTCTTTCTTGAGTGACCTAACATATTTCTTGGAGTATTTTTTGCCGTTTTCCTTTAAGAATGGATCAAGATTTTCCGTTTTAAATTTAGCAGGGTTGATTCGTACTAAGTTCATATAATAAATCACATCCTGTTCAATTTGACTCATTTCAGATGATCTAACATTGGATTTAGCTTTTATTTGTTCATCACTTGTCCAATTGGTTGCAAGGATTAGGAGAAAGGATAAAAAAATAGGGTGCATAAAATTTCAACGTACTAAGCGTTCTTATTATTGAATAAGAACAAAACTTTTTTTCCTTTTTCTTTATCGAGGAACAATAAAAAGAACATTAAAAGAAAAGGAATTGCTGGTATTTTGTATCTAACTAAACTTCCCATAATCGGTGTCACCATTCCAATAATTGCTAACAATGAGAAAGCATACATTATGAAAAAGTAACCTATGTTTTGGAAGTTGACTCTTTTACCAAAGAGGATGCAAATAGCAATAAAGGCAAGAATTATAAGATTCTCAATTGAATTTGGAAGAATAACAGGCGAGTACACTTCCCAAGGGAACGGACGAGTAACTGCGTTTATAAAACCAAGTCCCATGTTTTGTAGGAAACTAATTGGATTATCTTCAAGATTTCCTGTTTCAATTAAACTTCTAGCATTCATGGATTCGGCTAACCCAAGAAAATCTCTTCTTTTCCATTTAAGGACTGTAAACAAACTCCAGTTCCAACTTACTTGATAATGGAAAACAATTGCTGCTAAAAAGTAGGCGCCATAATTTAAAATAGCCTTTATTGCCGGATGAGGCCCCTTTGGACTTAATATCCAGAGGTAACCAGTAATGGCTGGAATTAATAATAATCCAACATAGAACTTAAGGTGGAATAGAAATAGAAAACAAAAAACAAGGAGCAAATAGTGTTGCCAATAGGCTCGTTTAGTAAATATCTTATTAATAACGTTAAGCGTTATTCCAAAAACGAAAAGTAAAGGACCTTCTTTTAGTATTCCCGAACTCCAAAAAACAATCGTGGGAGTAAAAAATAGAATTAACCCTAACCATAACTTTTTACCAGCAAAGTATCTATGGAAAGCTTTGTATATAAAGGTGAGTCCATAAAATGAAATAAAACTAAATATGAGTAAATGAACATAGTAACTTCCAAACGAAATCCATCTTATTAAGGCATTGATTCTTATTACAGTTCTGTTATCGTTATAAAAAGTAGTCCGTTCCGCTGGGAACCAATTATTCATAGCATCCAAATATGGCATCAAATCCTTTCCATCATCAACACCAAAAAGCATTCTTAAATAGGCCTTTGGATTTTCCCAAACTGCACGATGTAGGTGATAACTATCATCAAAATACCTGAATGTATCAGCCTCTGCTCTGTTAGGGTAGTAATGTGTGTAAACCAAGGTTAAAACAAAACCTGCAATAATCTTGATAACAAAAGCGGTTACAAGGAATCTTTTGGATAATCCCTGAACATTAAAAAAGTTCCATCTATAAACTCCCCAAGTAAAGAAGGCGAAAAATAAGATGGGAAGAATAATGTTCATGTGTTAAAATTAATCAATTTTTCAAGTTTGCTTATGGTATTTCTAGAGATCTTAGATTTAAGTAATGACGATTATTTTCCAACTGACCCCAAATATCTCACAGATCTTTTAAGTATAGTTTTAATCTGAGGGATCTGCGAGATCAGCGGGCGCTTTAAATAAGAATAAACTAAAACAAAAAAGCCGTTTGCATTGCAAACGGCTTTGAATATTGTAACGTGATCAAATTACTTTTTGAAAACGATTTTTTCTTTGATTCTAGCAGATTTACCAGTTCTTTCACGTAAGTAAAAGATTCTTGCTCTTCTAACTTTACCTCTTTTATTAACTTCAATTTTAGTTAAAAATGGAGAATTGAATGGGAAAATTCTTTCTACACCTACTCCTCCAGAGATTTTTCTAATTGTAAAAGTTTCAGTAACTCCTGATCCTCTTCTTTGTAATACAACACCTTGGAAAAACTGAGTTCTTGTTTTTTCACCTTCCTTGATATCGTAATATACTGTAATAGTGTCCCCAGCTTTAAATTCTGGCCACTCTTTCTTCTCTACTAATTCGTTTGATACTTCTCTAAGTAAATCCATTTTGATAATACTTTCAATGTAATTAAATACGCCCTCCAAAAAAGGGAGTGCAATATTACGAATAAAAATTTAATGATACACTACTAATTTTGAGAAATATTTTAAAGGGATAACTTTTACTCTAAATCTTCGTAAAACGAATCGTCCGCCAATTAAGGCTTTGG
The DNA here is from genome assembly GCA_038154685.1 of Flavobacteriales bacterium. Taxonomy (GTDB): domain Bacteria; phylum Bacteroidota; class Bacteroidia; order Flavobacteriales_C. Next base: position 30,214 of record JAYPYW010000005.1, on the reverse strand, counting down.
TGGATAATGAGTTAAGAACTAAGTTGAGTGTACTACGAGTGTGAGTAAAAATTGTTTTAAATATTTATTTAAAATCTTATTGATAGTGTTGTTTGCACTATCAACTCAACAGGCCTATGCCCAGGATGATACGAGGCAAAAAATCAAACAACGTAAGGAAGAGTTAAAGCGCCAGCGAAAAGAGAGAGAACGTCAAAGGAAACAAGATGAGCTTGAGTATAAGGCTATGCTTAAGCAAAAAGAACAAGCTGCGAAATATCGTAAAGAACAACTCAAGAAGGAGGCGGAGTTAGCTAAAGAATATCAAGCAAAGGAAGAGGCAAGAAAAGCAGCAGAGTTAGCTGAAAAGAAAAAAGAGGAGAGAGAGCGTCAGAAAAAATTGGCTGAAGAACAAGCCGCTGCTGAACGTGAAAAGGCAGAGGAGGCTAAAGCTGCGGAGCGAGAAAAAGCTAAGGAAGCTAAAAAACTAGAAGAGGAGCGTGAGGCTCAAAGAGAACTTGACGAGTTAGAAAAGAAATTCAAGGAAGAAGAAGAAAGAGCTGAAAAGCAGGCAGCTGCGAAGAAACGATTACTAGAGGATAAGGAAAAAGAAATCCAGCGTCAGCAAGACGAGATGGAGAAGAAAGCTCAATTAGCTAAGAAAAAGCAACAAGAGTTTAATAAAACAAAAGATAAATCACAAAAGAAGGTTGATCAGGTAGATCTTAAAAACAATAAAGAGAAAGCTCAAAAAACCGCTCAAACTGAAGCGCAGAAACAAATAGATAAGATTCAGCAACAAAGAGCTGAAGAAAAAAGAAAGGTTGAAATGCGCCAAAAGAAAGAGCTTCAAAAGAAACAATTACAAGAATTAAGAAAAAGAACTGAAGCTGCTATTGCTAATAGAAAAAGATTAAAAGAGGAGGCGGAAAAAAGAAAGAAGTTAGATAAGGACAGGTTTAAAAGAGAATTAGCAATTCTTAAAAAACAAGTTGAAGAAAAAAGAGATATTGAGGACTTCAAGCAAAAAGCTTTAGAAAGAGAGCAGGAGTTACAAGCGAAGTACAAGCAAAAGTTAGATCAAAAAGCTGCGGCGCAAAAAGCAGCAATGGATGCTAAAACAAAAGAGCAGCAAGCATTATTAGCTAAAAGGGAAGAGGCTGCAAGAAAGAGAGCAGAACTTCAAGCAAAATTAGAAGCTGAGAGAAATAAGCTTTTAACTAAAGAGGCGAAAAAATTAGCTAAAGCTGAGCAAGCTTTAGCGGATGATCAATTAAAAGAGCAGCAAAGGCAGCAAAAAGAAGATGAGATTTTGTTGAAAAAGTTAGAGTCTTTTAAAAAGAAAGAGCTGGCTAAAAAGAAAAAGGCAGAAGAAGAGCTTAAGAAAAAGCAAGAAAAAATAGATGCAGCTGAAAAAAAGCGCAAGGAAATGGAAGCCAAAAATGCAGCTTATGAGGCTGCTAAGAAGAAGGCAATTGAGAAGAAGAAGGCTGAGAAGGAAGCAATAGCGCAGGCCAAAGCAAAGGCTGCTGCTGATAAAGCTGATAAAGATGCTGAGTACGCTGAAAAAATGAAAAAGCGTGCTAAGAATGTAGAGCGTTTGAAGGGAGAAGCAGATGAGTTAAAAGGAAAGATTAAAAAACAGAAGAAGAAAGGAAAAGAAGATATTGATAAGTTGAATGAGGAATTAGCTCGCCAAGCTGACTCATTAAAATTGGCTAAGGACCAAGAGCTAACCCAGGATAAAATCGATGGCAGAGAAGGAAAAGAGGGTGAAGATTTTGCGGATCGGGAAAAGAAAAAGAAAGAAGCTCAAGAAGCTTTAAAGCGTAAAAACTTAACAGCTGAACAACAGCGATTGTTGGAGATTCAAAAAAGAGCAAAGAAAGAAGTGCTTAAACATCAAAAGGAGTTAGAGAAAAAGGAGAGAACTCTTGCAAAGTATCAACAGGGATTGGAAGAGAAGGTTGATGTTACTAAGGAAGATTTAGAGGCTGCTAAAAAAGCTGAGGCAGAAAGGTTAAAAGAGGCTAAGAATAAAATTAAGGCCAAGAGAGATTTAATGCTTAAAAAGGAGGCTGAACGAAAAAAGCAGAAAGAGGAACTTCGGCAAAGAATTGAGGCGAAGAAAAAGTTTGCGGTTGAGTTAGAAGAAAAATCGTATGCAGAAAAGGCTGCAGCAATTGCTAAAAGAGATTCATTGAATCAAATAAAGTTTCAAAATAAGCAAGTAAAAGACTCTATTGC
>JAYPYW010000005.1:27380-27978 GCA_038154685.1 Flavobacteriales bacterium | reverse complement strand
CCGTAAATAAGATTAAAAAAGCGGAAGAATTAAAAGCAAAATTAGAGGAAAAAGAAAAGATTAAAGCCCTAAGAGTAGAGGAATCTAAAGCAATTGCAAAAGATAAGGAAGAACAAAACAAATTACTGAGGGAAATTAATGCTCCAATAGAATTAAAGAAAAAGCAGTTAAAAGAAGCGGCTAAGACAAAGGCACAAAAGGAAAAAGCAAAAAAGGCCAAAGAAGCCAAAATTGCTGAGGAGAAGGCCATTGAAGAGCAAAAGAAGGACGGTTCTGAAAAGTTGGTAGAAAGTGCTGAAAAGCAAACTCCTAAAACAGCACTTGAAATTGAGCAAGAGAAAATTAAAGCGAGAGCGGAGAAAAGGAAAAAAGACTTAGAGAAAGCAGCTGTTAAGGCACAAGAAAAAGCCATCCAAGATTCAGAGAAATTAGAATTAGAGAAGTTAAGAGTAAGCGCTAAAAAGAGAGCAAAAGAAAGAAGAGATGCTGAACGTAAAAAACAACAGGAACTAAGAAAACAACAAAAAGAGTTAATTAAAAAACGTAAAGCCGAAGAAGAAGAGAAACTAGCTAAGATAAATCAGCGTGAAAACGAAAA
>JAYPYW010000005.1:1039-27370 GCA_038154685.1 Flavobacteriales bacterium | reverse complement strand
GCCGAAAGGCATAAAATCAAAAAAAATCGTCAAAAACGAAAAGGGTAAAATAGTTCAAGGCAAAATAGTTGATGGTGCAGTTGGTGAGGAAAAAGCTAAACAAGAACGCTTGGCTGCAGCAAAATCTAGTAAATATGACAAAGAGGCGGCAAAACTTGCCAAGGAAAATGCAGAAGCTGACGATGCTGAAAAGAAGAGAACAGAGAGAGAGCAAAAGAAATTAGATCGATTAAAAGCAAAAGGAAAAATGTCTGCCAATATTCCAGCTGATGAATCTTTTAAGGAAAGAGTAATTCGTGAATACAAAGAAGGAAAATCAATTAAGCGTTGGGATTCAAAGAAGAACATTAAGATTGGTATTATCGAAGAATACCAAGCAAAGGAAAAGAAAAGAATTGCATAAAATTTAAAACGTGCTGAAGAGGCTTTAAAAGATGCTGAGAAAAAAGCCGCTGAGCAAAAGAAAAACGCAAAAGGTTCATCTAAAGCCAGGGCAAACATGTCTTGGATTAACAAGAGAATAAAAGAATTAGAAGCTCAATTAAAAGTTGAACAAGAAGCAAAAGCAATTGTTGAGGCGGATTTAAAAGAGTTAAATGAATCTGGCTTAACCGGAGTTCAAGTTAGTGTGGAGAGAAATGAAAAAGAAGGGAAAATTAAGGAGAAAGAAGAAGAGATTAAGAGGATAGAGGAAGAGTTAGCCAAATTAAGAGGTCAGTATAAAAGAGCAAAAGGTAAGTATTATGCTTCTAAGAAGAAAGCTCAAAATATGAAGAGTGAAGATTTAGCAAACGCACAAGAGAAATTGGAAGCAGCTAAGTTAGAAAAGAAGCTTGCTGAATTTGAATCACCTGCAGAAAGAGCAGCTCGTTTAAAAAGAGAAGCTAAACAAAGAAAGCTGCTAGCCAAAAAGAGAAAAGCAAGAATTAAGCTTGATAAGAAAAAAAGAAAAGCGCAAGAAGAAGTTGCGGAGGCAAGATTGGCAGAAAAAGAATCGTTGCTAAGAAAAAAGGCCCAGTTGTTAAGAGAAACTCAACGTAAGCAAGAATTAATTGCTAGAGATAAGGCTGCTAAAGAAATGCTCGCAAATAAGGATGAAGCAGAAGCGAAAAAAGACAGTATTAGAAGAGCTAACAAAAGGATTGCTCAGCAAAAAAGAAAAGAAGAATCTCGAAAAGCTAAGATTGAAGCAAGGATTAAGGAGGTTGAAAAGGCTGAGATCGACATTAAATTAAACAACGAAAAATTATCGAAGGAAGCGAAAGAGGCTTTAATTGCTCAGAAGAATAAGCTGAGTAAAGAAATTGGAAGCCTGAAAGAAGTTCAGGAATCTAACAAAAAGAAAAATAACCGAGATAAAGCGAAAAAAGAAAGAAGGAAAAGAAAGGTAAGTAAGGCAACTGCTTACAAGGATTCTATGCGTAATGTATTGAATAAAGAGGCTGAAAAAGATTGGGAATTAATTAGTCAGAGAGAAAAGGAATTAAAAGCCAAGATCAAACTGCAAAAGGAAAAGTTAAAAACTCAAAAACAAACAGTTGATAGAATTGGGGAAAAAGATAAGGCGGTTTCTGAAGAGGAAAAATTAAAAGCAGCAAAAGCGAAGGTTGAAAAGGAGAGGGCCCGACAAAAGCAAATAGCAAAACAGGCCGGAGAAGATTTAGAAACGGAAAAGAAGATTGCAGATGCTGAGTATAAGATAAAAGAACAGCAACTTAAAGAAAAAGCAAAAAGAAAAGCGCTTAAAATAGCAGCCAAAAAAATTGAGAAAGAAAAGAAAGTTAAGGAGCAGAACATTAACGAAAAGAAACTATCTAAAAGAGAATTAAGGATCCTTGAATTAAAGGAGGAAATAAGAGGATTACAATTAGATATTAGCAAAAAGGACACGGATTTAACTTCTTCAGAGGAGGAATTAAAGGAGATGAAGGCCAAGGGAGATGTTGGAGATGCGATTAAACAAAACGTTTTGCAGAGAAGGGTTGGAAAATATAAGGCAGAAATGAAGGTTATGCGAGAAGATTTAGTTGAGAAACAGGAAGAGTTAGATGCTCTTTTAGGAGCAAAACAAAAATCAGGTAAACAAGCTAGTACAGAAACTACTGAGGAACTTTTAAGAAAATTACAAGAGAAGGCGAAGCGCGAAGAAATGGCCAAGAAGCGTAAAGAGCGTATTAAAAATGCTGCAATGATGGCTAAGGCTAAGCGCGAAAAGGCTGAGCGTGAAAAAGAAGATAAGTTATTGCAGGAGGATAGAGTTGCTGCGGCTGAAGTTCAGGAAATTAAGGACAGGATAAAGGCTGCTAAACAAAAACGTAAAAAAGAAAAAGAGGCCTTTAATAGAAAGCAAGAAAGAATAGAAGCTGAATTAACTGCATTAGCTGAACGAGAAGCCTTGGAAGAAGGATTAGAAAAATTAGAGCGCCAGAGAATCGAAGCAAAGGAAAAAGCGCTTAGAAAAGAACTAAAGAAACTAAAGAAAATTGAGGCCAAACAAAAAGGAGATAAAGAGTTTGAAGCCGAGGTAATGGAAGAGTTAGAGGCCAAGAAAAAGGCTGATGAAAAAAGAAGAAGAGAAAGAAGGTACTTAGAGGAGAAAGACAGAAAAGAACTTGCTGAAAAGAAAAACAGAAAGGTAAAAAGCACCTTATCTAAAGAGGATGAAGAATATATTAAAAGTCAGGCTGCTAAGGTTAATGCAATTAAGGATAGTATCAAACGCATAAATGATAAGAATATTGATAAGTGGACAAGGTTAAATGTTGATGCGAGAAAGGACAGAGAGAGAAACCGTCAAGAAGAATTAATCAAAGAACAAAAGCGTGAGGAGTTAAAAAAGCAAAGGAAGATAGATTCTAAGAAAAAGAAGGTTTTAGCTGAAGCCAACAAAGCTTTGGATGAGGAGCTTAAAAAGAAGAAAGATTTAGAAAGAAAGATTGAAGCAATATCAAGAGCTACTCTAGCTAAAGAAGAAAAGCGTAAAGCTGCTGAAGAAATTCAAAAGCAATTGGCTGCTGCTCGTAACGCGGATATGCGATTGAAGGATTCGTTGGCTACCGAGGAGAAGTTATTAGCGGATAGGTTAGCTCCAATTCAGGCTGATATTAGTTCTAGGGAAACTAAGACTAAAAATCTTGAAGGAGAGATTTCTAATTTAAAATCTCAAGAATTACCGTTGTTGCAAGAGTACGTTCGTGTTAATCAGCAACAAAAAAGGTTAAAATTCCAGGCTAGTAGATTAATTCATATTGATAAGATTGAAAAGAATGCAGAGGCGACTAAAACAGCGAAAGAGGCTTTAGAGGTGAAATTAAAGGTGAAAGAGAATTATTTACACCGATTAGGTAAAGAGAGACAGCTAAATATTTACCGGCAAAAATTAGCTGTTTTAAAGGAGCGATTAAAGAACTTGGATACTACAAAAGTTAACGAACAACAGATTAATAAGATATTGTTGATCCAATACGGGCAAATTGAGAAGGCGATGACAGCCACTCAAAAGGAGATGGAAAAAATCACAATGGATATTGGGCAGAAGGAAGAGGAGTATAATGAGTTAATTCAATTGGCAATTTCTGAAAAAGCGAAGTTCTCCAAAGATTCTGCAGAAAAGGCGAAGGCAGAGACTTTAACCCCTGATCAAATAGCCGGGAAATTAGAGACTCTGAAAAAGCAATTATCAAATGCTCAATCAGGTTCTAAGCAAAAAGATATCGAATCGAAAATTGAAGAAATTCAACGACAATTACCTGAAGGAATCCATGAGGATATTTCTTATGAGAATAACCGTACGATTAAAAAGTACATCGTTAGTAAAGGAGGAGAAGTGGATATCTATAAAATGGTAATGTACAGCTGGGGATCAGCTTACTACTTTAAAAATGGTACAGCGATTACCAAAATGCGTTTCGATTCGGAGACGAAATATTAATTTTGGCACAGCCTTTGTCAATATGGTTTTGTTCGGTTAAAACCATAACCCCTAGTAACAATCTGGTTAATAATTGAACTGTAGTGAATTAGCTATTAAGAAATAGTAGTTTTTGTTAGTTTGTTTAAGGTCGTGCAGAGGTGTACGGCCTTTTTTACCCCCTCAGTCCTACGGGCAGCTCCCCCTTTCAGATGGAACATATTAAAAGTTGAGCTTTGCTTAACTTCAGGAATAAACTTTAGGAATAAAAGTAAATGCTTCACCTGGAAGCGGGAGCTGCCCAAAGGGCTGAGTGGGTTATAATTACTTTTTCTTAACCACCTTATTATCCATGACGTACTTTTCTTTCTTGACTAACTTACCGTCTTTGTTGTAAAATTTAGAAATACCATTTTTTCTGCCGTTAGCGTACATGATTTTACTTTGTACCTTTCCCGTGCTATAGTAAGTTGTAAATAACCCGTTCAATCTTCCTTTATTGTAGTTAATTCTTTGGAAAGGTATATCTGTACCATCGAAATAAACAACCCATTCTCCATCCTTAACAGACTTCTGTTGTTGTTTTCTAAATTCTCTTAAGGCATCTCTTTGGAATCTAACTGTATCAGTATCTTCTTTAATTAATTTATACTGACCTTTTTCACGCATAAACATTCCTTGATCATGCCATACTTCGTAATGACCTTCTAATAACCCTCCTTTGTAATTCTCCTTAATTCCAACTCTACCGTTAGTATAGAACTTTTTATACTCACCATTTTTAATTCCATGGTCATAATCAGCTACGAATTTCTGGTTACCGTTATCATAGAATCCTTCCCAATGACCATTCATAATACCCAAGTCGAAACTTCCTTTCTCATTTACTCTTCCGTTAGGATACCAAGAAGTCCACAATCCATTTTCTTTATCATCTTTAAACTTTCCTTCATGTTCTTTCTTCCCATCTTCGTAATAAACAATCCAATCACCATTTCTTTGATCATTTTTGAAGTTGGCAATTCTTAGTTTAGCTCCACTTTCATAGAAATATTCCCAGGTTCCATCTTTTAATCCTTTCTTGAAATAACACACCCTTTCAGGCTGAGTTTTTCCTGCATAAAAGAAAGTCCATTTTCCCTCTCTTAAACCATCCTTGAAGTTTCCATTTATTCTTACTGCTCCGTTTTCAAACCAAGTCCATGTACTGTCCTCAATTCCGTTTTTAAAAAATCCCTGACTTTCTTTTGTTCCGTCAATTTTAAATGAGAAAAACTGACCATGTTCTTTTCCATCTTTAAAATTCGTTGAGTCTTTTAATTGTCCTGAAACATAGTAAACGTTCTCTTTTCCATTCTTTTTACCAATTGAAAAATGAGACTTGTACCAAGTGTTTCCGTTTTCATACCATTTGATTACATCTCCGTCTACTTTTCCATTTTTGTAGGCTAGTTTTCCCTTAGGTGATCCATCAACATAAAATTCCATTAACGACCCATTCCCATTAGTAACCGTTTGATTTCCTTCTTTATCCCATCCAGCATAAACGCTATCGTATCCTAAAGTATAATATGCCTGCTTGAATTTTTCACCTGTACCATACCAAAAGGTAAATAGACTGTCTTTTTTATCCTCTTTAAAGAATCCTTCCCATTCCTTGTTGCCATTTTCATAATAGCTGATCCATTTACCAACTCTTTTATTCTTAAAATACTCCCCCTGAATTTGCACATTTCTGTTTGAATACCAGCTGGTGTATTTACCTGTTTGTTTACCACCTACAAAAGTTCCTTCATCCTTTTTTTCTCCGTTTTTGTAATAGTAGGTTACAGTTCCGTGCAGACGGCCAACATTAAAATGAGCTACTTGCTTTAGTTTACCGTTAGCATGCCAGTAAGTCCATTTTCCATGCTCTTTTCCATTAATATATTTTCCCTCGGCTTCTTTTTTACCGTTTGGGTATTTATTGATGAAGTATTCTGTAGCAGCTTTTTCATTGGTTTTAGATTGACCAAAGCTTAATAATTGAGAGGATAAAAGGAATGGAAGTACTAAGTATCTCATGAAAATGAATTTGTTTACCAAAATAACTTCAATAGGTGGGAATGGTAACATGAATTTTTGGAAAGTTTTAACAACTCGAATTGAATTACCTTTTTATTCGGGGTTCAAAACCTGATAAAAGTCATATTCACCCCTAAACCATATCATTTATCAGGTTTTGAATTTCTATGATTTTTGTAACGGATGGCAAATCTATCTAAAGCAAAATGGAAAATCAGGAGTTTAGGGATAAAATATCTACGGTAGATGAGGAGGGGAAAAGGATTTGGATTTTCCCTAAAAAACCGAAGGGTAAATATTATAACAGAAGGAGAATCATGAGTTGGTTCTTTTTAGCTTTTTTATTTGCCGGACCGCATATTAGAATTGGAGGAGAACCGCTTTTAATGTTTAATATCCTGGAGCGGAAATTTGTAATCTTAGGGAATGTATTCTGGCCGCAGGATATGTATTTGTTTGCTTCGGCATTTATTATTGCATTAGTTTCTATTATTCTGTTTACTGTAGTTTTTGGAAGACTTTTTTGTGGTTGGATTTGTCCGCAAACTGTTTTTTTGGAAATGGTTTTTCGACCAATTGAATACTGGATAGAGGGAGATAGAAATGCGCAAATGAAACTAAAGAAAGCGCCATGGACAAAGGAAAAGATCTTTAAAAGGATTTTGAAACATACCATATACTTTGTGATTTCTTTTATGATTGCTAATACTTTTTTATCCTACATAATAGGGAGTGAGGCATTATGGGAAATTCAATTGGATAAACCTTCGGAACATATTGTTGGATTATTGTTAATTACCATTTTTTCAGGTGTTTTCTACGGCGTGTTTGCGTGGATGAGAGAGCAAGTTTGCACCACTGTTTGTCCTTATGGAAGATTGCAAGGAGTACTGCTTGATAGAGATACGGTAAACGTGACTTATGATTACAAGAGAGGAGAGCCGAGAGGGAAGTTAAAGAAATCGGAATCAGAACCAAAAGGAGACTGTGTTGATTGTGGATTATGTGTTCAGGTTTGTCCAACTGGAATTGATATTCGAAACGGTACTCAATTAGAATGTGTGAACTGTACGGCTTGTATTGATGAGTGTAACACTGTAATGAATAAGGTTGGAAAACCAGAAGGGTTAATCCGATACGCATCAGAGGCTTCTATTGCTGATAAAAAAGATTGGGGTTTAACGGTTAGAGCAAAAGCATATGTTGGATTGCTTTGTTTGTTGCTGGTAGTATTCTCCTTTATTATTGCCAACCGATCTGTAATCGATGGAACTATTTTAAGGGCTTATGGAACAACTTACAAGCAGAAAGCAGATGGAACATACATCAACTTTTACAAATTCAAGTTTGTAAATAAAGCGGCTGATGAAAAGCAAGTCTGGTTAAGTTTAGAAAACTTAGATGGGGGAATAAAAATTATAGGAGGTGATACGCTTAACATTAAGCCAGATGAACCCGTTGAAGGAACCTTTATTGTTGAGTTACAAGAGGAGCAGTTAGATGGATTAAAAACGCTATTGGAAATTGGGATTTATACACCCCAAGGAAAGGTAGAAACAGAAGATATATTTTTTAGCGGACCAATAAAGATTAAGTAATGAATTTTGGACATAAAGTAGCAGTAGGATATACATCATTTGTAATAATGATAATAGGGTTGGTAATCTTCAGTTTTAAGCAGGATTTTTATTTAGAATCTGAAGATTATTATGAAAAAGAAGTGAATTTCTCTGAAGAAATGGGGGCCATTAACAACTTCAAATCATTAGGGTCTGATCTGAAAGTTGAGAGCAAAAGTTCATTAGAGATTCATTTTCCGAATTCCATTGGAAAAGATACTTTGGATGTAAATGTGATTCTAAAGCGCCCAGATAATTCAATTTTCGATAGAGATTTGGCTTTTGAAAATGCTACAAGTCCTATTACTATTTCCTACGATAGTTTAATTCAGGGGATTTACAATCTGGAATTTACTTTTCAAATTAATGACCAACCATTTTTAAGGAAAAAAGGAATTTACGTTTCTCCGCGATAGATATAAATGAGTTTAACAGCAGTCATATTAGGTTTGATTGGAAGTATTCATTGCGTTGCGATGTGCGGACCGCTTGTGGCCATATTTTCCTTTAGATCGAAGAATGCATTAGGTGTTTTTCAATCATTGATTTATCAACTCTCAAGAATTTCGGTTTATGTTTTATTAGGCGCCTTTGTTGGTGGTTTAATGAGTAGCGCTGATTGGTTAGGTGTTTCTCAAAAATTATCAGTTATACTAGGTGGGGTATTCCTTACAATCGGAGTAGTTTATTTACTAATAAAGCCGGCAGGCGTGGAGCAATTCGCTGTTGGGAAATGGGTGACAAAAGCCTTTGGGCTTTTAATGAAAAATGAAAAGATTGGGCTGTTTCGATTCGTTTTTTCAGGAATGGCCAATGGACTGTTGCCTTGCGGTATGGTTTATGTTGCATTAGCAGGAACAACCATAAGTTTATCAGCAACGGAAGGAGCTTTATATATGTTTTCATTTGGACTTGGAACACTACCTGCCTTAATATTGGTAGGGGCGGTTTCTAACTGGATAAAACAACAACTTTCTTTCGTGAAATCGAAATTTATTATTTCGGGATTTTTATTAATAACAGGAGCAATGATGCTTTTAAGAGGACTCAATTTGGGGATTGATGTGGTGAGTCCAGAAATTAAGCCAGCTCAACAAACAACAAATTGCTATGTTAACGAATAAGTTATTTGAAAAATACAACAAACCAGTGCCAAGATATACAAGCTATCCAACTGTTCCGCATTGGGAGTCTCCTAAGATTTGCAAGGAAAAATGGAGGTTAACGGTTCGTGATGCTTTTAAAAAGTATAACGATGAATATGGAATTTCTCTTTACATTCATTTACCATATTGCGAAAGCTTGTGTACTTATTGTGGATGTAATACAAGGATTACGGTAAATCACGCGGTTGAGCAACCTTATATTCAAGCTTTAATCAAGGAGTTTGATATGTATTTAGAGTTGTTTGGGGAGAAACCTAAATTGAAAGAAATTCATTTGGGTGGAGGAACTCCAACATTCTTTTCTCATGAGAATTTGAAATTTTTGCTGAGTGAAATCCAGAAAAGGTGTATAGTTGAGAAAGAAGTTGAATTTAGTTTTGAAGCGCATCCCGCTAATACTACAAAAGAGCACCTGGAAGAATTAAGGAAACTTGATTTTAAAAGATTGAGTTTAGGTATTCAGGATTTCGATCCAGAGATTCAGCGTATAATCAACCGAAAACAAAGTTTTGAAGATGTTCAGGAGGTTGTTAAAAATGCCAGAAACCTTTGGTATAACAGTGTGAACTTTGATATTGTTTATGGATTGCCTCGACAAACGGAAGCGTCTGTTCAGGATACAATTGATAAGGTTTTAGCGTTAAAACCAGAGCGAATTGCCTATTACTCATACGCTCATGTGCCTTGGAAGCATAAAGGTCAGAGAGCTTATGATGAATCAGATTTGCCTTCGAATGAAGAAAAAAGAAGGTTATATGAATTAGGAAAAGAAGCCTTTTTAAAAGCAGGTTACGAAGAAATAGGGATGGATCACTTTGCCTTGCCTTCGGATGATTTAGCATTAGCAAAAGCAGAGAAGAAGTTGCACCGAAATTTCATGGGATATGTTCCGATGCAAAGTAAATTTCTTTTAGGGTTAGGAGTAAGTGCTATTAGTGATGTTAACTTAGGGTATGCTCAAAATGTAAAAACAGTTGAGGGTTACCAGGATCAAATTAATGGAGGTAAACTAGCTGTGTTTAAAGGCCATTTTATGTCCTCGGTGGATCAGGTAACAAAAGAAACTATCACTGAAATAATGTGCAATGAACAAGTTAAAGCAGCAGAGTTTTCTAATTTACCTTACCAACTTAAAACTAAAATATATGATCAACTGCATGAGTTGGAGCGTGATGGTTTAGTAGAATTAGGAGAGGTAATAAAGGTTCGCCCGGAAGGAAAAAAGTTTGTTAGAAACATCGCTTCAGCCTTTGATTATAGAATATTGGAATCAAATGAAGAACAGAAGTTTAGCATGAGTATTTAGCGAAATGTTAAAAGCTTTACTTAATCTGATATTTGAGAAACTTTAACTGTTATTTCTCGTAAGGGAAAGAAACAGTTAAGTATGAGCAAAATCAAACTACCTTTAGCCTGTGCTCTTGCTTTTTTTGGATTGAATGTTTTTTCGCAAGTTGGTATTGGGACTACCAACCCAGACGAGATTTTAGATATTGAATCTAATGACGCAACTAAAACAGCTATCGACATAAATAATACTTCCACAGGTGATCCTTTGATTCATTTCCAAGTGAGCAATACCACTTACTTTTCTGTTGGGGTTGATAATTCCGATAACGATAAATTCAAAATAGGTACTACAGATTTGGCAACAACAACATCAATTACTATCGATGCTGCAGGTGATGTTGGGGTGGGAGATACGGATCCCGCTTATCCTTTAGAAGTTAATGGGGCTATAAATTTAGCCAATTCAACAGATGTTTATAGAATCGGAACGGCGCATGTTTTATCTAAACCAAATACTCAAAATATATATGTAGGAGAAGGTGCTGGAGCTGCAAATGATGCGAATGGGGCAGATAATACTTTTGTTGGTTATAATGCAGGGTTCTCCAATACATCAGCCGATAATAATACATTTATTGGAGCAGGTGCAGGATATTCTTGTACAACCGGAGGAACAAATACGGCATTAGGATTCGAAGCTGGTTATACTAATTCCACAGGAACGGGAAATGTATTCATTGGATATCAGGCTGGATATAATGAAACAGGGAGTAATAAGTTGTATATCGATAATACAAACACAACAACGCCACTGATTTATGGGGATTTTTCAACTGATGAAATAACAATTAATGGTTCGGTGGTTGTAAACGAACAATCTGCAGCTGAAGATTTTAGGGTTGAATCAGATAACAATACGCACATGTTATTTGTTGATGGTTCTGCAGATCAGGTTTTAATCGGAACATCAACGGCAGTTTCTCCAGGGGGAGTTTCACTTGATATGCAATTAAGCGGTACAGATGGAAGTGCTGGGATTGGTTTAGTGAAGCATTCGGCTGACAACACGGGATCTTCACTAGCTTTTTTAAAGGCAAGAGGTTCCGAAGGTTCTCCATCGGTTATCAGTAATGGGGATGTTTTAGGGGCAATTGACTTTTTTGGTTACGATGGGGCTGATTATGGTTCTCGAGGAGCAACAATAGCAGCTTCAATTTATGGAACTCCTGGGGTTGATGATATTCCAACAAAATTAGATTTTGGTACTACGGCTGATGGAGCTGCTTCCCCAACAACAAGGATGACAATTTTGCCTAGTGGATTTGTGGGGATTGGTGCAACCGTCCCAACAACACGATTATTTGTGGAGGAATCAGGAGCAACGGTTGCTACTTTTAACAGGACTACTTCAAACGGTATGATAATCGATTTTCAACAAGATGGATCCTCTGAAGGGTCAATTTCTTTTAATGGAACAGATATTTTATACAATGCATTTACAGGCGCACACTTTGGCTACAGTAAAAAGTCATTCGAACGTGGTTACTTAATTTCAATGAACGGTCGCGACAAAAATTATCACGGAAATGATAAGTCGGAAGTGCTATACGGGATAGAGTATACAACTAAGGAAAACGATCCAAATGTTTTAGGATCTTACAGTAGTTTATTGGAATCTCAGAAAAAACACTCTTTGGATAATCCTCATCAAATTATGGCTGTTGGGAATGGAACAATGTGGGTGACAAATGCTGGAGGAAATATTCAAATTGGTGATTATTTAATTTCTTCTTCTACTAGAGGTTGTGCAATGAAGGATCCTCAAACACATGAGGTAAGTTACATTGTTGCTCGCGCAGGAGAGAAGGTGAATTGGGAGGAAGTTAAAGAAGATGAAAAAGGCGTGAAAAAAGTACAGATTTCAGTTTTCTATGAGTCTTTTAAAAAGTATAATTATCAAGTTAAATTAAAGTCACTTCAAGAGGAAATTAATCAAATTAAAGCAACATTAAATGATCTTTAAAAAGCAAGCCTTATTAGCTTGTTTAGTAGTTGCTTTCCAAGCGTTAACAGGCCAAATAGGAATAGGAAATACAGCCCCTAGTGAAGCGTTGGATTTAGAAAATTCAACAGCTGCTGAGGTTGATTTGGGGATAAATAATATCTCTACTGGTGATCCTATTATTCATTTTCAAGTTGGAGGGACAACCTATTTTACATTAGGAGTTGATAATTCCGACAGTGAAAAATTAAAAATCGGGACTTCAGCACTTGAAACCACAACATCCATTACAGTTTTATCCACTGGCGAAGTAGGGATTCAGGATGATAACCCTGCTTACCCGGTTGAAGTGAATGGAAATACTAATTTGAGTGGAGCAAATGATATTTATCGAATTGGTACAGCGCATGTTTTAAGTATTCCAAACACTAAGAATCTTTACCTTGGAGAAGGAGCGGGAGCTCAAAACAATTCGGCTGGAACGGATAATACTTATGTTGGTTACCAAGCTGGTTATTCAAGTACAAATGGGGATTATAATGTTGCGATTGGAAATGAAGCTTCTTACACAAATACTGCAGGAACAGGGAATGTAACACTTGGTTATCAGGCAGGTTATTCCTCGGCAATGACAAATTATTCAATTAGGATCGGTAGTCAGACGGGGTACGGAGCTACCGCCGCAAACACTTTTTATTTAGACAATAGCTCTACTACAAATCCATTGTTATATGTTGCAAGATTTTCTGACGATGATTTATTTATAAACGGAGGATTAATAGTGAATGAGCAAAGTGGAGCTTTTGATTTTAGGGTTGAGTCGGATAATCAGGATCATATGTTGTATTCAAATGCTTCCAATGATTATTTAATGGTAAAGTCCAATAATAACGTTACTAATCGTCAGTTGCAAG
The DNA here is from genome assembly GCA_038154685.1 of Flavobacteriales bacterium. GTDB lineage: Bacteria > Bacteroidota > Bacteroidia > Flavobacteriales_C. Next base: position 14,405 of record JAYPYW010000005.1, on the reverse strand, counting down.
TTAATTCTACAACCAGCTCAGCAGGGTTAACAATTGCTAAATTCTCAACTGATGCAGATGCTGCTATTTTAGCAAAAGCTAAGTCTAGAGGGACTGAAGGTGCCCCTTCCATTGTTTTAGACAATGATGTTCTTGGGCCAATAAAATTTGCGTGTTATGATGGTAATGATTGGAGTCACACCGGAGCTACAATTGAAGCCAAAGTAAATGGAACACCTGGTTCAAACGATATGCCCACAGAGATTAGGTTTCAAACTGTGCCGGATGGAAGTACTACGCAACAAATAAGAATGGTAATTGAAGAAGATGGGGCAGTTGGAATAAATCAAACATCTCCAACATCAGGTTTAAGGGTTGATGACGCTTCAACAACAGTGGCTACTTTTAATAGAACAACTGATGATGGTGTTTTGCTTGATTTCAGATATGCTGGATCTTCGGAGGGAAGTATTGATGTATCTGGAACAACTTTAACTTACAACGCTTTTACAGGAGCCCATTTTGCTAATTCAAATCAATCTTTCGAATACGGAAAAGTAATGGTTTTAAATGGTGATAATGCAAATTACCATGGCTATCCTAATTCGGAAATATTATATGGGATAGATTATTCAACTCAAATAAACGACAAAAGAGTTTTAGGTGCTTATTCAGGTTTAATTGAACCCACCAAGGAGTTCTCATTAGATAATCCTCACCAGGTAATGGCCGTTGGGAATGGGAAATTGTGGGTAACTAATGAAGGAGGAAATATTCAAATTGGCGATTACTTGATTACCTCTTCAAGTCAAGGTATGGCAATGAAGGATAACGCGCAATTTGCCACCAGTTATGTTTGTGCAAGAGCAACCGAAAAGGTGAATTGGAAGCGGGTTAAAGCCGATGAAAATGGAGTTAAAAAGCTTTTAATTAACGTTTTGTATGAATCTTTTGAAGTGGAAAATAACGTAAAGCAATCTATTGAAAAACTTGAGGAATCAATAGAGGGATTAAAAAAATTAGCTGGAGAAAAATATAAAATTTAAACTATTTCTGTTACGGAAATGCCTCATGTCATTATGAAAATAAACAGAAGATATTAGGCATTTTTTATTTCTAATAATTTTTACGATTTCTTTCTTTTTGTCTAACGCTCAAACCGTTGTTTTAGATGGTGTTTTTATTCTTGAGAACAATTTCAGTAAACGACCAATGGCCTATAATTACGAATCAGAGGCTGGTGTAATGTGGAATAAACGTGTTTGGCGAACGCTCGATTTAAGAGAAAAGAACAATCATCCTTATTATTATCCGCTTGAGCCTACAAGATCGATGAAGAATCTTATAACTGTTTTAAAAGATGGAGTATGCTCAGGGGATTTAACGCTTTTGATCCAATTAGCGATGAGTTTGCCTATCGTTTTACTTCTAGTGAGGCTTGCAGTTTAGGAGAGAGTATTGATACAGTTTGGACTACCGATGAAAATGAGGACATGATTCCGACTGTAATAAAGGAATCTTTACCTATTTACAATATCCGCAGAATAAGGATTAAGGAAGAATGGTACTTCAACAGACACAGGAGTGTTATGGAAGCAAGGATAATTGGTGTTTGTTCCGTTGAAGAAGTTTTTGATGAAAACGGTGAGTACAAAGGAGAGCGACCATTATATTGGTTTTATATGCCTGAATTGAGGCCGATTTTGGCTAATTCTCTCGCTCCAAATCCTCACAGCGATGTAGAGCTAAGAACTTATGATGATTTATTTCATAAACGGAAATTTAGTAGTTATATAATGAAAGAATCAAATGTTTATGATAGAGCAATTAGAGATTATTCTAAGGATTTAGATGCTTTACTGGAGGGAAAGAGGATAGAGAAAGAAATATTCACCTATGAACAAGATTTATGGGAGTACTAAGAGCTATTTCTTAATCTAAGTGGCTGTAATTACTGGGGTTTATGAAATATTAAATTTCTTAGTTCGCAAAAAAAATTGCATCTTTGGGCTCTAATTTTTACTAATATGGCTAAGAAGTTAATTTCAAAACCACATCCTTGGCACGGGATTCCAATTGGGAAAGATGCTCCAGGTAAAGTAACTGCGTTTATCGAGATGGTTCCATCCGATACTTGTAAATATGAAATTGATAAAGAAACAGGATACTTGATGATTGATAGACCTCAGAAGTTCTCAAACATCATTCCTGCGTTATACGGATTTGTACCTCAAACTTACTGTGGAAATAAAACTGCAAAGTTTGCTGGTGAAAAATGTGGAAGAGAATTAGAAGGTGATGGTGACCCATTAGATATTTGTGTTTTTACAGAAAGAGAAATTCCTCATGGAGATATTTTAGTTGAAGCTAAAATCATTGGAGGAATGAGAATGATCGATGGTGGTGAGGCTGATGATAAAATTATCGCAGTTTTAGCACAGGATGAGGTTTACGATTTTGACGATATCCAAGATGCTCCATTAAGATTAATCAATAGATTAAAGCACTACTTCTTAACTTACAAGCAGATTCCAGGTGAAGAAGCACCAAAATGTGAAATTACTCACGTTTATGGAGCTGAAGAAGCAAAGAAAGTTGTTGAATTATCTGTTGAAGATTACAACGATTTATACGCTGAGTAATTAGCGATTTAAATAAGTATTAGAAAGGCCGATGAATTTCATCGGCTTTTTTTGTTTAATTATACTTTCCTTTCAACGCCAATGCTTGCTTAACATGCGCCAAGTGATGTTTACAGTGCCAAGAATAAAAAGCAATATTTTCAGCTAAAGAAATTTCAGTTCCATGTTCCGGATGCAGAAAAAGCTTGGTTAAATCCTCAAAAGGAATATTGGACAAAAACCTCGACCATTTATTATGCAAACTACTTATTAAATTAAGCGTGTCAGTCAAATCATCTTCCAAAGAATCTGAAAGTTCAGCCCATCTGTCTTCGAAATAAGGTCTGATTGCCGGCTTTTCCTCCGTAAGCGCTAATTTGAATCTTATAAAGCTGTTCATGTGACTGTCAGAACAATGATGAACAACTTGTTTTATTGACCAGCCGTTTGGACGATAAATCCAATTTTTTTCTTCGTTTGATAGTTGCTCAACTACTTCTCTTATTTGATGAGGGAACTCCCTTATATCTTTTATCCAATTAGTAATATCATCTTGATTATAATCTGTTTTAAATTGGAATTCTCCAATTGGGAATTTTAATTTTTCAATGTCCATTACAATTCAATTAATGTTGATGTTCCACTTGATTTGTCTCCTGTAGTCCATTGCCAAAACTCGTTTAAAATAATCTTCCCATCTCTGGAGAAAGAAACTTGTGTTTGGGCGATTCCTTCCTTTTTTTCTCCACTTACGTTAACATGAGAATATTTAATTTCAAATCCGTTTTCGGCTGTTTTTAATCCGTTTAATCTTCCTTCTTTTATATTCCCACCGCTATATTCAGCCCATATTTCCTTATCATCTTGGAAATAAAGGAATATAGTTTCACCACTCACTTCCCCGTTTGGAGAGTTTTCTAAAGCTTTAAATTGTTTGAAATGAAGGTTAAACATTTCACCAAAATAATTATTCGAAGGCAATAAAATGTCATAAAAAATCCCGCACTTGGCGGGATTAAATTATTTGATTTTTTTGATATGTTTTGATCGTCCTTTTTTGAAAATCTTATTACTCACTGGATTTCCTTTTCGAAGCGCCTTCTGTTCTTCTACAGGTAATTGAACAATCGACTTACATTCATCCGAACAGGTTGTAAGTGTTTTTTCTGAACATGATCTACATTGTATGAAAAGTAAGTGACAACCTTTGTTTTCACAGTTTACGTGAGTGTCACAAGGTTCTCCACACTGATGACAATTCGAAATAACATCATCTGAAATTCTTTCTGCTCTTCTGTGATCAAAAACAAAGTTCTTACCAAGGAATTTGTTTTCAATACCTTCTTCTTTTACCTGGCGAGTATACTCAATTATACCTCCCTCCAGTTGGTATACATTTTTAAACCCTTTATGCTTGTAGTAGGCACTAGCTTTTTCACATCTAATTCCACCTGTACAATACATAACAAGGTTTTTATCCTCTTTATGTTCTTTTAAATCATCTTCTATGATATCTAAAGAATCTCTAAAGGTATCAACATCAGGAGTGATGGCTCCTTTAAAATGACCTATTTCACTTTCGTAGTGATTACGCATATCAACCAAAACGGTATTAGGGTCTTCGATTATATCATTAAAATCTTGTGCTTTTAAATGGACACCTTTGTTCGTAACATCAAACGTATCATCATTCAAACCGTCGGCAACAATTTTATGTCTTACTTTAATCTTGTTTTTCAGGAACGAAAAGTCATCTTGCTCTACAGCGACATTTAAACGAATACCGTCTAAGAAATCAATTGCATAAAGCTTTTCTCTAAATTCCTCAAATAATGGAGCAGGAACGGAAATTTGAGCATTAATTCCCTCGTTGGCAACATAAGTTCTTCCAAGGATATTTAATTTTTCCCATTCAATAAATAATTCGTCTCTAAATTTTTGAGGATCTTCAATCTTAGCGTACTGGTAGAAAGAGATAGTCAGGCGCTTTTCACCTGCTTCTTTAATTAGTTGTCTTCTTTCTTCCGCGCTTAGTTTATTGTACAGTTGCATGCTATATCAATTTTAAGTTTGGAGCAGCAAATATAAGATTATAAAAGAATCGAGTCAAAACGAAAACCTAATTCTCAATACCGCGTATAAGTCTTATCTTTATTTAATAGCAAAAACAATTATCAAATGGCGAAATCAATCTTAACAAAAGCCTCAAAGAATTTTTTAGAAAAATATTTAAACAATCCATCCCCAACTGGGTTCGAATCAGAAGGTCAGAAAATTTGGTTGGATTATGTAAAGCCTTTTGTTGATGATTATTTAGTTGATACTTATGGTTCTGTTGCGGCTATCGTAAATCCAAAAGCAAAATATAAGGTTGTAATAGAAGCGCATGCCGATGAAATTAGCTGGTTTGTTCATTACATCACGGGTGACGGATTTATTTATCTAAGAAGAAATGGGGGTTCAGATCATCAAATTGCCCCGTCAAAAAGAGTTAACATTCATACGGAGAAAGGTGTTGTTGAAGCAGTATTTGGTTGGCCAGCAATTCATACTCGTCATGGAGGAAAGGAGGAGGCTCCTTCTCTTAAAAACATTTGTTTGGATGTTGGAGCGAAAGATAAAGCTGAAGTATTAAAAATGGGAATTCAGGTAGGAGATGTTATTACCTATCAAGATGAATTAACCATGCTAAACAACCGATGGTATGTTGGAAGAGCTTTAGATAACAGAATTGGAGGTTTTATTATTGCTGAGGTAGCAAGATTATTACACAAAAACAAAAAGAAGCTTCCATTTGGTTTATATATTGTTAATGCTGTTCAGGAAGAAGTAGGGTTGAGAGGAGCTCAAATGATTACTGATACAATTGAACCAAACGTTGCTATTGTGACTGATGTTTGTCATGATACATCAACGCCTAAAATTGATAAAATAGCGCAAGGTGATATCAAAGGAGGGGAAGGACCATGTTTACCAACTGGACCTGCAGTTCAAAATAACCTTTTGAAATTAATTAAAACTGCGGCTAATGATAATAAGATTCCTTTCCAAAATGCAGCCGTTTCCAGAGCTACTGGGACTGATACTGATGCTTTTGCTTATAGTAATGGTGGAGTTGCCTCTGCGTTAATTTCTTTACCGTTAAGATACATGCATACTACTGTTGAAGCTGCGCATAAAGATGATATCGAAAATGTAATTAAGTTAATTTACGAAGCATTACTTAAGATTGAGAATAACCACGATTTTAGGTATTTTAAATAGAATAAACGAATTGTTTTGTTAGATGGTCGAAAGAAATTTCGGCCATTTTTTTTGGTCACTATGACCAAGAAACGTTAATTAAAGCTTTATTTTTTCTGAGGATCCTTTTAAGTTCAGAATATAAATTCCACTAGGTAGTCTATTTAAATCAACAGTATTTTCCTGAATTTGTTCTTGCATCATTAATTGACCACTAATTGAGTATATGCTTAAAGTTTCAGAAGAAAATAAGTTGTTGATCTTTAGAAAACCATTATTTAAAAGACTGTAATCTAGAACAGGACTCCAATTGGTTTCTTCGATAGCATTTAAGCACTGATCACCTAAGAACCCTCTATTACACATAATCCATTCCAGTGTTGGGCTATATAGTTTATCAAACTGCAATGTATCGGATTTTAAAATCTCAGTCATGGCATCTTGCATTGTCATATTGGGAAACCAAGAGTAAACCGACTGCATGATCAGAATGTCGGCAATACTATCGTCAATTGTATTTCTAATATCCATTAAAGTAGCTGCAAACAATTCTCCATCTATATATTTATTGCCGTCTAATCCATCACTAAACTTTCTTTCGTGTTCTAGCGTTCTACCTCCCCAAAATTCATTGTGACCGTCCCAGTTGAAAATCAATTTATAGTTATTCGGACTTAACCTTTTGGAGTAAACGGCCGCCCAGTAATCCCCTAATCCTTCGTCCATTGCTAACCTGTGGTAACCTACCAAAGAACCCTCAGCGGCGGAATGACTAACAGCATGCGAGTATTCATGAATAATTACATCTGCATCTTCAGCATCATCAACCCCACCTTGTCCAAAGTTTAATCTAGGGGGAATGGTAGAACTAATAAACTCAGATTGATCACTACCATTTAGTGCATAAACATCAACATCAATGGCGTAGTTCATTAAATCAGTGAATCCTAATGTGTCTTTCAAGTACTTTGCAAAGTTGGAAATGTGGTACATTGCCTGCATTTCTTCAAACCCGTTTTGAGATCGATCGAATTTAAAGATTGAATCACTTAGTTCGGTAGGTAAAATATTTGGGCTACTATGGTTTGAAATTTTCAAGTATTCGTTTTTCAATTTATACACTCCACCTTCAAATTTGGCTTTCACAAAAACTTCATTTAATTCATTTTCTAGTTCTGTATTCGAAGCATCATCTTGATCAGCATAAGGCGGGCCGTAACTATTGCCACTAGAAGTAATTGGGTCAGGCATAAAAACAGTTCCTACAATAGTATCTTTAGCATAGTGGTTGTGTAACACATAATGAATGCAATTTCCTGTCTCATCTATATACAGCGAGTAGCTTTTACCATCAACTCCCATTATAGTAATAGCTCTTACGGGGAGAAATTGATTGTTTGAAATAAGGTAACCATCTAAATTGGAGAAAATTGTATCACTTTCTAATAGAGTTCTATCAATTGGATCTAAATCTGATTCTGTAAAATGGGTGTTTGTGGTTGATTCGAATTGATTTACTTTGATGAATTGGTTAAAGATGGGTAAACCCTCCATTAAAGGGTGATAAAGTGAGTGAACGCCCAATGGGCTATTGGATTTTGCTACCAGTTGTTTTTGCTGAGCAAAACTTAAATTGCTGATTAAAAAACACAATATTAATAGTCCAATTCTCATGCTTCGATTAAAAACTCTGCTTTTAAGGTTCTTGGTAAGTTAGCTAATTTATTGTCGGCTTCTCTACTATCAATTCCAAATTCTACAAAACAATTAAGATCGAATACCTGATTAATAAATTCAACTTTTTGTTGTTTGCTCCACTTCATAACTTCAGGTAACTGATCGTAATTGAATCGGATCTTGTAATGTTTACAAATGGCCTTTTCTATTATTTCAGACTCATTTATAGCGGCTATAGTTGCTTCTTTATAGGCGTTTATTAATCCAGGCACACCTAATTTTGTTCCGCTTGAATATCTTATAACAACTACTAAGACATTAGTGAGTTCATGAGAAAGAAGTTGATTTAAAATTGGTTTTCCTGCTGTGCCCGAAGGTTCTCCGTCATCGTAAGCTCTGTATTCTTTTCCATCAGGACCTATTCGATAAGCAAAACAATGGTGTCTGGCATCTGGCTGTTCTTCCTTGTATGTTTTAATAAGTGCTTCTGCTTCTTCTTTTGATGAAATAGGGTGAATATATCCTGTAAACTTACTTCCTCGATCTTTAAAAAGACCTTCTGCTTTTTTTGAAATAGTTTTATAGGGATTAGGCATTAAATTATATTGTAAAATGAAATTAAGGCAATGGCAAGAATCGAACAGCCTAACGCTAATGCTTTTTTCTTTGAAATTTCTTCTTTGAAAAGAATTACTGAAAACAATGTAGAAAACAGAATGACTCCCATGTTTGCAACAGGAAAAACAGTTGAAGAGGGTAATTCGTCCAAACTTTCTAATAACAAGTACATGGAGAAATAATTAGGGATTCCTAAGATTACTCCCCAAAGAATGTCTTTACGAGTTGGTAATGTTTTTGTTTTTAAAATTTGTCGAATCATCATTATAATCCCAAAAACAAAAGCAAAAAAGAAAAGATAGCCAAAGTAAAAACTTGTATCACCTTTAGCAATTAGATGTTTGTTGGAATAGTTTAAAAGGGATTCTAATACCCCCCCCCCAAAGAAAAGGAGGGCGATTATAGCGTATGAGTTTCCTTTTGGAAGTTCTATTTTCTTTTCAGCACTCAAGAAAATCGCTGCTATTGCAACAATAAACCCTAATAACTTTAATAGGTTCCAATCTTCATTAAAAAATATGATCCCAAGTGCTGTTGGAAAAATAAAGGTGATTTTGTTAGCAATGGTTGTTGTGGCTACTCCAATTAACTGACTGGCATAGGCCATTACTTGAAATAATGAAACGAATATAAATCCGAGTAAAATAGCAATTGGAAGCCATGGTTGATTGATAGCGTAAGCTATGCTCTTTGTTTCCTCCGGAACTAAAAAAGATAGGGAAGAGGCTACAAGGTAGTTAACCACAATAGCATTCAAAGTAACCACTTTATAATTTTCAAAATATTTGAAAATATTAAAAAGCAGTGATGCTGATATAATTGCAAATAATAAGTTTAAACTCATTTGTTGAAGTAAACTACCAGTTTATCTTTTCCTACTTGATTAGTGAATAAAGGTTGCTTTTTGATTTTAGGAGCCTTTAAACCATCTCTAAATTCTACTTCTCCAATAAAATTGTAGGCTTCGTCCCATAAGTTATTATCGATGAACTGATTGATAAGATTGGTTCCACCTTCAATGATTACTGATTGGATATCTCTTTCCGCGAGTTCTTTTAGAATGGATTCCGGTTGACCATCAAAAACGATCCATTCTTTATTTCCATGTTTTATTTCTAATTCGTTATTAAAAATAAGGGTTGGAAACTCATCACTTATAAGTGTTAAATTAGATGTGGTGTCAATTTTACCTACTATAACTCTAAGGGGAGATTTACCTTTTACCAATCTTGTTGTAAGTGATGGACTGTCAATTGAAGCAGTGTTTTTACCAATCATAATAGCCTGTTCAGAGGCTCTTTGTTGATGAACAAAAACTTTACTTTCTTCCCCGGTTATCCAATTTGATAAACCTTTATCTAAATCATTTTGGGTTCTGGATATAAAACCATCATTGGATTCGGCCCATTTCAGGATTACATAAGGTAATCCTTGATTGTGAAATTTATAAAACCTCTTGTTTAAATCGATGCATTCCTGCTTTAGGATATTAACGTCAACTTGGATTCCAGCTTTTTCTAGTCGTTGAATTCCTTTTCCAGCTACCTTTTCATGGTCATCTATTGCACCAATTACAACATGGGGAATTCCTTTTTCGATTATTAAATCAGAACAAGGAGGGGTTTTTCCATGATGAGAACATGGTTCCAAGTTTACGTAAATTGTGCTTTTTTTCAGAAGCGTTGGATCCTTAACAGATTTAATTGCATTAACTTCTGCATGCGCTTCGCCAAACTTTTCATGGTAACCTTGTCCGATAATTTCACCATCACAAACTATAACGGAACCAACCATTGGATTTGGAGCAACATTGCCTTTACCTTTTAACGCCAATTCAAGGCATTTTTTCATGTATACTTCATGATTCATGCACTTACAAAATTAAAAAGGTAAATAATAAGAGGCAATGTAAACAAACTAAGTATTGTTGATACGATGATAGAGTTGCAAATGAACTCTTGATCTAATTTATACCTTCCAGCCATTGCAAAGGGAGTTATGGCTGCTGGCATGGCAAATTGAACTATAGAGCTTAATTCTTGGGCTTCGTTTAAATTAAATACAAACAAACCTACTAAAGGGAATATTAATAGTTTGAAAGAACTAAATATAATTGGGGTTTTGATTGCCTTAAATGTTTTGGGAGGGTGACTGGCAATGAAAACACCTATTAAAAGCATTACCATTGGAGATACGGCTTTTCCCATCATTGAAATGGGGAGATGAATAACATCCGGAATTTTAATGTTTAAATAATTAAATCCTATTCCGAATATAACCGATAGGAGTAGTGGGTTTTTTACAAGTCCAAACAGTATTTTTCCAATTTTTGGTTCCTCCAAAGTGTAGAATTCAACAATGATTAACCCCAAAGAAAAAACCCAAAACAACATCATCGAAGCATTTAAAGAAGCTAATGGGGCTAAAGAAGAATCTAAAGAGGTAATTACAGGGATTCCAAGAAAAGCTGCATTTCCAAAAAGAAAACAAATAATAATTGTGGCTTTGATTTGGTTGGTTTTACTAATCCATTTTAAGAAAGGAAAAAGGAGCAAGAGCATTCCAATTAAAAGAGCGGTTACTCTAAAAAAACTCATTCCTATTAATTCAAACTTAATTGGGTTTGCAGTTAAATTTCCAAAAATCAAAGCAGGGAACCCAATATATAAAGCATAATCACCAATTGGCTTAAGCCAGTTTTGATCAGCAATTTTTAATTTGGCGAAAATCCAACCAGTTCCAATTATTAAAAAAAGGGGTAGTATTTGAAGAAGGATGGTAAGCAATTTTATCCCTTGTTTTTGGATTTTTTACTGCGTGAATTTCCTCCTTTATTACGAACTCTCCAACCCGTATTTGAATTAACAAGTCTTCTTTGCATATACCTTCTTCGGTAAGTTTTGTCTTCGAAAAAGAGAACAGTAACTCCTAGTCCAACATGATTACTAAAAATTTGAGGCATATACATGTAATCTGCGTACAATCTGAATCGATGGAAATCATAGTTAAGAATTCCCCCAAACATCATGCTTTCATCTCTTTTCCATTCTTCACCTAGTGTAGATCCCTCAACAAAATAAGTTCTTTGCCACCCACCGTAATCAAATCCTGTTTGAACAGTTAAGTAAAGTTTTTTGAATTTTATAGGTGTGAATTCTACATTGAATTTTGCTCTTATTTCATTGTGACCTTCATCTGTAAATTGCATTTGCTCAGGAAATAATGTTCCTTGCATAACAAATTTCGCATGGCTTCCAAGTGGTAGGTTTATTTTACCGTTTAAACCTAAGTATTCATCTTCAATAGAGTAAAGAAAGCCTCCGCCTAAACTAAACCATTCGTATGTGATGTCCAGTTTTTGCGCCGTCGATGAAAGCGTGGTAATTAAAGCAATTATGGTGAAAAGCTTCTTCATTAATTATCTTGTTTATCGTATGCTTCGATAATTTTCTTTACTAATTTATGACGAATTACGTCTTTTCCATCAAGTTGGACAAATTCGATTCCCTGAATTCCTTTAAGGATATTTACTGAGCCTGTTAAACCAGAAGTTTGTTTTTTAGGCAAATCAATTTGAGTAACATCTCCCGTAACAATAAACTTTGCAGATTTCCCCATTCTAGTTAAGAACATTCTGAACTGGCCTTCAGTGGCGTTTTGAGCTTCATCCATTATACAGTATGCTTTATCTAGTGTTCGTCCTCTCATAAAGGCTAGGGGAGCAACTTCTATAACACCAGTTTCCAGAAACTCTTTTAGCTTTTCTGCAGGAATCATATCTCTCAAAGCATCATACAATGGCTGCATGTATGGGTCTAATTTCTCTTTTAAATCACCTGGAAGGAAGCCAAGGTTTTCACCTGCTTCAACAGCAGGACGAGTTAGAATAATTCTTTTTACTTGTTTGTTTTTAAGGGCTTGAACAGCCATTGCAACTGCTGTATAGGTTTTACCTGTTCCCGCTGGACCAATTGCAAAAAGCAAATCGTTTTTCTTCATGGCAGCAACCATTTTTCTTTGGTTTGCTGTTTGTGCCTTGATTGCTTTTCCTCCAACACCATGAAGAATAATTTCATCGCCAGAAGTATCTTTAACAATATCTTCGGCACCTTCTTCCATTAACCTTTCAAGTTGATTTTCGGTGAGCGCTCCATATCTCAAGATATGGGTGACAAAAATGTCTAATTTATTGGTGAATCGAAGAACCTCTTCCTCATTCCCATTTATTTTAAGGTTGTTACCCCTTACAACAATTTTAAGCTTTGGAAAAAGCTTGATAATTTGTTTTATTCTTTGATTATTAGCCCCAAAAAGTAAAAGCGGGTCTATTTCTTTAATCGTGTAATTCTCTTCCAAATAATATACGCTTTGCTGGAGTCAAATATAATGATTTAAAGAAAGAATAAGGCTATTGTAATTATAAACGATAGCATAGAAAAAATCACAGCCCTTTTAACAAATTCTAGCTCTTCAACTAGGGATTTGTTTTTTAGTTTTTCGAAGGGAATACTTTCGTCAAATAAGTTGGCAACATTTATAGATGAGCCAGATTGACCATTTGACCTTTTACAAGCTTCTTTAAATAGTTTAGGATTTCCTTTTTTAACCTTCCTAGAAAATCCTGAAATGGAAACAAACTGTAAAATGAATAAAGGGATAGTTGCAAAAAAAGCAAACAAGTAGGTTCCTGAAAAAGGAACCAAGCTTTGAAATTTAAACTTCACTAATGTTGCACCAATCAAAATGATGAAAAAATAAGTGTTGAGTAGGTATAGTTTAATATTCATTTTGCAAAAATAAAAAAGCCCTCGGTATTACCGAGGGCTTTAAAGTCAATTTATATTGTTTGGATTACTTTACAACAGTAACAGTTTCTGTTGTAACGTTATTTCCAGTTTTAACTTTTACAAAGTATACTCCTTCTGCTAAGTTAGCAGTATCGAAAGTAACAGTTTGGCTTCCAACAGAAGCACCTTTGCTTTGAGTAGCGATTACAGCTCCTAAAGAGTTGTATAATTCAACGCTAGTCTCAACAGAAGTAGCTAAGTCGAAAGTAACATTTACTAAACCATTAGATGGGTTAGGGTATACAGTTAAGTTAGAAGCTTCAACATCTTCAGTACCACTTACGATTTCACAATCATGGTATACTGTGAATGGAACTCTACCGCAAGCAGAAGAACCAGATCCAGTTGAAACAACCCAGTTATACATACCAACAACGTTTC
>JAYPYW010000005.1:0-1029 GCA_038154685.1 Flavobacteriales bacterium | reverse complement strand
TCCCAAGAGTAATCTGGATCAGTGTTACCAGTTCCGTCTAATGTAATAACAGTAGCATCACTAACTTTACCTACATATGGCCAAGCTGGGCTTGGAGTTGGATCAAACCAATCATTTTCGAACCAAATTAAAGTATTAGTTCCTTTGAATGACATCTCGTAGCTTCCAGGAGTTGGTAATTCAATATCAACAGTAACTGTGTTTAAGTATTGGTCACCAGCTGCAGCAGTTGAAAAATCAACACCAGCAAGAGCGATGTCTTTTTCTAAAACTTTTGCTCCTAAATTATCGTAAATAATAACGTGTAATTTATCATTAGCACCTAAAGCTGGATCATAACCGAAGATGAAATCGATCGATTGAATAGTTAATGTAGAGTAAGTTGTGAACTCCATTGTCCAATCTTGGTCATATTCAGTTCCTCCATCAACAACTACACTATTCATGTCTTTAAATGGCCATCCTGCAGTTCCGTCAGTGTATGGTCCTGTTGGTCCGATTGATCCAGTTTCACCTGGTGGTTCTTCAACATAGAATGTTCTTTGGTCATCAGCAGCAACATCTAAAATTCCGATTTCGAAACTTCCTGTAACAGTTTTAATTAATGATCCACCTTCAGCAGCATCATATAAACGGTAGAAACCTCCACCACCTGAAACAGTTACGTCTACAGAGTCAGCCCAAGTGTAATCTTCACAGATGTACCCTAAGTTAGAAACATCAGTAGTTAAGTCACCTCCAGTTGAGATAACAACTTCATCAAACTTCTCACATCCAGCAGAAGTTGTAACAACAGCTTTGTAAGTACCAGCTTCAGTAGCTGAATAGCTAGTTGTAGTTTCTCCAGACTCTAAAATACCATTTTTGTACCAAGCGATAGATTCACCTGATTCTAAAGTAATCCCTGCGCTTAAAGCAATTGCGGAACCACAAATAGATTGATCAGAACCTAAATCAGGCTTCTGACAAGAGAATGCATCACAAGTTGACTGGAATCTATTGTAAATTGCAGATAATAAAGAGTAAGTT
>JAYPYW010000004.1:31514-102824 GCA_038154685.1 Flavobacteriales bacterium | reverse complement strand
CGTGTTTACATAGATGGAAAGCTTTTAAGCAGAGGTATGGATGGCGATTATATTATCGACTACAACACTGCTGAGATAACGTTTACTACTAATCAGTTAATTACAAAAGACAAAAGGATTATTGTTGAATTCCAGTATTCCGATCAAAATTACGGTCGCTCTCTTTTTACTTCTTCCAACAATATTAAAAACGAGAAAGGGAATTTCTTTGTCAACTTCTATTCCGAACAGGACATGCGATTCCAACAATTGCAACAAACCCTGTCCAATGAACAATTAGATATTTTAAGCGCTGTTGGAGATAGTTTACAATTTGCTGTTTCACCTAGAATAGATACTGTTGAATTCACCAATACTCAAGTACTTTATAAACAATCGGACACTATAATCGATGCAGTTGCTTATTCCTATTTTGAATACAGTACCGATCCAGATAGCGCAATTTATGCCTTAGGATTTAGTAATGTAGGAGATGGAAATGGAAATTATGTTCAAGCGACATCCACTGCTAATGGAAGGGTTTTCGAGTGGGTTCCTCCGGTTGGTGGAGAAAAACAAGGGAACTACGAACCTGTTACTCAGCTAATCGCTCCTAAGCAACAACAAATGTTAACGCTAGGAGGGAATTATAAACTTAATAAAAGGAATACTATATTTGTTGAGGCCGCATTTAGTAATCAAAACCAAAACCTGTTTTCAGACAAAAACAAAGAAGATGATCAAGGTTTAGCCATTAAAACTAGTCTGAAAAGAAACCTTACCATTAAAGCTAAATCAAAGGATGGAAATCCTAAGATTTGGAAATACTCCAATAATTTTAACTACCAAATCATCAACAAAAACTTCCGAACAATTGAGCGATTCAGATCGGTTGAATTTAGTCGTGATTTTAATATTGGATCCGTTAATCCAAGCACTACCGAACAAACTTTTGGTTGGGATTGGGCTCAAAATCTAAACAGTAAAAAAGCAGCTGGATTAAACATTTCATATATAGATAGAAGGAATGAATACTTCGGTTTTAAATCCGCACTTAGCTTGGACAAGCCACTTTGGAAAGGAGCTAACATAAAAGGAACTGGGAGTTATTTACAAAGTGAAGGACAGATTCAAGGAAGTCAATTTATCCGACACCTGTTTACCCTAACTCAAAAAGTAAACAAAACGGTTTCTATTAAGATATGGGAGGAAGAAGAGTTTAACCCAATTAAAAACTTGGAGCCAGATACATTGGCTAGTAATTCATTTAGATACACTGTTTTGGGTAGTGAAATCAACTTTGCAAAGTCTGATAAAATAACGTTTAACATTAATGGTAATCAAAGGCTTGACTGGTTACCCAATAATAATCAATTACAAAAAGTAACCACTGCCAATAACGCAGGAGCTAAGTTTAATTATAACGGACTAAGAGGAAGCAAATTCTTTTGGTCTTCTACTTTCCGAGAACTTACCATTAATAATTCCGAACTAGTTAACCAGGACCCAGAAAACACCTTTTTAAATAGGATTGATTATAAATTTAAATTATGGAAAGGAATGGTTAATTCTTCCTCATTCTTCGAAATCGCTTCTGGAAGTGAGTTGCGTCGACAATTCCAATATATAGAGGTTAATCCTGGACAAGGTATTTACACGTGGATAGATTATAACAACGATTCAATTCAAGATTTAAACGAATTTGAGGTAGCACAATTTGTTGATCAAGCCAATTACGTTAGAGTTTTCCTTCCTACCACAGATTTTATAAAAACTTATACCAACCAATTCAACCAATCTTTAAACATTAACCCTGCTAAATATTTTAAGCGTGACAAGAAGTTTAAAAAATTCCTAACCCGATTCAATAACCAATTCCTAATGAAATTAAATCAAAAAATTTCCAAGGATCAGTCGCGTATAATACAAGTCCCCTTCCAGGGGAACTTAAATGACACGAATTTAATTTCGGTTTCTTCTTCATTAAGGAATACAATATACTTTAACCGCTCTAACCCGCTTTATGGAATTAACTATACAGTAAGAACTAATCAAAGTAAAAACCTACTTACTTCTGGTTTCGAAGCGCGTGATTTACTTTCCAACGCAGTTGATTTCCGATGGAATATTGTTAAAACTTTCACTTTTAGAAGCAAGGCTGAAATAAGTACCAAAGGAAGAAGTTCCGAGTTGTTTTCTGCAAACGATTATCAAATAGAGATTTACAATTTAGAGCCTAAGTTATCTTATCAAAAAGGCTCTCGATTCAGAACTTCACTTAACTCTGAAATTAAAAACAAAAGTAACTTGCCTGAGTTCGGAGGAGAATTTACGCAGTTCCGTAAAATTGGAATTGAACTTAACTACAACTTAATATCTAAAGGAAGATTTTCCGCTGGGACCGATTATATATCCACCACTTTCTCTGGGGATCAAGAAGGAAGTTCACCTCTGTTATTCGACATGTTAGAAGGCTTTCAAATTGGAACCAACTATACTTGGAACGCCAGTTTCCAAAGATCTTTTAAAAACAACCTCCAATTAAGCCTTCGTTATGAAGGCCGGGCTTCCGAAACAGCTCGAACTGTTCACACCGGAAACATGACTGTTCAGTTGATGTTTTGATTTTGTTTTTTACCCCAACTTCCCAATCAAATCACTAAAGCTCATTCCCTCGTGGTTGGCTTGTTGAGGGAGAATACTTTTAGGGCTCATTCCTGGGATAGTATTTACTTCTATTAAATAAAACTGATCGTTTTTGAGAATGAAATCTATTCTGGCAACGCGTTTTAGTCTTAAAAGTTTGAACACCTTTTTAACGATAGCTTGACACTCTGCAGCTTTATCAGCTGGGACGTCAGCTGGAGTGATTTCTGTTGCACCATCTTCGGAGTATTTTTGTTTGTAATCGAAGAATTCTGAGTTAACAATTATTTCGGTTAATGGCATTACTTGATCACCTTCTTCGGTTTTAATAATACCTACCGAGAATTCTCTTCCTTGAATGAATTCTTCTACAATTACTTCGGTATCGTGTTGGAAGGCATCATTTAATGCTGATTCCAATGCAGACTGGTCGTTTACTTTATGCGTACCTATTGATGAACCTCCGTTGTTTGGTTTTACAAAACACGGATAAGTTAGTCCCTCGTATAAACTTGAGTTGTCTTCTCCTTTGTAAAACACCACCGATTTTGGAACTGTCACTCCGTATGTACTCAGGAAACGATTACACCAATTTTTGTTGAAGGTTAAGGCGCTAGTTAAAACGCCAGATGAGTTGTAAGGAATACCTATTAAATCAAAATATCCCGAAAGTTTCCCATCTTCTCCTGGAGTTCCGTGGATAATATTAAAAACAGATTTGAATTCTATTTTGCCTTGCTCAGTAGTGAATGAGAAGTCGTTTTTATCAATTGGATACTCCTTTCCCTCAAATTCAGCCGTCCAGTTTTTATCTACTATCCTTACTAAAATTGGATTTCCAACCAATGGATTGAATGCTTTGTAAATTTCGTTAGCACTCTTTTTTGACACCTCTGATTCTCCTGAGAATCCACCATAAACTAAAGCAACGTAGCTCATAAAATCTATTTTTTTCTAAAATAGATTTTAGAAGGGAAAAGGGAGAGGGGAAAAGGGAGAAGTATTCCTTAATTGGGTGTTAGTATTGTTCTTATTCATCGACCACAGACGACTCAGACTTTCACAGACCATTTACTAACTTATAAAAAATAGAGATTACCACGTCGTACCTCTTCGCAATGACCAACACTTAATAATACAGTAACAAGAAATACGTCATTGCGAGGAGGTACGACGTTGCAATCTCATTTTTTCATAAAACAAAAAAGCCCCAATCTTTCGATCAGGGCTTAACCAAATGTTATGATTGTGGTTGACTATCAGTCAACGTTATCATGTAAAAATGAATTGTTCGAACGGATTTCTGGGTTGTTGTCTCCGTCGTCACCTAAAGTGAATCTTGAAACGTTGTTTTCAGATGAATGCTGAACGTTATCTAATCTCACTTGTCTTCTAATGTAAGCTGGCTCATTTTCTAAGTCGCTAATGTTAGAAGGATTTTTCAACTTAGAAGTTAAGTTGTTTAACTGACTTAATCTCTTATGTGATCTTTTTAATCTTTCTTCTGCATCTAATTCATCTGCAAAAGTTGATTGCTGCTCTGGTTGTGCAGGTGCGGCTGGCTCAGCAGGAGCTTGGTAAGTTGGTTGAGCTGGAACTTCGTTAAAAGTTGGCTCGAAAGTTTGAGGAGCTTCTGGCTCTTCAACTTCTGCTTGAGGAGCTTCAAATGAAGGAGTTTCCCATGATGGAGTTTCAGCAACTGGTGCTTGGAATTGCTCAACTTCTACTTCTTCAGTTCCGAAATCGAAAGTTGGACCTTGATTTGGAGTTTCATCATAAACCTCCTCTTCATAAACCTCTTCTAAAGTATCCTCCTTTACTTCAGTAACAACTTCTTCCTCATCGTATAAATTATGTACAATCTTTGGAGCTTCAGCTTCAGTAACTGGTGCTTCAACTACTGGCTCTTCAGTTTTCACTTCCCAAGCTTGTACAGACTCTTCTTTCTTCTCAACAACTGGAACATCTAAATCCATTACCACCTGCTCAACTTGAGGCTGCTCAGGAGTTTTTAACTGAGGTTCTAATGGAGAAGCTGGAGTTTCAACTTTAGTCTCAACTACAGGAGCTACATCTTCTTTTAAACTATGTACTACTTTCTCTTTTTTCTTCTCAGTTTGGATTCCTCCAATTGTTTTGTTCGCTTCAAATCCTGTAGCGATTAATGTAATCGAGATGTTATCTCCTAACTCCTCGTCTCTACCTGTACCCCAAATAATATCAGCAGATAACCCTGCTTCATCCTGGATGTAATCAGTGATTTGAGAAATCTCATCCATCATCACTTCGTTATCTCCTGAAGTAATGTTTAATAAGATGTAGTTAGCACCTTCAATATTGTTATCGTTTAATAATGGAGACTCTAATGCTTCTTGAGCTGCTTTTAACGCTCTGTTTTCTCCAGATGCTAAAGACGATCCCATGATGGCAACACCACTATCAGTCATTACAGTTCTTACATCTTCGAAATCCACGTTGATGTAACCAGTTCTTGTAATGATTTCTGCAATTCCCTTTGATGCAGTAGTTAAGATATCATCCGCTTTTGCGAAAGCATCCGATAAAGAAAGGTTACCGTAAATCTCTCTTAACTTATCGTTACAGATGATTACACAAGTATCAACTGAATCTCTTAATTCTTCTAATCCACCATCTGCTTGGTGTGATCTTTTTCTTCCCTCGAAACCAAATGGGTAAGTAACGATTGCTACAGTAAGGATTCCTAATTCCTTAGCCGCTTTAGCAATAATTGGCGCAGCACCAGTACCAGTACCACCTCCCATTCCGGCTGTGATGAATAACATTTTTGTATCCTTCTCAAGGATCTCTTTAATTTCATCGATGTTCTCGATAGCAGCATTTTTTCCTACCTCTGCAATAGATCCTGCTCCTCTTCCTCCTGTTAGGTTTAACCCTAACTGGATTTTGTTAGGAACTGGACTCATTTCTAGAGACTGCTCATCAGTATTACAGATGTAAAAATCTACACCTTTAATACCTTGCTTGTACATGTGGTTAACCGCATTGGATCCACCACCTCCAACACCAAATACTTTGATGATAGAGCTTTCTGGTTTTTCAATTTCAAATTGCATCATAACATTGGTTGGTTTTATTCTAAATTTTATTCTGAGTCATCCTCGAAAAACTCACGGCTCTTCTTTAATATCACATCAAAGAAGTTTCCTTTGCTTTTGCTTGAATGTCCTTTTACTTTATTTACTTGAGCATTCTGCTGTTTAGCAGCTTTCTCCAATCCTTTAATAACAAGTCCAACACCGGTAGCGAATACTGGAGAAGTAATTTCCTCAGCATTTCCGCTTGCTAGGTGCTCGTTTGGATAACCAATTCGCGTATCCATTCCTGTCATATATTCAATTAACTGAGTAATGTGCTTCAACTGAGATCCCCCACCTGTTACTACAATACCTCCGATTAATTTCTTTTCGAATCCAGAGTTCTTGATTTCGAAGTATACATTCTCGATGATCTCTTCTAATCTTGCCTGGATAATATGTGCTAAGTTCTTCACCGAAATCTCCTTTGGAGCTCTTCCTCTTAAACCTGGAATACTTACGATTTCATTTTCCTGATTTTCGTTAGCTAACGCCGATCCGAACTTTACTTTTAATAACTCTGCTTGCGACTTAATAATTGTGCATCCTTCCTTGATATCTTCCGTTACGATGTTACCTCCAAATGGAATAACTGCTGTATGACGAATAATTTGATCTTGGAAAATTGCAATGTCCGTTGTCCCACCTCCTATATCGATTAAAGCAATACCTGCTTCTTTTTCCTCATCGCTTAAGACAGCTTCCGAAGAGGCTAATGGTTCTAAAATCAAATCAGCGACTTGAAGCCCAGCTTTCTCAACACATTTGTAAATGTTTTTGGCTGCAGTTACTTGTCCAGTAATGATGTGGAAGTTAGCTTCTAACCTAACACCTGCCATCCCAATTGGATCTTTAATTCCTTGCTCGTTATCTACGATATATTCTTGTGGAAGTACGTGAATAATTTCTTCACCTGGTAAAGTTACCAGTTTGTACATGTCGTCAATTAATCCATCAACATCCACTTGTCCGATTTCATCCTCGTACGAGTGACGAATTCTTTCTCCGCGGTGTTGTAAACTTTTGATGTGCTGACCAGCAATTCCAACATTCACCACTCGGATATCAACTCCCGATTGCGCTTCTGCCTCGGCAACTGCTGTTTTAATGCTATCAACTGTTTTGTCGATGTTAGATACTACTCCACGAGTTACTCCAACCGACTCGGATTTACCCATTCCAAGAATTTCGATTTTCCCAAACTCGTTTCGGCGACCAACCATACACACAATTTTGGTTGTACCTATATCTAATCCAACAACTATATCTGACGTACTCATTCTTAACTCTTTATTTGCAAACTATTTGCTTTTCAAACTTCACGTTCACTTCCTGGTATTTGTCCCACCCCATTTTTGGAGCAATCTCGTTATAATACCTTTTAATTTTTCCAAGCTTCTTTTTGTAATCGGTTAACTCTCCAAACACAAATTCCTCATTTCCGATTAATGGAATGAGGATAGCATCTCCTTTTTTATTGATGTAAACCTGACCAATTTGGGAACGCCAGAACGAATCCTTGTTCACATATTGAGCAAACTCATAAACATCCTTTACCAACTTTGAATGAGTAGATAAATCTACTTGTACAAGAGTATCTTTTAGGTAACGATTATAGTTTGCTAAATGCCCTGTAACTGTTAAAACTCTTGGTGAGTATTTAGTTAACCATGGCATTGTACCTCCGTCTTCATCAACATAAAATCCCGACGTAGAGTCAGGCTTAATTCTTGCGATTACTTTTTTAAGCTCAACTTGTAAATGAACGTCTCCATTATGCTTAACATATGCTTCTGCATTTTTAACTGAGCTTTCTTTCCTAAGCAAGTTTTCAACCTCGTTTAAATGCAAATTCCCTAGCGGTTTTCCCACTAAGGTATCTTGTCGTGAATACACTAAGTTGATTACATCATCCTCGTCCATGAAAGGGTCCCCTTTCGTGGCGTTGATTGACACATCAACTTTCTTCACTAATTTTTTTTCTTGTTCGTTTTTAGCAAACGATACCAAAACAAAAAAGCCAACAAACAGTAAAAACCCAACTATATCCTTCAGTCCTTTCTTCACGCTAACCTTCTGTTTTCCTTTAGTTTAACAAGAACTTTTTTATATTCTCAACCTCTGCTCCAATATCGCCCGCACCTATTGTTAAAACTACGTCACAATCCGATGCACTTATAAGGGAGGTAAGCTCTTTTTTTGAACAAAGCGTTTTTGAATTCATGTTAATTAAGTCTAAAAGCATCTGAGAATCCACCCCAGGAATAGGCAATTCTCTCGCTGGATATATGTCTAAAAGCAATAGCTCATCCAACAACTCTAAACTTCGTGCAAAGCCATCTGCAAAATCCTGAGTTCGGCTAAATAAATGAGGTTGAAATATCCCTAAAACTTTACGTTCTGGGTACATTTTTCTTACCGATTTAATCAACTTTGTTATCTCTTCCGGATGATGTGCATAATCGTCGATATAAACCAGTTTATCTGACTTGATTTGCACGTCGAATCTTCGATCAACTCCTGAATAATTAGCAATGGCTTCTTTTAATAATTGAGGATCGATTCCTTTCTCAATTCCAACTCCAAATGCTACTAAAGCATTCTCCATATTGTGGATTCCAGGCAAACCGATTTTCACGTCTTTTAACTCTCCTCCTGCCCATTTAAAATCGGCTAAAAACTCAGCATTTTCAACTCGGAAATTTGCGGCATGATAATCAGCTGAAGCGTCCTCTATTGAGTAAGTTTTATAGTTGTTCCCAAGTACATCCGTTAAAGAACTGTGCACGATTCCAACACCTCCTTCAATAAGGTTTTCCGACAAAAATTGCTTGAAGGTTTTTTGCATTTCTTCCTTTGTTCCATAGATGTCCAAATGATCTGGATCAATCGCAGAAACCGTTGCTATTGAAGGCTTTAACTGCAAAAACGAACGATCATATTCATCGGCCTCAATTACAGTTATCTCACTATTTGAATCATGGTAATAGTTACTCCCTAAATCTTTAGAAATCCCTCCAAGAAACGCTGTAAACGGAACTTTACAGTATTTAAAAATGTGCGAAACCATACTGGAAATTGTTGTTTTCCCATGGGTTCCTGCTACTCCAACACTTCTGTTAGCTTCGGTGATTCTACCTAAAACTTGCGAACGCTTTAACAACTCAAAACCTTCACTTTGGAAGTAGTTCCATTCAGAATGGTTTTTAGGAATGGCTGGTGTTATAATTACCAAAGTGTTTTCCTTGTCTTTAAACGAATCATCAACCAAGCTTAAATCATCTTCGTAATGAATTTCAACGCCTTCCTCCACTAACTTTTTAGTTAAAGTAGTTTCGGTTTTATCATACCCTCCAACACGTTTTCCTTGCGCCACAAAATAACGAGCTAAGGCACTCATTCCAATACCACCAACTCCTATGAAATATATGTTTTCCTTTTGGGTCACTTTTGTAATAATTTTTCAACCTCCACCATAATTTTATCGGCGGCGTTTTCAATTTTTAGCTTCTCGATATTTCGTCTTAAAGCTTCTCTTTTTATCTCATCAGAAAGTAAAGCATCAACTTCATTAAATAACTTTTCTCTCACTTCCGAATCTTTAACCAAGATTCCTGCATTGTTATTTACCAAGGCCATTGCGTTGGCAGTTTGATGATCTTCTGCCGCGAATGGGAATGGTACTAACACACATGGTTTACCAACCAAACTTAACTCGGTAACCGACATTGCTCCTGAACGTGAAATCACAACATCTGCTGCTGCATAAGCTAAATCCATTTCATAAATGAATTCGTGTGCGTGCAGTAAATTGGAACCGATAGATTTAACTCTTCCTTGAGATTCGGTTTTGTAAAACTTCCCTGTTTGCCAAAGTAGCTGATAACCTTTTTCAACAAACTTTTCTAAGTCGGCATCCAATGCATGGTTAATGCTTCTGGCACCCTGACTACCTCCAATGGAAAGTACAATTGGTTTATCTCCCGCTAATCCGAATTTCTCTAAAGCACGTGCTTTTTTACCTTCGAGCTTTAAAATTTCTTGTCGGACCGGGTTTCCTGTAATCACTAAATTCTTAGCTGTTGGAAAGAACTTTTGCATTCCTTGGAACGCCACACAAACAGTGTTTACATTCTTGCCTAAAAGCTTATTAGTAATTCCAGGGTATGAGTTTGATTCGTGAATTAATGTTGGCACTTTAGCCCAAGTAGCAGCCTTTAACAAAGGACCACTGGCAAATCCTCCAACACCAATACAAATATCAGGTTTGAATCTTTTTATAATCTTTCGAGCATTCCATAAACTCGATATTAATTTAAATGGGAACGAAAGGTTGGCTAAGATTAATTTTCTTTGGATTCCACTAATCCATAAACCTTCGATAGGATAACCTGCTTTAGGCACCTTTTCCATTTCCATTTTCCCTTTTGCACCAACAAAAAGGATATCCGTATCAGGATATTTTAATTTAATAGCATTAGCAATGGCAACCGCTGGAAAAATATGACCTCCAGTTCCTCCACCGCTTACTATTACTCTAGGCGATTTCTTCATCTGTAGGAGAATTGCTACTTATTTCTCTACTTATACTAAGTATGATTCCAATTGAAATTGCTGTGAACCACAGCGATGTTCCTCCCATACTTACCATGGGAAGGGGCTGACCAGTTACTGGGAATATCCCAACGGCTACAGCCATGTTACTAAAGGCTTGGAGAACTAGTCCTGATGACAATCCAATTACCAATAGAACTGAAAATAATTTATTGCACTTCCTTGCAATTTTAATGCTTCGGAAGAATAATATGAGGTACATGAAAATGGTGAAAACACCACCAATCAATCCGTAATTCCTTAAAATAGTTGCGTAAATAAAATCGGAAGCAGCTTGTGGTGGCTGACCGTATTTACCAGGTAAGATATCAAACCATAAACCAACAGCTCCTCCATCATAAATAGATGCCTGAGCTAAATTCTTTTGATAATTCCCACTTCCTGCATCAGCATTTTCAGCAGTAAAAGCGGTTAGTCTGTTAATCCAAGTTTGTAGTCTTTGTAAGTTATCTGGAAAGACCAAAACCATAATTGTAAATAAACCAATAATGGCGAGTAAAATGATACCGAAGTGAGATAACTTTACCCCTCCAAAAAACATCATGATAAAACAACCTCCCATGATAAGGGCAGCTGTTGAGAAATCAGATTTGATGATTAAAGCGCAAGTTAAAACAACAGGCAAAAACAAGTGTTTTACTACCTCTTTAAAATCATCTAAGTCCCCTTGCTTTCTGCTGAGGACTCTGGCTAAATAAATAGTTAATGAAATTTTTGCGAAATCAGAGGTTTGGAAACTTAAACCAATGACGGGAATTTTGATCCACCTTTCTGCTGAATCAACACTATGTCCTGCGAGCATTGTGTAGAGTAGCAATGGTATGGTGACTACCATTAAAATTAGCGAGAGCCGCGACAGGTAACCATGTTTAATTTTTGAAACTTGGTAAGCAATGACAAAGGCACTTAACAAAATTATTGCGTGTTTAATCACGAAATAAAAGAAGTTACCTCCCCGCAGTAACGCTAATTGTTCCGTTCCTACATAAACAATAGGAATCGAAAGTAAGGCAAGAGAAATGATAACGCCCCAGATGACTTTGTCACCATATATTTTGTTATAAATCTCCTGCATTTGACTTTATAATACTCCTGTCTTAATTCTTTTAATCACCCACACAGTACTAAAAATCAAAAACAATAATACACTAGAAAGGACAATAGTTGCGAGATGACGTTTCTCAAAACTCTTATCCGGCTTAACTCGTGCCATAGCAAATTTGTTTTATAAGCTTCTTACAGCTTGTTTGAAAGTATTCCCCCTTTCCTCTAGGTTCTCGAACATGTTAAAGCTCGCTGAAGCAGGAGATAGTAAAACAGTCTCCCCTTTGTCTGCAATGTAGTATGCCATTTGAACCGCTTCTTCCATTGATCCTGCATCTACAATCATATCTACTTTATCTAAAAAGTTTTCAAAGACTTTTGATTTGTTGGTCCCAATATAAACAATAGCTCTTACTTTTTCTTTAGCTAATTCCTGTAAAGAAGAGTAATCTACTGTTTTGTCAACACCCCCAACAATCCAAATAGTTTCTCTTTGCATTCTTTCTAACGCATACCAAGTTGAATTCACATTAGTAGCTTTTGAATCATTGATGTACTCAATACCATGTACATTCGCCACAAATTCTAATCTGTGCTCAACATTTTCAAAATCACTAAACTTTTCTCTTAAGCTTTCCTTTCTTAAGTTCCCAACGTTTTGTTTTAAGTTCTCAGCCATCGTGTCACCGATGCTTAGTTTGTTTTGGAATTCAAAATTTCCCTTTGTCATGACTTTAATTAAATTTTACTCGTTTAGTTTGGTTATTCCTTCTTTAAATTTTCTTCCACGGTCCTCGTAATTCGAAAACAAATCAAAACTTGCACAAGCTGGTGACAACAACACAGTGAACCCCTCTTCTGCCATTGCAGAAGCCCTTTTTACTGCCTCATCAGCACTACTTGCATCTTCGATTCGCTCAACAATTCCTCCGAAAGCTGCATGCAACTTTTCGTTATCCTTGCCTAAGCAAACCATACCATAAACTTTGGATTTTACTAAAGGGATAAGTTGGGAATAATCATTCCCCTTGTCCACACCACCAGCAATCCAAATAACGTTGTTGTCCATACTTTCCAATGCATAAAAGGTACTATCCACATTAGTAGCCTTTGAGTCATTGATATATTCAACTCCGTTAAGAACAACTACCCGTTCCATTCTGTGCTCGATAGGCTGAAAAGATTCCACAGCAACTAAAATTTTCTTTTCATCAATGCCTAAAACACATGCCGCTGAAACAGATGCCATAATATTATACGAATTATGCTTGCCTTTCAAGGAAACACTATCAACAGATATCAGCATAGGGTTGTTAATATCTATTAATATATTCCTGTCTTTGACCCCTGCACCTACACCAGTTAACTTACTCAAACTGAATTGATAAACCGATTTAGGAAGGGTTACATTTTGGAGTTTTTTAGCGATGTTTTCATCATCAGAATTGTAAATAAAAACCGAATTTTCGTCGAAGTTTTTTACCAATTGGAACTTCGAATCGATGTATTTGTCTAGGCTGTAGTCATATCTATCCAGATGATCTGGTGTGATATTTAATAAAATTGATACATCTAATTTCAGTTTTTTAATACCATCTAATTGAAAACTGCTCAACTCCAACACATAATAATCGTAATCACATGTTGCCACCTGAAGCGCGAAACTATCACCAATGTTACCACCAACTCCTACATTTAAACCTGCACTTTTCAAAATATGATAAGTAAGGCTTGTTGTAGTTGTTTTACCGTTACTTCCTGTGATTCCAATTAACTTGGCTTTCGTGTACCAAGACCCAAATTCTATCTCGGAGATAACTTGAGTACCTTGGTTTCTTAACTCCACAATTAAAGGAGCCGAATCAGGAATTCCTGGACTTTTAACAACAACATCAGCATTTAGTATTTGCTCTTTGGTATGTTTTGTTTCCTCAAATGAGATTTCTTCTCTTGAAAGAACGTCTTTATATTTTTTGGCAATTGTTCCCATATCGGAAACAAAAACCTCATAGTTTTTTTGTTTACCTAGGATTGCAGCTCCAACACCGCTCTCCCCAGCACCTAGTATGACTAATCGCTTGCTCACTCTTTGTTTTATCTAAGCTTAAGTGTAGCGATTGCGAAAATGGCTAGTAAGATTCCTACAATCCAGAATCGACTAACAATTTTTGCTTCGTGGTAACCAGACTTTTGGTAATGGTGATGTAAAGGCGCCATTTTGAAAATTCGCTTTCCTTCACCAAACTTTTTCTTTGTGTATTTGAAGTATCCCACCTGCATGATAACACTCAGGTTTTCCACTAAGAATATTCCGCATAAAATTGGAATCAATAACTCCTTTCTGATAGCAATAGCGAATGTTGCGATGATACCACCTAAAGCTAAACTTCCAGTGTCTCCCATGAATACTTGAGCAGGGTAAGCATTGTACCATAAGAACCCAATACATGCTCCTACAAAAGCTCCCATAAATATTACTAACTCACCTGTATCAGGGATGTACATAATATTTAAGTAATCTGCGAAAAAGGCGTTACCTGATACATAGGCAAGCACACCTAAAGCAACTCCGATTATTGCGGAAGTACCAGTTGCTAAACCATCTATTCCATCGGTTAAATTAGCACCGTTAGAAACTGCCGTGATAATTACAATTACAACTGGAATAAAAACTAACCATCCCCATTCCGTTGGGTCTAAACCAATCCATTCAACTGCATCTCCATAATTTAATTCGTTATTCTTGAAGAATGGAATTGTAGTGGATAACGATTTCTTCTGATCCCAGATCGTATTTTTCTCAACCTTCCCGTCAACTAATTCAATTGTAGATTCTGGAGATTCTTCTGCTATTACAACATCATCACTAAAGAAAAGCGTTGCTCCTACGATCACTCCTATTCCGATCTGACCAACAACTTTCATTTTTCCTTTAAGTCCTTCCTTATTCTTCTTAAATACTTTAATATAATCATCTAAGAATCCAATCAGCCCAAGCCAAATTGTTGAAAGCAATAACATTATGATATAAATGTTATCCAACTTTGCGAATAGTAAAGTAGGAATTAAGATAGCTGCCAAAATTAATAAGCCACCCATTGTCGGTGTTCCTGACTTCTCTAACTGTCCTTCTAAACCTAAATCTCTAACTGTTTCACCAACTTGCAATTTGTGCAACATCTTGATGATTCTCTTTCCTAAAATCATCGAAATAATAAGTGACACAATAATTGCAAACGCAGCTCTAGTTGTAATGAACTGGAATGCTCCCGCTCCTGGGAAATCAATTTCGTTTAAGTACTCAAATAAGTAGTATAACATCTTACTTCTGCAATATTTTGAATGAATCTTCTAACACTTCAAAGTCATCAAATGGATGCTTCACACCATTTATTTCCTGGTACTTTTCATGACCCTTCCCGGCGACAATTATAATGTCGCCAGGTTGAGCTAAAGTACATGCAGTTTTAATGGCCTCAGCCCTATCTGTAATAGATAGAATTTTGGCTAATTCAACAGGATCTAATCCCATCTTCATTTCATTAATTATTGCGTCAGGATTTTCTGATCTTGGGTTATCTGAAGTAGCAAAAACACGATCGCTTAAGTTGGCAGCTATGCGCGCCATTAGCGGTCGTTTTTCTTTATCTCTGTCTCCTCCACAACCAACAACTGTAATTAGTTGTTCATTCCCCGATCTAATATCTTTTATGGTATTTAATACCTTCTTTAATGCATCTGGTGTGTGTGCGTAATCAACAACTGCGATCACCCCACTTTGTGATTTGAAATGTTGAAATCTTCCTTCAACTGCAGATAGGCTACTTAATGAAGTTAACACCTCCATTTTATCTTCACCTAACTCAATAGCTGTAGCATATACAGCCAATAAATTATAAGCATTGAACGATCCTACTATTCTAGTCCACACATCCTGCCCGTCAATGTTTAACTGTAAACCTTCGAATGAATTCTCTACTAGTCTACATTTATAATCAGCCATCGCCTTTAATCCGTATTTCTTTACGTCGGCTTTAGTATTTAAAGTCATTGTTGCGCCATGACGCTCATCTGCGTTTGTAATAGCAACAGTTCCTACTGGTAGCTCATCGAAGAATTGTTTCTTCGCTTTAATGTACTCATCAAATGTTTTGTGGTAATCTAAGTGATCATGCGTGATGTTTGTAAACAACGCGATATCAAACTCTAAACCTGCAATTCTTCTTTGGTGAATTGCATGAGAGCTCACTTCCATGAAACAATGCGTACAACCTTTCTCCACCATTTGCGCTAATAATTCATTAATTGCGATAGCATCAGGTGTTGTATGAGTTGATGGGATTGTCTCCCCAATAATTCTGTTTTTAACTGTGGAAAGTAAACCTGCTTTCTTTGCTAAGCTTCTAAACAACAAGTACAATAAAGTAGCAGTAGTGGTTTTACCGTTTGTTCCAGTAACACCAACTAACTTTAATTTTTCTGAAGGATTATCATAAAAGTTAGAAGCAATAATTCCCAAAGCGTTCTGAGAGTTCTTCACTTTAACGTAAGTGATTTTCTCTAAAATTTCTTCCGGAAACTCTTCACAAACAATAGCCATTGCACCGTCATTAATAGCACCTTCGATAAAAGAATGACCATCAACGGTTGTTCCTCTTGTAGCAATGAACAAACAGTCGCGCGTCACTTTGCGCGAATCGAAACATATTGAAGTGATAGCAAGATTAGTGTTCCCCTTTACCTCTTCAATTCCTGTTTTATATAATAAATCCGATAGTAATTTCATTATCCTAAAGTGATTTCAATTTGCTTACCTTTTACCACCTTACTACCAGGTTTAAGGCTTTGTTTAATTACTTTTCCTTTTCCTAAAATCTTAACTGTTAACCCTCTTTCTTCCAATAAGAACAATGCATCTTTTGCCGATAAACCTTTTACATTTGGTACTTGATCTCCTTGCGCCTTTAATTCTTTAGTCGACAATTCTCCTTGATTCACTTTTGCCGACACATATGTGTTCTCTCCTCGAACATCGGCCTTCATTTTAAGTGTTTTAGCAACAGTTACCATTTCGTTTTCTAGGCCGTTCATCGCTTTCACATTTACTTTTTTGTTCTCGGCGATGAGTTCGGTTCTTAATTCTTTATCTAATGCGTAAACTCTGTCTGAAATCTTTCTGAATACTGGAGCTGCAGTGCTTCCTCCATAAAATCCGTTTTCACGAGGATTAGTAACAACAACAATGCAAGAATATCTAGGGTTATCCGCTGGGAAGTATCCGGCAAATGAACTTCTATATTCCACTTTGCTTTTTCCGTTTTTAGCATAATTGATTTTCGCAGTCCCCGTTTTCCCAGCTACTTTATATAATGACCCTCTAAATGGTCTTTTAGCAGTTCCTCTTTCAACAACACCATTTAGCAGTTCCTGAAGTTTTCCAACTGTTTCTTGAGAACAGATTGAAGACTTGATCACATGTGGTTCGAAAACTGTTTCTTTTTTGTTTTCGTCAACAATCTTCTCAATAAAGATTGGTTTAACCAGTTTACCATTATTGGCAACTGCATTGTAGTAGGTTAATATTTGAAGAGGGGTAAATTGAGTTTCATAACCGTGGCATGTCCATTGCAAAGTTGTACCATACCAATCCTCATCTGATGGAGATTTTATTTTTGGAGTTGCTTCACCAATGATGTCTACTCCCAGCTTATCATGTAATCCAAAGCTGTACAATCTTTCGATGTACTCACCTGGATTGTCTTTGTAGTACTCTTCTATTAATTTAACAGTTCCTACATTTGAAGACTTTTCGAAAATCTCTCTCGCAGAGAAAGTCTGACGAATTGGATAAGTATGTGAATCCCTTACTTTTCGATCGTAAACCTTATAAACTCCGTGACCCACATCATATTTCTTCTTATCTAAATCAAATTGATCTTTTTCCAAAGCAGCCATGAAACTTGCTAATTTGATTGTTGACCCCGGCTCTTCTGCATCGGCAACGGCATAATTTCTTGCTTCAGTAAACTGACCCGTTGCTGTATCAATTAATAAGTTAGCGATGGCTCTAATTTTACCAGTTTCAACCTCCATCACAATCGCGCATCCATAATCAGATTTGTTATGAAATAGTTGATCCTTTAAAGCGTTTTCAGCTACCTCTTGGATATTTATATCAATAGTAGAATAAACATCAGCTCCATTAATCGGCTCCTTAATATTTGATTCATTTACTGGAACCCAAACGTTGGATTTTCTTCTCTGTAATTGCTCTCCGTCTTCCCCTTTTAGGTAAGAATCATATGCACCTTCTAAACCGAAAGGCGCTCTTGAACCAATTGTTCTCGATGCTAAAACGCCAAATGGTTTTTTACGTTTTGTATACTTTCTGTATGCTAAACCGCTTTTTAATCTTCCTTGATTAATAAAAGGGAACTTCTTTAATTTTTGGAATTCAGGGTAATTTAAACCTCTGCTCAATGGATACCATCTTACAGAATCTTTGTAGGCTTGAGTAATTCCTCTGTAGTATTCTTTAGCAGTTCTCTTCCCTATTAAAAGCTCTAACGAATCAGCCAATGCTCCAGCATACTTGCTTAAAGTATCTTCATTAATGGAAGGAGAAGTTAAATCCAATCCCACTTCATAATAAGTTAACGAAGTAGCTAATAAGCTTCCATCTTTAGCATAAAGATCTCCTCTTTTCGCAGGAAAAGTTCTCTTTTTTACGCTTGTAGTTTTTACTGCAACCTGTACCTCATCCCCCTTGAAATACTGGATATTTACAGTCGCCGCCACAATAAGTAAGCTAAATGCCACTAACACGAAAAAGAAAAGGTAAACTCTCTTGAGTATGTTTGCCTTTGGTTCCACTTAATTAATACAACTATTCGTTTTCTGTTTTGCTATTATTTTCTTCCAATTGAAAAGGAGGCTTTTTACTCTCTTTCATGCCTAACTTTTCAACTTTCTCCACCACCTCATTTCTCTGTCCTTTCAAACTCACTTGGGTTTTAGTAATGACAAACTCATTATTTTGATCATTGATTTGGTTTTTTATGCTTTCCATTTCCCTTACTGTTTCTTCTAAATAGTAAGAGTTGGTGATGTATAAAAAACCTAACCCTGTAAGAAAAAGAACGAATGGCAGGTTTTTGAAAAACAATTTTTCATTTAACCCAAACCACTTTTTTATTTTAAGTTTCTCTTTCAATTAAACTTTCTCTGCTATTCGAAGCTTAGCGCTTCGAGCTCTATTATTATTTTCAATCTCTTCCTCTGTTGGAACAATTGGTTTTCTTGTAATCACCTTAAAAGGTGAAAGTGAGTTCCCGAAAAAATCTTTTTCTTCCTCTCCAGAAAACTTCCCTGCTCTCATAAAATTCTTAACCAACCTATCTTCAATCGAGTGGTAAGAAATCACAACTAACTTCCCTCCTGGCTTCAACATTTTGGCTGTTTGTTCAAGCATTGCTTTTAAAACCTCCATTTCGTTGTTCACCTCAATTCTTAATGCTTGGAAAACCTGCGCTAAAAACTTGTTGTGTTTGTTTGGCGGAGCTAATTTTTTAATCACCTCAACCAAAGCACCGGTAGTTTTTAAAGGCTCGTCGTCATTCACATCTTTGATTCTTCGAGCAATTCTTCCTGCTCCTTTCAAATCGGAATAACTTCTTAGCATCTCTGCTAACTCCTCCCAAGTATATTCAGTTATAATATCGGCTGCAGTTTTCTGAATTCCTTTTCCCATTCTCATGTCCAATGGACCGTCAAACCGGATTGAAAAACCTCTTTCTTCTGCGTCAAACTGATGAGAGGAAACACCTAAATCAGCAAGTATTCCATCCACCTCATTTACACGATACAGTTTTAATGAATTTTCTAAGTCGGAAAAATTAGAATGGATCAACGTTAGTCGATCATCATCTAATTCATTCTCCAAAGCATCTTCATCCTGATCAAAAGCATACAAAGAACAATCTTCGGCTCTTGTTAGAATTTCTCTGGAATGACCTCCGCCACCAAAAGTGACATCCACATACACACCATCATGAGAAACCTCTAATGCGTCAACGCTTTCCTTAAGTAGTACTGATTTGTGGTATTGCATCTATTCGTCCAGGTTAATATCTCCCATAACTTCTTCAGCAAGACCAGCAAAATCATTGTCACTCATGTCTAATTCTGCATCGTACGCCGCCTTATCCCAAATCTCAATTTTGTTACCATATGCAAAAAGGACTAATTCCTTTTCAACTCCTGCATATTCTAACAAGCCATTAGGAAGATTAATTCTCCCCACGCTATCGAGTTCTAGTTGCGTTGCACCACTGATGAACTTACGGGCAAATACCCTGTTCTTCTTAACGAACTGGTTAAGGCTACTCACTTTTTCGGAAACAGACTCCCAATCGTGTTTTTGGTACAACTCCAAACATTTCTCAATACCGCGCTTAACGAACAACTTACCCTCAGCTTCAGGAGAGAACTGCTTACGAAGACCTGCAGGCACCAATAATCGGCCCTTCGCGTCAACTTTACATTCATATTCTCCAATCAGGTTTGTCATAACATTTTGCTGGTATTATAAAAGTAAGAAGTTTCTACCACCTTTTACCACCTTTTACCACGTTGTTAATAACTTTACAACGAACGAAGATACGACTTATTATCTAACGAGTCAAAAACCCTTTAAATGCAGTGGTTTATAGACACCTTAAGAGATGTGGTAAATGGTGGGAGAAATTTCGATTGTTGATAAGTCTGACGACAGATTTCAGGCTTCAGATTTCAGGTTTTAGAAGCCTGATGCCTGATGCCTGGATTCTGAAACCTCAACTATATTTTTGTCATTTCGTTTCCCAAATTGACTTTCCTTATCGAGTATTAAAATTTTTCTTTTGAACCATAATAGCTTTATGTTATATTTGCTTTTGATATTGACGCGAGGAAATATGAATTACGAAATCAAAGAAGAAGGAAAGTTTAAGTATTTAGAAGAAGGAGAAGGAGATGTAGTTATACTATTACATGGTCTTTTTGGAGCTTTATCAAACTTCCAAGATTTATTTGAGCACTTCAAAGGAAAGTACAAAGTTGTTATACCAATGCTTCCTTTATATGATTTACCTGTTGTTAAAACTGGAGTTAAATCATTAGCAAAACATGTTAAGGAGTTTATTGATTTAAAAGGATACGATAATATTACTCTTTTAGGAAACTCTCTAGGGGGACACGTTTCTTTGGTTTATTATGCTAATTGGCCAGAGAAGGTTCACTCAATGTGTTTAACTGGATCATCTGGACTATATGAAAATGCATTTGGAAACCAGTATCCAAGAAAAGGTGATAAAGAATATATCCGTGAAAAAACGGCTAAAACTTTTTATGACCCTGCTTTAGCAACTGATGAATTAGTTGAAGAAGTTCAAGGAATTATTGGAGACAGAAATAAATTAGTTAGAATTTTAGCCTTGGCTAAATCGGCTATTCGACACAACATGGAAAAGGAGTTACCGAACTTCACAATTCCTGTAAACTTAATTTGGGGTAAACAAGATATTGTAACTCCACCTGAAGTTGCTGAGGACTTTCATAGATTAATGCCTAATTCAGTTTTAAACTGGATAGACAAATGTGGTCACGCTCCTATGATGGAGCATCCAAAAGAATTTAATGAAATTTTAGAACCTTGGTTAGACGAGGTTAGAAAAGGATAAAAATCCAAATATTAAAAAAATGGTCGGGTAACCCGACCATTTTTTTTGTGCTTAACTTTACAGTATGGAAATCAAGTCTGCAAGCTTTGTTATTAGTAAACCACATTGGAAAGATTGTCCGAATCCGGTTATGCCTGAATACGCGTTTATCGGACGCTCTAATGTTGGTAAAAGCTCTTTAATAAACATGCTGTGCGGACATAAAGGATTAGCCAAAACCTCCTCTACTCCAGGCAAAACTCAATTGATCAATCATTTCCTAATTAATGAAAACTGGTACTTATGTGATTTACCTGGTTACGGATACGCTAAAGTGAGTAAGAAATCTCGTGAGAAATGGGAGAAGATGATAAAGGATTACATCCAATATCGTGAAAACTTAATGAATACTTTTGTATTAATTGATTCTCGCATAAAACCTCAGAAAATTGACATTGAATTCATGCTTTGGTTAGGGGAAAATGGCATTCCTTTTTCGATAATTTTTACAAAATCGGATAAACTCAAACAAAAAGAACTTTCTCAAAATATTAAGACCTACGAACAAGAGCTTTACAAATACTGGGAAGAACTGCCACCCTACTTTGTAACTTCTTCGGAAAAGAAAACAGGAAAGGATAAAGTCCTAAATTATGTTAACGAAATCAATCCTCTTTTTGAAAAACCATAAAACCTGATAAATATTTCCATAACGACATCGTGGCCAAACCAATGCGAAACATCAGGAAATCGGAAATAGGCGATGATACAAAATATTTAATTGGTTGGACTTCTGAATTAGATCCTATCCATGAATTCTTAATCAAAAGTGGGAAGGTAATAGTTAAGAGGTAATCTTATTGTTTAAAACACTTTCTTAGTCTCGTTTTAAGGAGTGGGTAAGTTTTGTATATTTAAAAACATGCTTCCACCTCTATTGAAACCTGGCGACAAAATTGGAATTGTTGCTTTTGCAAAAAAAATCACTTTAGAAGAAATCAAGCCAGCTATTTCTCTTTTCGAAAGCTGGGGATTAGAAGTTGTAATTGGAGAAACTATAGGTGCGTCTTGGAATCAATTTGGAGGTAATGATGAGCAAAGAAGAGCTGATGTTCAGAAAATGTTAGATGATGATTCTATTAAAGCATTAATTTCAGCACGAGGCGGGTATGGCTCTGTTCGGATTATCGATCAAATAGACTTCACCAAATTTGCTAATCAACCAAAATGGTTAATCGGTTTTAGCGACATCACTGTTTTTCATGCTCACATTGCTCAAAACCTAGGCATCCCAACACTTCATGCAACGATGCCTGTATTCTTTAAAGGAAATACAGAAGCAGCTTTGACCTCTTTGAAATCAGCTTTATTTGAGGGTAAAATGGAATACAACCATCGATCAACAAAACCACAAACTTGCAAAGATGGAATTACTGAAGCGGAAATTGCAGGAGGAAACCTATCAATATTATTTAGTTTATGCGGGTCTGTTTCCTCTGCCGAAACACATGGTAAAATACTTTACGTGGAAGATTTATGTGAATACCTATATCATACCGATAGAATGTTAAATAACATCAAACGTAATGGTATGTTTAGTAACATTAAAGGGTTGATCATTGGAAGTTTTACAGATATGAAGGACGGACCAATTAAATTCGGAAAGTCTGTAGAAGAAATGCTATTTGAGTTAGTTAATCATCTTAACATTCCAGTATTTTCTGATTTCCCTGCAGGACATATTGATGATAACAGATCTTTAATATTTGGAGCAAAAACTAGAATGGAAGTTAAAAACGGTGAAATCAGTTTGAATTTAGTTGATTAATTTTGTTCTGATTTGTTAGTCTGGATTATCATATCAATTGTAGTTGTTTATTACATTATCGGGCTTTTACTTCCTGCAAACACAACAATTGCCGTTTCTTTAAAAATGACTGGTAATCATAAATCTATTTACAATACGGTTTTAGATTTTAGAAACTGGGAAAACTGGGCCATTTGGAATGATGACCGCACTTTAGAAGTTATAGTTTCCGATCCTCCAAATGAAGTTGGAGCAAGGTACCGCTGGAGGTCTAAAATAAAGGAATTAAAGGATGGTTTAGTTGTTCTTACTGAGGCATCACCCAATAATTTATTGGAATACGAATGGTATTACGGAAAAAGAAAGAGAGGTTCGATTGTTTTTAATATTGAAGAACTAGACAACTGTAGTTTTGTCACTTGTTCCATGACCATTCACAATAAAAGAAAAATCTTTGCCAGGTACTTTTCACTTTTGATCAGGAAGGCCTTATATAGCAATATTGAAGAAGTATTGCTTAAAATTGACGAAAGATCAATGTAAAAAAAATCCTGCCGAAGCAGGATTTAAATTCTCTTAATATTCGTCCTCGTTGAAAAGGAAATCTTCTTTAGTTGGGAAGTCTGGCCATATCTCTTCGATATTTTCGTAAGCTTCAACCTCCTCTTCTAACTCTTGTAAGTTTTCTGTCACCTCTAATGGTGCTCCCGATCTCATTGCGTAATCAATTAACTCATCCTTAGTTGCAGGCCAAGGTGCATCTGTTAAATAATTCGCTAGCTCTAACGTCCAATACATATCTTAAATCTTTAATGTGTGATGGTCAATTTCCCGCAAAAGTATACTTTTTAAAATACCATCAAAATTTTTTTAAATAAATATTAAAAACAAATAATTAACATATCTCTATCCCCCCTATTTCATGGGCCTTTAAGCATATTTACATAAGCAGAACGGTTGATAGATAAGTTTTGTTACCAGAATCAGATAACTTTTTTCAAAAAGAGTAATTTTGCAGCATGAAGTCGCTTGAATGGTTATCGAAATTCGAAAACCACCCCTCTTTTTCTAAATTGCAAGATTCCTTAATTACAAACGAGAAATTAGTAATTAAAGGAGCCAAAGGATCTTTTTTGCAAGTTTTAATGTCTGCTCTCCAAAACAACAAACCGGAAAAGCAGTTAATAATCGCTAACGATCAAGAGGAGGCCGCTTATTTGTATAATGATATTCAAAACCTTTTAGGCGAAACTAAAGCGCTTTATTACCCTGCAAGCTCCACCTCTCCTTACACTACAAGCAGAACTCAAAATGCCAATGTAGTTCAAAGAGCAGAGGTCCTATCAGAGCTAAATAACAGTAAAAAGAAATTCATTGTTACTTATCCTGAGGCTTTATTAGAGAAAGTTGTTACTAAGAAAGAGCTTTCTAAAAACAGCCATCAAATTAAGGTGGGCGACTCCTTATCAATGGATTTTCTAATCGATGTGCTTTTCGAATACGAATTCACACGAGAACAATTTGTTGTTGAACCTGGACAGTTCGCTGTTAGAGGAGGGTTAATGGATATTTGGTCTTATTCCTACGACAAACCTTTCAGGGTAGATTTTTTTGGTGACGATGTAGATAGTATTAGATCATTTGACCCAGCCGATCAATTATCAGTGGCTTCTTATGATCAGATCAGCATAGTTCCTAATGTTCAAAATAAATTACTTCAAGAAGAACAAACAACGTTTTTAGAATTCTTGGGATTATCATCTGTAGTTTGGATTAAGGATGTGCAATTCACCTTAGACAGAATTGACCAATTTTATCAAAAAGCAGTGGATGCTTGGAGTAAGATTGAGGAAAACACAGTCCAATTACCTCCAAATGAAATATACACCTCAAGAAACGGACTTGAAAAAAACTTAAATCAAACTAAAGTAATTGAGTTTGGTGGAAGTAACTTTTACAATGATTCAGAGGTACTAAAATTCGACACTTCTGCTCAACCAAACTTCAACAAAAACTTTCAATTATTAATTGAAGATATTAAAGCGCATCAGTCTAATAATTACGAAGTAAATATTATTAGTGAGAATGCTAAGCAAATTGAGAGGATATACAACATACTAGAAGACTACGAGGTTAACGGTGCAAATATTGGTCAGGATTTACAATTCACCCCACAATATTTCACCCTTCATGAAGGCTTTATAGACAACGACACAAAGACAGTTGTTTATACAGACCATCAGATCTTCGACAGGTATCATAGATTCAGAGTTAAAGACAGCCTAAGAAAGAGCAATCAATCTTTAACAATAAAAGAACTAACAGGACTTCAGAAAGGAGACTTTGTTACACATATTGATTACGGAATTGGAGTGTTTGACGGACTTGAAATTGTTGATCAAGGAGGTAAAAAATCTGAATCGATAAGGTTATTATACAAAGACCGAGATGTACTTTATGTTAGCATCCAATCCTTACACCGAATTGCTAAATATTCTGGTAAAGAAGGTAAAGAACCTACCTTAAATAAACTTGGAACAACAACTTGGAAAACCAAGAAAGCAAGCACTAAGAAAAAGGTTAAGAAAATCGCTTACGATTTAATCCAACTTTATGCTAAAAGAAAAGCAACACAAGGTTTTGCTTACAGTAAAGATTCGTATTTGCAAACTGAATTGGAAGCTTCCTTCCTATTTGAAGATACGCCAGATCAAGTTACCTCTACCGCTGCTGTTAAAAAGGATATGGAAAAACCATTCCCAATGGACAGATTAGTTTGTGGAGATGTTGGATTTGGTAAAACCGAAATTGCAATTAGAGCTGCTTTTAAAGCAGCGGTTGATGGTAAACAAGTAGCGATTTTAGTCCCAACTACAATACTTGCTTTTCAGCATCATCAAACTTTTTCTAAAAGGTTGAAAGACTTCCCCGTTAACGTTGACTACATCAACAGATTCAGGAGTACAAAAGATCAAAAAGAGACCCTTAAAAAGCTAGAAGAAGGGAAAGTTGATATCATAATAGGAACTCATCGACTAGCAGGAAAAGACATCAAATACAATGACCTTGGACTACTGATTATTGATGAGGAACAAAAATTTGGTGTTGGAGTTAAAGACAAGCTTAAAACCTTAAAAGCAAACCTAGATACACTTACATTAACAGCCACTCCTATTCCAAGAACATTGCAGTTTTCGCTTCTTGGGGCAAGGGATTTGAGTGTAATTAATACTCCCCCACCCAACCGTTACCCGGTAGAAACAACGGTAACTGGTTTTAATGAAGAAACTTTAAGGGACGCAATTGCTTATGAATTAGCAAGAGGCGGACAAGTTTACTTTATCCATAACAGGGTTGAAAATATAAAAGAGGTTGCTGGTACTTTACAAAGACTTGTGCCAAACGCAAAAATTGGCGTTGGTCATGGTCAGATGGAAGGTAAAAAGCTAGAAGGGATCATGATGGATTTTATGCATGGAGATTTCGATGTTTTGGTAGCAACTACCATTATAGAATCGGGATTAGACATTCCTAATGCCAATACAATCATCATCAACCAGGCACAAAACTTCGGATTAAGTGATTTACACCAGATGCGTGGAAGAGTTGGAAGATCGAATAAAAAAGCATTTTGTTTATTATTAGCTCCGCCACAAAGTACGCTTACTCCTGAGGCAAGAAAAAGATTAAGAGCCCTTGAAGAATTTAGCGATCTAGGGAGTGGTTTTAATATCGCAATGCGTGATTTGGACATCAGAGGTGCCGGAGATATGTTAGGAGCTGAACAATCTGGTTTTATTTCAGATATTGGTTATGACACGTATCAAAAGATCCTCGATGAAGCTATTCAAGAACTTAAGGAAGGGGAATTCAAGGAACTTTATGCGGAAGAATTAAAAGAAGAAAACAGAGTTTTTGTTAAAGACTGTGTGATTGAAACTGACATGGAAATATTAATGCCAACAACTTATGTAAATGCAGTTGATGAGCGATTAAGATTGTACAAGCAGTTAAACGACATTAATACCGAAGAAGAATTACAAAACTTCGCCAAGAACCTAGTAGATCGTTTTGGAGAAATGCCACATCAAACCGAGGAACTTTTATCTACCATGCGATTAAAATGGCTGGCACAAGACATAGGCTTAGAAAGGCTTTACATGAAGAACGGAATCCTAAGAGGATATTTTATTTCCAACCCAGATAGCGATTACTATCAAACTGAAAAGTTCGGTAAGATCTTAATGTTCGTTCAGCAAAATCCAAAAGCTTGCAAGATGAAGGAGATCAAAGGAAAGTTAGCATTGACCTTCAATCAGATCAGATCCATTGAGGAGGCTTTTGCTACGCTTTCTTCTATAAGTAGCAACTTATAATCTCACTGTTGTATTAATAGTCCTTCGACTACGCTCAGGGTGAAAAAGCGCTAAAATCATCCTGAGCGTAGTCGAAGGGCCTTTAATCCGTTGAGTCTTTTACATCAATTTGTAATTCCGAAGAAACCTCACTATCTTTTGACAAATTTTTTGTCAATGAGTTATTTCGGTAGCAACCTCAAATTATTAAGAAAAAGAAGAGCTAGGTCACAAGCTGATGTTGCTTCTACACTTAAAATCACTCGTTCATCTTGGAGCGCATATGAGAATGAAGCTGCCGAACCGAACTTCGACACATTAATGAGAATTGCTAAATACTTTAGTGTTCCAATAGATGTATTTTTAAAGGAAGATCTACATGGATTTTCGGAATTGAGATTAACCAATTTAGAAAACGGATTTGATGTTGACGTTACTGGTAGAAAATTGAGGGTACTTACCACAACCGTTAACCAAGAAGATGAAGAAAACATCGAATTAGTTCCTCTTGCAGCACAAGCTGGATATACTCAAGGTTTATATGATCCGGAATATATTAAAGTACTCCCTACTTTCCAATTACCATTCCTCGCTAAGGATAAAAAATACAGAACCTTCCCTATTTCAGGAGACTCTATGCCTCCTGTTTCCGATGGTAGTTTTGTAACAGGTGAATTTGTCCAAAACTGGAATTACATTAAGAATGGATACCCGTATATCGTAATCACTAAAGACGAAGGGATTGTTTTTAAAGTTTTATACAATCAGCTAAAGAAAAATAAGACTTTCTTATTATGCTCAACTAATACATTTTATGAGCCTTACGAAGTTAAAGTTGAGGACATAATGGAAATATGGAAATTCACTAATTATATCAATCAGGAAGCTCCTGAATATAAAAAGTAGCTTACCCCGCTTTTATAGGTTTATAAAAGTTCCTTAGAGTAATAAAAGTAATTCCAAAAATCACCAATAACGAGGTTACGAAAATGTCCCAATCCGTATAATTCCAAATGTAAATCGAGGTAATAGTAGTCTGAGCTATTCCAAAGATCAACCAACAAAATGCTGTAACAGACAAGTAAAAGGATTCATCTTTTATTTTGGCTAATAAAAATCTAGTTAAAATTATGGTAGGTAAATACATTAAGAAACCAGGTAAACAAACAAGGAAGTATAAAAATCTAACTAAAAATGGTCTTGGTTTATTGTATTTATATTTCTCCCTCCACCACCTAAAACCTTTTGTTGTAAATTCTTCCTCATCCTTAGGAATAGACTTAACTGCTGCAATCATTTCCTTGTCGTTCCTAGATTGGCGAATTATTCCTTTCCAGTATTTCCTTTTGAAGCGAACATAATCTCCTTCTATATGAATCATATTCTCTCTCAACTCGTTTTCAAGATCATCCAAGAAAAGTTTCCTTGCACGTGATTCAGACTCATTAAATATATTTTTATATTCTGATAACAATATAGGAGATGCATAATTCACAAACACTTTTTTACCACCAACAAAGTGGTTTTCATAGTTAATTGCCACAGGAACCACATGCAATTTCAAGTTGAAATTATTTTTAGCTTCCGCCTCGAATGCCAATCTTGCAACTCCCTTTTTAAGTTTAAATAAATGATGAACAGGCTCGCTTACGCCTTCAGGGAAAATTAATACAGGTTTTTTCTTTTCTAACTCTTTTATACAGTACTTAAATGTTTCTTTATTCTTTCCTTGTAAATCTCCATGCCCATCTTGCCTTCTGAAAATTGGAACTAAATTCA
The DNA here is from genome assembly GCA_038154685.1 of Flavobacteriales bacterium. Classification (GTDB taxonomy): domain Bacteria; phylum Bacteroidota; class Bacteroidia; order Flavobacteriales_C. Next base: position 73,786 of record JAYPYW010000004.1, on the reverse strand, counting down.
GCGCCTTAAAAATCTTCACCACCCATTTCCCTTTAAAAACATCAGATCTGGTTAAAAAGAAAACTGGTCTCCTCAATTTTAAAGCAACAAGCACACCATCTAAAAAGGCATTTTGGTGATTCACAGCAAAGACAACAGGTTTATCCCTCGGAACATTCTCCACCCCCCTAAATTCCATTCTTTTGAAGAAAACCGGAAGGTAAATTCTTAATATATATTGAATTAATTTATAAACCATTGCTTATATCAGTGTCACAAACGTAATTACTTTTTTACATTTGTTAAACTATAAGAATAACTTTTCTACATGTTCAATAATTTAACCGTTAAGCGCATTAACAAGGAAACTTCGGAATCAGTTTCTATTGATTTTGAAATCCCTTCAAATCTGACTTCAGACTTTGCCTTTAAAGCTGGTCAGTTTTTAACCCTTAAAAAGGACATCAATGGAAAAGAAGTCAGACGATCATATTCTTTATGTTCAGCTCCTGCATCTGGTAAACATACAGTTGTTGTTAAACAAATTCCTAATGGTATTTTCTCAACTTATGCTAACCAAGAATTAAAAATTGGTGACCAAATTGAAGTTGGAAAACCAGCCGGTAATTTTTACATAGAGCCGAAACCAGAGCGAAAAAAATATTACACTTTAATTGCTGCAGGGAGTGGAATTACTCCAATTTACTCCATCCTAAAAACAATTCTTTTAGAAGAAAAAGAAAGTAAGGTAATGCTGTTCTATGGAAATAAATCTCCTGAGCTTACTATTTTTAAATCCGAACTTGAAGACCTAGCAAAAGAGTACAGCTCAAGATTTGAACTTCATCTATTTTTCAGTCAGGTCAAAGGTGAAGATAGATTCCACTCTGGAAGATTAGAAGGAAGAAAACTTAAGAAGCTTTTTAATAAATATGCTTTACCCGAAAACACGGATGACATTTTTATTTGTGGGCCGGAAGCTTTAACAAATAATGTGAAGGAATTATTGAGTAAGAAGTTCGACTTTAATCTTGCGAATTTGCACTTTGAATTATTTACTTCTTCAGCTATTGCTGAAAAAGGAAACCAAACAGAAGCCCCAAAATCGGATGGAAGTAAAGTATCTGCAATTCTTGATGGAGAAGAGATTTCTTTCAATGTAAAAAGTAGTCAGACTATTTTAGAAGCCGGAATTGCTGCTGGCTTTGATTTACCTTTTTCCTGCCAAGGAGGTGTTTGCGGAGTTTGTAGATGCACGAAAGGAAAAGGAGAAATTGAAATGGACAGTAATATCGCACTTTCTGATGATGAAGTTGAAAGCGGAGTTGTATTAGCCTGTCAATCAAGAGTTTTATCAGAAACTGCGCAGGTAAGTTTTGACTAAACTAACCATATATTTAATGGATTTATCGATATAACACAACTGTTTATCGATAATGCAATGATCCATAATAGCTAGATTCCGTAAACCCAAGAACATCTTCAATTCTGCGTTTTATGAAAATCTTAGTTATAGACGATAATATACTTGTCGTAAAAAAAATTTCCTTCTATTTACAAAAGCAAGGTCATGAGATTATCGAAACCACGAGCGCTATGGACGCACTCCCAAAAATTCTCAAACTTCAACCTGATCTAGTTATATCGGACTTATTAATGCCGTATGTTACTGGAAATGAACTATACAAAACGCTCAATAATCTAAATAATTCCCAAACCAAGATGCTATTCATAACTTCCTTGAAAAAAAAGTACCTGAAAGACCTAGACGATCAATTAGATACTAATTTGGTTTTAACTAAACCTATTAATTATGGAAATCTTGACTCAAAAATCGCAGCTCTTGTAGCTGCTTAAAAGAAGAATCAAAGTATATGAAAGAACAGAGAATTATTGATTTAATTGAGTTCTTGGAGTATGCTCCAAAAATTATTTGCGATTTTGAGAAGTCAATTAAGAGAAATGATTCTGAAAAAATAGAAAAGCTTTCAAAAATTGGCAGAATACTTTTTAAACAAATCAACAAATACCAGCTAGCAAATGATTTTGATCGCTACGCTAGTGTACGGCATTACAATCTAAGAGCCGCAGCATCCTTAATTAGATTATCTAAAAAACAAATCCACAAAGCTCAGCAGGAGTTAAAGGAACTAAAAAAGGATTACAACTCCCCCCCTCCAAAGGAGTTAACTATTAACTTCAAACTTATTGAAGCTTTAGTTGGACCAAACAACCAAGCTTTTAAAGAAATAATAGAAATGTATGGGCAACAATGTGTAGAACATTTAAGCTTAATGCATTTTGCCTACCAGCAATCTGATTTGAATAAAATTCGAAAAATTGCGCACACAATGAAGTCATCATTCGCCATGATTGGATGTGATCTATTAAAAAAATATGCCATTCAAATTGAACATTTTTGCGAAGCAAGAAACCTCAATAAAAACAGACTTACGGAGTTCGAAGAACTCGTAAAAGAATCCATCATATTGCTCAAAAACTCGGCAAAATCAAAAATTTTACTGTAACCATTATTTTTTCTTGTATTTAATAACTGAAGCGTCAACAATAGAGCTCATGTTGAAGCTGAATTTTAATCATTTAAAAATCAGTTATTATGGCAGGAGGAAAACAAACCCCACGCCAGCAAATGATAGGGATGATGTACCTTGTCCTGTTGGCTATGTTGGCAATGAATGCATCGAAAGATTTATTAAACGCATTCATCTTTTTGGAAGACGGAATTGATGTTACTACAAGTAACTTTAACAATACCAACCAAACTATTTACGATAAAATCTCAACGGCTGCAGCCACTGGATCAAAAACAGCAATTAAAACAAACGAAAATGCTAAAATCATTGCTGAAGCTGCCAATCGAATATTTCAAGAGATAGAGAAATACAAAAGCGATATCATCGAAATTGGTGGAGGTATCGATGAGGAAAATGGTGTACCAATTGGAAAAGATAATCAGGATATTGGAGCAGAATACCTTGTTGTTAAAGGTCACGGAGAAACCTTAAAAAACAATATCGGAAAATATAAGGCTGACTTAGTGGCTTTAATTGATCCTCAAGATACCTCTGTGATTAACGGGATTAATAAACTTTTGGAGACACCTCCACATGTTGATTACGAAGGAGTGAAAAGTCCTTGGGAAAATGGAATTAGTGAATACTTACCACTAGCAGCTGTAACGGCAAACTTAACCAACTTACAGAGTTATGTAAGAAATGCAGAATCACAAGCATTAAACTACATGTACGAAGAGATTAGTGCGGATGTACTAAAGGTGAATAAAATCCTTGCTACTTCAATAGCTCAATCAGGTTATGTTTTACAAGGAGATGAATATTCGGCAAATATCTTTTTGGCTGCTTCGGATACAACTGCAGAACCTATTGTAAAAGTAGGAGATTATGACACCGCTCATTACCGAAAAACAGGACAAATCAAGTTTATTGGAGAAACAAAAGACTTACCTGTATCTGGTGGTATTGGACAATTCAAAATAAAAGCTGAAGAAACTGGAAATCACGCTTGGGGTGGAATCATGAAAGTACCCCATCCAAACCCCAAACGAAAGGGCGAATTCCTTACCTATCCTTTCGTTAATAACTTTACGGTTGCTGCTCCAAGCGCTGTAATTTCCTCAGATCAGTTAAATATTATGTACATGGGATTGGATAATGAAATAAGTGTTTCAGCCCCTGGAATGAGATCGGAAGATTTGGTTGTTACTGCAGGGAATGGTTGTAGAGTATCTTCTAAAGGCAATGGAAAGTACGTGTTTGTGCCCTCAAGAGGAGGAAGATTTAACATAACTGTTGCCGCGAAAATTAACGGGGAAACGAAAACTATATCTCAACAAACATGGAAGAGTACTTCATTACCAATTCCATTTATAAAAACTCCTGGAGTAAAACATGATCGAGCATCGGCAAATGCACTAGCCACAGTTTTATTACAAGTTGGTACAAAACCAATATACGATAAAGCGTTCCCAATTTCCTCTGTACCCAAAATTGTATCTGCAACAATAATGGTAAAAAAAGGAAATGAATTGGGCTCTCCAATTAATCTTAGAAATGGAAAGATTGATCAAACAACATACAATCAAATTAAAAGGTTATCAAAAGGAAATAGTGTAGAGATTGAAATTAAAGCCAAAGGCGCTGACAAAATAACTCACAAAATCCGTCAGAAAATAACAATTAAATAAAACATTGTCAGGACATATCTTAGGATATGATGTTAGGAGGAGGAGCCGCGTTTGCGGCTCTTTTTTTGCACACAGAGTATTAAGAGTTAAAAGAGTTTGTAACATCAAAACTCTTTATATTCCTTAGACTCTGCGTGAAATTTAAAATCATCTATCTTTGCAGCATGCTTAAACGTTTCCAATTTGCAGCAAGATTTTTCAAGTACTGGCTTTCGGCTAAAACGAAAACGAATTCTGCGTTTGTAAACGAGCTGATTGAGGAGGTTATAAAATCTGATCAACAGTATTATGCCTTTAAAGAAATTGAAGGTTTAAGAGCAGCTTTAAAGAAGAATAATTCCACTATTAAAATTACCGACTTTGGTGCTGGAAGTAACATCAACAAATCCAATGAAAGAAAGATTTCTGATGTTGCCTCAAATTCAGCCAAAGCCCCTGGTTTAGGACAAATGATGTTCCGATTGATTAATAAGTTTGAGCCAAAAAATATGCTTGAACTAGGAACTTCACTGGGTATTTCTGCTTGTTATCAAATTGCACCAAACAAAAAGGCCAACTTCACAACCATGGAGGGCTGTCCTCAAACGGCTAAAGTAGCTCAAAAAGTTTTCTCCAATTTCAAAGCCGATCAGATAAAAATTAAGGTGGGCGATTTTGCTAAAACTTTACCCGAAGTTTTGGATTCCTATGATCAATTAGATTATGTTTTCTTCGATGGAAATCACCAAAAGGAACCTACAATCGAATATTTTGACAAATGCCTAGAAAAGGCACATGACAACTCCATTTTCATCTTCGATGACATCCACTGGAGCAAAGGAATGGAGGAAGCTTGGGATTATATCAAGTCGCATCCATCAGTTACGGTTACAGTTGATATTTTCTGGGTTGGACTCGTTTTCTTTTCGAAAGATCAAACAAAGGAGAATTTCATCGTTAGATAGGCTCAACAGATTAATAGCCTTTCGACTCCGCTCAGGGTGACGATTTCCGCGATGGAGTAATCCTGAGCAAATGAAATTTAGAGGAGAAGCATCGCTTCGAGGTTTAAGGGCGCGGACGACTGTAAACAAAAAATCCCCCGACAAAAGCCGAGGGATCCAAATATCTAAAAAGCTAACTCTTATAATTTAAAAGCAGCTTTTACTTTGTCAACGAAATCTAACTTTTCCCAAGTAAACAACTCTACATCCATTGTTTTCTCAGAACCATCAGCTCCAACGAAAGTTTTCTTAACCACTTCGTTTTTACGTCCCATGTGTCCGTAAGCAGCAGTTTCTAAATACATTGGATTCCTTAATTTCAATCTTGTTTCAATTGCATAAGGACGCATATCAAATACTTCCTCAACAATCTTAGCAATAGCTCCATCATCTAATCCAACTTTAGCTGTACCGTAAGTATTAATAAAAATACCCATTGGCTCAACAACTCCAATTGCATAAGAAACTTGAACTAAAACCTCATCACAAACACCAGCTGCAACTAAGTTTTTAGCAATATGACGAGTAGCATATGCTGCAGATCTATCTACTTTTGATGGATCTTTTCCAGAGAAAGCACCACCTCCGTGAGCTCCCTTACCTCCGTATGTATCTACAATAATTTTTCTTCCTGTTAAACCAGTATCTCCATGAGGTCCTCCAATTACGAATTTTCCTGTTGGGTTAATATGGTAAGTAATCTCATCGTTAAATAACGCTTGAAGATCGGCAGGTAATTGAGCTTTAACTCTAGGGATCAAAATATTAATTACATCCTCTTTAATCTTCGCTAACATTGCTGGCTCAGTGTCAAAATCATCATGCTGAGTTGACAATACGATAGAATCAATTCTTAGAGGAACATTATCCTCTGAATATTCAATCGTTACCTGAGATTTAGCATCTGGTCTTAAGTAAGGAATTAACTTCCCTTCTCTTCTTAATTCGGCATGCTCAATTAAGATTTTATGAGAAAGATCTAATGCCAATGGCATGTAGTTTTCAGTTTCTTTCGAAGCATAACCAAACATCATTCCTTGGTCACCAGCTCCTTGCTCTTCAGGATTACCTCTATCAACCCCTTGGTTAATATCAGCTGATTGCTCATGAATTGCAGAAAGCACACCACAAGAGTTTGCTTCGAACATGTACTCAGATTTCGTATAACCAATCTTATTGATTACATCTCTAGCAATCTTTTGTACATCTAAATATGTGTTTGACTTCACCTCTCCAGCTAAAACAACTTGTCCAGTTGTTACTAATGTTTCACAAGCTACTTTAGATTGTGGATCAAAAGCTAAAAAGTTATCGATTAAAGCATCAGAAATCTGATCTGCAACTTTATCTGGGTGTCCTTCAGAGACAGACTCAGAAGTAAATAAGTAATTTGCCATTCTTATAAATTTATGAGATGGCAAATGTAGGGAATAAAAGGGATTAATCCTTAGTTAGATCTTGGAAAACATCTTCCATCTTTTGCTCACGCTTTTGCATGCTTAGTACAAGGTTCCCATTATCTATTGCCAACTGGGATATTTGAGACCTTAAATCCTTACTATGAGCCATAAATACTTCGAATGAAGTATCACTAATTTTAACAACTTTAGAAACGTGATTTATATTCTCTAACAGAGTTTTATCAAGTGATTTTTCAAACTCAACCTCAATAACAACTTCTGAACCTCCAGACTGTAAACTATCAATTTTATTATCAGCTACAATCTCTCCTTTCTTTATAATTATTGCACGATCACAAATAGCTTCAACCTCTTGCATGATATGAGTTGAAAGCATGATAGTTTTCTGTTGTCCGATTGATTTAATTAGCTGTCGGATGTCCTTCAACTGATTAGGATCTAATCCTGTTGTTGGCTCATCTAAAATTAAAACTTCAGGATCATGAATCATGGCTGCAGCTAAACCAACTCTTTGTCGGTAACCCTTAGATAATTGTCGGATCTTCTTTGATTTTTCCGGAGTTAATCCAGTTAATTCAATCATCTCTTCCACTCGCTCTACTTTATTCTTTAACTTATGAATATCAGCAATAAAAGAAAGGAACTCCTTTACATACATATCTAAATAAAGTGGATTGTGCTCTGGTAAATACCCGATTTTAGCACGGGATGAAATCGAGTCGTTCAATACATCAATTCCGCAAACCGAAACCTCCCCTTCACTTTGGGTAATGTATCCTGTTAGAATCTTCATCATTGTAGACTTTCCAGCTCCATTTGGCCCTAAAAAACCAACTACTTCACCAGCTCCTATTTCAAACGAAACATTATTTAAAGCCTTTTGCTTTCCGTATAATTTGGTTACTCCTTTTACTGAAACTGACATATAATTAAAGTATTCCGACATTTAAATTTAAGAAACATTCCAATAACATAACCTCAAAACATAGAGTAGTCACTCAAATAATTTAATTTTACGTTAATGAAGGGATTGGTTTACAAATCAACTGGTAGTTGGTATAAGGTTAAAGGAGATGATGGAAACTTCATCGAATGTCGCCTTAAAGGAAAGTTCCGAATTAAAGGACTTAAGGTTACCAATCCTGTTTCTGTTGGTGATGTTGTAGAATATGAGATTGAAGAAGGTAAGGAAACTGGTATTATTTCTAAAATAGAAGACCGTTCTAATTACCTCATCCGAAAATCGGTAAACCTCTCCAAACAATATCACATTCTAGCTTCAAATGTTGATCAAGCTGTTTTAGTTGCAACAGTTGCTCAGCCAGATACCTTAAATGAATTTATCGATCGTTTTTTGGTTTCCGTCACTGCATATAATATCCCTGCTGTCATCCTTGTAAATAAACTAGACGTTTATGAAGATAAACACTTGGAGCAATTAGCGGATTGGGATATGATTTATCAGGACGCTGGTTATCCTGTTATTCCAATAAGTGTTGAAAAAGGAATTAATATTGATAAGGTGAAGGAACTCTTTAAAAACAAAACAACTGTTTTATCGGGAAACAGTGGTGTTGGAAAAAGCAGCTTGCTAAAAACCTTAGTGCCAAATTCAGATATCGCAGTAAAAGAGATTTCTGAAATGCACCAACAAGGTGTTCACACCACAACTTTTGCGGAAATGTTTGACCTTCCTGAAGGTGGACATCTAATTGATACTCCGGGAATAAGAGGTTTAGGTGTTGTAGATATCGAACCTGAAGAATTAGGGGATTATTTTCCTGAGTTTTTGCGATTAAAAGATCAGTGCAAATTCAATAATTGTGTTCACATCAACGAACCAAAATGTGCCGTTAAAGAAGCATTAGAAGAAGGAGAAATTGCACCAGAGCGATACAATAGCTACCTAAGTATTTACAATAACGATCAAGATGAAAATTACAGATAATGAGAGTAACTATTCAAAGGGTTTCAGAAGCTTCTGTGAAGGTTGATGGATGTATTGTTGGTGAAATTCAAAAAGGCTTACTTGTTTTACTTGGAATTGAGGACGAGGATACAGCTAAAGATATTGAATGGCTAACTGCAAAAATAAGTAAGCTTAGAATTTTCCCTGATGACAAAGCTCCAATGAATCGGAGTTTAATAGATGTTGATGGAGAAGTTTTGGTTGTTAGTCAGTTTACATTATTCGCAAGTACGAAAAAAGGTAACCGACCAAGTTTCACTCGATCGGGAGAACCTAATTTCGCTAAAGAAATGTGTGATCAGTTTGTAGCTGAACTTTCTCAAAAAACAGGCAAAACTATTCAAACTGGAGTTTTCGGCGCTGACATGAAGGTATCATTAATCAACGACGGGCCAGTGACAATCAATATCGATTCGAAAAACAAAGAGTAAAATTTACTCACACAGATTAACTCAATTATTATGTTTTGAGACTTAATTAATCGTATTAATCATATTAATCTGTGTGAGTTATTATATATTTTAGCAAATATGAAAATTCTAATCATCAACGGACCCAACTTAAATCTATTAGGAAAGCGCGAACCTGAAGTTTATGGTTCAACTACTTTCGAGGATTATTTCGGAGAATTAAAATCGAAATTTAGTTCATTAGATTTAGAATATTTCCAGAGCAATGTAGAAGGTGAATTAATTGATAAAATTCACAAAGTGGGATTCAGTTACGATGGAATTGTGATTAATGCTGGAGCATATACTCATACTTCTGTTGCTTTAAGAGATGCCATTGCAGGTATTGAAACTCCAGTAATTGAAGTACATATTTCGAACACACACCAAAGAGAGGAGTTTAGACACCATTCATATATTTCCCCAGTTTGTAAAGGAGTGATTTTAGGTTTTGGATTAGACTCTTACAGACTTGCTCTGGAAAGCTTTCTGAATTAAAACACCCGTTAAACAACTTAAACATGCAATTGTTCCAAGTGTTCCGCCGAACCCTTGAAGATACCTGTACATTAAGTAAAAGCCGAAACCAAATACAACTGCACTAACAATTAAGAACGGGAATTTCAACACTTCCTTTGATGACATTCCTACAAAGGATGCTCCAAATACTGCACCTGCCAAAGAAGGAAGATTCATTCCTATAAACTCCAAAATTAAAAGTGTGAAAATTGTAACTAAAGAGGAAGCCGCAATAGCGTTCCATTTTGTAGAGTTGTGAATTTTATAAACAAGAGTTGTCACTAACAAGGACCCAACAGAAATCAAAAAGAATCGAATTGAATTATCGGTTTGATACTTTGTGCTAAATCCTAATTTTATTGAGCCTATGGGGAAATAATATGATTCTAAAATAATCAAAGGAACAATCAAAGCTCCGAAACCAATAGAACCTAGCTTACCCCCTAACCCATTAAAGTTATCCTTCAATAAATGGAACATCGACCCTCCAATCAAACAAATTGATACAACTACCCATACATCACTAAATGGTTTACCAAAAAGCATCGCAGCAAAGGAACCTGCGTAAATTAAAGCTGATAAGTTTGGGAGATACTTAATCTTGGTAAAAGCAAATAGCGCTCCTGTAATCGCAGAACCATAAACTGTAGAAACTCCTCCAAAAACCACAATTACTTTTGTGATAAAAAAGCCCACAAAAAACAGAATAATCGAAATCAAATGTTCTTTCAAACTATAATTGATTTCATTTTTGCTGAACTGAGAATACCCAAGAAGGGGAATTAAACCTATCAGTGAAAACCAACCCCATTTAGGGTAAACTATCCCAATTATAAAGACTAAATGGATAAAGCCAAATAGTAATATTGGAACTATTCTACCTCTCATTAAGACAAATATTTTGCAACAATAGGAAGCCTTCTTCCCATTCCAAAAGCTTTGTGACTTACTCTTAAAATTGGAGGTGTTTGGTAACGCTTATATTCATTAATATTAACCATTTTAAGCACTCTGTTAACCAATGCTTCATCAATTCCCATTGCAACCAGTTCTCTTGGTCCTTTCCTATTTTCAATGTACTCGAATAAAACTTTATCTAAGACATCATAATCAGGAAGAGAGTCCGAGTCCTTTTGATCCGGTCTTAACTCTGCTGATGGTGGTTTAGTTATCGAATTAACAGGAATTACCTCTTCATCTTTATTAATGTACCTAGCTAGGTCGAAAACCTCTGTTTTATAAACATCTCCCAATACAGCTAAACCTCCACACATATCTCCGTATAATGTTCCGTATCCAACAGCCGCTTCACTTTTATTAGAAGTGTTTAAAACGATATGTCCGAACTTATTGGAAATAGCCATTACCACTACCCCTCTAGTTCTAGCTTGTAGATTTTCTTCTGCTAATCCAAAAGGTAAATCCTTAAAAATTGGTTTAAGCTTTTCATCGTAAGCCTCGTAAATATCTTTGATCGCAACAACCTCATATGGAGCACCTATGTTTTCGGCTAACTGTTTAGCATCATCAACCGAGTGATCGGAAGAATATTGAGATGGCATTAAAATCCCGTAAACATTTTCAGATCCTAAAGCTCTTGCAGCTAGGGCAAAAGTAACGGCAGAATCAATCCCTCCACTTAATCCAACAATGGCCTTTTTGAAACCTAACTTTTTAAAATAATCCTTGATTCCCATAACTAATGCGTCATGGATTAATTCAATTTTAGTCCCCGTTTGAGATTCTCCGCTTGAAAATTCTTTACCTTTCAACTCTGAAATCAATAACTTTTCCTCAAAGAAATTTTCTTGAGAGGCAACATCTCCTGAAGCGTCCATAAAAAACGAACCTCCATCGAAAATCAGTTCAGTTTGCGCACCAACATGATTACAATAAACTATTGGTAAATCAGTTTTTTGAGCATTTTCTTTTAGTACTTCTTTCCTTTCCTCATCTTGCTGATAGGAGAATGGAGAGGCAGCGATATTCACAATTAATTCGGCTCCTTTATCTTTTAATTCAATAGCTGGTGTTTTGGTATATAAAGGATTATCTCCAACGTTCCATAAATCTTCACAAATGGCAATTCCTACCTTTTTCCCTGCAATTTCTACAACTTCAAATTCTCTGTTAGGTTCAAAATACCTATACTCATCAAAGATGTCGTAGGTAGGTAAAAGTGTTTTATGAATAATTTGCTGAACTTTCCCCTCAGCTAAAACAAAAGCTGAATTAAAAAGCGGCTTCCCGTGACCTGTTTCATTTTTACTTGGGCTACCAACTATGGCTGTTATTCCTTCAGTCTCAGCAGCTACTTTATCAATACTCTCCAAGCAAGTTTGAATAAAATCATTAAACTCTAAAAAGTCACGAGGTGGGTATCCACAGATAGCTAACTCTGAAAAAACAACCAATTCTGCTCCTTGAGATTTGGCTTCATTTATACTAGCAATAATTTTCTGAGTATTGGATTCGAAATTCCCAACATGGAAATTCAATTGAGCAACTGCAATTTTCATAAGACAAAGATAATTTGAAGAAGTGAGAAGAGAGAATCGAGAAGGGAGAATTGAGTTTAGCGCACAAAAAAAGAGAGTAAGTCTCCCTACTCTCTTCTCGATTCTCTCTTCTCGATTCTCTTTAAAACTGAACTCCTAACATTAAAGCAATGTAGTTCAAGTTAGTTGCTCTTTTAAAAGTAGTTCCACTATCATATACAATTGAAGCAGACTCTTTCTTTAAAATATTCGTGTAAGCTAGGTTTCCGTTTAAACCAATTAATAACGATGTATTTCCTGCAACATTCCATTCTACACCAGCACCAAAATTAACTCCCATTCGGAAAAATCTTGTTTCATCTCCTGCATCAAGACTCGATTCATTTTCAGATAAAGTCGTCTTACCGTCTCCTAAATTTTGAGTAACTAAATTCTTTCTTGCCCATGCACTTGTAAGAATATTAGCTGTTGTACCAAACTCTCCGTAGTAAGTCATGTATCCAATCTCTGGAGTTCTAAACTTAAACTTCAAAGGAATATCAATTGAATTGAAAACGTAGTTTCTTTCATGAATTCTGTACGCTTTTTCATCAGTTGTCATCCCCTGATCAGTCCTTTTGTAATTCAATCCTAAAGAATCCAAGTATTCAACTTTCCCAGTTGTTTGTGCAAACAATAAACCAGTAGTAATTGCAACACTTCTACTAAAAGAATACTCATAATTTAAACCTCCAGCAATGTGGTAACCAAGCCCTCTATTTTGACTTCCTGGCTTATTAACTCCAAGGTATGAAACTCCAGGAGTTCCTATTAATCCGAATCTGTGTTTTCTAAATTCTGGTCCTGCTGACGCATCCTGACCAAATGTGTTTAATGCTAAAACTAAAGCAAATAATGAGGCAATAATTTTTTTCATAATCATGTTTATTAAAATATCGCTTTTCAAACAAAGTTAATCTGGTTAACAATATATTTTGATTCACCAGCTAACTTTACGAAATTAAGTAAAGCAATTGATAGTTTATGAAGAACGTCCTTTTTTTGTTTTTATTTACAATTATAATTTTTGGCTGCTCTGAGCCGAAATTAATCGTAGATACCTCAAACTCCAAGGTTAATCTGGATTTCCGACATTATGAGCAAGATTTATTTAATGTAAAAACGGGTGATTTAACCACTTCGCTTGATAGCTTAGCGCATAAATATCCTGTTTTCATCAACGGTAATTACAAAGACCCTGCCAAACTGATGCAATTAAATCAATACCTCAACAACGATTTAAACATCAAGCTTTACAATGATTGGAATGATAGAATTGGTGATTATTCTGTCATTAAAACGGATTTAAATGAAGCTTTTTCTCATTACAATTACTACTTCCCGGAAGATTCTATCCCACCTGTTTACACTTACATCTCAGGTTTAAATTATGAAGAGCCAATTGTAATTAACCCAGAAGCAATATTAATTGGAATAGACCTGTTTTACGGGAAAGATTATTCGCCTTATGGACAATTACAAATCCCTCAATACATCTCTAAAAATCATGAAACCAAATTCCTTGCGCCAGTTGTTATGAGAGAATTTGCAAAGCAAAGATTTGCACCCTACCTAAAAGGGGATAATATGCTTGAAACAATGATTGGATTGGGTAAAATAGAATACCTCCTCGAGTCCATGATGCCAACCATGATGGATTCTACAAGATTCCAATTTACCACTAAACAAATGGTTTGGTGTTACAGTCATGAGCAATCTTTCTGGAAGCATTTAACTATGAAAAACTTCTTATTCTCTAAGGATTACCATACCTACAAAAAATTCTTGCAGCATGGTCCTTTTGTTTCTTCTATGGAAAGAGATTCGCCTGGAAGAGCTGGAATTTTTATTGGATATAGAATTGTAAGAGACTTTATGGAACAAAATCCTGAAGTTAGCTTGCCTGAATTAATGACAAATACGGATTTTACTAGTATTTTTAAAGGATCAAAATACAATCCGTAAATCATGAGCGATAAGAAAGAGATAAAATTCACTGTTACGTTGGATGAAAATCACATTCCTGAGAAGTTAGAATGGACTGCTTCAGAAGGTGGTGGTGTATCTGAGGAAGAGATAAAAGCCCTGATGATTTCTGTTTGGGACGGAAAAGAAAAAGTGGCTAAAAGAGTGGATTTATGGACGAAGGAAATGATGGTAGATGAAATGAAGTACTACCACTTCCAAACGTTAATGACCTTAGCTGATTCATTAGAAAGATCAACTGGAGAGAATACAGTAGCTAAAAAGATTCGTGATTTCGGAATGGAAATCGGGAAAGAAATGAAAATTCTTACTAGATAATCAACATCAAGTAATAGCTCGAAATGATCCCAAAGGAAACCGTAGATAAAATCATCGAAGAATCTCGCGTTGAGGAGGTTGTTGGAGATTTTGTTGCCTTAAAAAAACGAGGGGTTAACCTATTGGGATGTTGTCCGTTTCACAACGAAAAAACACCTTCTTTTACTGTTTCTCCAGCTAAAGGGATATACAAATGTTTCGGTTGCGGCGCTTCTGGTAATGCCGTGAACTTTGTAATGGAGCATGAGCAAATGTCCTACCCCGAAGCCTTAAAATACCTTGCGAAAAAATATAACATTGAGGTTGAGGAAAAGGAAGTTACGCCTGAGGAAAAGCAAAAACAAGATAAAAGGGAATCACTTTTCTTAGTTACTCAGTTCGCTAAAGAGCAGTTTATTAAAAACATGTTCGAAACCGACGAAGGTAAATCGGTTGGTTTAGGGTACTTTAAGTCAAGAGGGATTTCCGATGAAATGCTGGAAAAGTTTGGATTAGGTTACTCTTTTGAAGAACCTAACCACTTCACCAAAATTGCGCTTGATAAAGGATATAAAAAAGAGGTTTTAATCGACTCCGGACTTACTTCTGAGAAAAATGATAGAACATACGATAGATTCCGAGGAAGAGTAATTTTCCCGATTCACAATTTATCCGGTAGAGCCATTGGTTTTGGTGCTCGTATTCTTCAAACCAATAAAAAGGCTGCTAAATATCTTAACTCTCCTGAGACGGATATTTACCACAAAAGTGATGTGCTTTATGGTTTGCATTTGGCAAAGCGCTCCATGATTCAACTAGACAATTGTTTTTTAGTTGAAGGATATACTGATGTTATTTCCTTCCACCAAAAAGGGATTGAAAATGTTGTTGCTTCCAGTGGTACCTCTTTAACCCCTGGTCAGATTAAGTTAGTTCGTCGTTTCACGCCTAACATTACCGTTCTTTATGATGGTGATGCCGCTGGGATTAAAGCATCATTTAGAGGGATTGATTTGATTCTGAAAGAAGGAATGAACGTTAAAGTTGTAACGTTCCCTGATGGTGAGGATCCAGATAGTTTTGCCAGAGCAAATACAAGCGCTGAATTAGAAGAATACATCCAAGAAAATCAACAGGATTTTATCAACTTTAAAACCTCTATCCTTTTAAAAGATGCGGGTAACGATCCTATTAAAAGAGCTGGATTAATTAAGGATGTTGTTCAATCGATTGCCTTAATTCCAGACATGATTATTCGTTCGGTTTATACGCAAGAAGCTGCTAAACTATTAGGAATTGAGGAGCAAACTTTGGTGAACGAGTTGAATAAAAACCGACGCTCAAATTTTGAAAAAGAGCAAAAGTCAAACCCAACTCCCCAACCACCAGAACCAGATTTTGGAATTCCGCCACCGGATTATATTCCGCCAGAATATCGTGATGTAATTGGACAACAAAGTCCGCTTCCTAAAAAGATTGAGCCGAAAGCACCTACTTTTCCAAACGATCCTCAGGAGGCTTATTTGTTAAGATTGCTCTTAAAGTATGGACATTTCGAAATTGTAGTAGACAATCCGAACTACGAAAACGAGATTGAGGAAGGAGTTGAAAATCCTGAAAAAACAATATTAATCACCGTTGCCCAGTATGTTATTGAGGACATAGTTCACGATGATATTAACTTTGATAATCCAACGCACCAATCTATTTGGGACACATTTAAGAACAAATTTGAAGAAGGAGAAATCCCTACTGAGAAGTTCTTCCTAAGTAGTGCTGAAGCTGAATTGGTAAAGCAGGTTATCGAAATAACCGAGGAACGACACACGCTAAACGATTGGAAAAAACACTCCATCTTCGTTACCACAGAAGGCGATAAAATTCGATTAGCAATAACTGTTGCTTTAAACCGATTGAAGTTGGCAAAAGTTCGCCTGCAAATCAACGAAATCAACGCCAAGTTAGAGTCCAACGAATTCACTGAAGAAATCAATGATTTATTGGTTCATTTGAGTTTGCTTAATCAAGCGAAAAGATCTCTTTCAATTGCTTTAGGAAGGAATTTTTAAGTTTTTCTCCCACAGACTGCACAGACTTTCACAGACTTTTTACGAAATGACTTTTGGCCGATAATAATCGGCCACTACGAAAATAGTAGTGGTCGAATATCTTCGACCTTACAAAAAGTATAATTCTGAGAAAGTCTGTGCAGTCTGTGGGCGAAATAAACGTCCAATCGTTAATTTCTATTCGTGGTTTGGCGAATCCTCAAAGCTCCTTTCCCGTAGCTTTGAAGTATGCGCGCAATCTATTCGGTAATAGTAGTAATCCTTTCCATTTTAGCCCTGTTTTCATGTGGGGATAACGATAAAGTTTCTGAAGCAATAAACGACAATCCTGATAAAGTGGATTCTGTAGAAGTTAAGGAACCTCAAATGCTTTACGGATTTCCAGTAGACTCATTTAAAGTGGTTGGGGATGAAGTGAAAAAGAATCAATTCTTTAGCGATTTAGTAACTAGTCATGGAATCAGCTATGCTATGATGAATCGCATGGCTACCGAAGGGAAAGAGCATTTTGATGTTAGAAGATTAAGAGCTGGAAGACACTATACTGTTTTTGAGAAAAAGGATTCTACCGAAGAAGCGCAAATCCTAGTTTATGAAATAGATAGAGTAAACTATGTGGTTTACGATTTAAGAGATTCGTTAAAGATTTACCGCGATAAAAAGCCCGTTGAAATCGTAACTAAAACTGCCTCTGGTGTTATTAATAGTTCTTTATACATGACGTTGGAAAACCAAGGTTACAACCCTGCTTTAGCCATTACTCTATCTGAGGTTTATGCATGGAGTATCGATTTCTACCATATTCAAAAGGGAGACCGATTTAAAGTGATTTACGAAGAAACTGTAGTAGATGGAGAGAGTATTGACATTAAAAGAATTAAGGCCGCATACTTCGAACATTTCAAAAAACCTTATTACGCCATTCAATTTAGTCAGGACGGACATGCTGGATATTACGACCAAGACAACAGAGGTTTAAGACGCCAGTTCTTAAAAGCCCCTGTTAAGTTCTCCAGAATATCTTCAAGATTCACAATGAAGCGCTATCATCCAGTTCAAAAGCGCAACAAACCGCATTTAGGAACCGATTATGCAGCACCAAAAGGGACGCCAATTTACTCAACCGCAAACGGAGTTGTAACACACGCCAGATACAGTAAATACAATGGAAACTACGTTAAAGTAAAGCATAACTCAGTTTACACTACTCAGTACCTACATATGAGTAAAATTAAAAGAGGAATCCGACCAGGTGTTAGAGTTAACCAAGGAGATGTAATTGGATTTGTTGGTTCTACGGGATTAGCAACTGGACCGCATGTTTGTTACCGCTTCTGGAAAAACGGAAAACAAGTTGATCCATATCGCCAGAAATTACCAAAGGCAGAACCGATTAAAAAAGCAAATCTTGAGACTTACAAAGGCATCAAAGAGGCTGTGATGAAGGAGTTGGATGCGATTGAGTATCCGAAGGAGTAGAAATAAGATTGTAACAAGCTTTTTTACCCAGAATACTTCTCTCTAAACAATAACTTAAGTAACTCTCTTTTAAGTACTAAATCTGCTAGTCCATCAAAATCTAATCCTGATCCTAGTACCATAGTTCTCATATCTGCATCTGGAATATCTATCCGGTACATGAGTTGGAAAAATTGCTCGGCGTTGGTAGAGAAAATCTGATTTAAGAACCTTCTAACTAAATCAGGTAAATCAGATGAATTGGATAAATCAATTCTGTCCAATTCGTCATCGAAATCAACATCATTTAAATCTTTAGAAAGCTGAGCTTTAAGTTTTGAGAAATAATGTTCTTGACTGAGATATAAAGAGGCGTCCTTAACTTCGATTAAAGCCATTAGGAGGATCTTTTCATTAAGGCTTGAGCAAACTCTATAATTTTGTCTTTTGACTCTTTAGAAGCTTCTATTTGGTTTAAGCTAGTTAAAGACTTTTGGTAGAAATCGTCCATTAACTGGAAAGCCAACTCATCTACTTTTAAGTTTTTGTAAATAGTCTTGACAGCTTCTACTTTTTCCTCGTTAGAGAATTCTAATTTATCCACCCATGACTGTAATTCGCCAGAGTTATCTAACTCCAAAGCCTTAAGCATCATAAATGTTTTTTTGTTAGAGATGATATCTCCTCCAACTTGTTTTCCAAATTTTTCAGGATCTCCAAAACAATCTAGGTAATCATCCTGTAATTGAAATGCTATTCCAAGATTTACTCCGAAATCGTAAATTAAATCCGCTTCATTATCAGAAGCCTTTGCGACTAATGCTCCTATCTTGAAAGCACCTCCAACTAGAACCGAAGTTTTTAATCGGATCATATTGATGTACTCATCAATTGTAACATCATCGCGTGTTTCGAAGTTCATATCCAACTGCTGGCCTTCGCAAACTTCGATAGCGGTTTGATTGAATACTTTTAAGATATCAGCGAGATTGGTATATCCACCCTCTAAGAAATGATTGTAAACTTCAATTAACAAAGTATCTCCAGAAAGAATCGCAATGTTATCATCCCACTTTTCATGAACGGTAGCCTTACCTCTTCTTAGAGGTGCTTTATCCATGATATCGTCATGAACCAAAGTGAAATTATGAAATACCTCAACAGCTTTAGCTGCAGGCATAGCGGATTGCAAATCACAGTTAAATAACTGAGCTGCTAAAAGTGCGGTAACCGGGCGTAATCTTTTACCACCTAGCTGCAATATATAATTCATTGGATTATATAATTCAGCAGGTGACCCTTCATATTTAGTCTCTGCAATTTCTTGTTGAACTAACGGGATGATCTCCTGGAAACCTAAAATATTCAAAACGCTCTTAATCCTTTAATTGAAACTGTGGACTAGCCAAAAGCTTTTTGATTCCTTCATCAATAGAAATCAAATCACGCCCTAATAAAACTCTCATTTTAGTATTATCCGGACATCTTCTAGTCATGTCACCATCTTTTAATGGTGGTAAATGAACGATTTTAGACTTGCTATTCGTTGCATCGATAATTTTTTGAGCTAAATCGATGATGCGAATTTCTTGCTCTCCTCCGATATTAATAACGTCATTTACTACTTTGTTATCATAGAAAGCTTTTAAACAAGCATCAACATTATCGTCACAGAAACAGAAAGTTCTTGTTTGAGAACCATCACCGTAAATAGTAATATCTTCTCCTTTTAAAGCTTTGTAAAGGAACTTCGACATTACGAAATCATCACTTTGTTTTGGTCCGTAAGTATTAAAGAATCTAAAGATTGTATAATCCAATCCAAACTCTTGTTGGTAAGATCTTAAGAATGCCTCACCAATATTTTTTACAACCGCGTATGGAACTTTAGAGTTTAGTGGAGTAGTTTGCTCATGCTGCGGTAATTCAACAGGCTCTCCATAAACTTCTGAAGAAGAAGAAAAGAAAACTCTTTTCACTCCAGTACTTTTACAAAGGTTTAAGATATGCTTGAATCCTTCAATATCCTTTAAAACCTTAACAGGATTATCTTGCGTTCTTTGAACACCAACTAAAGCAGCATAATGGAATACATAATCGAATTTTTTACCAAGCATAATCTCAGCAATCTCTCTGTATTCGTTTACATCAGCTTTTACAAAACGCCAATTTTCTTTTGGTAAATGGTGTGGTAACTTGTCGGCACTACCAGTTGATAAATCATCAACAATCACCACATAATTATCCTTATTTGAAGCTAATTTTTCCGCTAAAACACTTCCAATAAACCCTGCTCCTCCAGTAACTAAAATTCTAGTCATTTTACTTAACTACGTTTTCCATGTAAACTCCATAACCACTCTTTTTAAGTGGCTGTGCAAGTTCAACTAATTGTTCTTTATTAATGAATCCCATTCTGTAAGCAATCTCTTCGATACACCCTATTTTAAGACCCTGTCTTTCTTCAATAACCTGAACATATTGTCCAGCCTGCATTAAGCTCGCAAATGTCCCAGTATCCAACCAAGCAGTTCCTCTATTTAAAACGGAAACCTTTAATTTACCTCTTCTAAGGTACTCGGCATTTATATCAGTAATTTCAAACTCTCCCCTAGGAGATGGCTTGATGTTTTTAGCAATTTCTACAACATCATTATCGTAGAAATAAAGACCTGGTACTGCGTAGTTTGATTTTGGTACCTCTGGCTTTTCTTCTATTGAAACCGCATTCATATTATCATCAAATTCTACAACACCATACCTTTCAGGATCTGAAACATGATATGCGTAAACAACACCTCCATCAGGAGCATTATTAGATTGTAATAGGCTAGACATTCCTGAACCGTAAAAGATATTATCACCCAAAACAAGTGCAACATTATCATCTCCAATAAATTCCTCTCCTAAAACAAATGCCTGTGCTAAACCATTTGGCTCATGTTGAATAACATATTCGAATTTACATCCGATTCTACTTCCGTCTCCTAAAAGCTTCTTAAAAGCAGCCTGATCATGAGGAGTAGTGATGATTAATATCTCATTTATGCCTGCTAACAGTAAAGTAGACAATGGATAATAAATCATTGGTTTATCGTAAACTGGCATTAACTGTTTACTAACAGCTAATGTTAGAGGATGTAATCTAGTTCCAGAACCTCCGGCTAATATTATTCCCTTCATAAGATTAGTTTTGCTCTGCCTTTTCGGCCTTAATAGTAATCAACTTATCGAGCGTTAACAGTAAGCAAGGTAATAAAATTATATTTGATAAGATGGCAACAAGTAGCGTTAATGCTACAAGGACTCCAAGGGCTACTGTACCTCCAAATTCAGAGGCTACAAATATTCCAAATCCAAAGAATAAAACTACCGAAGTATAAAACATACTTAAACCTGTCTCTCTCAGCGCCTTAAGTACCGATTTTTTAATAGCTCCATTATTTGCTGCTAGCTCTTGCCTGTATTTAACCAGAAAGTGAATCGTATCATCAATGGAAATACCAAAAGCGATACTAAATACTAGGATTGTTGAAGGTTTTAAATTAATTCCAAAATATCCCATTATGGCAGCGGTAATGAACAATGGTAGAATGTTCGGGAGTAAACTAATTAAAACCATTCTTATATTCTTAAACATAATACCCATTAATACTGAGATAATAAGTACAGTTAGGGCTAACGACATAATCAGGTTACTAATCAAAGTCTCTACTCCTTTCGCTACAATTACTCCAATTCCTGTAAAGGAATAACTGAACTTATTGGACTTGAAAATCTTCTCAATCTTTGGAGAAAGCTCTTTCATTAAAGCCTTCGTCCTGTTTGTTCCAACATCTTTCATTTGGAAGCTTATTCTTAACTGACTGCGATCCTCTGAGATAAAAGCCTTAAGCATATCTCCAGAAGAATCTTTGGCCTTTGAAGCATATTTATTAATTAGCGCTAACTCAACTTTGGTTGGCAACGTGAATTCTTTTTTCTCTCCGCCCCAAAGCGCTTGTTTACTGTATTTAAGAATATCTAATAATGATAAAGGCCTCGAGAATTCAGGATAAGTTTCTAGTAGATCATAAAGTTTCTGCACCTTTTGAAGCGTCCTTGGTTTTAAGACTTTCCCTTTTATTTTTTCTCTTGAAGTTAATTCTGCTTTAATATTATTGCTTTCACAAAACGATTGAATTTCATCAATAAACAAACCATTTTGATTAGTCACAACAACATGAACTCCACTATCCTTATGAGATATATACTTTACAAAAGGTAGTTCTTGGAATTCCTTTTTTGGAATTGAATCTGAGGCTTTAAAAGTTAATTTCTCTCCAACTCCAGCCCTAAGAATGATTTCAAAAGGAACAACTCCATCAAACTTATTTTCATAATACTTCAAATCAACCATTACTGGGTGATCCTCTGGCATATCGTCTACAACCAATGCGTCATTATCCAACTGACTTAATCCAAAACCTGCCGTCCCAGCTATGAATATCATGATAACATAAACAGTTCCTCTGTAGTTGGTACAAACATTAACAAACCATTCGATTAAAGCGTTTGTCCATTTATAATCTAGGTGCTTATAATGCTTTTGAGATGGTGGTGATAAGTAGCTGTAGATTATTGGAAGTAATAAAATAGACAGGAAGAAAACTCCCATAATACTAATAGAAGCAACAATACCAAATTCTTTTAAAATATCACTTGATGCAAAAACAAACGTAGCAAAACCACTTGCCGTAGTAACGTTTGTCATGAAGGTAGCTCCCCCAATTTTTTGAATTACACGTTTAAGGGCTAAGGCTTGATTTTTGTGATCTCTGTATTCATCAAAGTACTTATTGATTAAGAAAATACAGTTAGGAATCCCTATTACAATTACCAATGGAGGAACTAAACTTGTAAGAATATTAATGTTAAACTCAAGCGTTCCAAACCATCCAAAATCAGCTAACCTATTTAAAAACCCAAGTGAACCAAAAAGCCATATAACTCCAACACTAACTACTAATAAAGAGACAAAAACTGCCCTTGGAGCTCTAAGGAAAAAATAGAGTAATAAAGCTGTAAGCAAGAATGCTAAACCAATAAATAAAAGGATTTCATCTCGTACTTGAGAGCTTAGTTTCGCCCTTATATATGGCATTCCAGAATGTTGGAACTCTATTCCCGTATTTTCCGAAAACTCTTCAAATTTATTAGTTACTGAAAGAACATATTTATTCCTTCTTGGGGTAGCCATTGAATCTGCATTAAAAGAAATTGCGATTACCGAGATATCATCATCTGGCAAATACAAAATCCTTTCATAAAAAGGCTGATTATATAATACCTCTCTTACAGAATCAACTTGCGCTTGAGTAGCTGGTTTTTGGTCTAACCCTTTTTGTAACTTAAATGCACTGGATTCCTTATCTAGTTTTAAATACCCAAAATTGGCAATAGAAAACACACTATCAACAGCTGGCTCCTCATACAATTGGACAGAAAAATCATAGTACTTCTGAAAGTTCTCTAACTTGTATAATTCAGGATCTTCGGTAGAAACTAAGTAAACATTATCGTTAGCTCCAAAAGTTTTTTTGAATTCTCTGAATACAACAGAGGTAGAATCTCCAACAGGTAATAATCTTGTTAAATCGTAAGAAACCTTATTATACCTAAGGTTTGTAGCCAAGAAAGCTGTTATAGCAATTAGAAACCCGATTACCCAAACTCGCTTCCTAAGAATAATATGTGATACTTTATTCCACATTTGCTTATAGCAGCCCTCAAAAATAAAAACTATAATCCACAAAATCGCTTACAAACGGCGAAGGTTATGAACAAAAGTCGGGCCAATTGAACTTAAAACAAAAAAGCCGATATCAATTGATACCGGCTTTCATTTATCTTAAAAGATTTTCACTTAATAGTCCATGTATTTGGCCCCTCTAATAAGGCATCTAAATTAGGCTCTCCCTTTGCTTCAACATGTCTTTCAACTTGTGCTTGAACTCCTTCTTCGTATACTGGACGATCTTCCTGATAAAAGATTCCGAATGGTCTTGGCAAACCTCCTTCTTCTCTTGGGTCATCAAAGAATCTTACTAAGATCGAAGCTTTAACTCTATCATATTTATCATGCACCCATAAATCAGATTCAGCAACATCTGCAACGTTTACAACTTTTGGTTCAAATCCATCTAAAACAATCGCTTTATCATTCTCTTTACCAAAAACTAATGGCTGACCGTGCTCAATAAAAATTGTGTTATCAGGCTTCGAATCCTTTTCTGTAAATGCGAAGAATGCACCATCATTAAAGATGTTACAGTTTTGATAAATCTCAACCAATGAAGTTCCTTTATGCTTTGACGCTTCCAATAAAATCGGGCGCATATGCTTAGGATCTCTATCCATTGTTCTTGCAATAAAAGTAGCATCAGCTCCTTGAGCAAGCGCTAATGGGTTAAAAGGGTGATCAATCGATCCAAATGGAGTTGATTTTGTCACCTTTCCTTTCTCCGAAGTTGGTGAGTATTGCCCTTTAGTTAAACCATAAATCTGGTTATTGAATAAAAGAACATTTACATCAATGTTTCTTCTTAATAAGTGAATGAAGTGGTTACCTCCAATAGAAAGTGAATCTCCATCTCCAGTAATCATCCATACATTTAAATCAGGACGTGAAGTTTTTAAACCAGTAACAAATGCTGGTCCTCTTCCGTGAATAGAGTGCATTCCGTAAGTTTCCATGTAGTATGGGAAACGTGATGAACACCCGATTCCTGAAATAAATACTGTTTCATCATTTACCAACTCAAGCTCAGCACAAACGCTTTGAACTTGCTTTAATATCGAGTAATCTCCACAACCAGGACACCATTTTACATCCTGATCTGAAGCGTAATCTTTAGCTGTTATTTTTTTTGCTTTTACTTCTGCCATCACTCAAACTTTTAAGCTAATTCCTCTTTTACAAAACTTACAATCTCATCGGTTGCGAATGGCAATCCTTTGATCTTGTTTAACCCTTTTGCATCAACCAAATACTTCTCACGAACGATCTTAATAAACTGTCCGTTATTCATTTCTGGCATAATTACTTTATCGAACTTCTTAATAAGCTCTCCTAAGTTTTTAGGCAGAGGATTTAAATATTTAACATGAGCATGAGAAATGCTCAATCCTTCTTCCATTAACTGCTTAGTTGCTGTTTTAACAGCTCCGTAAGTTGAACCCCAGCTCAATAATAATACATCACCTGAATCGGCTCCTGTGTCAATAGTTTGCTCTGGGATATAGTTAGCGATTTCATCAACTTTTGCCTGACGAACCTTAACCATTTTTTCATGGTTATCAGGGTCGTAAGAAACATTACCAGTTTCGAAATCTTTTTCTAACCCTCCAATTCTGTGTGCTAATCCTTTTGTTCCAGGAACAGCCCATTGACGAACTAGTTTTTCATTTCTTTTATAAGGCAAGAATGCTGGATCATCTGCCTCTCTAGGCTCAGCAAACTTAACTTCGATATCAGGAAGATCATTTGAATTTAGTACCTCCCAAGGCTCAGAACCATTAGCTATGTATCCATCAGTTAATAAGAAAACTGGAGTCATATGCTCAACTGCAATTCTACAAGCTTCGTAAGCAGCATCAAAACAATCTTTAGGAGACTGTGCAGCAATTACTGGTACAGGAGATTCTCCATTTCTTCCATACATCGCTTGAAACAAATCCGCTTGCTCAGTTTTTGTAGGTAAACCAGTTGAAGGCCCTCCTCTTTGAACATTGATGATAACCAAAGGTAATTCAAAGATACTTGCTAAACCAATTGCTTCTCCTTTTAAGGCAATACCTGGTCCAGATGAAGTTGTAACTCCTAACAAACCTCCAAATGAAGCTCCAATTGCCGATGAAATACCTGCAATCTCGTCCTCTGCTTGGAAAGTTTTAACTCCGAAATTCTTGTACTTCGATAAAAAGTGTAAGATATCAGACGCTGGAGTAATTGGGTAAGTTCCGCAGAAAAGATCTAAACCTGTTTTCTGACTAGCAGCAATTAATCCTATTGCCGTAGCTTGGTTACCCATAATGTTTCTATATGTTCCTGCTTTGATATTTGCAGGCTTAACTTCAAATCTTGATGCAATTGCTTCAGCAGTATCACCGTAGTGGTAACCTGCTTTTAAAACCGCAATGTTCGATTCAATTAATTCTGGCTTTTTAGCAAACTTAGTTTCAATGAACTTAATTGTGTTGTCCAACTTTCTGTTATACATCCAGTATAAGAAACCAAGTACGAACATGTTTTTAGAACGATCAACAATCTTAGTTCCTAAACCAGACTCCTTTAACGTTTCACGAGTGATTTTAGTAACATCAACTTCATGAATTTTATAACCATCTAAAGTACCATCAGTTAAAGGGTTAACTCCTTCATCGTACTTTGCTAATCTTAAATTCTTTTTATCGAAACCAGCGATGTTAGCAATAACAATCCCTCCCTTCTTTAAAGATTGAAGGTTTGATTTTAAAGCTGCAGCATTCATTACAACAAGAACATCAGCTTTATCACCAGGTGTATATAATTCGATGGAACCAAAATGTAATTGGAATCCCGAAACTCCAGCAACAGTTCCTTGAGGAGCTCTAATTTCTGCTGGGAAGTTTGGGAAAGTACTAATATCGTTCCCTACTAAGGCTGCAGTATCTGTGAACTGCCCCCCGGTTAACTGAATACCATCCCCAGAATCTCCAGCGAAGAGTATCGTAACCTCATCTCTAATTTCACTTGTAATTTGTGACATATTTTTAGCAAAAAAGCCTTTCAAAGAGAAAGACCCAGTTATTTGTTTAGTTTTTGAGGATGCAAAATTAACACTAATCCCCTAATTATCGAAGCTTTAGCCAACTTAATTAGTTGGAGGCAAGGTTAGTCACCTGTACCAACTTAACCTCTGGCGCTTCTCTTAATACATTTTCTTCAATTCCGCTTTTGAAAGTCATGTTACTCATGGAGCAAGAACTACAGTTCCCTACAAACTCCAAGGTTAAAACACCATCATCCGACAAATCAATGATTTTAACATCACCTCCATCCGATTGTAAAAATGGTCTAACTTTCTCTAAACCAACATTTACCTTAGATAAAACCTCTTCTCTTTTCATTCAATTTCGTTTTGAGTTCAACGAATTGTTATCCATTCATTTTCACCAACTTAGTTGGTTCCTGTGTCTTATTTCTAACCTCAGTTGCTTTTTCAACTTCTTTAACCATTTCCTTTAACGCAATAGCTTGTGGTGTTGTCTCCTGCAATATTGCTGGTCTTCCAGCTTCACCCGCTTCACAAATGCTTTGAACTAAAGGAATTTGTCCTAAAAGTTTCACTCCTAATTGCTCAGCTAACTGCATCCCTCCTTCTTTTCCGAAGATGTAATATTTGTTATCGGGCAATTCAGCTGGTGTGAAATAAGCCATATTCTCTACTATTCCTAAAACCGGAACATTAATATTCTCTAATTGAAACATCCCAACCCCTTTCTTAGCATCTGCTAAGGCAATACCTTGCGGAGTAGAAACTACAACAGCACCCGTTACCGGAACTGTTTGAACTAAACTCAAGTGGATATCCCCTGTACCTGGAGGTAAATCAATCAACAAATAATCTAAGCTTCCCCAGTATGTATCGATAAACATTTGACGTAAAGCTTTACTGGCCATTGGTCCTCTCCAAACAATTGCCTGACTAGCGTCCGCGAAGAAACCAATAGACAACATTTTCACCCCATGATTTTCGATTGGCTGAATGTAGTTTTTACCATCAACATCAATTGTTGTTGGTTTTTCATTGGCCACATCAAACATCAAAGGCATACTTGGTCCGTAAATATCAGCATCCACTAAACCAACACTATATCCTTGTTGCGCCAAACCAACAGCTAAGTTTGAGGTAATTGTAGACTTACCTACACCTCCTTTTCCTGATGAAACCGCAATAATATTTTTCACACCTGGTAGAACCTTTCTTTGTTCCGGCTCTCTATCTTGAGGTAACGGAATGATATCCGCCTTAACTTTAATTTCTTTCGAAATAAAACGGTGAATTGCAAACTCACAAGCCTCTTCCATTTTCTTCCTGTTGTGAAGTGCTGGATTGTGAACTTTGACAGAGAACGCAACAGAATTTTCTGTGAATACTAAATCATCCACTAAATTCAATTCTACAATATTCTTTTTCAAATCTGGTTCCTGAACGGAACTCAATGCCTCTAAAACCTGGTCTTTACTTGGGATCATATCCTTATTTAGAATAATTCTACACAAAAGTAATCATTTGTTCTCAATTGATTGATGTTCTCTATTTGTAAAATCTATCCTGAAATAGTTTCGTTATTAAAATTAACCTTGTCTTAATTTTGCAAACAATAAAGGATTTGTATTATCTTTGGCGAGCAATTAAAAATGGTTGCGTGGCCGAGGGGCTTAGGCACAGGTCTGCAAAACCTGCTACGGCGGTTCGATTCCGTCCGCAACCTCAACAAAAAGGAACTCTTTTGGGTTCCTTTTTTTAATTGTTTCCTATAGATAAATTTTAGTTGTAATTTTGCAGCATGTTAGTTGAGGTATTAAAATCTAAAATCCATAGAGTTACTGTTACAGAAGCAGACTTAAATTACATTGGTAGTATTACTATTGATGAGGATATCATGGAGGCAGCTAATGTAATTGAAGGTGAAAAGGTTCAAATTGTCAACATTAACAATGGTGAGCGATTGGAAACCTACATTATTAAAGGAGAAAGAGGATCAGGTAATATTTGCTTAAATGGTCCCGCTGCAAGAAGAGTTGCTGTTGGTGATATAATTATTATCATTTCATACGCGCACATGGATTTTGAAGAAGCAAAAAGCTTTAAGCCAACCATTGTATTCCCAGAAACGTCTACTAATAAAATAAAGTAATTGACTTCCTACGATAAAATCGAATCAAAAGTACTTTCACTTGATCAAGCATTAAAAAAAGTGGAGGAATGGAAATCAGGAAATGACACTTTGGTATTCACTAACGGTTGTTTTGATATACTGCATGTAGGGCATATCGATTACTTATCAAAGGCAAAAGATTTAGGTTCGAAATTGGTAATTGGATTAAACTCCTCTGAATCTGTAAATAGATTAAAAGGACCCACAAGACCCATAAATTCTACTGAATCAAGGTCTTTAATGTTAGCAGCCTTTGAGTTTGTTGATTTAGTTATAGTTTTTGATGAGGATACACCTATGAATTTAATTTCAAACATAAAACCAAATATTTTGGTTAAAGGTGGAGATTACACAATTGATACAATTGTTGGGTCCAAAGAAGTAATTGAGTATGGCGGAATAGTTGAAGTTATTCCTTTTTTAGAAGGCTATTCAACTACCAATATTGTAACAAAGATTCAAAGTTTTAGTAAAAGTTAAATTGTTTGTATATTCACAACGGAATTTAGAGAGCCATGAAAAAGTTATCAGTTTTATTATCATTTCTAGTTTTATTAGTAATTGTTTCATCTTGTAACAAGCAGAACAAAGAATACCTATTAGGTGACTGGAACCTAGTAAGTAAACCAGCTGAAGATGTTGATTATATATGGTCTTTTACTGATACTAAAGTTGCTGTTATGGCTTCCGATGCTGATGAAAACGATGAACCGACAGGCGAATTAGATACATGTGCATATGGTGCATACATCCTGAAAAATGGCGTTTTAACACTTGCTTTACCTGAAGAACCTTGTAGAGGTAGTGTTTACAACGGTGACTGGGACATTCAAAGTTTATCAAAAGAGTTCATGTCTCTAAGAAGAGAAACTGAAAGTGGAACTCAATGGTATGAATTCCAAAAAGAGCTATAATTGGCAAAAAAGAAAACCACATTTGTTTGTCAAAGTTGTGGTAATCAATCCGCTAAATGGTTAGGTAAATGTCCTCAATGTAGTGCTTGGAACTCATTTGTAGAGGAAATCATTACCGAAAAATCTTCTTCCTCTATTTCATCTGGTTCAAGTAGAACCGCTAAAAAAGCTAAATCTTTAAGTGAGGTTTCCCCTTTAACTCAAAAGAGACTAGTTTTTACTGATCATGAATTAAATCGAGTTTTAGGTGGAGGAGCTATTCCAGGATCACTAATTCTTTTTGGAGGTGAACCAGGAATTGGAAAATCTACCCTGATGCTTCAAGTAGCATTATTAAACCCTCAATTCAAGGTTTTATATGTTTCTGGAGAGGAAAGCGATGAACAAATAAAAACTCGTGCCGATCGTGTTAAACCGGAAACAACCGATAACATTTTCATCCTTACTGAGACAGATACCACTATTATTAGAAAAGCTGCTGAAAATCTTCAGCCAGATATATTAATCATAGATTCCATTCAAACTTTACATTCCGACAAACTCGATTCCGCACCTGGAACGGTTTCTCAAATCAGAGAGTGTACTTTTGAAATATTAGCTTTCTCGAAGAGCTTATCTCTGCCAACGTTCATTATTGGTCATATAAATAAAGAGGGTAGTTTAGCCGGACCAAAGGTTTTGGAACACATGGTTGATACTGTATTGCAATTTGAAGGAGATCGAAATCATTTCTACAGAATTGTAAGAAGTATAAAAAACCGTTTTGGATCTACAAATGAGCTAGGGATATACGAGATGTTAGAGTCTGGTTTAAAACCAGTTATCGACCCTTCTAAAATCTTAATATCTGCTCGCGAAGAGGATTTAAGTGGAATAGCCATTACAGCCAATTTGGAAGGAGTAAGACCATTAATGATAGAAACTCAGGCATTAGTTTCCAGAGCTGCATATGGAACTCCGCAAAGATCCGCCACTGGATTTGATGCTCGCAGAATGAATATGTTATTAGCTGTTTTGGAGAAAAAATGCGGTTTCAAAGTAGGATTAGAAGACGTTTTCTTGAATATTACTGGAGGAATTAAAATTGAAGATCCAGCATCTGACTTAGCCATTCTTTCAGCCATTGTTTCTAGCAGAGAAGATATTCCTATTTCTAGTAAAGTTTGTTTTGCTGGGGAAGTTGGACTTTCTGGGGAAGTTCGACCAGTTCAAAAAATATCGGCAAGAATTTCAGAAGCTGCTAAACTTGGTTTCGAAATTATTTATGTTTCGGAATACAACGACTTTAGTGCGCTAAAAAACATCAAAGGAATTAAAGTTTTCAAGGCCAAAAAGATTGAGGAGGTTTTCCGAGATTTGTTTGCTTGATTAATTCGCTCGCGGATCTCGTAGATCCCGCAGATCTTTTCTATTTTTAGGGCTATGACAAATTTGGACGTTGTTAACCCATTTACTTCAGAAGTAATTTCTAACCTTGAATTAGAATCAAAAGAACAAGCTTTTCGAAAGCTTCAAGCTGCTTTTAACCTTCATAAATCAAATCCAAATGGATTGCCGAAGGAACAAAGAATTCAAATTCTTGAAAAATTCTATGAATTACTGGAAGCCAATCAAGAAGAGTTAATTCAAATAAGTTTATCTGAGGGAGGAAAACCTATTACGGATTCTGTTGTTGAAATGAAAAGGGCGCTGAACGGAGTTAAATTGGGAATCCAAGCCATCCAAAACATTAAAGGGGAAATGATTCCCATGGATTTAAACAGTGTAAGCAGTAATAAATTGGCTTTCACAAAAAAATCACCTATGGGTGTTGTGCTTTCTATAAGTGCGTTTAACCACCCGATTAATTTAGCTATTCATCAAATTGTACCTTGCGTTGCAGCTGGGTGCCCAGTAATTTACAAACCTGCTTTAACTACTCCATTGGTGAGTAAGAAGATGATTAACTTACTGTATGAGGCTGGTTTACCAAAAGAATGGTGCACTTATCTATTATGTGACAATGAAACAACAGCTGAGTTATCCCAAAGTATTCAGTTAGGTTATATTTCCTTTATTGGTTCTTCGAAGGTTGGATGGAAGATCAAATCCAAGATGGCTCCTGGTGTAACCATAGCGCTTGAACATGGAGGAAATGCTCCAGTAATTGTAGCTGAAGATGCGAAGCTAGCCGACGCTGTTCCGCAAATTGCCAAAGCAGGGTTTTATCATGCCGGACAGGTATGTGTTTCTGCTCAACGGGTTTACGTTCATGAAAGTATTGTAGATTCGTTTGTCGCGCAATTAAGCACTCAAGCTCAATTACAAAAAGTAGGTAATCAAAAAGAAGAAACCACAGCTATTGGACCTATTATTTCTAAAGCTGCTTTGAATAGAATTGATGATTGGGTTCAGGAAGCTATCACCGAAGGGGCTACTTTAATTTGTGGAGGAAATAAATTACAAAATCAATGTTACGAACCTACAATTCTTCTAAATCCCAGTGATTCCAGTAAAGTCACCCAAGAAGAAATATTCGGACCAGTAATTTGCGTTTATTCTTATTCTGATGATCAAGAAGCTATTCAACGTGCTAATTCTTCCCCTTACATTTTTCAATCAGCTGCCTACACACAAAATATTAACCAATCCATAAATTTTAGCGAACAACTAAACTGTGCTGCGGTAATGATTAATACCCATCCTGCTTTTAGAGTTGATTGGATGCCTTTTGGCGGACAAGGATTTAGTGGTGAAGGCTTGGGCGGAATAGAATTTTCGGTAAATGAAATGCTAAAACAAAAACTAGTTGTTATTCAGCATTAACAACATTCAGAGAGCTATTATCAGGAAACATAACCTTTACTCCATTTTCATGTCCCATTAATTTACCCGTCATTCTTAATTTATTGATATTCAATTTAGATCTGAACTGAAAAACAGCCTCATAAGATTCATTTTTCTGTAAATGCATCCAGATCATTTTTACTTTTCTTCCTTCAATCTTGAAATTAACAGATTTGTCTCTACTTACCTCTTTAACGAAATCAGCAGTTAATGGAAGTTTAGCTTCGTACTTGGCGATTCCATTAATTTTATCTCCATTCTCAACTACAATTGATAATTCAAAAAGGTTCTCCTTCACCTGGCTAATAGTTTTCTTAACCGTTACTCCTACGTAAACTTTATCTGTAGTTGGGGCAAAAGCGAATAAGCTAATTAACGCTCCAAAAAATAAAACTCTGTTTAATGCTCTTTTCATGCCAATAACTGTTCGTCATAAAGATAAAAACAATTTAAATCCCATGCTTAAATATTTCGCTTTATTGTTTCATTTCATTACTGGTTCAATGTTCGATTTATTAACTTTACCGTATGGCATTGATAAAAATCGGAACAAGAGGAAGTGACCTTGCATTATGGCAGGCTAATTTTGTTAAAGGTGAATTGGAAAAAATGGGTTGTGAGGTTGAAATCAACATTATCAAAACCCAAGGAGATAAAATCCAACACCTAAGTTTCGATAAGCTTGAAGGTAAAGGATTCTTTACCAAAGAAATTGAAGAGGCTCTTTTAAATGAATCAGTTGATTTGGCCGTTCACTCGCATAAAGATTTAGAAACTAATCAACCTGAAGGGTTGGAAATTGTAGCTGTATCTGATAGAGAAAATCCTTCGGACATATTACTTATTCAAAAAGATGCTTACGATCCATCAAAACAATTAGCTTTAAAAGAAGGAGCTATTGTTGGAACTTCTTCGGCAAGAAGAAAGGCTTTATTAAATACTTTCCGCTCTGATATTGAAATCAAGGACTTAAGGGGTAATGTACCTACTAGAATTGATAAACTAAGACAAGGTAATTATGATGCCATTGTTTTAGCCAACGCTGGAGTATCAAGATTAGAAATTGAACTTTCCGAATTTCAAGTTGAAGTTTTAAAGCCACAAGATTTTATCCCAGCGCCGGCACAAGGTGTTTTAGGGTTACAAATCCGCGCAAACGATGAACAAACTAGAAAGTTTGTCTCCCAAATGAATAACGCAGAAGTTAAATCTATCATCAATATCGAAAGAGGCGTTTTAAATAAATTAAACGGAGGTTGCCAGTTACCACTTGGTGTTTATGCTGAAAAAATTGACGGGAAATACGAAGTTTGGACTGCTCTTGGTCAGGAAGACGGATCTTTAAAAAGATTGCAATCTACTTTTAATTCTGAAGAAGGTGCTGCAGATTCAATTGTAGCTGAATTAAAAAAAAAGTAGCAACTAAAAGAGTCTTTATTTCTAAAAACCTCGACAGAAATAGTCTATTCCTATCAGGTTTTATTTTACCTGAATATGAAATTATTGCTGAATCCTTAATTGGTTTTGAGGCTAATGAAGTAAACAATATTCCTGACACTGATTGGATATTTTTCACTAGTAAAAACTCAGTAAGGTTTTTCTTTAAACAGAAGCTCAATTTAGGTAACCGAGAGGTAGCTTGCGTTGGAAAAGGCACCTACAAAGAATTAGCTAAACATGTACACGAAATTGATTTTGTTGGAGATGCCGTAAATGTGCATGAGGTTGGAAAACAATTCGAAGCTGCTGTAAATGGAGGTACGTGCTTATTTCCAGTTTCCAATATCTCCAAAAGAACCATCCAACAATATTTCACAGATCAATCAAAAGTTTTTGATTTAGTAGTTTACAACACATCTGAAAAATCAGATTTCGAAAACCCCAAAGCTGATACACTCATTTTCACTAGCCCTTCAAACGCACGAGCTTACTTTTCGAAATTTAACATCAACAAGAATCAAAAAGTAATTTCAATGGGCCCTACTACTGGAAATCAATTAGAAGATTTGGGTATTTCTGATTATGTTACTCCAAAGTCCACTGGTGAATTAGGATTGATTGATTTGATTTAACCCCCGCAGAACTGAGGGGGTTAAAACGCTAAAGTTTAATTCAACAAATAAGAATCCTCCAATTCCAATACAATATTCAATTCCAAAGGCGAACTCAAATAATCACTTTGCTGAATAGTATTATTGGCGTAATTATCTATTTCGAACTTCGATTCCTTAATTGAATAAACCTTACCCAATACGGCACTTAAGGCTGATGATAATTCCTGAGCCCTAATTTTAGCAACTTTAATCCCTTCCAAATATGCTTGTTGTTTTAGCTGATTTAGGTTTGAGTATAAAAACTGAGTAGAGGTAACATGAACATTTCTTTGTTTAAGCAATAATAAATAAGGCTCAATTTTAGATAAATCATTTACAGAAATAACTGCTCTCTTAACATATCCAGCAGAATCAGCAAAAGTTGGAAACAACTCAACACTTCTTTTTTCAATTCCCAAAAGGCGATTATTAATTTCTAACTCTGTAAAAAAATCAAGCAATCGAGTATTACCAACTTGCTCAAAACTCTTTCTTAACTCTATTCTTATAACTGCAGTATTTGGTTTAACACTCACAGTTTGAGTTTGAGTAAAAGTGAGTAATGGTGGCTCTAAATAATTTTGGGCCATTGAAGACATACTCATCAAGAAAATGAGCATCAGTTTAATTGTAATTTTCATCCTGTTTTAGTTTTCCAACTAAAATCAAAATTCATACCAAAAAAACATTTTTCTACTTTATTAGTTGATTAAATTCTAAAGCCTTTTCAATCCAGAAATCTAAATCTTCCTCAGCATCAAAACCATCAGGAGAAATAAACAGAAAACCTCTCATAGGCTTCCCTGTAAAATCCATTAATCTGCTTCCATTTTTTCCAAGAAGATCCTCATAAGCTAATTTACCTACTCTAACCATTAACCGATCTTCATTGGTCTTTTTATCAATATCGACTCCCACGCACATCTTTTCATTAACCATAAAGATTAAACCACCCATCATTTTTTTCTCAAAAACATCATCCAAAGAAGACATTCTTTGACGAACCCTATCCGCTAAATATTCATTGAAAGCCATTGCGGGAAATTATGAATAATTTTCAGGAGTCAGAAATCAGAATTGAGAAACCAGTTTATTTACTTCCTGAAACCTTAAACCTAATATCTAAAACCTCTTTAGGTAGCACTCTTCTCTCCCCAAACTTTGGTTCCTTCTGTACAGTTTTTACAGATATCGATTTCTGAACGAGATTTTAAAATTGCCTGACGGAAACCTTTGTACTTTTGACCCTTCCAAATTGATTTAAAGTCCTGTTCAGCTAATTGCCCTAATTGGTGAGTAGCATCTTTATCGAAACAACAAGGAACAATCCCTCCATTCCAGGTAATAACACATCCTTGCCACATTCTCCAACAAGCGTTAATCATTCGATTTTTAACTCCCCAAGTACCGTCTTTCTTTTGATAATAGCGAGAATATTTATCGATGGAAGGAATTAACTCGTTTCCATTTTTATAATCGTAAACCTGAGCTGTTTTTAATCTTACTTCATCTACACCAATCTCCTTTCCCAACTTCAATACATCATCAATTTGATGCTCATTGGGCTTAACAACCAAGAACTGGAATATTACAAAAGGCTTGGAAGAATTCATTTCCTTTTTCGCAGCAATAATATTTTTAGCTCCTTCAATTACCTTATCTAACTTACCTCCTACTCTATAGGATTCATATGTATCTTGAGTTGTACCATCAATGGAAATAATTAACCGGTCCAAACCGGATTCAATCGTTTTCCTAGCCATTTCTGGCTTCAGGTAGTGAGCATTGGTTGAAGTAGCCGTATAGATTTTATTATCGTGAGCGAACTTCACCATGTCCAAAAACGCTGGATTTAAATAAGGTTCTCCCTGGAAATAAAAAGTTAAATAATGTAATTGCTTTTTAAGCTGTAAAATTGAATCCTTAAAAAACTTGTTTTCCAACATCCCAGTTGGACGGGTAAAAGCACGTAAACCGCTTGGGCATTCAGGACATCTTAAATTACAAGAAGTAGTAGGTTCAAACGATATGCTTGCAGGATACCCCCATTGAACTGGTTTTTTTGTGATTCTCGACCAATAAAAACTAGCTAACAACTTAAAACTATTCACCAATTTGGTAGGTGTTAGTTTAGAAGTAAGGTTAAGCTGATCTTTAATTCTGGCCTTCATTAAAACAAAGCTACGGAAAGGTTCTTTAGATGCATACTTTTATTCCATTTTTTAGTCCTAAAATCGATAAGTTTTTGAATATGGAAATCATAAACAAACCCTTATATATAAAGGGTTTTGGAGTCGAAAAATGTTATAATACCACAAAAAGGGTATTTCAGGATTTAGGAAACAACATAGCTTTGCAATCACATTAAAACAAAACTGTTTATCATGAATAAAAATTGGCTATATATCGCAGCACTAGGATTAATTTTCGTGGGTTGTAAAAAAGAGGAGAAAGAAGAAGAAACTGAAGAAACAGGATTGGTTATCCCAACCGAATATGTTTCTGCGAATTATGAAGCAAACACGACTGGTGAATTAGCTGTTCTTGCGGATTTAAGTGCATTGACAGGTGGTGCTAATACAGCAGAAGGAGCATTAGTTGCTGACCCTAGTCATACTATTACATCTGCTGACCTTCCTTATGGTCCGAACTTAACTTTTGTTACTGTTCCAACCTACAAAACATATGTTAATGGATGGATTGATGAAATAGTTAAAGCAGTTAACGATGATAATGCTTTCCAAAACCCTGGGTCAGGATCACCGGCTGTGG
The DNA here is from genome assembly GCA_038154685.1 of Flavobacteriales bacterium. Classification (GTDB taxonomy): domain Bacteria; phylum Bacteroidota; class Bacteroidia; order Flavobacteriales_C. The sequence goes on along the minus strand of JAYPYW010000004.1, from coordinate 36,324 downwards.
ATGAAGAAGGAGGAATTTTAGGAACCAGATTATTGGACGAAAATGGTTTAGAGCTTGAGCAAATGTTAGATAAAGGAAGCTATGGGGCCGCCTTATACAACCATGCTACAGCTATTATTGGTGGAAGCTTATCAACTAGTGATGCTATCGACAGGTTAGTTGAAATTTTTGGTACTGACGCGAGTTTCTCAGCTGATGATGCAGGTTTTGCTGCAAAATATGCAAAAAGAAGATCAGATAACACCAACAAAACAGGGTTCTTTTACGATGTTAAAAATGCTTGTTTAAAGGCAAAAGCAGCTATTGAAGCTGGAGACGCATACAGCACTGAGCGCGATGAAGCTGTTGAAGCATACTTAATTGCTTGGGAAAAATCAAACTTCGCTACAGTTATTAACTACTGTAATGGAACAAGAACCATGTTAACTGAAGCAGCTTCTTTATCTGGAGTTGAAAAGGATGAAAAACTAGGTGACGCTTTACATGCTTATTCTGAAGGTGTTGGTTTTACAATGGGATTCAGAGGAGTAAGTAACAAAATAATTACAGATACTCAAATTGATGAAATTTTAGCATTATTCTTAGCAGAAGCAGGTGAAACTCCAGAGAGCTACAAATTCCTAAATGAAGCATCTTTAATCGCTAATTTGAATTCAATAGAAGATAAGATTAAAACTATCTACGGATTTACAAGTGCAGAGGTAACTTCTTTCTACGTAAGTAACTAAGATTAATTTAAAAAAATCACCCCGTGATTTTCACGGGGTTTTCCAATTTCATAAGCTATGAATTTCAACACTCTATTGGGAAAAACAAAGAATTTAAAAGCCTTGTTTTTAACTGTCCTTATTGTTGGATTTACCCTTTCATCTTGTAACAACAAATCCAACAAAAAAGACGACGATAACTCTGATAATTTTGATAGGGCTGCAATGTTAACTGACGTGGCTGACCTATTAATTATCCCAAACTTTGAAACCCTTCAAACAGAGGTAAATGATTTAAAAACGGCTATCGAAACATTTAATACTACCTCTAATGAGGCGAATCTAATTGCAACTAGAGAAGCATGGGTTGATGCTGCTATGGCACATCAGCATTGTTCTGCATTTGGTTTTGGTCCGGGAAAATTGTTATTAGGGCCTTATGCTTCCGTATTGGGAGTTTTTCCAGTTAACGAATCTGCAGTAGAAGCAAATATTGTTGATGATAGCTTTGACCTTCCAAATAGCTTCAGTAAAGACATCAGAGGCTTTTATGCTATAGAATATTTAATTTACCGAGAAGGATTAAGTGATGCCGATATAGTTTCATCTTTTGATGCAGACAGAAAGGCTTACTTACTTTTAATCGTTAATGAACTTAAATCTACTTTCGACAACATAGTAGCCGAATGGAATGGTTCTTACAGAGCTGATTTTATTGCAAGTACAGGTACATCTGCTGGTAGTTCATTGTCTCTTTACTACAATGATTTTGTAAAGGATTATGAAAACTTGAAAAACTTTAAACTGGAACTTCCTGCTGGGTTAACTGCTGGGTTTGAAACTCCAGACCCAACATTGGTTGAAGCTTATTATAGCGGGATTTCAAGAGATTTAATTGTTGAGCATTTTAAAAGTTGTACTAATATTTGGAGTGGTACATCAAAAGATGGCACAAATATTCAAGGATTTGAAGAGTACTTAGCTGTGTTAGTTGGTGGACCGGAATTAGCTACCCAAACAAACACTACAATCACTCAAATCGAAGATTTAATTAATGCTCTTCCAGCGGGTAAATTATCTGATAACATTGCTGATCCTGCGATTGAAACATTAAGGGACAAATTACAAGACAACACCGCGAATTTTAAAAGTTCATTAAGTTCAATTTTAGGAATTAGTATTACTTATAGTTCAGGAGACGGTGATTAAAAATAACCTTTGAAAACGATAGGAGAATACATACAATCTGTTTTTAACAAAATGGAGCAATCTACTTCGATTGCTCCATTAGTTGTTTTTAGAATAGCCTTTGGACTATTAATGCTTTTTAGTTCATCGAGGTACCTATACATGGGTTGGTTGGAAAATCAATTGACCGATCCGATTTTGCATTTCAGTTATTATGGTTTTGATTGGATAAAACCGATTTCGGAAACCGGAATGTATATGATATTCATAATAATGATGATCGCAAGTATTTTCATTTCCCTTGGATTCGTGTACAGGATATCAACCATTGTTTTCTTTCTTTGTTTTACTTACATAGAGCTAATAGACATCACTTATTATCTCAACCACTATTACTTTGTAAGTTTGGTAGCACTTATGCTAATTTTTGTTCCCGCAAATAAACATTTTTCCCTTGATGTAAAATTAGGTCTCACTCAATCAATCGATAAAATTCCAAGTTGGTGCATTGGTGTTTTCAAATGGCAAATTGCCATAGTATATATTTACGCAGGACTTGCGAAAATGAATTACGCTTGGCTAATAGAAGCCTTACCTTTAAGAATTTGGCTTCCTGCCCAAAGTGAACTTCCTATCATCGGTTTTATGTTCGAATATGATATCATTCCCTACTTATTTAGTTGGGCGGGGATGTTATTTGATACATTTATAATTTTTGGATTGATGTACAAAAAAACGCGCCTAATTTCCTATCTGTGCGTTGTATTCTTCCATTCTATCACAGGAATTTTATTTCAAATTGGTGTATTTCCAATCGTAATGATGTTTGGAGTTTTAATCTTCTTTTCAGACGAGTTTCATCAAAAAATTATCGTAGGGTTAAGAAAGTTGATCGGTTTTGGCATGTTGAGCTCAAAAAATACTGATTTATACAGTTACAAAACACCTAAGTTCTTTAAAACAGCCGTATTTTTGTTCTTCGTTTTTCAAATCTTGTTTCCATGGAGATTCATGCTTTATTCAGGGAATTTATTTTGGACTGAGCAAGGATATCGATTTGGGTGGAGAGTGATGTTAATGGAAAAAGCTGGAACAGCAACTTTCTTTGTTAAGGATGGCGAAAACGGAAGAGAGGGTTCAGTTATAAACCATCAATTCCTAAACATGCATCAAGAAAAGCAAATGGCTATGCAGCCAGATTTAATCTTACAATTTGCTCATTATTTGGAAGAGCATTTTAAGGAAAAAGGGATGAAAGATCCTAAGGTAAGAGTAGAAGCATGGGTAACACTTAACGGTAAACCTGCACAATTATTAATTGATCCTAGTGTGGATCTGACAGAAAAAAAGGACACTTGGCGATCAAAAGATTGGATTTTGCCATTTAAAGCCAGCAATGCAAAGATTTAAACTTGTCATATTACTCGTTTTTATTACTGTTTTGGGATTTGCTCAAAATGTAAACATTAGTGGTTCGGTGAAGGCGAAACTTGATCAAAAACCCGTTAAGGATGCCTTAATTATGATCCAACCCTCTCAACAAGTAATAAATGTTAAGAAGGATGGAACTTACTCTTTCCAAACCAACAAAGGAAAAAATAGTATTGAGGTTGTTAAAATTGGTATGCAACATGAAATCCTCAATTTAAACATTACAAAAGATACAGTTATAAACTTCTCACTTTTACAGGAATCAAACGACCTAAAAGTTGTAGAAATCGTAAAAGAAAAATCAACCAATGGAATTACAAGATTAAAATCGGTTGAGGGAACGGTGATATACGAATCCAAAAAAAATGAGGTGATTGTGCTGGACGATTTCGCAGCAAATAAATCAACCAACAATGCGCGTCAATTATTTGCTAAAGTTCCAGGTTTAAATATTTGGGAAAGTGATTTTGCAGGACTTCAACTAGATATCGCTACAAGAGGTTTAGGACCAAGTAGAACAGCTAACTTTAATACCCGTCAGAATGGGTACGATATGAGCGCTGATGCCCTTGGATACCCAGAAAGTTATTACATGCCTGCATCCCAAGCGGTTGAAAAAATAGAAGTAGTTCGAGGAGCAGCTTCTCTTCAATATGGTCCTCAATTTGGGGGGATGTTAAACTTTAAACTTAAAGAAGTAACTGATACATCACTGGAGGTAGTTGCTGAACAATCAATTGGTTCTTTTGGCTTATTAAATTCGTTTCTAAGCGTTGGTGGAACTAAAGGAAAATGGAATTATTATACCTATTACCAATACAGAGAAGGTGATGGATGGAGAGATAATTCAGGTTTCGATTCCCATACAGCTTTTGGAAAAATCGGATATCAGGCTACCAAGAAGCTAAAATTTGGTTTTGAATATAGCTTTCTTAACTACGTTGCTCAGCAGCCTGGTGGGTTAACGGATGATCGTTTTGAAAACGAAGACCTAAGTATTTCCCTTAGAAATCGTAACTGGTTTTCAATCGACTGGAATTTATTTGCTTCTACAATTGATTATGAATTTAGCGAGACATCTAAACTAAACATCAGAACATTTGGCTTACTATCAAACAGAAAAGCACTTGGGAATTTGGACCAAATCGGGATCCTTGATAATCCTATGGCTGAAAGGACTTTAATAAGTGATGAATTTGCAAATATTGGAACGGAGGTAAGGTATTTAAAAGAATATAAAATTAAAAACAAAGAAGGTGCTTTAGCTACTGGATACAGATACTACAGAGGTTTAACTGAAAGGAAACAAGGATTAGCCAGCACAGATAGTACAGCTGATTTCAACTTTTTAAACCCTGATGAACCCGAGGAATTTGATTATGATTTCCCGAGTGAAAATCATGCTTTGTTTGCAGAGAATTTAATTTATATCACCAAAAATCTGAGTTTAACCACAGGTTTCAGGTTAGAAAACATTCAAACAG
>JAYPYW010000004.1:28363-31504 GCA_038154685.1 Flavobacteriales bacterium | reverse complement strand
CGATTTGAACATGGATATATAATAGATACGATTTTGCAGGTAACTTATTAGCTTCAACAAAAAATCCTGATGAAAAAAGAAATAACCGATGGGTACCATTATATGGAGTTGGAGCCAGTTATTATTTAAAAGAAAACTCACAATTCTATACTAACTTCTCTCGTAACTTTAGATCGATAACCTTTAGTGATTTAAGAGTTGTTAATCCAAATTTCCAGCTAGATAGTTTAATTACTGATGAAAATGGATTTAATATGGATTTAGGATTCCGTGGAGAAATTACTTCTTGGTTAAACGTAGATATTAGTGGGTTTTTAATGAGGTATAATAATCGAATTGGTCAATATGAATACCCTGGAAGTACCACATTATTTAAAACTAATATTGGAGATTCACGACATCTTGGTGTTGAAACATTCGCCGAAGTTGATGCAATTAAATTGTTTTCGAAAGAACCTCGTGCAACAAAACTTTCACTATTTGTAAACTACTCATACACGAATGCAGTTTATGTTGAATCGGAAATTTTATCAATTAAAGACAAAAAAGTAGAGTATGTTCCTAATCAAATGATTCGATCAGGAATTAACTTTAAATGGAAAAAGTTTAAAGCGACATATCAATTCTCTTATTTGGGAGATCAATATTCGGATGCTACCAATTCTGAGTTTAATCCAAATGCTCTAACGGGAGTTGTCCCTTCTTACTTTGTTATGGACTTAGCAGCGGAATATTGCTACAAAAGATTCAAACTATCCTCAGGGATTAACAACCTAAACAATCAGCGTTATTTTACCAGAAGAGCTGAAAGTTATCCAGGACCGGGAATAATTCCAGCCACTCCTAGAAGTTTCTATATTGCATTAGCTGCAAAATTCTAAGCAACCTTTTACCACAATTGATGTCTTTTTATTAGTTGCTTTAAAACTAAATCCAATCTATTTACGTTAAATTTTTTGGAACGGTATTTGATTCGTAACTAGCAAAACAGATAAGTCATGAAATTAAAATTAATATTATCCGCGGCAGTTATTACTGGAAGCTTCCTAGCTTTCACACCAAATAATGATCAAAGTTTAAAAAGCCAAGCAGACTTACGTAAGGTAAATCAGCGATCTTTTAAGAAAGGTGAATTCCTTCAATACGATGTACATTACGGTTTTTTTGATGCCGCCGAAGCTACGCTTGAGGTTGAACCAAGCGCAAAATCAATTAACGGTAGAAAAACTATGCATGTAGTTGGAAAAGGAAAATCCAAAGGTGCTTTAAGATGGTTTTTTAAGGTGGATGATAGATATGAAACATATATTGATGAAGAAGCAATCTTACCATGGAGATTTGAAAGGCATATCCGTGAAGGAGATTTCGAATTAGACAGGTCTATTAATTTCGATCAATTCAAAAACAAAGCGACAGTTTTTCAAAAGGACACTAAGGATTATAAGGTAAAACCAAACACACAGGATTTACTTTCCGCTTTTTACTATGCTAGAACATTAGATCTTCAAAGTGCTAAATTGGGACAAGAGTTTGTAATTAATACTTTCTTCGACATGGAGATGTACCCTTTAAAAATTAAGTTTTTAGGTCGTGAAGAAGTTTCTACACCAATGGGTGATTTCAACTGTTTAAAATTCCGTCCAATGGTTGAAAAAGGAAGGGTTTTTAAAGAGGAGGAAGACATGACACTTTGGATAAGCGACGATGCTAATAAGGTTCCTATTAGATTAAAAACTGATTTATTAATTGGGTCTATCAAAATGGATTTAGTTAAAACTAAAAACTTATCTGCTCCGCTTAATGGAGAATTAGATGACTAAAATTGATCTGTATTGAAATAGGAAAAGCTATTTAATTATCCTCTTGGACTATAGCTTCTTTTATGAAAGTCTAAATATCTAATAAGCTCTTTAAACTTAAAGAGCTTTTTGTAGTTTACAGTGGAAATCACAAAATGTAAATCCCCTAATTCCGACTTATTAGCTAAGAACTTTTCTTTTATAGTTGAGTAATAATTTCCAAATTCCTTAGACGTTTTAAACGTTTTCACAACTATTGCATCTTCCTTATCCGTCCATGCTACAGATTTAACATTTAAAGTCAAATTGGAATAGAACTCTTTATTAAAATCAGAAATATTATTGATTACTTCTTCAGTTTTATTTGTTTCATTGCTAAATACAATCATAAAGTAATGCGGTTTACCCTCGCTCATTACAAACTCTTTCTCCTTAGACAGAGAATCTTTTATGGCCATTTTCTCCAAATCACTCTTTCTTCTTAATTCTCCTAAAAGAACATCAACTTCGTTAGCAATTTCAGTTCCCAAGTTATTGGAATAAACTTGTTTTAAGTAATAGGTCAGGGTATCCTTCCCTTCTAAATTACCTTTTGAAAAAGCATATAAAAGTTCAAAATAACCTTTTGTATCCCCTCCGTCAATATTGTTTCTGTACGCATCAATTTTAGCAATTACCTCACTGTAATTTTCTTGTTTGTAAATGCCGAAAATTTCTTCATAAACCTTTTCATGCGCAGCATCCTTTTGCTCTTGCTCTGCTAACATATTTGGATTTAAAAGTAATTGAGCGTATTCTGAACTAGGGTAGTTTTTAATCACCTTTTGTTTTACATCCTCCTTCTTTACAGCGTTTCCAGTTTTATCAAAGTTTCTGTAAAGTTGGTACCAAGTAACGGCTTCTTTAGAGTTACGCGGGAATCTTTCATTCAATTTCTCGAAATAGTAAATTGAGCTTGGCAAGTCATCGAAATTATCTCGGTATAACACCCCTAATTGATAGTAGGAGTTTAATATCTTTTGTTTAGATACTTCTTGCTGATCAGTACCTAGAGGAAGGTTCTTCAGGTAGTATTCTTCTGTTTGATCTTCCGGAATTTTCTCGGCTTCCTCCTCTTCTTCTTGGGCGATATCTCCAAAGTTTAACGATGTTTTATCGCTTCGTCTCCAATCATCCTCTAAAGGACGGTCACCCCAAATCCCCTGAAACTCCGCCAAACCAGCCGTTAAAGCAGTCTGATTATCAAAAACCCATGCTGCACCAACCGTTCCTTGAATAGCAGCCTCAGCTAATGCTTTTTCTCTTTCTAATTCTTTTCTCGCTTCTTCCGCCTGTGCTCTTA
>JAYPYW010000004.1:25641-28353 GCA_038154685.1 Flavobacteriales bacterium | reverse complement strand
TCTTAATTTAGCCTCCTCTATTTTCTTCTCAATAAACACCTCACGCTCAACATCGGACATACTTGCAATTTTTAGTAAACTATCTTGCTCTTGTACAATTTTTAAATGCTTAACTAGGTCCTTTAAGCTTTCCTTCTTGATTGCAATAGCCTCATAATCAGGAAAACTTTTATCGATAATTAATAATGTAGAATCGTAATAATTAGAAGCCTCTAAATAATCCGGCTGATCAAAGTAATAATTCCCTAAGGCTAAGAAAGCCTTCCCTTTTTGCTTTTTATTCTTAACACTAGTTTTTGCTGAGAGTTTATAACACTTAATAGTCATTTCCTCATTACCCTGACGCTCATATACCTTTGCTAGAGCAAAATAAATTTGATCGAAATACTCCTTGTTCTTAGAATCCTTTAGCATCTTCTCTAAAAGGGTTATAATTTCACGAGCGTTTCCTTCATAAGTAGTTGCAAGGTTAATTTTAGCGTTAAATTGTAAATCGTAATTCGTTGCTTTTTTGGCCACTATTTCATAAAGTTCTGCGGCCTTTTTTGTATCTCCTTTTTGTTGGTATAACTGCCCAAGAATAAACTGAATTCTTCTCTTTAATTTTCTCTTTTTAATGGATTCTAATGCCTTTTCAAAGGCCGGAATTGCTTTTTCGTACTGTTCACTTCTCTTTAAACTTATTGCTTCTAAAAGTGCCAATTCATCCTTCAATTTATCAGGAAATTCGTTGTTCTCCTTTATAGCTTTAATTAAGGTTTCGGCATCTACAAAGTTCTCCTGATAAATGTAGGTCATCAACAACCAAAGAGAAGCTTTATAACGTTCCTTGCCTTTTTCATATGTGTTTTGAACATAAAGGAAAGTTTCTTTTGCCGATTCTAAATCATATTTTAAGAATCGAGCCTTACCAATTAACAAGTAACAATCATCTATCATTTGGTTAAACTCTACCTCTTGAGTTTTCACCTTAAATTTCATAGAATGGCGATCGATCATTTTCGCGCCTTTCTTAATCGCTCTATCTAAATTGGGATATTCTGTTTTGTTGTCTGTTTCATTACCATACCTAAAAACATCCAATAACTCATCATAATCATCTTTGTGAGCATTTTCAATGTTTTTCTTTGCTAATTTATAGGCTTCGTTCCCATTAAAATAACCATTAAACTTAACGGTCCCGTAATGGTAATTCCTGTTTAAAAAGGCATTTTTTTCTGTAGTACAAGCATATACCAGAATACTGATAAGCGCAATCCAAATGATGGATTTACGTCCTTTAAATTTAATTGTATTAAAATGCTTGTTCAAAGTATGTTGTTCAATTATGGAACACAAACGCATAAAGGTACAAAATCGTATGGGAAATGGCAGAAAACACTAAAAAAGTAAGCTTTAAAGCCTTAATCTATTTACTTACCTAAATCTACGCTTATAGAGTCGGCTTGCTTATAAAAACCTTTGATGTAAGGGTTATATTTCATTTCCTCCCTTAATCTTGAAATTATTTCATCCATTTCAGCTTTTCGAGGTGTAAAGAATTCATCCAAGTATTGTTTATTAGCCATCCTTTTTGAGTTAATTAATAATAGTTCTTTGAACTTTTCAGATGAATAAAATGGACGGTAAAAAGTTTCCATAGATTTTGAACTCATGTACCAAGCGCCATATTTTGATTGCCATGATCCACAATCGAAACCAATTGGCTCGAGTAATTTTGTTTCATTGTTAAAATAAAACCTCAAATTATGCCATCTTAATCCATGCTTTTCAGCAAAAAGTCCATTAATTACTAAAAACTTTGCCCATTTTTCAAGATCAAAAGTTTCTTCAACGGTTACCTTTCCTTCCGTGAATTTATTCAAAAGAGCAAGAGCCGCTACTCCATCTTCTTTTTTATATCCCTTTTTATTAAGTAACTCAACAAAAGTTCTTGCGCGTACAACCGAATCAAAATCTAAACTCTTATCCCTTTGTTGATTAAAGTTCCAATAGAGATCTTCATTATACCTGATAATTGGACCAACTTTTTTTCCTTGATTGCTAAGTATTTCGGATTTGAAATGCGACTCAAAAGCGTATACTCCACTTAAAGAATCTATCTCATTCATATTTACATCAAGGAATTCATATTGCAAACCAATTAACCCTTCTTCCTTTAACATCTCATGAAAAATCCATTCATTAATATAAGATCTTGTATGAGCTCCTTGAAGGGAAAACTTAGATTCACCTAAAACTTTTCCTTTTTTTGTTTTTACTCTTAGCGACCAACGATTTCCTTTCAAATGATCAACATGATCTCCTTTTAATCGAACAACAGACTCCACAGAGTCCCCGTCACAAATCAAAAAGGCTTTTACATAAGTTTGATGATCTTTTAAATACCCAGTAGCTAAGGCTTTTTCTCTTACTTTTAAAATCTTAGCAAATCCAGTATCGGGTATATATACTTTTAGGTTGTGCTGATTAATATCTTCTAGTGTTATATTTTTCGAGTCAGCTTTCTGTTTAATAGTAGATCCGCAGGCAACAATAAGGGCTAAGAAAAATAGGTAAATGAGTTTCTTCATAGACCATCAAAAATAAACAAAAAAAGGGGAGCTAATGCTCCCCCAATTATCTTAAGTCTAGTAAATCTGGATTTCGGCTTCTGAAAACCGAATCCTTAAAATTTACTTCGCTCTCTTTCTTTCGTTCTCAGTTAACAAA
>JAYPYW010000004.1:15402-25631 GCA_038154685.1 Flavobacteriales bacterium | reverse complement strand
AATATTATAGATTCTGGTGTAACCTCAACGTACTCGTCAGATTGGATGTACTCTAACGACTCTTCTAATGTTCTCTTAATTGCTGGAACAATTTTTACTGAATCATCAGCTCCAGAAGAACGAACGTTTGATTGTTTCTTAGCCTTAGTAACGTTCACCGTTAAATCTCCTTCTCTTGAGTTTTCACCGATAACCTGCCCTTCGTAAATCTGCTCATTTGGATCAACAAAGAACTTTCCTCTTTCCTGAATCTTGTTGATTGAGTATGGAATTGCAGTTCCAGTTTCCATAGAGATTAATGATCCATTCTGACGCTGTGGAATATCTCCTTTCCATGGCTCGTACTTGATGAATCTGTGTGCCATAATTGCTTCTCCTTGAGTAGCAGTAAGCATTGGCCCTCTCATTCCGATTAAACCTCTTGAAGGAACTTCGAATTCAATCTTAACTCTAGATCCAACTGGAGTCATCGATTTTAATTCTCCTTTATTCTTGGTAATCATTTCGATTACTTTTCCTGATGATTCATCTGGTGTATCAACAGTTAATTCTTCGATTGGCTCAGACTTAACTCCGTCGATTTCTTTTACTAAAACTTGTGGCTGACCAACTTGAAGTTCGAAACCTTCACGTCTCATTTCTTCAATCAATACAGCTAAGTGCATAATACCTCTACCAGCTACCATCCATGAATCAGCAGATTCTGTATCAGTAACCTTCATTGCAAGGTTTTTCTCCAACTCTTTTTCTAATCTATCCTTAATGTGACGAGAAGTAACGAACTTTCCTTCTTTACCAAAGAATGGTGAGTTGTTAATTGTAAATAACATACTCATAGTTGGCTCATCAATAGTAATTGCTGGTAATCCTTCAGGATTTTCAAAATCAGCAACAGTATCTCCAATTTCAAATCCTTCTAATCCAGTAATTGCACAAATCTCTCCAGCTTCAACTTCTTCAACGTTTACTTTTCCAAGGTCGTTGAATACCATTAATTCTTTAATTTGAGATTTCTGAACAGAACCATCTCTCTTTACTAAACTAACCTTTTGGTTAAGCTTTAAAGTACCTCTAAATAATCTTCCGATTGCGATTCTCCCTACGAATGAAGAGTAATCTAAAGAAGTAATTTGCATTTGAGTTGTTCCAGTTTCAACTTTTGGATCTGGAATATGCTCAATAATTTTTTCGAATATAACGTTGATGTTATCAGTTGGCTGTTGCCAATCTTCACTTAACCAACCATTTTTAGCCGAACCATAAACAACTGGGAAATCTAACTGATCCTCTGTTGCTTCCAATTCGAACATTAAGTCAAATACTTTCTCGTATACAGCTTCAGGATCACAGTTTTCTTTATCAACCTTGTTTACACAAACCATTGGTTTTAACCCTAACTGAATCGCTTTTTGTAATACGAAACGAGTTTGAGGCATTGGTCCTTCAAAAGCATCAACCAATAAACAAACTCCGTCACACATTTTTAATACACGTTCAACCTCACCACCAAAATCAGAGTGACCTGGAGTATCAATAATGTTAATCTTGTAATCTTTATATTGAACCGCAGCGTTTTTTGAACGGATAGTAATCCCACGCTCTCTTTCTAAATCGTTGTTATCCATGATTAATTCACCAACCTCTTGGTGCTTAGCAAATACCTCACAGGCATGTAACATCTTATCTACTAATGTAGTCTTACCGTGGTCAACGTGCGCAATAATCGCAATGTTTTTAACCTTCATAAAAACGCTGTTTTAATTAAAATCAGGCGCAAAGATACATCTAAAAGTATTACGGATGTTTAAAAAGTCCATGGTCCATAGATAATAGTCCATAGTTAACAGCTAAATTTTTATAAAAAGTCGACATAATATGGCCTACGATCTATCGTCTATTATTTAATCAAAAATTGACGTCTTTGATAATTCATGTAAAAGATAAGCAAACACAATCCCACAGTGACATACCTCATCAAAGCAAAAGATTGTTCTTCTTCTGATTGAATAGCTAAATATTCATCTTTAGAAATTGCCTGTACTTGGATGTATTGTAAGAGGACTAAAGAGTTATTAATGAAGTGTATAATTATGGGGAATAAGATATTCTTGCCCCAATAATAAGCATATCCCAAAGCGACACCTAAAATGAAATAGTAAAAGAAGTTGGTAAAATTAAAATGGACCAATGCAAACAACAGAGCAGTTATAGCAATTCCATTATGCGGATTAAATCGCTGACTAAATAGCCTTTGGAATAATCCTCTGAACATTAATTCCTCACCAACCGCTGGTATTAAGGCAACTCCAATTATTGTTATCAGCCAACCCCTACTCTCATTGGGTAAAATCATTAAGAATTGAGAAATCAAATCATTATAATCATCGGCTTCACTAACACCCAGCAATTTTTCTTGTAATATATCGAGCCCAAATAATTCGTTTAAGTGAGTTGCGTCAGCGGCTATTTGAGGGAAATTTACTGCCAAAACGAAAGAAGCAAAAAATAAAATAATTGACCGGTTTTCAGTTGTAAAGGATCGGATTCCTTTTGGTAAAAACAACCAACCCATTAATAATGCCACTCCAGTAAAACCAAGTAAATTGTAGATTATTTGTGCGTAAAAACCACGGTTTAAAACACTGCTATCAGATTCTTTAATAAACTCCCCTACTTCTTTATAAATATCAAATAGGGTACTTTTTCCATCAGCAACATTTTGAGATAATTGAGTTGCTTTTTCTCCAACAGGCGATTCTGCAATTGTTTTTATATCTTCTAAAATCAATACTCCAGCGATCCCACCAATAATAGCGACAGAGAAGAGTAAAGCTAATCCTGAATAAAGGATTTTCTTTCTTATTGGTAATAATCTATAACGCTGAATCCACATGCTTGCTTTGGAAATTTTCTTTTGAATTATCTTTGTAAAAGATTTATGGGTGTAAAGATAGGAAATATAGATCTTGGAGAGTTCCCTCTTTTGTTGGCTCCAATGGAAGATGTGAGTGATCCACCGTTCCGAGCGCTGTGTAAACAGCAAGGGGCAGACATGATGTATACTGAGTTTATCTCGAGTGAAGGATTGATACGTGATGCAACTAAAAGTGTTCAGAAATTAGATATATACGACTACGAACGTCCTATTGGAATTCAAATTTTTGGTGGTAACATGGAAAGCATGATTGAAGCCACAAAAATTGTTGAACAAGCCAATCCAGATGTAATCGACATTAATTATGGTTGTCCGGTTAAAAAAGTTGTTTGCAAAGGTGCTGGTTCTGGTATTCTGCAGGATATTCCTAAGATGGTTAAACTTACTGAGGCTGTTGTTAAAGCAACCAATAAACCTGTTACCGTGAAAACCAGATTAGGATGGGACGAGGACACAAAGTATGTGGTTGAGGTTGCTGAAAGATTACAGGATGTTGGAATCCAAGGAATCTCTATTCATGGAAGAACCCGAAAACAAATGTACAAGGGACAAGCGAATTGGGATTTAATTCGTGAAACCAAAAATAATCCTCGTTTAAATATTCCAGTTTTCGGAAATGGAGATATCGATTCGGCCGAAAAGGCTGCTCAATTTAGAAATGAATATGGGGTAGATGGAATCATGATTGGTAGAGCTTCAATTGGTTACCCTTGGATTTTTAATGAAATCAAACATTACTTTAAGACAGGTGAAATACTGCCAGAGCCTACTATTTACGATAGAGTTCAAGCAGCAAAAACACACCTTGTTGAATCTATAAAATGGAAAGGGGTAACACTTGGTATTCTGGAAATGCGCCGTCATTACACTAATTATTTCAGAGGACTACCAGGTATTAAAAGTTACCGATTAAAGTTAGTAACCTATCAAACTGAGGAGGAGATTTTAGCAACGCTTGATGAAATTCTTCAGGTTTATGGGTAGGTTGTTCTCAAAACCTTGGACTGCCATAATTTTCACATGGCTTTTTATTTTTACGCTTCACAACGCTCAGTACATATTTGCCAATTTACTTTTTAGCGAAGAAGGCTATCATTTTACACCTTTTGCATACAAAGCCCCTTTTGGACTTTCGGAAGATAATTTAGCATATGCCAAAATGATTAGGCATGCTGCTGAAGACCCCACCCTCTTTGTAACCGATGGAATTATAAAAGAAAATAAAGGAATTAATTCTCCAATTGGGAATATCGTTATCGTTTATCTAGGATTTATTCAAAACCTTCTCGGGGATATCAACTTAACTTATTATTTCGGTGGATTTATACCTCTATTACTATCAGTAATTTTGATTTTTAAAATCATCCAAATCTTTTTTCAAGAAGATGCAATTCCTATTGCAGCTGGAATATCTGTTATAATCCTTTGTAGTGATTTTAGCGATTTCGTAGGTCTGGAGAAATTCATAAATGCTGTTTTCTTCCCAAACGAATACCAAGGTGATGTTCTGGTATTAGGATACGCCCAAAGATTTGTTTATTCTCAGTCCTCCCTTTTTTTATTTCTTTTCTGGATTTATCGACTTTTCAAATTCAATAGTAATGCTAACATTAAAAACCAATTATTACTAGGACTATCACTTACATTTTTAGTTTACGCCTATTTCTATTTCTGGTCTTTTGCAATAGCATTTACCATTACAGTTGTTGTTTTTAAACGATTAAAATTTAAGCAGTTTATTTACCTCTTTTCAGCTTTTATACTATTAACCTTTTCCTACTGGTTGAAGTTTACAGAATTCCTTTTTACCGATTCTTACAACGATTTTAATCAAAACATGAGAGGGAATGAATATTACCCTCTAGTTGGAATAATATTTCTAGGAACCACCTCCATTCTTCCTTTTATTCAGGAGGGAAAAAAGTTAATTAATCTTTCAATTTTTCTGGGTCCGATTTTAATGGGATACACCATTGATCTTATCACTTATAATCTTCAACCGTTCCATCCAATTTACAAAGCTTTTCAATTCATAATTCCTGCTGTTCTAATCGGTTTAATTCTTTTAGCAAGGTTTGTAAATAAATGGAATTTTAAAGGTTTGTTCTGTCTGTTAAACTATTACATCATATTTGGATTAGTGAGTCTAAATTTTATTATTGGCTTCAACATACAACCTTACCATTGGGTATATGCTACGTTTTATCCTGTTTTGATTTTTGCTCTTCTTCTTTCGTGGAAAAATTTTATCAATATCAAATTGGTTGGAATTACTGCTTTATCAATTGTAGCTTTAGGACTGTTCAATTCGTTCCAATCAGCTAAACACAATGGGAAATTTTGGCGAATTAGTGATAATGATTTAGAAGTTGCTGAATTCTTAAATCAACAAAACAAACCGGTAATAGCGGGTAATAATTTAATGCCTTTAATTACAATGGCCGCTCATTCTGATATATACATTTATGAAGGAATGACTTGTATTAATAAGTCCACCTTTAGTGAATCGGCCTCACGATTTATTGAACCCTACAAACGAATGGGATATTCCGATTCTTTAATTATTGAGGAATTCAATAAACACAGAAAAATTGAAGATTACCATCAAATTTTCATCAGTAATGATGTTGCTAAGCGAGATTCTTTATCAAAAGTTTACCCTGATAATATTTTAGGTACCCTTGAAACTATGTTCCATTATTTTACTAACCCGGAACCTCACCTACCGAAATTTAAAGAAGCTTTAAGCAATCATTCGAGCCCTGATTTTGAATTGGATTTGTTGGTTATTTACAAGTCTACTATTCCAAAAAGTTTGCCTTTACCAAAAAATTCTATTGTGTTTGAGAATGGAAATTACCTAATTATTTCTGCTAGATAACTCTTGTAAATTTTTGCACACAGATTTTAAAGATTCCACAGATTATATTCAACATATCCATTTAAAATTAGTTAATCTGTGTAATCCTAAGAATCTGTGCGCTAATAAAAAGGCTCCAAATGGAGCCTTAAAATATTTCTATAGATCATTATATTAATATAAAGCAGGAAACTTTTCTGGATCCACTTCATTCATAATCTCATAAGCCGTATCAAATATCGACTCAGGATTTGGTTTACTAAAATAGTTTCCATCCGATCCGTAAGCTGGTCTGTGATCTTGCGCAGACAAAGCTCTTGGAGCTGAATCCAAGTGGAAATATCCACCTTGTTCATCCAAGATTTGCTGCATCATAAACCCAGTTGCTCCACCGCTAACATCCTCGTCCAATACAATCAATCTATTTGTTTTCTCTAAGCTTTTAGCAATCTTACCATGAGTATCAAAAGGTAATAATGTTTGCACGTCAATTAACTCAGCTGAGATCCCAACTTCTCTTAAAGATCTGACAGATTCTTGAGCAATTCCAACGCATGAACCATAAGTAACAATCGTTAAATCTGTCCCTTCTTCAATCACATCTGGAATTCCTAAAGGAACTCTAAACTGACCAAGGTTGGTTGGTAATTCCTCTTTTTTACGGTAATGTAAAAGTGGTTCAATAACTAATGATGGATCGTGCGCTTCCAATAATGTATTATACATTCCAGCTGCTTGAGTCATGTTACGTGGAACACAAACTACAAATCCTCTCATTGAGTTGATAATCATTCCAAGTGGAGACCCTGAGTGCCAAATCCCCTCAAATCTGTGCCCTCTTGTACGAATAATCATCGGTGATTTCTGACCACCTTTAGTTCTCCAGTGTAATGACGCAACGTCGTCCGTTAGCGTCATTAAACCGTAAACTAAGTAATCTAAATATTGAATTTCAGCAATTGGTCTTAATCCACGAATAGCCATTCCCGAACCTTTCCCCATAATTGCTGCTTCACGGATTCCTGTATCAAAAACTCTTAGTTCTCCATACTTTTCTTGTAATCCTTCACAACCTTGGTTAACACCACCAATCTTCCCAGTATCTTCTCCGAAAATGGAAACCTTTGGATTTTGCGCTAAAATCGCATCAAAGTTTTCTCTCAGTACAATTCTACCATCTACTGGATTTGGTTCGTCACCATAAGTTGGTTTTACCTCTTTAACGCTTGATGACGAGAAGTCACCGTGTGCATATAATAAAGAGTTGTATCTATCAAAATTGGAGATTTTCTGTTCATTAAGCCAATCTGCCAACCTTTGCTTTTCCTCTGGAATATCTTCGAACCTCACTAAACGAAGCACCTTTTTAGCACAACTAATCATATAGTTGCGGTAAATATCCATCTGACCAGTTAACTCGTCGCGGTGTTTTTTGATGAAAGTTCTACTTCTACTTTTTGCTGCAATAGCATCAATCATTGCCAATACCTCAGCTAACTCAGCTTTTAATGGAGTAATGTAGTTTTTCCAAGCTGCATTTTTAGCATCGCGAACTGCTCTTTTGGTGTTTTTATGCACCTCATCCAACTCCTCTTCTGTCGCCCAATTGTTTTCTAAAATCCATTTTTTGAACTGAACAATACAATCGTATTCCTTCTCCCATTCTAATCTGTCCTTAGACTTATATCTTTCGTGAGATCCAGAAGTTGAGTGACCTTGAGGTTGCGTTAATTCAACAACATGAACTAAGACAGGAGTGTGATCTTCACGAGCCATCCTAGCAGCTTTATCATAAACTGCACAAAGTTCTGGGTAATTCCAACCTCTTGCTTTCAGAATTTCTATTCCGTTAGAGCCATTTTCTTTCGCAAACCCTTTAAGAGCTTCAGAAATACTTCCTTTTGTTGTTTGTTTTTCAACTGGAACTGAAATCGCATGACCATCGTCCCAAACGCTCATTACAACAGGAATTTGTAAAACTCCCATTGCATTAATTGCTTCTAAAAAGATTCCTTCTGACGTTGATCCGTCCCCAATCGTTCCAAATACAATTTCGTTACCGTTATTTGAAAGGGTAGTGAACTGATGTAAATCTTTGTTTTCACGGAATAATTTAGAAGCTAATCCCAACCCCATAATCCTTGGCATTTGAGCTGCCGTTGGAGATAAATCGGTAGTTGTGATTTTTATTTTAGTCATGTCTTTCCAAGTCCCATCATCGTTTATGAACCTAGTTCCGTAATGACAATTCATTTGGCGACCTGCCGAATGTGGTTCATGTTCAACGTTAGTATCTGAAAATAACTGTGCGTAATATTCTTGAAGGGAAACTTCCCCAAGGGCTAACATGATGGTTTGATCACGGTAATAACCACTTCGGTAATCACCATCCATAAACTGCTTAGCTAAACATAGCTGAGCTAATTCTTTACCATCACCAAAAATCCCAAATTTGGCTTTCCCTGTAAGTACCTCTCTTCTTCCCAAAAGCGAAGCTTCACGACTCTCCATCATGATTCTATAATCATTCAGGATCATATCCTTAACTTCTGCCTTTTCAACCTTTTGGTCTAAAGACGACGAATCGTTATCGTTACTCATAAAGTCTGAATTTGCTATAACTCCAAACGTCCTCTTTCCTTGACATTTGAAACACTCTGGCGAGTGCTTACTAAATTACGGAATTTTGGTGGGTTTTGGAAACCTGATTTCATCGTTTGTATCTACTTTGAGTTTAGTTAATTAAATGACTCGCAAGGAAGATGCAAGTTCAGCTTCTTGATCTTCAAATTACAATATAATTTTTTTACTGTCACCCCACCTCAACCTTTTTCGTACCAGATGCCAAAACAATAGATACTTTTCAAAAATGTTAATTAACGATATGATAATTTTTAATCATCACTATAACTAGCATTTAGAGTAACAGTTTTAGCTTATGTTCAAAAAAACATAAAATATAACCCCTTAACAGAAATAATACTTTTAGCTTTTAAACACAATTATGACAAGAATTCAATTCGCACCACGCATAAATTTAAAAACGTCTTTTTTAACTTCATAACTATCTCTAAAAAAGCACACTAAGATTATTTTATCTCTTTAAAAAAAGAGGTTTCATACTATTCATCAGCTTTAAGAAAGATATACAATTCCTTTAATTTTGTATACAATTTGTTTTTTAGGATTAAAAATGAGTGCACATAAACTTCTAATCCTTTTTCTTACAGTTACATTAATCTATAACGCACATGCGTCTGGAGATGCTAACGTAACCATAAGCACTGGAACCACAACAAACGGTTCATGGAGTGGAAGTGGTACTATGACATTTACGCCTAGTGCAGATAATGCTGTTGTTAAGATAAGTGAAATTACAGGGTATCTTACATCAGGTAAAAATGTAGTTATTTTAACTTCATGCAGTGGATCAGGTAGTCAATCAGGAGATGTTACCATTTCAGGAACGATTACTGCAGCAATGACTACTTCTAATAAAACTTTCACCATTACAGCTGCAGGCACAATAACTGTAAACTCAGCAATTAACCTATCAGGAGCCTCAGGCGGAACAACAGGTTATTCGGGAGGAAAAATAAACTTTACTTCATCAGGTGGTGCGGTGGCCATCAACAACACCATTACAACAAGTGGTAACGCTGCGAGCGCAGTTGCCTATGGTGCGGGGGGTGCAGGAGGTTCTGTTACAATATCAGGAACAAGCGTTTCCATGACAGGTGGATCTGGTATAACAACCACTGGAGGTACAGGTAGAGGTAATGGAGGTGCAGGAGGTGCAGTAACAATAACCTCAACCTCAACATCTATAAACTTCACTAAAAATATTACAACCTCTGGGGGATGTACAGGGACAGCAGTAAACGGGGCTTCCGCTGGAAATGGAGGAGCAGTAAATATTACTGCTAATACTAGTTTAACTGTAGCTAATATCACAGCAAGGGGAGGGTGTAATTCACACTATTATTCGTGCCAAGGAAGCGGCGCTAATGTTGATTTAACTGGTAGCAGCATTACAAAAGGAACTATTAATACTACAAAAGGGTCTTCAGCAGGAGGTGGTGCTTCATGTGGTAGTAAAACCGACGGAACATTATCCGAAACTATTTCTTGTACTGATAGAACTGTTGGAGCTGCTTCAAGCTCTCCTACGGTTTGTAAAAATACTGCTATTACAGATATAACTCACGCAACAACTGAGGTTACAGGAATAGCATCCTCTACTGATTTACCAAATGGTGTCACAGCTAGTTATGCATCCAATACAATCACTATAAGTGGAACACCAACTGAAAGTGGAACATTTAACTATACAATTACTCCAACAAGTGATTGTGGATCCGCAACAGCAACAGGAACCATTACGGTTAACTCTCTTCCGGAAATTAATTTACTTAGTCCTTTCGACCACTTTGG
>JAYPYW010000004.1:14625-15392 GCA_038154685.1 Flavobacteriales bacterium | reverse complement strand
TGACTGGAGTAGTTCAGGAACAGGAACTTTAGACAATCACTTTTATATAGATACAGATCCAAATATTTTTTCTGGCGGAACAAGTACAGATGTAAATACTGCTACAACTAATACACCTGGTTCAAATTTAACTGCAGGAACAATATATTATTGGGGGGTTCAAGTAACCGACGATAATTGCACTAATCAGTCTGTTGTACAACAATTTTGGCCTTTAAATCCAAGTCAGGGAGGGACAGTCAATGATGCAACAACGATTTCTTCAAATTCCGATGGCGCACAAAGTGTTATGGCTGCAGATTTAGATGGTGATGGAGATATGGATTTAATATCTGCAGCAAGTGTCGATAATCAAATAATGTATTATGAAAATGACGGTTCGGAAAGTTTTACTGAATACGAAATAAGCTCCAGTACATCCGGAGCAAGATTCGCCTATCCTGCAGATATAGATGGAGATGGAGATATTGATATTGTTACAGCGAGTGCTGATGCTAATAAAATAGCTTGGTTTGAAAACGATGGAACTCCTGATGCTGGTTGGTCAGAAAATTCTATTTCAACAAGCGCCACTGCAGCGCGGCAAGCTTTCCCTGTTGATTTAGATGGAGACGGAGACATGGACATTATTGCAGCAAGTAAAGCACTTGATGAAATTATGTGGTATGAAAACGATGGATCTGAAAGCTTTTCTGAAACACAAATCACATCAAACGCGGATGGAATAGAATCTTTATACCCTGTTGATTTAGATGGTGATGGAGACA
>JAYPYW010000004.1:7133-14615 GCA_038154685.1 Flavobacteriales bacterium | reverse complement strand
TTGACATAGTTTCAGCGGGATACCTTGATGATCAAATAATGTGGTATGAAAATAATGGTTCAGAAAGTTTTACAGAAAGAGAAATATCTGCAAATGCCGATGGCGCAATTTACGTCTCAGTAGGAGATTTGGATAACGATGGAGATATTGATGTACTTTCCGCAAGTGATGTGGATGACCAAGTAATGTGGTACGAAAACGATGGCTCACCGTCTGATGGTGGATGGACGGAATACGAACTTGCAGGCTCACTAACAAACCCCTCAAGCGTTGTAACGGGTGACCTAAACGGAGACACCTACCTGGACGTTATTTATACACAACGAGGAAATGACAAAATAATTTGGCTAGCAAACGATGGTACGCCTTCAGACGGTGGATGGACATCCACAACAATAACCACTACAGCGGACGGTGTAAGAAAAGCTAATATAACAGACCTAGATAGTGATGGGGATTTGGATATTATCTCATCTGATTTGGTTGGTGATAAAATCAAATGGTACGAAAATGTAGTCCCACTACCTGTTGAATTACTCAATTTTTCGGCATTTAAAGAAGAAAAACTTGTATTCATCACATGGGAAACAGCTGCAGAAATAAATAATGATTATTTCATCGTAGAAAAATCCTCTGATGGAATAAATTGGGAATCAATTAAAACAGTTCCAGGAGCAGGAAACTCATTCGCTCCAATAACTTACAACATTATCGACCCTTACGGTTGTGATGGAAACTGTTACTACAGATTAAAGCAAATTGATTTTGATGGAACACAAACAACCTACAAAGCAATTTTACTAAATGGAAAAAACCAAAACAATAAACTGGAAGTAAATGTTTATCCAAATCCCACATCTGATTTGATAGACATCTCATTATTAATTCAAGAAAGTGAATCATACACCATTACCTTAACAAATACACTTGGTGAAATTGTATATAAACATGATAGAAATTTAGTGAAAGGCTTAAACTACATGAACATAAGCTTGACAAACTACCGAAAAGGTTCTTACTATTTACAGGTTTATTCCGATTCTCAATTACTGACTACCGTCCCTATTATAAAACTGTAACACATTTTGAAAAATTTCAAACTAATAAGAATTATTAACAATCTTAAACGATTCAATAAAAGCATTTACAATTCATCAATAAATACATTCTTACCCAATGATTTACTATCAACTTTTTGTTAACAAGTAGTAAGGTAGTATTATTAAGTTTAGTAGTTGTTTATTACCCCAATTAAAGGCGGTCCCATTTTCCCCAGGGCCGCTTTTTCCGTTTTAAACGAAAGTTTGATTATACTTAATTTCAAAAGCATTCTTCCTTTTCAGCCTTGAATCACTCTAGCAATCATCCTCTAAAACATAAAATTTAAAGTTGATTTAAATAGTGTTAAACAAAACCAGACACTCACTTCTCACCTACTACCTACTCATTACCAACCACTTAACTACATCGAATTTAACGAACAGCTTGTCATATTATGATGGTAATTCATCTAAAAATTGAGGAATTTGCTACAAGTCATGGGTAAAAGTATATACACCACAATGCAAGCAAATAATGAAAAAATCTAAGAGAATTCGAGTTAAAGTAAGAAAAGCAAAGAGGGCTGCTCTTGCTGACATGGAAAAGGCATTAACATTAGGACAAGAGGTCTTGTCGGATATGTTAAATGAAGGACTCTTCGTATCAAAACCAACGGACCTTCAATTAAACGAATACCCAGAGTAAGAACAACTTTGGAAGGCATAAAACTGCGGCATTAAATCATCCACCACTAAATGCCGCGGTGGTAAATCCCCTAGAACTTTAATTTTTCCAAATCTTCTGGCGTATCAATTCCAATACTTTCGTGTTCTGTTTCAGAAATGAAAATTTGGTATCCATTTTCTAACCATCTTAGTTGTTCTAAGCTTTCACTTTTTTCTAATTCAGACGGCTCTAACTTCACCAATTCTTTAAGCACTTCCGACCTGTAGCCGTAAAGACCTAAATGTTTGAAAAAATATTGTTTACTTAACCAATCAGACTGATCTGAATCACGAACATAAGGAATAGGGTTTCTAGAGAAATAAAGTGCTCGTTTATCAATCCCTGCAACTACTTTAACCACATTAGGATTAAAAACATCCCCAACATTTGATAGCCGTTTTTTAAGTGTCCCAATTTGAGCTGGAGTAGACTTGAATAAATCGGTTAATTCCTCCAACTGAGATTGATGAATAAATGGCTCATCTCCTTGAATATTTATAACCACATCGTATTCTTCCTCAAGCTGATTAATTACTTCACCGCACCTATCTGTCCCACTTTGATGATCGGGCTTTGTCATTGCTACCTCTCCACCAAAACCAATAACCGCTTTTTGAATTCGCTCATCATCTGTAGCAACAATTACTTTTTCAAACAATCCCGATTGAGTTGCTTTTTCATAAACATGTTGAACCATTGGTTTGCCTTGGATGTCAACTAATGGTTTCCCTGGAAATCGGGTTGACGCATAACGCGCGGGGATTATAGCGATGAATTTCATATGATAAAGTTAATGAGAATGGAGAAGAACAAAAAAACTCAAAACTCATTGCTCAATTCTCTATTCTGTGTAATCGCTCAGCGCCTTTTTCTAATTCTTCAAGGTCCTTAGCGAAGCAAAAACGCAACATATTATCTTGTCGTTTGTTTTCATAGAATACCGAAATAGGAATAGAAGCTACTCCATTTTTTTTGGTTAATCTCTGTGCAAATTCAACGTCATTTTCATCAGTAATAGCCGTGTAATCTAACAATTGAAAATAAGTTCCAGAACATTCAACAGGCTTAAATTTACTTCCTTCTAAACACTTCAAAAAGAAGTCTCTTTTTTCCTGAAAAAATTGAGATAGCTCTAAGTATTTATCTTTCTTTAAAGTATAATCTGCTATGGCATATTGAAGTGGTGTTGGAACAGCGTAAACCTGATATTGATGAGCACGCATGAACTCTGCCATTAACTCTTTTGGTGCACAAACATAACCCATTCGCCAACCTGTTGTGTGATAGGTTTTACCTAATGAATAAACAGTAAACGCTCGCTCTGCTAACTCTGGGTATCTGCAAATACTTTCATGTTGTTTACCATCGAAAACGATGTGCTCATAAACCTCATCTGAAAGAATAATTATGTTAGTTCCTTTAACAATATCTTTTAAGGATTCGATATCACGCTTACTTAACACCTTACCGGTCGGGTTTTGCGGTGTATTGATAAAAAGCATTCTTGTTTTATCAGACACTTTAGCTTTAATATCCTCCCAATCAACATCAAAAGTTTGAGGTTTTAAAGCGCTTCTTATCGGGATTCCTCCATTGAATCTAATCACAGGTTCATAACAATCAAAAGCTGGATCAATAATGATAACTTCATCTCCTTCATTTACAACCGCACTTACAGCAGTAAATATCCCTTGAGTTGCTCCGGAAGTGATACAAATCTCAGAAGAAGGATCGTAGAAATGACCATACATAGATTCAATTTTCTCACACAATCTTTCTCTTAAAATCGGTACACCAGGCATCGGGGCATATTGATTTTTACCCGCTAACATATGTTTATTCACCAATTGAATTAACTCCTCATCAGCCCCAAATCCAGGGAATCCCTGAGCCAGATTAATTGCTATGTGCTCATTGGCTAAGGCAGTCATTACTGGAAATATTGATTTCGGAATATCAGCGAGTTTTTGCTTTATGTTCAGCTCCATTTTTTAAAGATAAACAGAAGAAAGAATAGAGAATGGTGAATTAATCTCTCTTTTCTCACAATTCCATTCTCCAATCTTATTTTTTGGCACTGTATTTGATTAAAGCCAACCGACCTTATCCTGTTTTATAAAGGCTCCTGAAATCATATGATTCAAGGGGCCTTTTCTTTTTAAACGGGCGGGCATAAAACCACGCCCCTACAAGGAATTCTGTTTATCTTTGCTCGTATGGATGAAAATCAACATTATTCTTTTTTATTCAAAGCTTTAGCAACATTAGTTTTTATAGTTGTTTGGAGTTGTGGTCAAAGAGGCGCACCTAGTGGAGGAGCTTCAGACACAACCCCTCCTCAAGTAATTAAATCTATTCCTGATAGCTGCGCAACAAACTTCAACGGAACCGAAATTTCTTGGAAATTCGATGAATATGTTAAAGCTGATGGATTGAATAACGCATTACTTATTTCTCCACCAATCAAAGGAAAACCTAAATTTAAGTTGGTTGGAAAAAAGTTGATTTTGAAATTCGACACTCTTTTCAGTGAGAACACTACTTACAGTGTTTTTCTTGGTGAAGGGGTAAAAGACATTAATGAAGGAAATCCTTTAAAAGATAATCTATTAGTTTTTAGTACTGGTGACGTTATTGATAGCCTTAGTTTTCATGGGAAAATTGTTGATGGTAAAACTATGAAAACACTTACTTCCGGAATGGTTCATTTGTATAAAATGCCTTACGACAGTATTCCCTCAAAAGAGATCCCTTCTTATTTTGCAAAAATTAATAACGGTCATTTTCACTTTAATAACCTCGCAGAAGGGGATTACCTACTGTTCGCACTTGTAGATAACAACAATAATTACCTTTATGACTTACCTAGCGAAAAAATAGCATTTAATTCATCCATTATAAAAGTGAATGAAACACCAGATTCGAACGAGACTACACTAAAGGCTTTTATCCCTGCCGACGAAAAGCAATTCATTAAAGGAAGTCGTATAAATTTCAATGGGAAAATCGAGTTGGAATTCAATCAAACCGTTAAAGATTTCAGTGCTTCCATAATGAATGTGCAATTCAAAAAGGATTGGAAAATTGAAGAATGGGACGAAAACAGGGATTCTTTAATTCTTTGGAGCTCCGAAATACTTAGTATGGATAGTTTAAAGCTAATCGTTGAATATGATGGCAATAAAGACACTCTAAAATTTAATATTGCAAATAGGAAAAATATTGCAGAAATGGAACTGACTGCAGAGCATGATTTTGGAAATAGCGGACAATACTTCAAACGTAAATTAGGCTTTAATTTTAGTCAGCCTATTTCATCATACGATACCAGTAAATTCATTCTTATTTCGGTAAAGGACACCAACAATGCAAGTGTAATTCAAGTTGGTAAAGATTTAAAAAGGTTCTCATTAAACAACCTCCTTATAGAGGAAAACATTTACGCTTTAAAACTTCTTCCAAAGGCTGTTAAAACAATTTTTGGGGTGCATAACGAGGATACTTTAACACTAGGGTTTTCAACTGCTAAATCTACTTCATTCGGAAACTTAAATATTAAATACGATTTTTCTCAGGTTGGAAAACAAGGAATTTTTCAGGTTTATTTAGAGGATAAACTAATTAATGAATTAGTTGTTGATGATAAACCTAATAAATACAGGATTGAGGGCGGAAAGCCTGGGAATTACCGCTTAAAATACATCCTTGATGAAAATGGAGATGGGGAATGGACTCCTGGAAATTATTGGACAAAAACTCAGCCGGAAAAAGTTTTTTGGTACAATGAGAAAATCACACTGCGCGCCAATTGGGATTTAGATGTTGATTGGGTGCTGACTGATTCAGAATAAGTTTTATCTTCACTTTCCTGTGAAAAAGCTATTCATTGCCATATCAATTGTAATAATAGGATTGTTTTGCCTTGATGCCCTTTTTTCATTCGCTATCCAGGAAAACAGAAATATTAAAATATCTAATGCCATGAAAGGGGAAATGGATTATGATATTTTATTTCACGGGCCTTGCGAACCTCTCTTTACAATTGATGCATCGAAAGTTGATTCATTAGCAGGAACTCATTCTTACAACTTCGCTTTGAGGCATACCGATTTTGCAGATAATTATTTGCACTTATACCTTTATTTAAAGGCTAACAAGGCCCCAAAACAGGTTTATTTATATGTCACTCCAGAAAGTTTCGATCTGAGGTTTAACGCTTTTCATTCTTACCGATTTGCTCCTTATTTAAGGGATTCTGTAGTTGCAAAAGTGGTTGCCGATATGGACCCTGATTATGCGAAAATCAGCAAGTTTCCCTTTATGCAATTTGCCTATTATAATAGTTATCGAATATTTGACGCAATCCAAGGTTTAAAGCATTACACACAAGATAAAACCGATCCTTATTTCACAGATGGTTTTATTGCTCATCCAGACAATATTTACCACACACGCCCAGATGGTTATATTGCCCCAGAGCATTTAGTTTTTGCGGCCGATATGGATGTTTCTGAATTAACAGATTCTACGCTTTACTATGAATTATATGAAAAGCGACAAACATTTAAATGGGATAATAAAAGAGCTAAGTATTTAGCAGAAATTTTCAAGCTTTGCCGAGCTAATAACATCGAACTCACCCTCTACGAAAGTCCAGCTTATTCAGGATCAATATCTGATCAACCTAACCGACAAGAATTTCTAAATAAGACTGATTCAATTGCTTTAAGTTATAATTCTGATTATCTTATAATTAACGACAGCTCAATTGTTTATGATAAAACTAATTTTGTTTGTCCGTTAATTCTTTCAATAAAAGGAACTACACCGTTTTTGGAAATATTTGCCGATACGGTTAAACTACGACTAAACCGCCTTGAACGGACTCGATAGAAAATACCATATTGGATTTTGGATTGTGAAATTCACGATTATTTTCGGGTTTTTCCATTTTCCTTTCAGGCATGATATGCAGTATTTTTGGTTAGTAAGTTTAAGTATCCTTATGCTGCACTTTGGTTACTTTTATGGAATTTTCAGCTGGACTTTTCCTCGATTTTTTAAAGAAAAAAAATATTTACTTTTTATTTTATCGTCACTAGGGTTATCAATTATACATGGATACTTACTGGTTATTTTTTGGACGGGTTTAAAATGGCCAACTCTTGAAAGCATCGAAGCTCATTTAGGAGGTGTTCTTCCTGCTAACTTCATCTTTTTTTCAATCGCATTTACCTGGCGCCATCTTAACCATATTATTACGGTATCCAATAAAAAGTATAAGATAAAACAAGAATTAAAAGGATCGGAACTATCGTTCTTACAGGCGCAAATAAATCCACATTTCTTATTTAATGTTTTAGGATGTATCAATGGTTTAGCCTTAACTAAATCGGATAAAACATCCTTTGCTATTCAGCATTTAAACGAATTAATCCAAGCCTCTGGAAAAATGAGAGGAGGAAAAAAAATCGACCTATTTGACGAGCTTAAGTTTTTAAAAAGTTATATCCATTTACAAGAAATGAGGTTCTTGGTACCTGTGGAAATGCAATTCCCTATATTAATGCCTAAACAATTGGAAATTGAACCAATGATGGTAATTCCTTTGCTGGAAAACGCCTTCGAGCATGGAGACGTAAGTAAATCAGGGAAAATCCATATTAAATTCTCCGTACGTAAAGACAAACTAATAGTTAAGGTTCAAAATTCAAT
>JAYPYW010000004.1:0-7123 GCA_038154685.1 Flavobacteriales bacterium | reverse complement strand
GCGCAAGGAAGTGAATCAGATGAAAAAACAGGAAGTAGTTTAAAAAGCCTAAAAAGAAAATTAAAACTTATTTATCCTGAAAAACACGAATTATCTTTTAATAACGAGGATTTAATGTATACTGCTAACCTAAAACTTAAGCTTGATGTTACCTAATAAGGCGCTCATCATATTAGGTCATGTTGGTTTCTGGGCTATCTGCATAGCAATGGAGATATATCTCTCTGTAAATCCATTATATGTTGATGTATTAAGTACAATGGTGTTTTCAATTGCTTTTTATGTCAATTATTTCATTGTAATTCCTTTAATGCCAAAACATAAGCCCCAGCAGGGATTTCTATTGAGTTTTGCGCTTTATCTACTGATTTCGGTTTCACAAATGTATCCTCTTTACCAGGTTGCTGACGCCTATTTTAAACCACTAGTTATAATTGGATCTGCAACAAGTATTGGAGGTATTTTGCACATTTCTTTTTTCTTTTACGCCATTAGTTCTTTATCTAAATTAATGATCTCCAAAATGGTAAGAGATGCCAAAAGGCACGAAAAGTCTATTTCAGCAGTGGATCAGACTATCCAGAAAATTAGAGAAGAAATAAATTTTAGTTTCACCGGAACCGTTCTAGCTCACTTAAAAGGAATTGCGGATGAAGATCCTCAAGCTGTTTCTAAACCAATTGGTGACCTTGGAAAAGTAATCCGATATAAACTTCACCGAAAAGGAGATTTAAACACAATGTTAAGTGATGAAATCAAAATCATTAACCAATACCTTAACTTGATTAATCAAACGCAGCACCGAAGGTTTGAAGTTTTACTAGGAGATGATAATTGGATTACAAAAGGATCTGCTTTAAAAAAGGTGGAAGATTTCATTCAAACAACTACTCAAAAGGGCGGAACGTTAATGATTTCTGCTGACGAAAAGGACATTTGGATAGCGATTAAATAATCTACTTTTAATTGAATTTCATCCCGCAGATATCGCGGATTTTTTCAAGTAAAATGCAACTAATCTAATATCCCAGCAATAAACCCTGTTGTCCAAGCGGCTTGGAAGTTAAAACCTCCGGTTACTCCATCGATATCCAAAACTTCTCCTGCGAAATATAAGTTTGGAACTACTTTGCTCTGCATTGTTTTCATATCAACCATTTTTAAAGCAACTCCACCACAGGTAACAAATTCTTCTTTAAAGGTTGTTTTACCATTTACTTGGTACTCGTCGTTAAGCAAAGTATTAATTAGTTTATTCTTTTGCTTCTTACTTAATTCTTGATTGATTTTAGAGGGATCAATTTCCGATTTCTCAATCAAATACTTCCATAATCTGGAAGGTATTTCAAAAGGATTAGAAGTTTCTATCTTCTTTTTATCGTAGCTGTATACATGTCGATTTAACAAGGTTCTTACCTCATCTTCATTAGCATTGCCAACCCAATTAATTTGAGCTTTAAATTCATAGTTTTTCTCTGCTAAGTCCCTAGCTCCCCAAGCAGAAGTTTTTAAGACTGCAGGACCACTCATTCCCCAATGAGTAATTAATAATGGTCCGTCATGCACCAATTTAGTCCCCTGAATTCTAACAATTGCGTTTTTTACTGAAAGTCCTTGTAACTCCTTAACAGACTCCTCAGGCATGTTAAAAGTAAAGAGCGAGGGTAACGGTTCAACAATTTCATGTCCAAGCTCCTCTAACCATAATAAACCTCTCTTTTTCGGGCTTCCTCCCGTAGCTACAATTACTTTATCATAAGTATGCTTAAAACCATCGATCTTTAAATCTATTCCAGCCTCTTTTGGAACTATTCCTGTAACTGAAATTCCCTTTTTAATAACTACTCCCAGCTTATGCGCTTCATCCAGAAAACAGTTAATAATAGTAATCGATTTATCATTAGTTGGAAACATTCGGTTATCCGCCTCCTTTTTCAAATCTACTCCACGTTCCTTAAACCAAGCTACAGTATGATTTGAATTAAAAATCCCAAACGACTTTTTAATTTGCTTCCCTCCTCTTGGGTAAAACTTTGAAAGTTCACTAGCCTTAAAACATGCGTGAGTTACATTACACCTTCCGCCCCCAGAAACTTTCACTTTACTAAGTAATTTATCCGTTTTTTCTAGAATTTCTACTTGAGCTTCAGGGTGATGTTTTTTAGCAGATAATGCGGCAAAAAAACCGGCTGCTCCGCCTCCTATAATGGCTACTTTCATTGCACTAAAATAAAAAGCAACATTTGATAAAAAAAGCCCTTGATTTCTCAAGGGCCTTTACTTTAATTATTTCAATATTTGAAAGAAACCATTCAAGTGATATTCTTTCCTAGAAGAATCCTCAAACCTATATATATAGTAATAGGCACCTGCTGGAACTTCTAACCCTTCAAAGAATCCATCCCATGAAGGAATTACATTACTACTTTGGAAAACTTTTAATCCCCATCGATTATAAATCTCAAAATCACTCCAAAGAATATTATCAATTAAATCATTTATATCAGTTCCTTCTGGTGCGATAGGAGTATACGTTGTTGTAGACCCTGGTGTCCAATTATTTGGGAAAATTGGAACAATTGGTTCGCAATACTCTGATAGTTCAACTGTATCGGATGTTGGACAGTTTGTTTCCTCTTCCGTGAAAGTACCAATTACAGTTATTGGCGCTTCGAAAGCAGTAAAGATTGAATCGTTATCGTTCATGTTAGGTTGACTCCAAGAAATTGTACCGCTAACAGTAGCATCTGAGAAAGTCATTAACACATCATATTGATCTTTTCCTAAAGAACAGAATGAAGTATCAGGTCCTAAATCTATACTTGGAATTACAACCAAAATATTAGTAATAGAGAACGTTCCAACACAATTAAATCTATCCGTTACATCAATCGTATAAACACCATCTAAATATGGTGTAATTACTTGACCTTCTTCAGTAGATCCATCAGGTAAAGTCCAAACATACTCAGCACCTTCAAATTCTCCCGCATCTAATGGATTTAAATCTTCAAATCCTTCACACACTTGGTTCTCATCATCTAGATAAGTTAAGTCTAGTGGATCTAAAGCTTTTACTTCTTTTATAGCTGAATCAATACATCCATTAACATCAGTAATTGTAACTGAGATGGTATCCGGTCCTGATAAAGTATAACTTGATCCTACAAAACCATCACTCCAAACGTATGAAACACCATCAGGTATTTCTGCATCAATTACAATCTCTAAACCAACACAAGCTGAATCATTACCACCTAAATCAATTTCTGGTAAAGGATTTTCGCTCACATCAACTGATCCTGAATTTTCACAACTATTTACATCAGTAATATTAACTGTAATAGTTCCTGCTTCACTTACCCAAGTTGTTCTACCAGATCCTCCTGATTCCCATGAATAAGAAACTCCAAATGGACCTGCATCTAGCTCAACACTATCACCTTCACAAAAAGCATAGCTATCAGCTAAAGTTACTTCCGGTAATTGGTGGTTATCAATATAAGCAGTATCACTTATCTCACATCCTAAAGCGTTTCTAACAGTAACCACATAAATACCTGAATCAGCATCTAATGTCTGCTCTGTTTCATCAACCAATAAGCTTCCATCTAAATACCATTCGTAAGTAGCACCAATTTCAAATCCAGCATCTAAAGTTTTAGTCACGTTATCACAAATGATATCATCACCTCCTAAACTTACAGTAGGTGGATCTTCCTCTGAAATTTCTCTTGAAGTTGTGTATTCACATCCATCTACATCTGTAATAGTTACAGTGTAAGTAGCTGTTTCTGATCCAACTCTTAATGTATCAACAGTTTCTCCTCCCGGTAACCAGACGTAAGAGGCTGCATCAGGGTGAGTTGCTCTTAAAGTGATCGAATCTGCATCACAAACTGAGATAGCACTTCCTAAATCAACTATTGGTAATTCATTTTCTGTAATATTAGTTGTATCAGTTGCTGTACATCCATTTCCGTCTGTTACAACAACCGAAACTTCAGCTGCAGCACTAACTACTTCAGTTGAAGAGGAGCCTCCTGTAGACCATGAATAACCAGCAAAACCTAGTCCGGCATCCAAAGTAATAGAAGTACCCGAACAGAAGAATGCATCAGCATCTAAATTAACTGTTGGAACGCTAAATGTATCAACATATGCAGTATCATATGCAGAACAACCATCTGCTGTAGAAACTCTTACCCATACCATTGATGAATCTCCAAAATCAATCGATGCAGAAGTTTCTCCAGTACTCCATAAATATGTTTCTCCAACTAAACCTGTGGTTGCATCTAAAGTTTGCTCTTCTTGTCCGAAACAAACTGTATATAAATCTCCAATATCAACTGTAGGTGGAGTATCCGAAATAATTGTTTTTGAGGTAGTGAATTCACAACCATCAACATCAACAATTGTAACACCATAAGTGGCATCATCTGAAGACACTTTTATCGAAGAACTTGTCTCTCCATCTGGAGTCCATAAATAAGATGCAGCATCTGGATGAGTTGCATCAATGATTACTGAATCACCTCCACAAACGCCTAAATCACCTCCTAAATCAACGGTTGGCAATTCATTTTCTGTAACTTCTATGGTATCTGTAGCAGAACATCCATTTCCATCGGTTACAACAACTGACACATCAGCTGCACCGCTAATAATTTCGGTTGAAGTAGTACCTCCAGTAGACCAAGAATAATCGGCAAAACCAAGCCCTGCATCTAATGTTACAGTTCCTCCAGTACAGAAGTAAGTATCACCTCCTAAACTCACAGTTGGTAAACTAAACGTATCGATTACAGCAGTATCTCTTACCACACAACCGTTTGATGCAGTTACTTCAACCCAGTATTCGCCAGCATCAGTTGCATCTAAAGTTGGATCTGTTGATCCATCACTCCATTCATAAGTGGCCCCAGCTGTTGTAGCATCTAACAATTGAGTTTCCTGTGTTCTACAAATATCAAATGGTCCACCTAATTCTATATCAGGCGCCAATTCCTCAGTAATTACTCGAGTTACCGAATCAATACAACCATTTGCGTCCGTTTCAACTAAAGTATATGAACCTGGTTCAGTAACTGTAATTGGATTTGTTACTCCGATACCTGTCCAAGTTAAAGATCCTCCAGAACCAGCAAATCCTGTAAGTGTTATATCTCCGTTATCACAAACTGCTGATGGACCATTAATTGATGGATCTGGTAATGCATCTTCGCTAACAACTATTTCAT
Source organism: Flavobacteriales bacterium (assembly GCA_038154685.1). Lineage (GTDB taxonomy): Bacteria > Bacteroidota > Bacteroidia > Flavobacteriales_C. The sequence continues at coordinate 1,880 of JAYPYW010000004.1, read as the reverse complement.
CGGTAGCGGTACAACCATTCCCATCAGTAACAACTACTGATACCGTTGCTGCTGAACTAATAACTTCTGTTTGAGAACTTCCTCCTGTAGACCAAGAATAAGCATCAAATAATCCGGCGTCTAATGTAAGTGAAAGACCTTCACAATATGAATCGTCCGCTCCAAGGTTCACAGATGGTAAACTAAATGTATCCACAACTGCTGAATCTCTCAGAACACAACCATTTGATCCAGTAACTTCTACCCAGTATAATCCAGCATCTGTAGCATCAAATGTTGGATCCGTTGACCCATCTTGCCAAACGTATGTCGCTCCTGCGGTAGTCGCATCCAATAATTCCGTCTCCTGAGTTCTACAAATATCAAATGGTCCACCCAAATCAAAACTTGGTGCACTTTCTAAAGTAACAACTTGAGAAACCGAATCAATACAACCGTTACCATCTGTTTCTACTAAAGTATAAGTACCTGCTGCTGTTACTGTTATAGGATTTGTCGCTCCAATACCTGTCCAATTCAATGTCCCTCCAGAACCAGCTACTCCTGTTAAAGAGATATCTGCATCTTCACAAACTGCAGAAGGACCGGTAATACTTGGTGTTGGTAAAGCGTTCTCAGAGATCGAAATATCATCGGTTCCTTCACACCCATTTGCATCTGTTACAGTTACCGTATAAGTATTAACAGCACTAAATGTTGCTGTACGACTTGAACCTCCTGAAGGTGACCAAGCATAACTAACATAACCTGCTCCAGCATCAACTGTAACATCTTGAGTAGCACAATAAGCTACATCTGGACCTAAATTAGGTTGAGGAACAGCATAATTTCCAATTTCAATTGTATCAGCACCTGGACATCCATCTGCATCAGTTACCTGAACAACGTATGTTCCTGAATCGGCAACAGTAGTACTTCCCGTCGCAGCAACAATTAAAGTTCCATTTTCATACCATCTATAAGTATCATATCCTGATCCGGCATCAAGCGTTTGAGTTAAATTTCCACAAATAGTAGTATTTGAGCCTAAATCTGGATCAATATCACCACAACATGTAATTACAGAAATTTGTAAACTATCCGGCACACCACATCCTGCATCATAAGTCACCCAGTGATCACCAGGCCCAGCAGCAACTGGATCAAAAGTTCCTCCAGCAGTAATGTAAGCTCCTCCTCCCCAGGTTCCTCCTGTTGGCGTTGCTGTTAAAGCAAAAGCACTTGTTGAATCACAAGTAGGTGCAACGGCATCAATTTCACATTCAACACTTAACGGACAATAAAATCCTTGTGGCATTGCATAAGAAACAGCTCCACCTGGAGTTCCTGGAAAAGCAATGGCATCAGGATCAAATGATGTGGAAGAATAATCATTATTTGGAAGATCCATAACTCCTACAGTTAATTTCATTTCCTGACTAACCTTTCCGAAATATAATTTATCATCGATACCAGTAATTATTTCACCATAATCACTTCCGCTAGATCCTGCAACTTCTTCACAAGTTTCTGTAGCTAAATCATATTGCCAAACTCCTTTAAATCCGAAAGCAGTCTTAATACTACAGAAATAAGCTTTTGATCCATCAGGTGAAAACTCGGAACCATAACCAAAATAGGTATCCTTGAAACCAGACCCTGGCCAAATTTGAGATGGGATTTGAATTTCCTTATGGTTAGATACTAACCCTGTATGCTTATCGAAATCCAAAATATGGGTTCCAATTGGTGCCTCACCTGTGAACATAAGCTTAGTACCTGCAGCGTTTATATCCATTGACCCTCTTCCCAAAGCAGAAATGAAACCGCCTCCACCGGCAGTAGGAGTAGGTAAAGTTTGAGTATCAACAGATCGAATTCCATCTTTTGTAACTAATATT
>JAYPYW010000003.1:96424-105127 GCA_038154685.1 Flavobacteriales bacterium | reverse complement strand
CTTCATTGCTGTTGCAGCTAAAGCTTCATCAGCGAAGTAGTAACCATCAATATCACAAGCTGAACCTTGAACAGCGTTTAACTCTTCTATAATCTTAGCTTCATTAGAAGATAACTTCTCAGCTAATGGAGCGAAAGCAGCAGCTAAATCTGCATCAGCAGTTTGCTTTGCAACTTCTTGCGCCCAGTACATAGCTAAGTAGAAGTGAGAACCTCTGTTATCAATTTGTCCAATCTTTCTTGCTGGAGACTTATCGTTTAATAAGAATGTGCTTGTTGCAGCATCTAACGCGTCAGCTAAAACTTTAGCTTTTCCGTTGTTATCCTTTTCTGATAGGTGCTCTAAAGAAACTGCTAATGCTAAGAACTCACCTAATGAATCCCATCTTAAGTAGTTTTCTTCGTTGAACTGCTGAACGTGCTTAGGAGCAGATCCTCCAGCACCAGTTTCGAATAACCCACCTCCGTTCATTAATGGAACGATAGATAACATTTTTGCAGAAGTTCCTAATTCTAAGATTGGGAATAAATCTGTTAAGTAATCTCTTAATACGTTACCCGTAACTGAGATAGTATCTTGTCCAGCTTTAACTCTAGCTAAAGTGTATTTAGTTGCAGCTTCAGGAGCTTCAATTAAAATCTCTAATCCTTCAGTGTTAAACTCTGGTAAGTATGCATTAACCTTCTTGATTAATTCAGCATCGTGAGCTCTGTTTTCATCTAACCAGAAAACAACTGGCCAACCAGTAGCTCTACCTCTATTAACCGCTAACTTAACCCAGTCTTTAATTGGAGCATCCTTAACCTGACACATTCTGAAGATATCACCTTCTTCAACTGATTGAGAAAGTAATACGTTTCCGTTTGTATCAACTGCTTGGATAGTTCCAGTTCCTTTTGCTTGGAAAGTTTTATCGTGAGATCCGTACTCTTCAGCTTTTTGAGCCATTAAACCTACGTTAGGAGTAGTTCCCATCGTAGTTGGATCGAATGCACCGTTTTCTTTACAGAAATCGATAGTCGCTTGGTATACACCAGCGTAAGATCTATCTGGAATTACTGCTTTAGTATCTTGCTGATTTCCTTCTGCGTTCCACATCTGCCCTGAAGTTCTGATCATTGCAGGCATAGAAGCATCGATGATTACATCTGAAGGAACGTGTAAGTTAGTGATTCCTTTATCAGAGTTAACCATAGCTAAATCTGGAGCAGTTTTGTAAACTTCCTCGATTGCAGCTTCGATTTCAGCTTTTAATGGAGAATCAGCAATCTTAGCGTAAACATCTCCTAAACCGTTAGTAGTATCAACTCCTAACTTAGCAAACTCTTCACCGAACTTTTCAAATACTGGTGCAAAGAATACCTCAACACAAGCTCCAAAAATGATTGGGTCAGAAACCTTCATCATTGTAGCTTTCATATGTAATGAGAATAATACTCCTTCTTCTTTTGCAGCAGCAACTTCTTTAGCTAAGAAAGCTTTTAAAGCACTCATGCTTAATCTTGATGAATCTAAAATTTCTCCAGCTTGTAACGGAGCAAATCCTTTTAATTCCTCTTTTGAACCATCAGCAGCAACAAATTCAATTTTGAATTCAGTTGCATCAGTGATAGTAGTTGAAGTTTCTGATCCATAAAAATCATCACCGCTCATTGAAGCAACGTGAGATTTTGAATCTTTTGACCATGCTCCCATTCTGTGTGGATTCGCTTTTGCGAAATTCTTAACAGCTTTTGGTGCACGTCTGTCTGAGTTACCCTCTCTTAAAACGGGGTTTACTGCAGATCCTTTTACTTTATCGTAAGTAGCCTTAACCTTCTTTTCTTCATCGTTTGATGGAGACTCTGGGTAATCAGGTAACTTGTATCCTTTTGCTTGTAATTCTGCTATTGCAGCTTTTAACTGAGGAATTGAAGCAGAAATGTTTGGTAACTTAATGATGTTTGCATCTGGAGTTTTAGCTAACTCTCCTAATTCTGCTAACGCATCACCAATTCTTTGCTCTTCTGTAAGATACTCTGGGAAAACCGCAATGATTCTTCCTGCTAATGAGATATCTCTTGTTTCAACCTCTACTCCTGCAGTCTCAGTAAACGCCTTTACGATTGGTAAAAATGAGTACGTCGCTAACGCTGGAGCTTCATCTGTTTTAGTATAAATAATTTTTGAAGCCATAATAACTTATAATTACATAAAATTTTGGACGCCAAATATAACGATTTCTAACTGATTAGGCTAGCGAATTTTGGGTATTCTATTATATCCCACAATATTTCACAACACACTACTATTAAAGCATATAAATGATCCAGCAAGAGACTTTCCAAACAACAAATTGGTAACTTAGTAAATTCATGATCTCAAATGGCCTCAATAAAGCTTCTAGAGCACTACCCATTATCTTTTCAATCTTATTGATTGGTTTGGTAACCTACAGGAGCTACAGTGTTTCAATAACTTTCGATGAAGTGGCATCTATTAGAGATTCTTTTGCAAATATTTATGACGCGGCAAAGGATTCTGCCAACTCGCAATACCTCAACTCAGTTTTAACAAAATGGAGCAGTTTAATTTTTGGAGACCATCTTTTTGCATTCCGATTACCTAATGTATTTGCTTATTTGTTATTCCTTTGGGGTTCCTTTTCTATTTCCAAAAACCTTTTGGGTAAAAAATACTTCCTTGGTGTTATAGTTTTAAATGGATCATTTTTCTTGCTGGACTTCTTTAGTATTTCCAGAGGTTACGGGCTTTCTCTTGGCTTTTGCTTAGCTGGACTGGCTTTACTTACTGATAAGAAGGAAAACATCTTTACTCAATCTCTTTTATCCTCCTTACTATTTACTTTAGGGGCGCTATCTAATCTTACAGCTTTAAATACGCTTTTGGTTGTTTTGCCCTTTGTTTTAGGAAAGATTATTTTCTCTAATGAAAACCTTAAGAGAAAACTATTAGCGTCTTTAGGAGTAGGTATTCAAATCAATTTATTCGTTTTATTTATCCAACCGATAATCTCTTCTCTTATAGAAGGTAACCAACTTTATTTCGGCGGAAGAGAAGGAGTGATAAAAGACACCATTTTCTCCACTGGAAATGTGTTAGCATACCATGCGGGTTTTAATAGTTTTTTTGTAATCCTAGCCTATGTAATTTTTGGTTTAGCCTTTATTATTTCTCTTATTAACGTCCTATTATCTGGTTTTGATTTGAAAAAACAAACTTCTTTAGTTTTTGAATGGGCTTTTATTCTTTCTTTAATTTCTATTGAACTACAACACCTAATTTTTGAGACTAATTTCCCTGTTGAAAGGACAGCCTTATTTTTATTTGCTTTAACATTATTAGTTATAATAAAAGGGCCTGCTAAGGGTTCAATAATTTATCGCAAATGGCTTTTGGCCCCAACGGCAATTTTATTCTTAGTTCAGTTTGTTAGAACTGTAAACACAGACATCACCTACTCATGGAAATTCACAGCGGGATCAAAAGATGTTATTGAATACTTATCTCAACTACCTATTGAAGATCAAAAATCAATAACCGTTGGTATGGATATTTTAGTTGACCCACCCACAAAATTCTGTTTAGAACGAAATGAGAAAGCTAACTTCAAACTAGAAACTCTCAATGAATTTTGGGTGACTAAAATCAATCTTGAAGAACTCAACATAAAATACTACGGTTTTGATTACAGCTATATTCCGGAGGGAAAACTGGAAGAAATGTATAAAAAGATAAAAGACGGAAGGTTCGATTACATTTACCTTCTTCACCAAGAAACCAATGAAGTTTTACGTCGAAATTACAACTACGAAGTTGTATTTCATCATGAAGCGGCCAACACCTACCTACTTAAGTATGTAGCGGAAAAATAATGTGCGAAAAAGCCGAAATCAGAATATGATTTCGGCTTTCTTTAAATCTTTAATTAAATATTCTAATATGGATAAAGATTTGAAACTTTAACCACTGAAACAGACCCGAACTTTTCTAATGATTTAACGTCTAGCTCTTTTAAATTAGCAACAATTGCAATTGAATAATTATTGTCAGCTATATTTTCACCATGAAACCTTACAATATCTTCTAGCTCCATATCCTTCAATAAATTATAGATCTGCTCATTCTTGCTTTCGTTAAAACCTAATTTCTTATTCGCCCAAAAACTTGACAGTTTAGCTGATCGGGTTGTTCTGCTAGAAGCTAGCTGCTGCTTAATTGATGAAATAGCCTGTTGGAATTTTAAAGAATCTTTTGGCATATTCTTAAGTACCTCCATCAGAGATTGGATAGCTTCAACTGTTTTATCAGTTTGACATCCAATATAACCGTAGGTATATTGTGGCTTCACAGTATCTTTTGCAGTTGTATGAACCGCAAAAGCTTGATAGGCTAGCGCTTTCTTTTCTCTTATTTCCTGGAAAACTACCGAGGACATTCCTCCTCCATAATACTCATTAAAAACGCTATTGATAGCCAATTCATCTTTCTTAAATTTTGTCCCCTTACTTAAGAACAATATCTCACTTTGCTTCAAATCGTAATCCAAAAGATAAATCTTTGTTTCATTCATTGATTTTCTCTCGTAATCCATCGATGGTCCGTTCTCAACTTGGCCTTTAACTAGCTTTGAATCCTGTATTAAACCTTTTAAGTCTTCTGATTTAGTTTCCCCATAAAACATCACTTGGGGTTTGAATGAGAAGATTGAATTAAATTCTGTTAATAGTTCTTCAGACTTTAACCCAGTTAATTGTTCATTAGATAACTGATCCTTTAACGGTGACTTCGCTCCGAAAACCGCATAATTTTGCATTCCGTTCCATAGCAGATTTTTAGGATTACTCACTTCATTTTCTCTTAATTGAAGTGTTTTCTGGATTAAACCGTCCGTAACAATTTGATCAGGTTTAACCTTAGAAAGAATATGGTTAAGAAGCTTAAAACTTGTATCTAATTGAGATGTTAACCCCTTAAGGCTAACAGTAGTTTCTTTTTGCCCAACGCTTACTGAGTAAGACATTCCAATTTTATACATTTCCTGAGATAATTCAGCGGAATTATAAAGGTTGGTACCCAATAATTTAGCTTGCTGAGCTGCCAATGAAAGTTTAGAATTGTGATAAGAGCCAATTGGATAAATAAAGGATAAAGAAAAAAGTTCATCACTTTCATTTTCGCAATAGTGAAGCTTTACTTCATTACCGAACGTTTCAATTTTTATTTCATTTTTAAAATCTATAAAATCAGGCTGAATTGGATCAGGGTTATTTGAAGCTATAAAATCAGCAAGGAACTTAGACTGGTTTTCCTGTGGAATATCAAGCGGAGTTATAGCTGGCTTTGCAACTTTTTGACGCTCTAGTACTTCTTCAGTCTTTTCTTTAAAGACAGCTACATAATTATTGCTATAAAAATCACTATTAACAAAATCGATAATCTCCTGTTTAGTTATGGCAGCTAAATCATCAACCTCTTTAATCTTTTTCTCCCATGCTAATTCGTGAACAAAAGCTTCGTTAATTGCTCCTACTCTATTTCGGTTATTGGTTAAACCTCCGAGTTCTCTTACTTTAAAATCGTTAATAATTGCAGGCATTAACCAATCAGGAAACTCTCCCTTTTTAACAATTTCAAACTGATCTAAAATAAGGTCTCTTAACTCAGCAAGTGTTTGCCCCTTTGTTGGTGTTCCTCCTAAAACATGGTAGGAATAATCGGCACTCGAATAAATTCCAGAATAAACCCCAACTGCTTTTTGCTGCTGATTAATATTGATATCAATTAATCCAGCTTTTGAGTTATTTAATATCATATCCAGCATTGTAGCTAATAAAACCTCCCTACTATCGGCTTTAGGTAATCGGAAAGCCATTAGTAAACTGGAAGCGTCTGGAGCTTTAATTGTTCTTTCAATTGGCGAAACTATGGGATCTTCTTCTTCAAAAACATATTCATCAACCGGAGCGGCTTCAAAAGCCCCAAAATATTTATCAATTAAAACAATTGCTGAATCCGGATTGAAATCACCACTCAGGATAACAGCCATATTGTTTGGAACGTAGTAATGATTAAAAAACTTCTCAATTTCAACTATAGAAGGATTTTTTAAATGGTCGATAGTCCCAATTGTTGTTTGTAGACCGTAGTTGTGTTTTTTAAATAACTCTCTCAGCAGTGTATAATATTGTTGACGTCTGTAATTGTCTTGTGAGCGATTTTTCTCCTCATAAACTGCTTCCAGTTCAGTGTGGAATAATCTAATAACCGGATCACTAAAACGTTCCGCTTCAAGTTTTAGCCAACTTTCTAGTTGATTGGTTGGAATATTAGTAATGTATGATGTATTGTCATGCGTTGTGTAAGCGTTTGTACCTGTTGCCCCCAACACAGCATGAGCTTGGTCGAACTCACTTAAACAAGCATACTTTGATGCAACGGTTGAAATAGAATCTATTCGATGGTAAATTGAATCTCGCTTTAAAGAGTCTTTTGTTTGACGATATACTTCGTAAAGATTTTTAATCTTTTCTAACTCCACCTTTTCTGCCTCATAATTTACTGTCCCCAACTTGGAAGTCCCCTTGAACAACAAATGTTCTAAATAATGAGCTAAACCTGTAGCATAAGAAGGGTCATTTTTACCACCAGCTTTTACAGAAACTTGCGTTTGAATCCTTGGTTTTTCCTTGTTAACACTTAAGAAAACCTTTAAACCATTTTTCAGAGTATATTCTCTTACACTCAGAGGATCGTTCTCAACTGTTTTAAAACTATAAGCTGAATATTCAGGCAATTTACGTTCACCCTCTTCTACTCTTAAAGGTTTTTGAACTTCTAAATTTTTAGGAACACACGATGCTGTTACAATAACAGCTAAACACCACTTAATTAATCGCATTAATTTAAATCTTTATAAACTTATGGCTATAAACACCCTTACTGGTTTTTACAGTCACTAAATATTGTCCGGGCACTAAAGAGCTAACGTCTAATGGCCTGTATATTTCATAATCAGACAATAAAACTGATCTTCCACTTAAATCAAATAATTCCACCAAACCATTTGATTCGCCTTGCGGAAACTCGAAATACACTTGATTATTCACCGGATTTGGATATAATTTTAAGCTCAATTTAGAAACTTCTTCAGTACCAATAGAACCAATTCCAGTTATTAATACATTATCTAAAACAATCCCATAATTGTCATAAGAATCATGTAAAAAGACAATTCTTACATATTCATCCTGATATTCCGATAAATCAATTTCGAACCTTTGCATATATGGTTGCTGAACGGTTGAATCTGTTACAACGTCATCATAATATTTAAATTCATAATTATCATGGTTTGTTCCATCCTCAGGAATAAAATCATACAATGAATTCAACTCAACAATAGATTTAATTATTCGAGGTACTGGACCTCCAGAAACATCCAATTGTTTCATAGCAAAATCATAGTCTATAGTTTCAAAAGGAACTCTATCTATATATTTATACTCATCCCGAAGAACATACACTTTATAACCGTCTTGATATCTTGGTCCTTGAATTGGTTTTGATTCCCAGGATAACTTGCTAACATCCCCTGTAAGCCAAACAGCCGGGGTCATAATTGCGTTTTGTAGTTTAGATGGGGTTTCAAGCCATGAGTAAGATACTAAACCATAATCGGCAACAGTATCGTACCTTGTTGAATCAGGAGAAACAACAACTGTATCAACTGAATCTAAAGCATAAAGATCAACATGCCAGCTTAACCATGAAACACTATCATAAAGCCAATAGTTTGTGGATTTTGGTCCCTCTGTTATTTCTTCTGCTAATTTTTCTTGATTAGAATAAGTTTGCCACCCTTGAAGTTGAAGATTTGCCCAATTAGACTTCTGAATATCTACATAAACAAAAGTATCACCCTCGATAACAATTGTATCTAAATCAAATAAATTGAATGTATTAAAAAGTAATGTATCGTCTTGAGCTTTTACTGTAAAACTCAAAACAACTAAAAGGCTTAAAATAAATTTCTTCATCAGTAAAACGGTTGTTATAAAGTTAGCATTTATTGGGTAACATAAAAGCTAAATAGATCATCAATCTGATTAGCAGAATAAAGACGTACTATCAATAACTTGGTTGGCCATCGAAACATAAAAAAAGCCCAGCCAAAAAGGCTGGGCTTTAAATATTGTAAAGGAAATTTAATTAAGCTAAAGCTCCTTCTGCTTCTTGTAAAGTTGAGATAGCTTTCATACCAGCCATTTCTCCTCTTAAGAAAATTCCAATTTCTTCAACTGGATGGTTTCTAATTGCAGCATTAACAGCAACTAAAGTTGCGTTATCAACTTCGTTAGAGATACCTTCATCATATTTCTTTCCAATCACGTTTAAGTCAACCTTAGCCATGAAGTCCTTTAATAAAGGCTTACATGCGTGATCAAATAAGTAACATCCGTACTCAGCAGTATCAGAGATTACACGGTTCATTTCGTATAATTTCTTTCTTGCGATTGTGTTAGCAATTAATGGAGTTTCATGTAATGACTCGTAATAAGCAGACTCATCAATGATACCAGCGTTAATCATTGCTTCGAAAGCTAATTCAACACCAGCTTTAACCATAGCTACCATTAAAACACCGTTATCGTAGAACTCTTGCTCAGAAATTTCAACATCTCCTGCTGGAGTTTTTTCGAA
>JAYPYW010000003.1:83247-96414 GCA_038154685.1 Flavobacteriales bacterium | reverse complement strand
CCTAATAAGTTCTTATCATCATTAGCCCAGTCTTCCATCATAGTAGATGAGAAAACACCAGTGATGATATCATCCATGTGCTTATCAAACAATGGCTTCATGATATCTTTTAACTCTTCAGCTAATTCAAAAGCTTTGATTTTTGAAGGGTTAGATAATCTATCCATCATGTTTGTGATACCTCCTTGCTTTAATCCTTCAGTGATAGTTTCCCATCCGTACTGGATTAATTTTGAAGCATATCCTGCATCAATTCCTCCTTCAACCATTTTGTCGAAACATAAAATTGATCCAGTTTGTAATAAACCACAAAGAATTGTTTGCTCTCCCATTAAGTCTGACTTAACCTCAGCAACGAAAGAAGATTTTAAACATCCTGCTCTGTCTCCACCAGTACCTACAGCGTAAGCCTTAGCGTAAGCCCATCCCTTTCCTTCTGGATCGTTCTCTGGGTGAACAGCGATTAATGTTGGAACACCAAATCCTCTTTTGTACTCTTCTCTTACCTCTGAACCTGGAGACTTTGGAGCCACCATAATTACAGTGATATCTTTTCTAATTTGCATTCCTTCTTCAACAACGTTGAATCCGTGTGAGTATGCTAATGCAGCACCATTTTTCATTAATGGCATTACAGTTGAAACAACATTTGTATGTTGCTTATCTGGAGTTAAGTTGATTACTAAATCAGCCGAAGGAATTAAATCTTCGTAAGTACCAACTGTAAATCCGTTTTCAGTACCGTTAAGGTATGATTGTCTTTTTTGCTCGATTGCAGCAGCTCTTAAAGCATAAGAAATATCTAAACCACTATCTCTCATGTTTAACCCTTGGTTTAAACCTTGCGCTCCACATCCAACGATAACGATTTTCTTTCCTTTAAGTGCGTTTACACCGTCAGCGAATTCTGATCTATCCATGAATTCACACTGACCTAATTGCTCTAACTTTTGAGCTAATGTTAATGTATTGAAATAATTAGCCATAACTATAATTATGTTTTAATGCATTTTTTGCGTGTGCAAATGTCCGACTTTTTACGGACATAAGAAAGTTTTTAAGGCTTTATTGATACTTATCCGTTGTACTTGTTAATCAATTTCGCTACAATTCCCGTCCAACCTGTTTGGTGAGAAGCTCCAATTCCACGTGAATTGTCACCATGGAAGTACTCGTAAAACAGAATATTATCTTTAAAATGAGGATCTCTGTAATACTTTTCACCTTCATTAACTGGTCGGTTTCCATAGTTATCTTCTGTGAAAATAGAAATCAATCTATTCGATATCTCATCAGCAATTTGATCGAGATTCATTAGGTTCCCTGATTTTGAAGGGAATTCTAACTTAAGATCATCTCCATAATACTTGTGGTATTCTCTTAATGACTCAATCAACAAATAATTAGTTGGGAACCAAACTGGCCCTCTCCAGTTAGAATTACCTCCAAACATTGAAGTATTAGATTCTCCTGGTTGGTAATCAATACTGTAATCTTCCCCTTCAATTTTAACAGAGTATTTCTCTTCGTGCCTTTTCGAAAGAGACCTGATTCCTCCAGGAGCCAAGAACTCCGACTCATCCAACATGTGTTGTAATAATCTCACCAATCTTTCCTTTGGAATCAGCGAGAATAATATATCCTGTCCGTCTTCAAAATCCTCAACCACCAAGTATTTATTCTTATCAGATCTATTTTTCCTGAACCATTTCAGACGCTTCATGAAATCTGGAATATTTTGTAAAGTCTCTTTATGAATTAAGGAAACGGCATACATTGGCATTAAACCAACTAATGAATGTATTTTTAATGGAACAAAACGCTCTCCTGGAAGCATTAATAAATCATAGAAGAAACCTTCTTCTTCGTCCCACATTCCTACCCATTTATTATCATTTCTATTCAGGGATTCAGATATATAAACAAAGTGCTCGTAAAACTTAGTAGCAACATCTTCGAAAGCCTTATCATGCTCACAAATTTTGATTGCCATTTTCATCATATTTAATGAATACATGGCCATCCAGGCTGTTCCATCGGCTTGTTCTAAAACTCCTCCTCCTGGTAATTTATTTGATCGATCAAAAACTCCAATATTATCTAAACCAAGGAAACCTCCTTCAAAAACGTTCTTTCCTGAAGAATCCTTTTGATTCACCCACCAAGTAAAATTGATGCTTAATTTTTGGAATATTTTCTTTAAAAAATCAACATCACCTTTTCCAAAATGCTTTTTCTCAGTTTCATAAACTTTTAAAGCTGCCCAAGCATGAACCGGAGGGTTAACATCTCCAAATGCCCACTCATATGCAGGGATCTGACCATTTGGATGCATGTACCACTCTTTGGTTAAAATCAATAATTGATTCTTAGCAAAATCTGGATCTATCATTGCCAATGGCACACAATGAAAAGCTGTATCCCAAGCAGCATACCACGGGTACTCCCACTTATCTGGCATTGATAAAATATCCTCATTATGCAAGTGTCTCCAATTAGAATTTCTTCCATCTCTTCTGGCTTTCGGAGGTGTTGGATGCCCTTTATCCCCATCTAACCATTGTTGGATATCAAAATTGTAGTATTGCTTAGTCCATAACATTCCAGCAAAAGCTTGTCGCTGAATGTTAGCCATATCTTTAGAAGCTAATTTTGGAATAAAATAATCGTAAAATTTATCAGCCTCAGTAATTCTATCCTGAAAAACTTCTTCAAAATGTTCGCTAAATGGATTTTCAGAAAGTTCCGTCTTCGTCAGCTTTAATCTGAAAATAATTTCATCATTAGCGTTAACCCTTCTTTTATAATAAGGAGCAAATTTAGTTCCTGATTCAACGCCATCAAAAACACTTAAATCTTGGTCATCAACGATGGCCTTATGAAACAAATCTTTTACGTATGGGTCCTCGTTCTGCGTATGGAAAATCCTTTCAGAATTTGTTTTATTATTAGTAAACAAGTATTTATCGGGCTCATCAAAATACATGAAATAATCACCAATTCTATGATGCGATGCTTTAACACCACCAAAATCTTCAAACTGTAAATTCAATTTTGAAATAGAGGGAACCTCCTCAACCACACCAAAATCCCATAAGTTTCTGAACCATAAGTTTGGAACCATTGTTAAGTCGGCAGCTTTATTAGCTCTATTGTGAACCGTAATCTTTATATTGATATCCTCAGGCCCTTCTTTTGCATACTCTACATAAACATCAAAATACTTATTACCCTCAAAGATCCCTGTGTCTAATAATTCGTATTCACGATCTTTCTTGGACCTTTTCAAGCTTTCCCTCAGCATCCTTCCATAAGGGAATTTAGCCTGTGGATATTTATACAAGTACTTCATGTATGAATGTGAAGGAGTATTATCCAAGTAATAATAAAGCTCCTTTACATCCTCTCCATGATTCCCATCTTCTCCTGTTAGTCCGTATAACCTTTCCTTTAAAATAGCATCATTACCATTCCAAAGTCCCACACAAAAACAAAGGTTTTGATATTTATCCGAAATCCCTGCAATCCCATCTTCTCCCCATCGGTAAACTCTTGAACGAGCATGATCATGAGGAAAATAACTCCAAGCAGATCCATTTTCACTATAATCTTCTCTAACTGTCCCCCATTGGCGTTCACTCAAATAAGGCCCCCACTTTCTCCAAGTTTGGTTCCCTTTGTGATCCAACTCTTCTAACCTTCTTTCCTCAATAGATTTCATAGTAGTTGTGGTGTTTGCTACAAAGATAAATCTTGAATGCGGCTTTATACTCATTCATAAGGTTAAAGTTGTAAAATGTTGATAAGTTGAAAAACTTTTTTGGACGCAGAGTCCGCAAAGAAGGCGCAAAGGAAAAGAGTGTTTTTTAGTTACTACTAAATTTTCTCAACGTTCTTTGCGTTTTCTCCTTTCCTCTGCGTCCTAAAACAAAAAAAGCCCCGCAAATTGCGAGGCTTCCTATATTTAGAATAATGTTATTCTTAGATATTTGCAGACTTAACAGTCTTGATGATTCTAGCAGCAATCTTGTATGGATCACCGTTTGAAGCAGGTCTTCTGTCTTCTAACCATCCTTTCCATCCTTTCTCAACAGTAATGATAGGAATTCTGATTGAAGCTCCTCTATCAGATACACCGTAAGAGAAATCGTTGATAGAAGCAGTTTCATGTAAACCAGTTAATCTCTGATCGTTGTATGCTCCGTATACTGCGATATGCTCTTTAGCTACAGGTCTGAAAGCCTCACAAATCGCCTCATAAGTTTCTTTAGAACCACAAGTTCTTAAAGTAGTGTTAGAGAAGTTTGCGTGCATTCCTGAACCATTCCAGTCACCTTTAATTGGCTTAGGGTGGTACTCAATGTAGTATCCGTATGACTCAGTTAATCTATCTAATAAGTATCTAGCAACCCAAATCTCATCACCAGCTTTCTTAGCTCCTTTAGCGAACAATTGGAATTCCCACTGACCAGCAGCAACCTCTTGGTTGATACCTTCGAAGTTTAATCCAGCTTCGATACATAAATCAGCGTGCTCTTCAACTAAATCTCTTCCCCAAGTGTTTTTTCCACCTACAGAACAGTAGTACATACCTTGTGGTCCAGGGTATCCACCAACTGGGAATCCTAATGGTAATTGAGTTTTAGTATCCATGATAAAGTACTCTTGCTCAAATCCAAACCAGAAATCATCATCAGAATCATCGATAGTTGCTCTACCGTTAGTTTCGTGTGGAGTTCCGTCAGCATTGTAAACCTCAGTCATTACTAAGTATCCGTTTACTCTTGCTGGGTCTGGGTAAATCGCTACCGGCTTCAAAATACAGTCAGAAGATCCTCCTTCTGCTTGTAAAGTTGAAGAACCGTCGAATGACCAGTCTCCTAATTCTTCTAAAGTTCCTTGGAAGTTTTCATGCTCCTCAACTTTAGTTTTTGATCTCATGTTTTGCGTTGGCGTGTAACCGTCCAACCAGATGTACTCTAACTTAATTTTTGCCATTTTGATAACAATATAATTGGTTGAAAAAATTCGTTTTAACGGTCGCAAATGTAATAGATTTTCTTGAAAAAACCTCATTTTTTTTAATACCCTCTACTATTCAGCGGGGGCAACCGAAAAAACATTATCTTTTTATTTAACAACCCTCCCCTTTTTTTTAAGGGGTAAACCTTAAATAATCTGTTTTACCAATATAAAACTGGGTAAAAAGACATGAAACGGGATAGTTTTACATTAAAATTAACTTGACAGCCCCAAAATTATTTTTTCGGTAGCACCTTTGTTTTCAGCTATATAAGATTGAATTCTTTTACTTACTTCTAACCTATTTTCTGCTGAAGACAAATAAAACTCTAAATCGGCATTAAATGTTTTAGCGGAAGTTAACCTCCCCATATGTTGCTCCTTTATACTCACTGCCTCCTGAAATTTCTGATAACCATTGGGTCCAAATAAAACAGGAACTCCATAAACTAAGGGTTCCAAAGTATTATGAATATTTTTATTATACCCACCTCCAATGTATACTACAGTTGCATACCTATACAGATATTTCAACTTCCCTATCGAATCAATTATCATTACATCTTTGAGTACATCTGATTGACTCAATCGTCCGACATTAATAGATATTTTTGAAATTATCTCTTTGATTTTGGCCTCTTTAATTTCGTGTGGCGCAATTAGATATTGATAATTTGAACCATGTTTTTCGATGAAAGGGATTATTAATTCATGATCCCCAGACCAGCTACTCCCAAACACAATCAACTTCCTCTCATCTAATCCAGCTGTAATTTGGTCACACTCAAAATCTTCGTCCACATTAAGTAGAACGCTATCCAATCGAGTATCCCCCGCAACGGTAATATTATTTATACCGTATAATTCTGCAACCTTTTTTGATTCTTCGTTCTGAACGTAAAAATGTTTTACTCCTTTTAAAATATTTAACATCCAATCCAACTTAAAATAAATTTGATCGGTTCTAAAAACAGTAGAAATATAAAAAGTTGGTATTTCTTTTTGTTGAAGTTGTTTTAAGTAGTTAAACCAGAATTCGTACTTTATAAAAACTGCTGATTTTATTTTTAACCCATTTATAAAGTCAGAGACATTCTTTTTTGTATCAATTGGAAGGTAAAGCACCTTATCAGCAAATTTGTAATCTTTTCTAACCTCAAAACCTGAAGGAGAAAAAAAAGTAACCAGTATTTTCTGATTTGGATCTTTGGCTTTTAAAGCTTCAATAATAGGCCTTCCTTGTTCAAACTCTCCTAAAGAAGCAGCATGAAACCAAATATATTCATCGGAATCGCCACATTTCAAGAACTTCTTTGTTTCTCGATGCCCTTCGATCGTTTTCTTGGACTTAGAAGAAAAAAGCGAATGAAGCTTTAATCCCCAAGAAAACAAAACCATTATTATAGAATAAATGAATCCCACAAAGGTAAAGATATGAGGTTCCTGTTAATCGAAAGAATTCATTTGCTAAATTAGTGGTTCAAGCAGATAAATGAGAAAAATTCAAATGGTTGACTTACAGGGTCAGCATAAAAAAATAGAACCTGAATTAAACCAAGCAATATCAGAGGTAATTGAAAGCGGTAAATTCATTAACGGACCTCAAGTTGTAGGATTTGAAGAAAACTTAAAAAACTATTTAGGTTGCAAGCATGTAGTTTCATGTGGAAACGGAACTGATGCACTACAAATAGCATTAATGTCATTGGAGCTTAATCCCGGAGATGAAATTATCACAACCACTTTTAGTTTCATTGCAACAGCTGAAGTAATTGCCCTATTAGGTTTGAAACCTGTTTTTGCGGACATCAATCCTAAAACATTTAATATAGACCCTAAATCCGTTAAAGAAAAGATCACTGAAAGAACAAAAGCCATTATTCCTGTGCACCTATTTGGTCAATGTGCTCCTATGGATGAAATACTTGAAATTGCTGAAGAATATGATTTATTCGTAATTGAAGATGCAGCTCAGTCATTAGGTACTGAATTTGAATTTCAAGATGGAGAAAGGAAAAAGGCAGGAACAATGGGGCACATTGGAACAACATCATTCTTTCCATCCAAGAATCTTGGTTGTATGGGGGACGGAGGTGCTATATTTACCAACGACAATGACTTAGCAGATAAAATTTCGATGATTAAAAATCATGGAAGTAAACAAAAGTATTTTCATGAAATTGTTGGAGTTAATTCGAGGCTTGACACTATACAAGCAGCTGTTCTGAACGTAAAACTAAAAACGCTCGATCAGAACCTCAATAATAGAAAAAGAGTAGCCGAATTATATAAAAAAAGTTTAAAAGATATTAATTGGATTACCACGCCTTTTGAAAACCAACCTGAACTTCACACTTATAACCAGTTTTCTATTTTAATATCTGGAATAGAGAGGGAAAAGTTAATTGAATATTTAAAATCTAATGGAATCCCATCAATGGTTTATTACCCTATTCCTTTGCATCAACAAGCAGTTTTTAAGGATTCCTTTGCTGGAAGTTCCTTAGAAATTTCAGAGGAAATAAAAACTAAAATTCTATCTTTGCCAATTGATCCTGAATATGATTCAGAAACGATTGATTTTATTATACAAAAACTAAAAGTTTATAAATGAAAATATCAGTAATTGGGACAGGTTATGTTGGTTTAGTATCAGGTACCTGCTTTGCCGAAACAGGAAATCAAGTAATTTGCGTTGATATAGACGAAAATAAAGTTGAAAGGTTAAGAAACGGACAAGTTCCAATTTATGAACCTCAACTTGACGTTTTATTTGAAAGAAACGTTCGTCAAGGGAGATTATCATTTACTACTTCCTTAAAGGAGGCTGTTGATCAAACAGACATCATTTTTCTAGCCCTTCCAACTCCTCCAGGAGAAGATGGATCTGCTGACTTAAGTTATGTACTTGGTGTTGCTGAAGAATTAGGAAAAATCATTACTGATTATAAAGTTGTTGTTGATAAAAGTACTGTTCCTGTTGGAACTGCTGAGAAAGTAACAGCTGCTATCGCTAAAAATGCGACTGTTGATTTTGATGTTGTTTCAAATCCAGAATTCTTAAGAGAAGGTTTTGCTGTTGAGGATTTCCTTAAACCAGATAGAGTAGTTGTTGGAACTTCTTCAGAAAAAGCAAGAGCTCGCATGGAAGAGCTTTACAAACCTTTTGTTAGACAAGGTAATCCTATTTACTTCATGGACGAAAAGTCTGCAGAATTAACAAAATATGCAGCTAACTCGTTCTTGGCTACTAAGATTTCTTTCATGAACGAAATCGCAAACATCTGTGAACTATTAGAAGCTGATGTTGATAAAGTGAGAATTGGAATGGGATCAGATACAAGAATTGGTAAAAGATTCTTGTTCCCTGGAATTGGTTACGGAGGAAGCTGTTTCCCTAAAGATGTTCAGGCACTTGTTAAGTCATCTAACCAAGTTGGTTATGATTTTAAAATATTAAATGCTGTTGAAGAAGTTAATGCCACACAAAAAACAATCATTGTTCCTAAAATCAAAAATTACTTTGCTGGAGATTTAAAAGGAAAGAAAATTGCTCTATGGGGATTAGCTTTCAAACCTGATACAGATGACATTAGAGAAGCTCCTGCAAGATATATAATCGAACAATTAACTGAAGCTGGTGCAGAAATCGCAGCCTTTGATCCAGAAGCAATGGAAAATATCAAGGCTATTTACGGTGATAAAATTTCATATGGGGCTAATGCTTATGAAGTTTTAGAAGGTGCTGATGCTTTATTAATCGCTACAGAGTGGGGAGTTTTTAGAAACCCTGACTTCGATAAAGTTTCTTCTTTACTGAAAGAAAAAGTGATTTTCGACGGTAGAAATTTGTATGATCTTGACAAGATGACTGATCTTGGTTATAGATACTTTAGTATTGGTAGAAAAATTGTTCAATCCTTCTAGGCAAAAAATATGAAAAGAACATTAATCACTGGAGCTGCTGGATTTTTAGGATCTCACCTTGTAAAAAGATTCTTAGATGAAGGACATTATGTAATTGGAATGGATAATCTAATTACAGGAAACCTTAAGAACATTGAAGAATTTTCAGATAATGAGAATTTTGAATTTCAAAATCACGATGTGTCAAAATATGTTGAAATTGAAGGTGAATTAGATTACATCTTACATTTCGCATCTCCTGCCAGTCCAATTGACTACTTAAAGATTCCTATTCAAACATTGAAGGTTAGCTCTTATGGAGCCCACAACCTTCTTGGTTTAGCTAAAGCCAAAGGTGCCAGAATCATTGTTGCTTCAACAAGTGAAGTTTATGGTGATCCAGAAGTACATCCACAGGTTGAAGAGTATTATGGTAATGTTAATCCAGTTGGTCCTAGAGGAGTTTACGATGAAGCAAAAAGATATATGGAAGCCGTAACTATGGCTTATAATTCTTTTCATGGAGTTGAAACCAGAATCGTAAGAATCTTTAATACTTATGGGCCGAAAATGAGATTAAATGACGGTAGAGTTTTACCTGCATTTATCGGTCAGGCATTGAGAGGTGAAGATTTAACAATTTTCGGAGACGGATCACAAACTAGATCTTTCTGTTTTGTTGATGATTTAGTTGAAGGAATTTATAGACTTTTAATGAGCGATTATCACGAACCTGTAAATATTGGAAATCCTTCGGAAATTACAATTGGTGAATTTGCTGAAGAAATCATCCAGCTTACCGGTACCGATCAAAAAGTCACATACAAAGATCTTCCTGTAAACGATCCTAAACAAAGACAACCAAATATTACTAAAGCGAAAGAGATACTAGGTTGGGAACCAAAAGTTTCAAGAGAAGAGGGATTAAAGATCACCTATGAATACTTTAAAAGTTTATCTGAAGAGGAATTAAACAAAAAAGAACATAACGACTTTGAGAAATATATAATTCGTTAAATGTCATATTTCGCACACGAAACTGTAGTAATAGATGAAAATTGCCAAATCGGGGAGAATACCAAGATTTGGCATTTTTCGCATATAATGACAGGTTGTGAAATTGGTAAGAATTGTAATCTCGGTCAAAATGTTGTTGTTTCACCAGATGTCGTTTTAGGACAAAATGTAAAAGTTCAAAACAACGTCTCAATATATACTGGAGTCATTTGCGAAGATGATGTTTTTCTAGGCCCATCTATGGTTTTTACAAATATTTTAAATCCAAGATCGGCTGTTTCCAGAAAAACTGAGTACAAAAAAACACTTGTAAAAAAAGGAGCCAGCATTGGTGCAAACGCAACAATTGTTTGCGGGGTTGAAATAGGGAAATATTCCCTTATAGGTGCAGGTTCTGTGGTAACTAAAAATGTCCCAGATTACGCTCTTATTATTGGTAATCCTGGTAAACAAACTGGATGGGTTAGTGAATACGGACACAAATTAAATTTTGAAAACAACATAGCCATTTGTCCGGAAAGTCAGCAGAAATACAAACTAATTAACAACACTATTGAAGAAGTTTAATGGGGAGTAGAATTAAGTTTGCAATTATCGGTTGTGGCCATATTGGTAAAAGACATGCCAAAATGGTTATCGAGAACTCCGCTTGCGAGTTGATAGCATTATGTGATATTGCAAACAAAAAGAATCTTAATCTAGAAGGTCTTTCTGACTACCCTCTTTTCAACTCAATTGAGGAATTAATTAACTCTAACCTTCAATTTGATGTTGCTTGTGTTTGCACACCTAACGGACTTCATGCAGAACAAAGCATCAAATTATTAAAAAATAAAAAACATGTTGTTTGCGAAAAACCGTTAGGTTTAACAAGTAAACAATGTAAAGCAATTATTTCCACATCAAAGGAAGTTGGCAAAAAAGTCTTTTGTGTAATGCAAAACCGCTACTCACCACCTTCGGCATGGTTGAAAGAAATCACTTCAAATGACATTCTAGGTGAGATATACATGGTTCAGGTAAATTGTTTCTGGAATAGGGATGATCGTTATTATGGAAATTCTAACTGGAGAGGTACTGAGGAACTGGACGGAGGAACTTTATTTACACAATTTTCACACTTTATAGACACCCTTTATTGGACGCTAGGAGAAATAAAAATAAACTCAGCTGTTTTTAAAGATTTCAATCATCAAAACTCTACAACTTTTGAAGATTCAGGAGTGGTGAATTTTGAATTCAGAAAAGGAGGTTTAGGTGTCCTAAACTACTCAACATCAGTTTGGAATGAGAACCTTGAAAGTAGCATAACAATAATTGCTGAAAAGGGTTCTGTAAAAATTGGGGGGCAATACATGGATAAAGTAGATATCTGTAATGTAGAAAAGTATAAAATGCCTAAATTAGCACCCATAAACGAACCTAATGATTATGGTTCATACAAAGGATCGGCTGCAAACCATCAATATGTTATACAAAATGTTGTGGATACCTTGAATGGGAATAAGGAGGTTGCAACAAATGTGTTTGAAGGTTTTAAAGTCGTAGAAATAATAGAAAAAATATACAAACTAAAAAGTTCAATTTAATGATTGCTCAAAAAATCGCCAATAAAGAGGAAAAACTTGCTGTTATAGGTTTAGGTTATGTTGGATTACCAATTGCTCTTGCATTCGCAAGAAAAGCAAAGGTAATTGGATTTGATATCAACCAAGAAAGAGTGGATATGATGAAAAACAATATTGATCCATCCAAAGAACTTGAACCAAGCGAATTTGAGGGATGTGATATTGAATTCACTGCAAACATAGATGATTTAAAAGATGCAAAATTTTACATTGTTGCAGTTCCAACTCCAATTGATGAGCATAATCTTCCAGATTTAAAACCATTATTAGGGGCTTCAGGAACTGTTGGTAAAGTTTTATCAAAAGGTGATTATGTAGTGTTTGAATCTACAGTATATCCAGGTTGTACAGAAGAGGATTGTGTACCTGTTCTGGAGAAGGAATCAGGATTAAAATTTAAGGAAGACTTCAAAGTTGGATACTCACCTGAAAGAATTAACCCAGGAGACAAAGAACATACTTTATCAAAAATCGTTAAGGTTGCTTCAGGAAGTTGTAAAGATTCCGCTGAACAAATTGCGCAAGTTTACGAAATGGTTATTGATGCTGGTGTTCATAGAGCTTCAAGTATTAAAGTAGCTGAAGCTGCTAAGATCATCGAGAATACTCAAAGAGATGTAAATATTGCTTTGATGAATGAACTTTCAATGATCTTCAGCAAGATCGGAATTAACACTTACGAAGTACTAGAAGCAGCAGGAACTAAATGGAATTTCTTAAAATTCTTCCCAGGACTTGTTGGCGGTCACTGTATTGGAGTAGACCCATATTACCTAACATACAAAGCAAGAGAATTAGGTTATCATTCAAAAATCATTAACTCTGGAAGAGCTTTAAATGATTCAATGGGACCATACTTAGCGCGTCAGACTGTAAAAAAATTAATTGCTAACGGAAAGGACATTGTTCAATCAAGAGTTTTAGTAATGGGTGCTACCTTTAAAGAAGATGTATCTGATATTAGAAACTCAAAAGTTGCTTCTGTTGTTGATGAATTAAAAAGTTTTGGAGTTTCAGTAGAAGTTCATGACCCACACGCATCCAATGATGAAATTAACCATGAATATGGGTTTGAATTAATTCCAGAGATTTCAGGAAAATATGACGCAGTTATTGTTGCTGTAAATCACTCTGATTATTTAACCCTAACTGATGAATACTTCAATGGATTACTAAGTGACGGTGGAATTTTAGTTGACGTTAAAGGAATATACAGAGAGTTTAATGAAAATTTAAACTACTTAAGCCTTTAATCTCTTTCAATTAAATTGAACAAATGGGACAATTTGAAAAAAACATATTAGTAACTGGAGGAGCTGGGTTTATTGGAAGTCATCTTGTTAGACTTCTTGTAAATAAGTACCCGAGCTACAACATAATTAATCTAGACAAGCTTACTTATGCTGGAAATCTTGATAATTTAAAAGATATTGAAAGCAAAGAAAATTACAAGTTTGTAAAGGCTGATATTTGTAATCAGGATGAAATTCAAAATATTTTTAATGAATACAGCATTGATAATGTGATTCATTTAGCTGCTGAATCGCATGTAGATCGATCTATTTCAAATCCAAGTGAATTTATTTATACCAAT
>JAYPYW010000003.1:81158-83237 GCA_038154685.1 Flavobacteriales bacterium | reverse complement strand
CATTAGAATTTGTTCAAACAAACGTTATTGGAACTGTTAATCTCTTAAATGTTGCGAAAAACACTTGGGATCTTAGCAGTGATAATTTATTTTATCACGTTTCAACAGATGAAGTTTATGGTTCTTTAGGAGAAGAAGGATTATTTGAAGAAACTACTTCTTACGACCCAAGATCTCCTTACAGTGCTTCAAAAGCAAGTTCTGACCACTTTGTAAGAGCTTACCATGAAACATACGGTTTGAAGGTTAAAATCTCAAACTGTTCAAATAACTATGGATCCCATCAGTTTCCTGAAAAATTAATCCCACTTGTAATTAACAACATCGTAAATAAAAAGCCTCTACCTATTTATGGTAAAGGAGACAACATTCGGGATTGGTTACATGTTGTTGATCATGCCGAGGCTATCGATTTAATTTTTCATGAAGGTGCAATAGGAGAAACTTTCAATATTGGTGGTCACAACGAAAGACAAAATATTGAATTGGTTAAGTTATTAATCAAATTAGTTGATAATAAGCTTGGGCGTTCAGAAGGAGAATCTCTTCAATTAATTACTTACGTTAAGGATAGAGCTGGGCATGATCAGCGTTATGCCATCGACGCAAGTAAATTGCAAGAAGTTTTAGGATGGACTCCTAAATATACGGTTGAATCAGGAATCGAGGAAACTGTGGAATGGTACCTTTCTAATAAGGATTGGGTTGAAAATATTGTAAGTGGTGAATACTTAAATTATTACGAAAACCAATATGTCAACAGGTAACTGGAAAATAACAACAAAGTATCACACTAAAGATATTTCAGATACTTCATTTCTTATAACAGGAGGAGCTGGATTTATAGGGTCTAATCTAGTACAATACCTTTTGGACAATGGAGCTAAAATGGTTCGTGTATTGGATGACATGAGCAATGGATATGAAAAGAACCTTGCTCCCTTTAAAGATGATTCAAGACTTGAATTTATCATTGGAGATATAACCAACATGGAAACATGTACTGATGTAGTTAAAGGAATTGATTGTATCTCTCATCAAGCTGCTCTAGGGTCTGTTCCTAGATCACTTAAAACTCCACTTCTTACACACGAAGCTAACGCAACTGGTTTTTTAAATATGCTTACTGCTGCTAAAGACGAAGGTGTAAACACTTTTGTTTACGCTAGTTCTAGCTCTGTTTACGGTGACAGTATAGGATTACCTAAATACGAAGACAAAACAGGGAATCCACTAAGCCCATATGCTGTTTCCAAGAAAACAAACGAATTATACGCAAAAACATTTCACAGTGCCTTTGGTATGAAAACTATAGGTTTAAGATATTTCAATATTTTCGGACCTAACCAGAGTCCTAACGGACCATATGCCGCTGTTATTCCATTATATATGAACGCTTTACTTCAAAATAAAGCTGGAAAAATATTTGGTGATGGTGAACAATCAAGAGATTTCACCTTTGTTGAAAATGCTGTACAAGCTAACGTAAAAGCAATGTTATGCGAAAACGCTGAAGCCTTTGGGGAAGCCTACAACATCGCATGTGGTTACAAAACATCTGTTAACCAACTTTATAATGTATTAAAAGAGGCTTCTGGATCTGATAAAGATGCTGAAATATGTCCTCCTAGAGTTGGAGATATTAGAGACTCCTTAGCTGATATTTCTAAAGCTCAAAACAACTTTGGATATAATCCTGAGGTGGATATAAAAGAAGGTTTAGAGATTACTTTAGACTGGTTCAAGAAAGAATTTTACCCTGAATTAAATTAATTAATGGGATTCCTATCAAGTTTATTCAAAAAGAAAAAACCTGAAATAGAACTTGATCCAATTGACATATCAAGTCTTGTAAAGGCTGACATGCATAGCCATTTACTTCCTGGAATAGATGATGGCTCCCAAACTATACAAGACTCTGTAAACATGATTAAAGGATTAAAAGAACTTGGGTTTTCTCAACTTCTTGCCACTCCTCATGTGATGCACGATTTCTATAGAAATTCGACAGACACTATTTTGTCTGGGCTTGATCAACTTAAAGAATCCTTAAATCAAGCTTCCATTGATATTGAAATT
>JAYPYW010000003.1:51304-81148 GCA_038154685.1 Flavobacteriales bacterium | reverse complement strand
CCTAAATCTAAATTAGTTACCTTAAATTTAATTTTGGAAAAGAAAACTATTTACTTTTTGAATTTTCTTACTTCAATGAACACCAAGGAGTTTTTGAAGGTGTAACAGACATGCTTCAGGCAGGATACACCCCCGTTCTAGCCCACCCTGAACGATACCCATATTATGTTGCAAACCTAAAGCAATATGAGAAGCTTAAGAATATGGGATTAAAATTTCAACTTAATTTAATGTCGTTTGCAGGTCATTATGGTGAAGGGGCTATTTATGGTGCTCACCATTTAATCGAACAAGGTTTTGTTGATTTTATTGGAACAGACA
Organism: Flavobacteriales bacterium; assembly: GCA_038154685.1. Classification (GTDB taxonomy): domain Bacteria; phylum Bacteroidota; class Bacteroidia; order Flavobacteriales_C. The sequence continues at coordinate 80,827 of JAYPYW010000003.1, read as the reverse complement.
TACACAGAGAAGCTCACTTAGCAAGTTTAGAAAAAGCGCTTAAATCGCCAAAATTGCATGAACTAGTAAATTCTCAAAAATTGCTAAACAGTGGTTTAATTGCATAAACCAGTTAAATAAAAAAGCCACTCAAATGAGTGGCCTAAATATTTATAAAAACCTAATACCTACTGTACACCAGCTGTTTCAGTTTGTCTATCAACTTTCTTAACTAAACCTTGTAAAGTCTTTCCTGGGCCCATTTCTGTAAATAACGATGCTCCATCTGAAAGCATATTTTTAACAGTTTGTGTCCATTTTACAGGAGCTGTTAATTGAGAGATTAAATTCTGCTTAATAATTTCAGGATTCTTAACTGGTTGAGCGTTTACATTTTGATAAACTGGACAAATAGGCTCTTTAAATTCCGTAGCGTTTATGACCTCAGCCAATTCTTCCTTTGCAGGATCCATTAATGGTGAATGAAAAGCTCCTCCAACAGGTAAAACTAAAGCTCTCTTTGCTCCTGCTTCTTTTAACTTTTCACAAGCTGCGTTTACTGCCTCAACCTCTCCTGATATAACCAATTGCCCCGGACAGTTGTAATTTGCTGCCACAACAACACCTGGAGTTTCCTTACATATATTTTCTACCACTTCGTCCTCTAAAGCAAGAATAGCGGCCATTGTCCCTGCTTGCAATTCACATGCTTTTTGCATTGCTTGTGCCCTTTTAGAAACAATTTTCAACCCATCCTCAAAAGAAATAACTTGAGCAGCAACAAGAGCTGATAATTCTCCCAGTGAATGACCTGCAACCATTTCTGGCTCAAATCCTTCTGTTGTTAAAGCAATAGCAACACTATGTAAAAACACAGCTGGTTGTGTTACCTTAGTTTCTTTTAAGTCTTCTGCAGAACCTTCAAACATTGTTTTAGCTATATCAAAACCTAAAATATCATTTGCTTTTTTAAACAGTTCTTTTGCACTTGAATTGTTTTCATACAACTCCTTTCCCATCCCTGTAAACTGAGCTCCTTGCCCTGGAAATACGTATGCCTTCATATTACTTTAATTATTCTTTTAGTAAATTCTTATTAGATTTCTAGCCCTTGAAATTAGGACCGTAATATTCTACCGAGTTATTTTCTGTTTCAACTAACTTAACACAATACAATTCTGCTCCTTGCTCCTTAATTCCTTGTACAATGATATTCCAAATCTCTATTGCAACAACTTCTGTACTTACCATCTTATTTTTAAAAGCTGGGACATCAAGATTAAGGTTCCTATGATCAAAAGGATCTACTACTTTTTCCTTCAAAAAGTCTCCCAACCACTTTAAATCAATAATAAACCCTGTTTCCGGATTTAATTCACCTTTAACAGTAACGAATAATTCATAGTTGTGACCATGCCAGTTTTTGTTAGAACATCTGCCAAAAACTTCTTCGTTTTTTTCATCACTCCAATTAGGGTTTGCAAGCTTGTGGGCCGCACAAAAACGTTCTCTTCTTGTAAGTGTTAACATGCCAAATTATTTAGACTGTAAAAATACGATTATTAAAACTGAAGTTTATGATAAACTATCAATTTAATTAAACATCTCATTTGGGAAAAGAATTAGTCTCAATTGGTTATTTTTGTTTCAAATTCAATTTGATATGATTGTCATTACTGGTGCTGCAGGTTTTATTAGCAGTTGTTTAGTTGCTCATTTAAACGAACTAGGGTATAAAGAATTAATCTTGGTTGATGACTTCTCTAGAGCAGAGAAAAAGGCTAATTACGAAAACAAAACCTATAAGGAACTTGTGGATAGAAAAGAGTTTGGAAAGTGGTTAGATGAAAATCAGCGATTTACCCAAATGATTATTCATCTTGGAGCTAGAACTGATACTACTGAATTTGACAAAAGCATATTTGATGAACTAAACATTGATTATTCCAAAATGGTTTGGAACAAATGTGTTGAGTACGCTTTACCGTTAATTTACGCTTCTTCAGCTGCAACTTATGGTTTAGGGGAATTTGGTTACGACGACAATCATGAAATTCCGGAAAAGTTAAAACCATTAAACCCTTACGGAGATTCTAAGAACGACTTTGATGTTTGGGCTTTAAAACAAGAAAAAAAGCCTTTCTTCTGGGCTGGCTTAAAGTTCTTTAACGTTTATGGACCTAATGAATTCCATAAAGGGCGAATGGCATCAGTTATATTCCATACTTACAATCAAATACAAAAAACTGGAGCGATGAATCTTTTTAGATCTCACGTTGCTGAATACAAAGATGGGGAACAATTAAGAGATTTTGTTTATGTTAAAGATGTGGTTAAAGTAATTACTTTCTTAATGGAACAACGTCCCGAGTCGGGATTATTCAACCTAGGAACGGGACAAGCTAGAACTTTTTATGACCTTGCCGCGAATACCTTTAAAGCTTTAAACTTAGAGCCAAACATTGGATTTATTGATACTCCTGAGGATATTAGAGACAAATATCAATACTTCACTGAAGCCAATATGCAAAAACTATTAAATGCTGGATATGATGGAGGTTTTATGACATTAGAGCAAGGAGTAGAAGATTATGTTAAAAATCATTTGATCGGATCTAAAATCTGGTAATTTTAATATCAGACTCAACCTACTGCTAAATGATATTTTTCATCGTTATTTTTGGTTATTTAATCATTAGCTCCTTTTTTACTTACGGAGCTGGTTGGTTGGTCCTTTTTTTTACAAAAAATCAAAACTATAATAACGAAGACGTATTTGGAAGATTTTCACTTGCTTTCATAGTTGGTTATTTACTTATATCATCAATAACGGCTATTGTCGCAACCAGTGGGGTTAGTTTATCTTGGTTGGTTTTGCTCCCACTTGTTTACTTTCTATATCGAACATCTAGTCCCTCTAAACAAGAGTTTCAGCAACCCGAATTTTTTCCTTTTGCCGTCGCCGGAGTTGTTATAGCCGTTTCTTTTTTCGGAGTTTGGCTTTTAAATGGCAGCCCACTTAGTTTAGAAGAATTAAACGTTCATGATGATTATTACTTTTTTGGAAAAACAGCTGGAACCTTAATTGAAACGGGGATTGAGTCTCCAAAAGCACTTCATTACCACAACATAGGGCTTCAAACCAATGAGTTTTACCACTTTGGTAACTTATGGTTTTCTGCATTCTTCATTCAAATATTTAATTGTTCCGAAGTAGCCTTTATTGTTTTTGTTTCCTACCCCCTTTTGATATCAATTGGAATATTGGGATGTTTAAGGTTTTTCTCACCTAGAAATGCAAAACAAACTATTTTATACCTAAGCTTAATAGTCTTAGCTTTCCTAGGGGGGAACTTATTCATCAATAGCGATAACGAAATTTTAAACGATGCCAATCTTTGGTATGGTCAGTTTTTTGGATCAAAACCAGATACACTTAAACTAGTTTCTGCAATAGCAATCACTCCTTTATTAATTCATTTTATACTTAATAGGAAGTTTGTAAATATTGCTTGTTTTATTTTAATAATTTCGGGAATATATGTCACAATACTACCGGGATTGTTTGGAATATTTGCTGGTGTATTATTCTGGTGTTATTTGTTTGATGAAAATTATGCTCCCAAGGAATTAATTAAATGCAGTATGGAGGGTATAATAACCCTTTTAGTAGGTGTTTTATTCTTAGTTTGTTACCAAACTTTTGCAACGGAATCTGAACCTCCAAAACCGATGTTCGAAATCACTAAATGGGACGCATTTGTTTGGGCATTAAGATACTTCTCCTACCCGTTTATTATGTTTATAGGATTGCTTCCTAGCTTAATTTGGGCGAAAAGAACAAAATCCCAACAACTATCGGCTATTCTTTTCTGCTTCATTTTTGGTTTATTTACCTCGGTTTGTTTTGTGATGTTAAACATATTCCAAATGGACATCAACCAAGTCATCATTAATTTTGTGATGGTTTTCATGCCTATAATACTTGTTTATTTTCTTTCGAAGTTAAAATCAAATCCACAAGGAATAATTCTTGGTCTGGCTATACTATCGTTAACAACTACATACAAATTATTTTTCTTGGATATTTCAAATGATCCAAAAGTTGAAAATTCTTATAAATTTGAAAAGGAAGTTTATGTCGAATTAAGACATCATAATTGGGTATTAGTCCGGAAAAATGTTCCTTGGAAATGGTATTTTATTTACAATAACCCAGCAAAATTTGTTTTAAATCACCCCAAAACAATTTACCCTGTAGATATTACCTCGGGGATTCAAAAAAGAAATAACTCTCCATTTAATAAAGCGGGATTTGACATACCTGTCTACCTAAAAGAGAAAAAGGTAAAGTTTATTTTTGCTGAGAATGGAGCAAAATTGCCGGAAGGGATTAAATTAGATCTAGTTACGCGCGATCCAAAATCAGGTCATCAATTCTATAAGATCAAATATTAATCTTTGGAAACAATCACTAAAATTGGACTAGCTGCATCGCCGTTTTCCATAGCAGCTAACAATATCCCTAACATGGTTTTTCTAATCTGCTGATCTTCTTCAATTAAGAATTCTTTTGCATTTGAAATACTAATTCGAACCTTAGCACCATTTAACCATGATAAATCATTAATCTGTTCCTCAAAAGTTTGAATATCTCTGGTATATTTAGGAAACTGTAATTCCTTCACAGTTGCTTTAAAAAACATTCTCAAATCAGGCACATCCGCCCCGTCCAACATAATGGTAATCGTATCCATCCTTTAAAGTTAAATATTCTCAAACAGACTAGAGAGTTGGAGCAAAAAAAAAAAAAATCGAAACCCAGTAATAGGGATAACCTAATCAGGTGACTATGAATAAAATTTTCAATTAAGTGGTACCACCACTTTTTCTATAGGAATTGACGATACTGATGGTTTTTTAAAAATTGGTACAACCGCGCACAAGATAATAGAGATAAGACAGAAAGATGTTAAACAAAAAGCCGCTCGTTTGAGCGGCTTTTAAATATTTAAAATCCAATCCGAATTGATTAATTGCTTAATCGAGGAATTGAATAATTAACTTATCTAACTAACTTCTGGTTTGATGGAGTAAAGTTTGTTAACTCAATACCATCTACAGCAGCTTTGTATTCATCCATGTTAGGTGTTCTTCCTAATACAGTTGATAATACTACTACTGGAGTTGAAGTTAATAACGACTCTCCTTTCTTCTCGTCAGTGTCTTTTACAACTCTTCCTTGGAATAAACGAGTAGAAGTAGCCATTACAGTATCTCCTGGCTCTGCCTTTTCTTGGTTACCCATACAAAGGTTACATCCTGGACGCTCTAAGTATAACATGTTATCGTACTTAGTTCTCGCAGCTCCTTTTGGATCAGCATCGTTAAATTCGAATCCTGAGTACTTTTGTAATACTTCCCAGTCTCCTTCAGCTTTTAACTCATCAACGATGTTGTAAGTTGGAGGAGCAACAACTAATGGCGCTTTAAACTCAACTTTACCTTCGCTTGCTTCAATGTTCTTTAACATTGCTGCTAAGATCTTCATATCACCTTTGTGAACCATACAAGATCCGATGAATCCTAAATCAACTGTTTTATCTCCACCATAGTAAGATAATGGACGGATTGTATCGTGCGTATATCTCTTAGAAACGTCTATGTTATTTACATCTGGATCGGCGATCATTGGCTCTGATAATTTATCTAAGTCAACTACAACTTCAGCGTAGTACTTAGCATTTGTATCAGGACGTAATGCTGGCTTTTCCCCAGACTTAACTTCATTAATTCTCTTATCTGCTAATTCAACTAATCCAGCAAGAACTTTATTCTCGTTATCCATTCCTTTCTCGATCATGATGTTGATACGAGATTTAGCAATTTCTAAAGACTCGATTAATGTAGCATCTTCTGAAATACAAACTGAAGCTTTTGCTTTCATCTCTGCAGTCCAGTCAGTAAACGTAAATGCTTGATCAGCAGTTAAAGTTCCAATGTGAACCTCGATAACTCTACCTTGGAATACATTTTCACCACCAAACTGATTTAACATTTGAGCTTGAGTTCCATGTACAATATCACGGAAATCCATGTAAGGAGCCATGCTTCCTTTGAATGTTACCTTAACTGACTCTGGAATAGGCATTGCAGCCTCACCTGTTGCTAAAGCTAATGCTACAGTTCCTGAATCGGCACCAAAAGCAACCCCTTTAGACATTCTTGTATGTGAATCACCTCCGATGATGATTGCCCAGTCATCGATAGTGATATCATTTAATACTTTGTGGATTACATCCGTCATCGCATGGTACTCACCTTTTGGATCACGAGCTGTAATTAATCCGAAGTCGTTCATGAACTTCATTAATTTAGGAATGTTAGCTTGCGCTTTCTTATCCCAAACTGAAGCAGTGTGACATCCTGATTGGTATGCTCCGTCAACGATTGGAGAGATAACTGTAGCAGCCATCGCCTCTAATTCCTGAGAAGTCATTAAACCTGTAGTATCCTGAGACCCTACGATGTTAACTTCTACTCTAGTGTTTGAACCAGCATGTAATGTTTTCCCTGAAGTACCAACGGCGTTTCTGTTGAAGATTTTCTCAACAGCAGTTAAACCTTGACCTTCATGGGAAATCTCTTTAGATGGAGCGTAAACCTGAGGAGCTTCAACTCCTAAGATTTTAGCAGCAGTAGTTTGTAATTTCTTACCAAATACCACAGCGTAAGAACCACCTGCTTTGATGAATTCTACTTTTTGTGGAGTTAATGCAGCAGAGATATCTTTTAATTCTTGGTCTCCGTTGTATAATTTTTTCTCTTTTGTATTAATCGTTAAAACAGTTCCTGTTTCAACAGAGTACTTTTGTTCTAATACTGGATCACCGTTTTCATCTCTTACAGTTTCTCCGTTAGCATCTTTCTTAGCAACCCAGTTCTTAAGGTCGATTCCGATACCTCCTGTTACACCAACAGTAGTTAAGAAGATTGGAGCGATACCATTAGTTCCAGCAATAATTGGAGCGATGTTTACGAATGGTACGTATGGTGAGCTTGGAATCCCCGTCCATAATGCTACGTTGTTTACACCTGACATTCTTGAAGACCCTACTCCCATAGTTCCTTTCTCAGCGATTAACATTACTCGCTTATCTGGATGCTTTGCTTTTAAATCTAAAAGCTCTTGCTGCATTTGCTTGTTGTGTTCAAAGATACACTGACCGTGTAATTGTCTGTCAGATCTTGAGTGTGCATCAGCACCAGGAGATAATAAATCAGTTGAAATATCACCAGTTCCTGCAATAAAAGTTACAACATCAATTTTCTCTTCAACTTCTGGTAATTCAGTAAAGAATTCAGCTTTAACGTAGCTTTCTAATAATTCTTTAGCGATTGCATTTCCAGCTTTATAAGCTTCCTCTAATCTGTTTGTATCAGCATCGTAAAGGAAAACTTGAGTTTTTAAAACTTTAGCCGCAGAAGCTGCTAACGCTGCATCCGAACCTAAAGCTATATCTAGTAAAACTTCAATTGAAGGACCACCCTTCATATGAGATAATAATTCAAAAGCGAACTCAACAGAAATTTCTTCTGCTGTAGATTCACCTAAGATGATCTCTTTTAAAAATTTTGCTTTTACACCTGCAGCACTAGTAGTACCAGGTAAAGTTCCGTAAATGAAGAACTTTAAACATTGCTCCTTGTTTTCGTTACCCTCTTTAATTTGAGCGATAACTTCGCTTAACAATTCTGCTCCGTCAATTGGTAAAGCATCTAATCCTTCACCTTTTCTGTCTTCAATTTGTTGTAGGTATTCCTTATATAATTCAAAAGCCATTTTATATGGGTTTAAGTGAATATTTATTCAAAGTCCGCCAAATATAAGAAATCCTCCCCTTTAGTATCAAAGGAATATAGAGGAAATCGATGTTTGATGCTTATTTTGAATGAATCTACTTGAGAAGTCAGGAGTCAGAAGTCAGAAGTCAGAATTAAAAGCATAAAAAAAGGGCTCCAAATTGGAGCCCTTTTCAATTATTGTAAGAGGAAATTATCCAGCAACAACTTCGAATCCGAAAGTTGCAGAAACTTCTCTGTGTAATTTGATTTCAGCTTCGTAAGAACCAAGCTCTGAAGGGTTACCTCCAATAACTTTGATTGCTTTTCTGTCAACTTGAACACCTGCTAAACCTAAAGCTTCAGCAACTTGAATATTGTTAACAGATCCGAAGATCTTTCCAGATTCACCTGCCTTAGCAGAAACCTTTAAAGTTAAATCAGCAATCTTAGCAGCAGTAGCTTCAGCATCAGCTTTTAATTTAGCATCTTTCTTAGCTCTTTGCTTGATTGTTTCTTCGTGCATTTTTTTAGCCGACTCAGTCGCTAAAACTGCAATTCCTTGAGGGATTAAGTAGTTTCTTCCGTAACCGTTTTTTACAGTAACGATTTCATCTTTAAACCCTAATGGTTGTGCATCTTGTTTTAAAATTACTTCCATCGTTCTAAATTTTATTTTAAGTTATCCGCTACATACGGTAATAAACCTAATTGACGAGCTCTCTTTACAGCTGTCGATACTTTTCTTTGGAACTTTAAAGATGTTCCAGTGATTCTTCTTGGTAAAATTTTACCTTGCTCATTCAAGAATCTTAATAAGAAATCAGGGTTCTTATAATCGATGTGCTTGATTTTTTGCTTTTTGAATCTACAGTATTTTGATTTCTTAACCTCAATCGAAGGAGGTGTTAAATATCTTACGTCGTCTGCCATGATTATTAAGCTTTAGATGTTTTAGCGTTTTTTCCTTTCTTGTTAAATTCGATAGCGTGCTTATCTAACTTTACAGTTAAGAAACGTAATAATCTCTCGTCTCTGTTGTAGATAACTTCTAATTCTCCAATTGCATTACCTGGAGCTTGGAATTCGAATAAGTGATAGAAACCTGTTGATTTCTTCTTAATTGGATAAGCTAATTTCTTAAGCCCCCAATTGTCTTCATTCACTATCTTGGCACCTTTTTCTTTTAAAAAGGTTTTGTAATCGTTCACCGTTTCTTTTAACTGCTCGTCAGAAAGAACCGGAGTCATTACAAAAATAGTTTCGTACTGATTCATTTGTTAAACAATTTGGTTTATAAATATTAAACTCCCGAAAAATCGGACGGCAAAGATACGATTAAAAGTTGAAAGACAAAAGGCAAGAGACGAAAGAATTGATTTTCAGGCATTACACATAAAAAAGGGAGCAAATTGCTCCCTTCTGTCTTTTGTATTTTGTCTTTCGTCTTTTATAGAAGCCTACCTTCCAACAGCATTTTGAATATGAATGATCTCTTCAGCTTCATCATGCTCTGCAGATGTTGAATCTGTAGCAGCAGGTGCAGTATCATCTACCTGGATAGTTTGTGCTTTATCTTTTGCATTCTGTTCAAAATCTGGCGCATTCTCCGGCCATGTACCATAGAAAGTTGGATCGATTACAAAAGAAACTGCAACAAAAACTGCAACTCCAATCATTACCGAAAGAATCATCACAAATTTTCTCAGTTTGCTTGCTTCTGCATCTTTAATTTGCTGTTTAGCTATTCTCTTAATGTCATTTTGAACTCTAATGAAAGCACTTTTATTCTTAACAACATAATCATATGCTCCATACTTTACAGAATTCACCGCAACATCGATATTTTCCTGTCCGGATAGCATGATAACCTCGCAATCTAGTTTCTCTTGCTTTACTTGCTTTAGAATTTCCAATCCACTAATGGCACTAGACTCTTCGGTATTTAAAAAGTAATCTAATACAATTACGTTTGGTTTTCTTTTCGCTTTTTTAGCAGAGGCTAAAGCCTTTTCACCAGATGTAAAACTTTTGATATCAAATGATCTGTTTTGCGACAATGTATGCACTGCCGTTTTTAAATACATATCATCATCATCAACTAAGTATACTAATGTTCTTTTCGATGCCATATCTTGGTTATTTATGCGTTTTGCAACTTGTTTAGTTCTTCTTTTAATTCTTCCTCAGCCTTCAAGTAAGTACTTTCTAACTCTGAAATCATTTCAGGAATCTCAGCGATATTTTCTTCCGCCAAACCTAAATCCTGAATTTTCTTGCTAAGTTGAACCATATTTTCCATACCCACAAAGGAAAAACTTGTTTTCATTTTGTGTGCATGACCTCCTACTACTTTCCAATCTCCAATTTCCATTGCTCCTTTCATACTAGCAATTGATTCCGGTGTAGATTTTAAAAACGACTCGAGCATTTCAATTTTAAACTCGTTACTTCCAAGAGCAAGCTCTTCTAAGTAGGACATATCTATGTAACTATAATCCCCCATTATTTTTTATTTATAAGGTTTGCAATTTTTACTTTTAAGTTATCTGGATTAAATGGCTTCAAAATGAAATCATTCATTCCAGCATCTAAATATTTTTGATCATCACCTTTGGTAAACACAAAAGCCGTCATGGCTAAAATTGGAATATCCTTTTTGGGCGAATCAAATTCATTTCTAATAACCTGAGTGGCTTCTAAACCATCCATCTCCGGCATCATGATATCCATTAAAATAATATCATAATCGTTTTCTCTCATTAAGTCCACGGCTACCTTTCCGTTTTCGGCAACTGTAGGATTTGCACCAAAACTCATTACCACTCGTTTGGCTAAGATTTGGTTCATTTGATTATCCTCCGCCAGTAAAATATTAGCTCCAGTTAAATCAACCTTCTCTGCATCAAGTGTAATTGGATCCTCTTCCTCTATTTCACCTTCAACTGCCTTAAGTGGAAGTTTAACAATAAACTGGGATCCTTTCCCCTCCTGAGATTTGACTTCAATCTCACCTCCCATCAAAACAACAAGCTTCTTCACAATGGTTAAACCTAAACCGGTTCCTCCATACTTTCTTGTTGTATCTCCTTTAGCTTGAGTGAAACTTTCGAAGATGGTTGCCAATTTATCTTCAGAAATTCCAATTCCTGAATCTTCACAAATTATAGACACTAACTCCTTCTCTCCTTCCTTACCTATGTTTTCAACCTTTATTTTAACGCCTCCTTCGTGTGTAAACTTCAGCGAATTACTAATAAGGTTTAACATTATTTGGTTTATTCTTACCGAATCACCTATCACAGCTTTCGGAACATCATCAGCTATTTCCAATTCTAAATACAAACCTTGGTCCTTAGCGATATTCTTTTCTAAATCGATTACATCTTGAAGCCCTTTTTGGAAATCATACTCTACTTCATTGATGTTCATTTTTCCGGCCTCAATCTTTGAGAAATCTAGAATATCATTGATAATAACCAATAAGTTATCTCCAGAGACTTTTATTGATTTCAAATATTTAAGCTGTTCCTCATTGATTTCCGATTTTAATAACAGGTTTGTAAAACCAATTATTGCATTCATCGGCGTTCGGATTTCATGACTCATATTTGCCATGAACTCCTCTTTTATCTGAACTGATTCCTCTGCTACTCTTTTAGCTTCGGCTAATTCTTTATTAACTTTTACTAAGTAGGATAAATTCTCACTCAGTTTTTGCTCTGTCTGTTTTCTAATTGTAATATCAGATCCGTTTGCAAAACAGTTATCTCCTTTAACAACGATCTTCCAAAGCATCCACTTTGTTGTACCATCTAAACAAAGGACCTTACTTTCAAAAACAACAACATCCTTCTTTTTGGCTATTTCATCTTTTATAATTCGCTCTGTTTGCTCTTTATTTTCAGAATCTAAATATTCTAAAAATGACGTACCAATAAGGTCTATTAATTCATACCCTAACAATGTTTTGTAGGTATGATTTACCTCAGTAATTAAAAGATCTTCCTTATTAAAAACACAAGTGACATTTAAAGAGTTATCTACTAAACTGGTTAAGTTCTCCAACTCTTCATTCTTAGATCGTAACTCGTTTTGTTGCTTGTAAAGCGTTATAAATGTATTAACCTTAGCTCTTGTAATATCAATATCAAGTGGCTTGAATAAATAATCAATACCTCCTGAGTCATATCCTTCAAGTACATACTTAACTTCTTTACTGATCGCAGTAACGAAAATGATTGGTATGTTTTTGGTTTTAGGGTTCGACTTTAACAATCGTGCGACTTCAAACCCATCCATTTCAGGCATTTGAACATCTAATAACACTAAAGCGATATCATTATTCAACGCTAATTTCAATCCTATTTTACCAGAAGTAGCTTTGTGAAAAACCCTGTCGTCTTCAGCCAACATCTTCTCGAGCGCAAAAAGGTTCTCCACCTTGTCGTCCACCAACAAAACGTTTACTTTTTTCTCTCGATTATCTTCTAGCTTAAACAAAGGCTTAGTTTAGGGTTGTAATACTATTAAAAATTAAAATAGTTTCCAGAAATAGATCAAATAGATATGAACAGTTAAATTTGGATTATTTATAAGGAGAAATAATCGACTAGCGATTAAAATATTGCTGTAAAGCTCCAAAGTCCTCGATAGAACTAACTTGCTCATTTTCACCAACTAACAATGTTGTAATATTTTGACTTACTAAATCGGAATGAATACCCTGGGCCATATCTTCACCAATAGTAGTTTTATTGATGATAATGATCTTATAGTTGGACAACTCTTTTTCAGATAATTCTTCCTTACTTCCGGCCTCATCTATTTCAAGGTTGGGAAAAATACCAGAAAGCGCAAATACATTACTGATATCTCCATCAACTAACAATATTTTTCCGCTCACTTCATCTGCAGTGAATTTCTCTGGACTTTTAGACTCTTTCGATACAGGAACTTCTTCCACTACTTTTTCAGAGGTGGTCTCAGCTATTTTTTGAAAGGTTTTAAATTCTGGTAAAGACTTTAATTCTTTTATTTCTTGATCTTTTAAAGGAATCGAAACTGTAAATTTTGATCCTTTATTTTCTTCTGATTCTAAACTAATTGAACCTCCGAACAAGTATACAATACTGGCAGTTATGCTCAATCCTAATCCAGTACCTCCATAATTACGACTTGTACTTCCATCAGCTTGATTGAAAGCTCCAAAAATGGTTTCCTGTTTATCTTTTGGGATTCCAATACCAGTATCGGTTACAGCTAGTTGAAGTTCTTCGTTTTCATAATTAACAGTTAGGTTAACTGATCCTCCTGATGGAGTAAACTTCATGGAATTACTGATCAAGTTTTTCAGAATCTGTCCCAATCTTAAATCATCGGAAACAATAAATTGCGGAACTGGTCCTGATTGCACTACACCAAACGACAAATCATTCTCGTTGGCAACTGGTTTAAATAAATCGTGAACTTGAGTTAACACCTTAAATAAATCAATCTGCTGTAAATCCACCTCTAACTTACCAGCTTCAATTTTGGAAAGATCGAGAATATCATTAATTAAATCCAGTAAATTACTTCCTGATGTATTAATTACATTGATAAAATCTAGTTGTTCTTTTGTTAGATTCTGTTCTTTATTCTCGAGCAATAATGAAGATAAAATCAGCATACTATTCAGAGGTGTTCTTAATTCGTGGCTCATATTAGCCAAGAAATCACTCTTGTATTGATAAGCTTCTTTTAACTCATGAATGTTCTTTTCCAGCTCAGATGTTTTCGCCTTTAAGTTATCCTTCATATTAATTAAGGCATCACTTAATACATCATCCTCACTGCGTTTTTCAATTTGAGTTTCGTAATCACCTGCTCCAATGCTTCTGGCCATTTCGGCCATTGTATTGGCATTGGCTGCCATTTCGTTAAATGTTTTGGCTAACTTACCAATCTCATCCTTGGTTTTAATTTCAACATTAACGTCTGTTTTCCCAAGATTTAACTGGTTTGAAGCAAATTCTATTTTCTTTAGTTGAGAGGTTATACTTTTAGCGATTAAAGACACCAATACTAGAACTCCAAATAATACAGATGAAAGCATCATGTATAAAGAGTCTATCCCAGTTTGTAATTCATTTTCTTGGATTGTTAAACTCTCCTTGATGTTACTCAACACAAACAATTCTAACTCATGGAAATGATTAATTGTTCCAGTAGCGCTAAACCACCAATCCGATGCTGTAAACTCTGTTAAATCATTGGTTTTATTTTCAAAGCAAAAGTTAATGATGTCTAATGTGTTCATCATAGATCCACCTTGTAAATCCATTTGGAAGCGCATTCTGAAATCCTCTGGAGAATGTCTCATAAAGGTTTTTAAATTGTATTCAAAAGTTCCTTTAGCGCCACTAAACATTCCGTATTCCAATTGCTGAAACATTCCAAAAACAAGGGCTTTATTAATCATGTTTCGGATATTCCCCAAGCTTTCCTTTGCTTGCGCTAAAGCTAAATAAGCTTTCATTTCCTCCTTGGTTAATGGTGTATTAATTTCGGAACCAAAGGAGGCTACCAATTCTAAGTAGTGATCAATTATCTGATGGTATTCATTCTCCACCTGATCTGGTCCAAAAGAATAACCGGTAACCGATTCTCTTATTTTTTGAAAATTATTCAACACTTCAAAATCAGAAGTATCTTGCTTTTGCTCTATTAAATACGCTCGGTAATGCGCCTCAACTGAATCAGTAACTAGTAATTGCTTTCTTAAATCATTTTCAGCCGACATTAACGGATAAGCCATGAATTTTATAGCAAAGTCTCGTTCTTTTTGCAGTTCATGTGTTAACTCCGAAATCTTTTCCAATTGATTCATTTTGGTCCTTACAACCTCCATGTCATCAATCTTTTCTTTTTGTTGGGAAATTTTATCAAACGTGAAATAACCTAATACCAAGAATGGTAAAAGGACCAATAATAATAGCTTCGATCTAAGAGTGAGTCGTGAAAACATTGGCATTAAATCAACGTCTTATACCCCTAAAATAGAATTTTGTTTAACCTAAAAGTAATTTTCTTTTGTTTTCTAGCTGATCAAGTTCATCTGAGGCAGATTCCCACTCCTCCATTTTCTGCATCAATTCTTTCTCAACTTGATTAAATTCTGAGAATAAACTTGTGTCAGATGCAAACTCTGGATTATTCATTTTGGCTTCCAACTCTTCTTTCTTCTCTTCCAACTCTGCCACTTTTCTTTCTGAAGTAGACACCTTATTGGATGCCTTTTTGATTAAGGAGTCGAGTTCTTTTTTCGATTTATAATCGGTATTCTTTTCCTGTTTTACTTTAGCTGGTTTTGATTTGACTTCATTCAAATCATTTAACTGACTGATTTTTCTCTGTCCCAAGAAGAAATCTATTCCACCAGCATATTCTTTTACAGTTCTGTTTTTAAACTCGTAAACCTTATCAACCAAACCTCTTAAGAACTCTCTATCGTGCGATACAACCAATATGGTTCCAGCATAATTTAATAAGGCTTCCTTTAAAATCTCCTTCGATGGGATATCCAAGTGGTTAGTAGGCTCATCCAGTACTAAAAAATTATAAGGTTCAAGTAATAATTTACATAATGCTAATCTACCCTTCTCTCCTCCTGACAACACTTTTACTTTCTTATCGATATCCTCTCCTCTAAACAAAAAAGACCCTAATAAATCTCTAATTTTTGTCCTGATTTCTCCCCTTGCAATATCATCGATAGTCTCAAAAACGGTTTTATTTAAATCTAATTCCTCCGCCTGATTCTGAGCGTAATAACCAAGATTTATGTTATGTCCCAACTCTATTTCACCTTCACCTTTTACTGCGCCCACAATCATTTTCGCTAACGTGGATTTCCCCTCTCCATTCTTTCCTACAAAAGCTAGCTTTTCTTGTCTACCAATAATGAAATCGATATCCTCTAATACTTGTTTGTCTTCATAAGCTTTAGAACAACTCTTCATGGTTACTACTTGTTGTCCTCCTCTTGGTGGTTCTGCAAATCGAATTTTCATAGTTTGAACCACACGTTCGTCAACTTCAATTCGATCCATTTTCTCGAGCTGTTTAATTTTATTTTGAACAGCACTAGCTTTGGTTGCCTGAGCTCTAAATCTGTCGATGAATCTTTCTAATTGAGCTATCTCTCTATCCTGGTTAGCTTTTGCAGCTCTTTGTAATTCAAACAGCTCTTCTCTTTGATTAAGATATTTGGTATATCCACATTTGAAATCATAAATACGACCTCCGTTAATTTCAATTGTTCGAGAAGTAACATTATCCAAGAATTCCTGATCGTGAGAAATCAACACCAAAATCCCAGCATAGTTTTGCAAATACTTCTCTAACCAATCAATCGATTCAATATCCAAGTGGTTTGTAGGCTCATCCAGCAAAAGGGCGTCTGGCTGTTGTAAAAGGATTTTAGCTAATTCAACTCTCATTCTCCAACCTCCACTAAATTCGCGGATGTTTTGATCTAGTTCTTGCTGAGAAAATCCTAACCCGATCAAAATCTTATCTACATCTCCAGCATTTTGCGAAGAACCTGTCATTTCTAACTGAGCTCCTAAATCTGAAATTTTTTGAATCAACTCAGAATATTCATCACTCTCGTAATCGGTTCTTGTTTCTAATTCTTTCGTGATTCGCTCGTATTCGGCTTCCATGTCCGATTGATCTGAAAAAGCTTTCATTGCCTCCTCTCTTACAGAATTGTCACCTTGGGTTCCTAAATCCTGCTTTAAATAACCAATCTTGTAGTCTTTCGGAATTACTAAATTCCCCTCATCATACTCCACATAACCAGTTAGTAACTTTAATAAAGTAGACTTTCCTGCTCCGTTCTTACCAACTAATCCAACCTTTGCTCCGTTCTTTAATTGAAACGATACTTTCTTAAAAAGAAAGTTTCCATTAAAAGAAATTGCTATATTTTCAACCGAAATCATGCTGCAAAAATAATCAATGCTTAGCACTAATAACATAGTAGTTGAAAAACATGCCCGAGTTTTTACTTTTGGTGACATAAAATCGGCCGACGAAGTTTGGTTGATGTTTCATGGTTACGCTCAAAATATTGAGGATTACTTTGAAGCTTTTGAACCTTTTTCAAAAGGGAAATGCTTTGTTATCCCAGAGGGTTTATCGAGGTTCTATCAAAAAGGAATTACTGGAAAAGTGGGTGCCAGTTGGATGACTTCGGAAGACAGAAAACTAGAGATAATCGACCAGATCACGTACTTAAATGAAGTTTACAAAAACTTTGATTTAGCTAATAAAAAAGTAAATGTATTTGCTTTTAGTCAGGGTGCTATGACAGCATCAAGGTGGATTGAGGAATCGGAATTTAAAACAAATCGATTGATTTTTTGGAGTGGAAATATTCCTGAAAAAATTGCTGTAAATCCTGAAAGCTTTTTAAATCGGCAAAACCCAGAATTTTTTGTTGGTAAAAATGATCAGTTTGCGCCGCTTGAAATTTGGATGAAATTTTTTAACTCAGCTCCTCATTACAATCCAACCTTTCATGAAGGAACGCATTTCTTTACAACTGAAGAGCTTGGGAGGTTCATATTCAAGTAATAATATCCGCTACAGTTGTTTTTATAACCTTAACAATACTCACTGTATCACTCCCTGTTTTTAATCCAATTACCTTGTAAGTTCCATATGAAATAGCGGTCCAACTCACTGCAAATAATGCTAAAAACAACTTATCTTTTATATTAAAAATTCTCTTTTTCATAAACCTGATCTTTAACTACTTAACGTATTATTGTTAGCAGTATTTCCTTGTAAACTGTTAACTTCTGTTAAACATTTACATATTTTAGTTCTATGCTTAAAAAGAATTGGATACTTCCTGTTTTTACATTGGGATTGCTAATTGTTACCTTCTTTGTGTTTAGAAGCGTACTTTCTTACATCGCTATTTCAGCTGTTTTTGCGTTAATTGCTCGTCCGTTGTACCGTCGACTTAACAGACTGCGCGTTGGTAAATTAAAAATCAACTCAGGTATTGCAGCTTTAGTTTCCATGATAAGTATCTATGCTATTCTTTTTACGTTGATCATGACATTTATCCCTGCTATTGCTAAAGAAGCAAAGGTTATTGCTCAAATAGATCCTGATGAAGCTTTACTAGCAGTTCAAGAACCTGTTAAGGAAGTTGAGAACATGATGAACACCTTCACTGATCAGCCAATTTCATTACAAGATTATTTTACAGATAAAGCAACTTCTTTAATTAATGTCTCTGCGATTTCCAGCTGGGTAAATTCAATCACAGCATTTACTGGGAACTTATTTATTTCTTTTTTCGCAGTCACCTTCATCACTTTTTTCTTTTTAAAAGATTCAAAGGTTATCATCGAAAACATATACGCAGTTATTCCTTTTGAATACCGAGATGAAACGGACGATGTTTTGGGGCAAGTTAAATCAAAACTAACTCGTTATTTCGTTGGAATTTGCGTTGAAGTTTTATTAGTATTTACACTCAATGCTATTGGATTATATGCTATTGGAATCGAAAACTTCCTAATCATTGCATTATTCGCAGGAGCAATTAACGTAATCCCTTACATTGGTCCCTTAATAGGAATTATTTTTGGTGCCATAGTAGTGGTAACCACTAACTACACTTTAGACTGGGGAACCGAACTTTTACCGCTAGTTGGTTATACAGGATTAATTATGATTATTACTCAACTAATGGACAACTTCATTTTTCAACCCCTTATCTATGCCAATAGTGTAAATGCACATCCTTTGGAAATCTTTTTAGTGATCCTAATTGCTGGAAACCTTTACGGTATTCTTGGGATGATGATCGCCATCCCTGCTTATAGTGTGTTAAGAGTTGTTGTAAAGGAGATTCGGGAAAATTCTAAAGTACTCAACGATCTTTATCAATCTACGGAATAACGTAACGGATAAATAGTCTTCGCCCAGCATAATAAACATGTTTGTTTTTTTTGACAAAAAAATTGTCAAAATTTAGTTGTTTTGATCATTCTTTTTTTATAATTTTTGACAAAATTCTTGTCAAAATTGAAAGAGAGAGCAATAGCACATTTTGACCTGGATAGCTTTTTTGTTTCTGTAGAAGTGCTGAAAAACAGCACTTTAAAAAACAAACCTATAGCACTAGGTGGTCAGGGAGATAGGGGCGTGGTTTCAGCGTGTAGTTATGAAGCCAGAGCCTTCGGAGTTCGATCGGGAATGCCCATGCGAACTGCCCGACAATTATGTCCGGAACTACTTCAAGTTCGTGGGGATATGGATCAGTACAGTTACTACTCAAACATGGTAACTGATATTGTTGCCGAAGATGTTCCGCTATATGAGAAAACATCAATTGATGAGTTTTACATCGACCTTTCTGGAATGGACAGATTCTTTGGAACATTTCAGTTTACTCAGGAGCTCCGACAAAGAATAATGGGAGCAACTGGTCTACCAATTTCATTCGGGCTTTCAACTAATAAAACCGTTTCTAAAGTTGCTACCAACGAATCAAAACCTAATGGAGAAGGCAAAGTAGATGCAGGGTTAGAAAAACCTTTCCTTGCTCCTCTTTCAGTAAATAAGATTCCTTATATCGGACAGCAAACAGGAAACTTACTCAAGCAAATGGGAGTGGAATATGTTCGTACAATTCAAGAAATGCCTCCCGAAGCTTTTCAGCAATTACTAGGTAAAAACGGATTGGGTTTGTGGAAGCGCGCAAATGGGATCGATAACTCCCCTGTTGCACCTTACTCCGAGCGTAAATCTATTTCTACTGAACAAACTTTTCATCAGGACACTATTGATATTGGAATGCTCAATTCTATTCTTTTAGGAATGACGGAAAAATTGGCGGGACAATTACGTCAAGAACAAAAGCTAACAGCTTGCATTGCTGTAAAAATAAGATATTCCAATTTTGATACGCACACACAACAAATGCGCATTAGCTATACTTCAAGTGATCATGTCCTAATTAAAGGCGTGAAAGAGTTATTCAAGAAACTCTACAACCGTAGAATGCTTATTCGATTAATTGGCGTAAAGTTTAGTCATTTAGTACATGGCAACTACCAAATAGATTTATTTGAGGATTCTTTGGAGATGATTAACCTTTACAAAGCCATGGATAAGGTTAACAAACGCTATGGTTTAGGTGCGGTAAAACGAGCAGCAAGTATAAATACCAGAAAAAAATCACACAATCCATTTAACGGTAAGCAGGAAGAGTAATGTTAAACAACCACACATATTACAGCTTGCGCTATGGTAGTTTATCCACTGAAGAACTCTTGGAGGAGGCTTCTAAAAATTTACTCCGTGATGAAACAGGCTGGGGAAGCTTTGTATTAACTGACATCAATACAACATCGGCTGTTTTAGATTTTGTACGACTAGCTCCAGCTTATAAAATCAGACCAATTGTTGGCATAGATTTCCGTAATGGAATGGAACAACAGTTCATTGGAATTGCACAAAACAACAATGGTTTTTTACAGCTAAATCAATTTTTAACAGAACACCTACACCGCAAACAGAACTTTCCTAATAAAGCACCCAACTTAGAAGATTGCTTTATTATTTATCCATTGGAACGCTACATAGGCTTTCCTTTAAAGCCATGGGAATATGTTGGCATCAAACATGATCAGCTTTTCAGCAGAGCTATTCGTAATCAAGAAATTCCTATTCACCGTTTGGTGGCTTTGCAAACTGGTACATTTAGGAATAAAAAAGACTTTAACGCACACCGATTATTAAGGGCTATTCATAACAACACCTTGCTCAGTAAACTTCCTTTAAGCGAACAATCCACACAGCGAGACGCATTTATTTCATGGGAAGAGTTTTTGCATAACTTTCGTCGGCACCCTAAGCTAGTCGACAATACTTTATTCATGCTCAACACCGCTGGGATCGAGTTTAATTTTAAGGGAACGAAAAACAAAAAGGTTTACGGTGATTCTGAAAATGATGACTTTATTCAGCTACAATACCTTACTTATTTAGGCTACAAGGAACGTTATGCCAAGCCTACAAAAGAATCTGATGAACGATTAGAAAAGGAACTTACAACAATTAAAAAGTTGGGGTTCACAGCCTATTTTTTAATCAACTGGGACATTATTCAATATGCTAGACGGAAAGGCTATTACTATGTAGGAAGAGGAAGTGGAGCAAACAGCATGGTGGCGTATTGTTTATTCATAACTAACGTCGATCCTATCGATCTAGATTTATATTTCGAGAGATTCATCAACGAACACCGTAAATCACCGCCTGATTTCGACCTGGATTTCTCATGGGCCGATCGAGACGATGTCATCAACTATATTTTCAAAAAACACGGCAGCAAGCATGTAGCAATGTTGGCTACTTACAATACTTTCAAATACAAATCGGCGGTAAGAGAAATAGGAAAAGTATTTGGTTTACCTAAAAAGGAAATTGATATACTTACAAGGTACATCCCTAACAACCCGGATCAACTATCACAACTGACGCTGAAATACAGTCAGCACATTCAAAGCTTTCCTAATCATTTAGGAATTCATGCAGGAGGAATAATCATTTCGGAACAACCGATTAACTATTATACTGCTCAGGAATTCCCTCCTAAAGGTGTTCCTATCACTCAATTTAGTATGCATGAGGCGGAAGATATTGGATTGCATAAATTCGATATTCTTAGTCAGAGAGGATTAGGAAAAATAAAGGACGCCATCCAACTAATTAAGCGCAATCATAATGTTGATCTCTCCAAGGATATAGAAAATATTGAGCTGCTTAAAAGCGATCCTAAAATCAAAGAACAACTCCGTCAAGGAAATGCTATTGGCTGTTTTTACGTAGAATCGCCGGGAATGCGAATGTTACTGGCGAAGTTAAAGGCTGACGATTATACCAGATTGGTTGCCGCCAGTTCCATCATCCGTCCTGGTGTATCTAAATCGGGAATGATGAGAGAATACATACATCGATTCCGACATCCAGAACAGCGGAAATACACTCACCCTAAACTGGCCGAATTAATGAAGGAAACTTACGGGGTAATGGTTTACCAAGAAGATGTGCTTAAAGTAGCTCATTTTTTCGCTGGACTAACCTTGGAAGAGGCTGATATTTTAAGAAGAGGGATGTCATGGAAATTTCGTGAACGCAATGAATTTCATTTGGTGAAAGACAAGTTTTTCGAAAACTGTAAAAGGTTCGGATATCCGCACAAAGTCACCTCTGAAGTTTGGACACAAATAGAAAACTTTGGCAACTATGCTTTCTCTAAAGGCCACTCTGCCTCCTATGCCATCGAAAGTTACCAGAGTTTATACATCAAGGCTTACTACCCATTAGAATACATTGTGGCCACTGTGAATAATGGTGGAGGTTTTTACAGAAGAGAATCCTATTTACATGAAGCCAAAATGCAAGGAGGAAACATTCATGCCCCTTGTATAAATAATAGTTCAGGTCTTACAACCGTTTACGAAAAGGAAATTTTCATTGGATTAGGAATGATTCAAGAACTCGAAATAGAAACCATTCGAAAAATTGAAATCGCTAAACAACAAAACGGAAGCTTTAACGACTTTTTCGATTTTACTTCTCGCGTAAAAATATCTAAAACTCAACTAAATCTCTTAATTCGTTCAGGGGCTTTTAGGTTTACTGGTTTGAATAAAAAAGAATTGCTTTGGAAAAGCTGTATGAGTTATACCGAAAAAGTAATAGCACACCCAGAACTGTTTCAGAGTAGACCAAAAGAATACGAAGTTCCTCAATTGCCAAAACACGATCACGAAGACGCTTTTGATGAATTGGAGTTAATTGGCTTTCCTGTATCCTCTCCTTTTGATTTATTAGAAAGGAAGCCCAAGAAATATATAAAAGTAAAGGAGATGAAAGAGAAGCTTAATCAAACCGTCACCATGTTAGGTTATTTCGTTTTCCGTAAAACAACAAAAACTAGCAATGGGAAATACATGTACTTTGGAACCTTTATCGATGAAGCAGGCGCCTTTTTAGATAGCGTTCACTTCCCCAAAGTTGCAGAGAAATACCCTTTTAACGGAATTGGCGTTTACCAACTCACCGGTCGCGTAACCGAAGAGTTCGATTTTTATAGCTTAGAAGTAAGTGAGATGAAACGTTTATTTTACAAAAAAGATGAACGATATGATTAATCCCTATTCTCCATACTCTATTCTCTCAACTCATTAATACTCCCACAAATCCTGCTCAAACTTAAAGATCTCCTCCTCGACTCTCTTTGATTCTAACAAGATATCAATATCCTGCTTGTAGCTTGCAAAATTCCTATCAAACACATTATTCTCTTTGTATATGTAAGAAGAGAATCTTCGTTTCATAAACAGATGATCAAATGTAATTGTAGAAGCAGGATTTCTTGGGTTAAACATTTTAGTTGTACTCATTGGCACCCTTAATTCAGGGAAATAGAGCCAAACAAGCGGTTTTTCTCCCTTATACTCACCCATTTCATCGAAAGCCTCAACAACAGGACATAAACCGATTATACGAACATTTAAAACCGACATTTGATTATCAAAAAACCATTCTTCTTTTAATCTGATCCTTTTTACGGCAGCAAAATCGAAATCATTTTTAATTGTTTGAGTCTCCAAATCCCCCATATCATTTTCAAAAACAATCTCTTCAGTAGAGAAAGACTTTTCAATTACCTCTTTTTTGGTTAATCGAACAGAGAACTCATCATCCAAAACATCATAAGCAGTAAGCTCATACTCTGCAGCATCACATGTTAACCTGTCCATAATCATTTGCATAAAGCTTGTTCTACGCGCAATAGGGTCAACAGGAAAATAAAGAGGGTGATTAATCTTTTCCCTTAAATCCATAATCCTCCAAATACGCTTATTCCACATAACGTCAGCCTCTCTCAAAGGCGGATAAGGAATTATCCTTTGTTCACCATGATGCTCAAGATAACTACCATCCAAAACCGAAGGTCCCTGAGGGTGACAATACTGAGCAGATAACTCAAAAACTGATAGCAGAATAAGGGAAAGAAGGAACTTTTTCATGGCAACTATTTATCCTAATAACTACCGAACACGAAAAAGTAACAGTTTCAGTAAGATGTCGAAGACATCGTCAATTAAAAATAATAGAAAACAAAGTTTTCAATTATTTAAAACTGACTTCTCCATTCTCTATTCTGACTCCTGATATTAACACCAATAAAAAAGCCCCGCAAATGCGAGGCTTTTTTATTGGTGTTAATATCTTAATATTCCCAAAGATCTTGTTCGAATTCGAAAATCATATGTTCGATTCTTTTAGACTCTAGTAATAAATCTAAATCTTGTTTGTAAGTATCAATCTTTCTGTCGTAAACGTTAGTTTCTTTCATAATGTATGAACTAAACTTACGCTTCCAGAAGATATCCTCTAAAGTTCTTCTTTCCGCATCATTATGTGGATTGTATACAGGAACTGTAGAGAAAGCTATTCTGGCTTCAGGGAAGTAAATCCAAAACAATGGCATTTCCCCTTTGTACTCACCCATCTCATCAAACTTTTCCTGAACAGGACACATTCCTATGATTCTTGGCTCAAGTACAGATTTTTGATTATCAAAGAACCACTCTTCTTTTAATCTATAACGCTTAACAGCGTGAGGAGCGAAATCTTCTTTAATCGGTAAAGGTTTTAAATCTCCAAATTCATCTTCAACAAATTCAGTATCAACCTTAGTTGTTTTTTGCTCAACTTCAGCAACAGTTAATCTAACTGTAAACTCATCATCCAATACATCGTATGGAGTAATTGTAGCAGGAGCATCAGGATTAATAACCGACTCATATATTAATTGAGTCATACTCTGACGATCCATAATTTTTTCAGTAGGATAATAAAGAGGGTGGTTAATCTTCTCTCTTAAATCC
Organism: Flavobacteriales bacterium; assembly: GCA_038154685.1. Lineage (GTDB taxonomy): Bacteria > Bacteroidota > Bacteroidia > Flavobacteriales_C. The sequence continues at coordinate 56,027 of JAYPYW010000003.1, read as the reverse complement.
ATAACACGCCAGATTCTTTTAAGCCACATTACATCTGCCTCTCTTAAAGGAGTGTAAGGGATAACTCTTTTTGCTGGGTGATGTTCTCTTACATAGATACCATCTAATACTTCTTGCTGAGCATTAGACAAGTTTGAGGAAAAAATCCCCAACATCATTAAAACTGCAACTAATTTAATAGACTTCATAACACACACATTTAAATTATTAAACCCTTCCGTAAACATAGTCTACGGAAGGGATAATATTTTGTTCAAGTTTTTACTTAACCTTGAAGATTAATGAAGGAACTTTTCTTGCCCCACCAGGCATGTTCACTTTAATATCTTCAAAATAAACTCTCTGCCCTCTCTTAACCTTCTTAAGAACGTTTTTCATTTGAGCAGTCATTTTATTGTTTTTCGATTTGAAAGACATAAGGTCAGATCCAGCCTTTACAGTTAATGTAAATTCTTTAACCTTAACACTCAAGTCAAAATCGAAATTTTCCATTTTAGCATCAACTCTAGATGCTGCTCTTAATTTACCAGCAGCAATTAAACCTTCCTTAGACCCTAATACCGAAGCAGATGGATCTGGAAGACGCTTAACTCTAAAGTTAGCTTTTCCTAAAACAGCTCCAGAGTTTTTGTTTTTTACAACAACATCAACCCCTTTCTTGTTTGTAGCTTTTCTTGGAGTAACCTCATAAGTACCAGCTTTTTTCCCTGGTTTAAATGCTAAACCTGGCGCTGAAATTTCAATATCAGAAATTGCAACTCCTGGTGCAGATACAGATACTGGGTTTTTAACTCCTACATAAAATACTGACATTTTAGTCGCTGCGACAGTAGCTGACGGCTCAGCAACCATATAGCTGGACTTAAACTTAGTAAAGAATGTACCTTTAGAAGTTTTGTTCTCAATAACACCTGTTACAGTTTGAGCTCCAACTTCAGTAGCCATTCCAGACCATTTACCAGCACCATTTCTGATATCTTTTAATGTAGAGTACTGACCGATCATTGGTGGCTTTGCAGCAATACCAGGACCAACTTTGTACTGATCTCCGTTAAATTTAGATGTATCAACAACTCCTATATAAATTTTTGGAGTAGCCTTACTGTTATATGCAGCTAAGAACATAGAAGCTTTTACAGTATCATCTTTTAGAACGTAACCGTTATCAAATTGAACCACACCTTTCGATTGGTCAACAACCATACCAGATCCATCCATCTTAGAAGCAATAGAACCTACAACGTCAGCTTCAGCATTCTTAATATAAGATTGCCATAAAGTTAAGTTTGCAGTTACCGCAGCTAATGGAATATGTTCTGCTAATTTTGATGCCCAAGTTACTTTAGGACCAGTAGGTTCCAAAGGGTTTACTCCTGGCTCAGTATCAAATAAGTCTTGATATTTCTTAACTAAGAAATCATTATCTGAATCACCGTCGTTATTTAATACATCAATCACAAGATCTCTGAACTCATCAACAGCTGTCTTTAAATCGATAGCCTCCTGACTTGGAGCTCCTCCTGGAACGTAGTATCCACCACCAATATCTTGGTTGGCCTTGTTCAAAGGTATTCCTTGTTCGTTAAAGAAATCTTTATAAGCTGCGTTTGTAGTATCATCTGCTGATTTGAATGCTCCTTCAGTGAATAAAGCAATCTTATCATCTTCCATGATTCTAAAAACTTCCGCCGCCTTAGCTTTGATCTTGTTAGCTTGTTCTTGAACAGGCTTATAAGATGCAGAACCAGCAGCAGCTTTATCAATTGTAGTATAGAATGCAGAGTTCGCTTGATCGAAACTCTTTACTGTTTCCTTGATACCATCGTCAAGGAATACGAACGCATTTAATAAGTCTTTCGACGCGTTCATAGCAAGCATAGCAAGAAGTACAAGGTACATCATACCAATCATCGCCTGCCGTGGGGTCTGTTTTCCTCCACCCATAATTTTAAAATTTTAGATTAAAAATTAATTTAACGATTGATTGATTATGCTTGACCTCCTGTGATTGTCATAGCTGATAACATGTTACCGTAAACAGTGTTCAACTTAGATAAGTTTTCACCTAATGCAGCAAATTCAGTTTTGTATCTCTTAGTATCCTCAACAGAATCAGATAAGTTAACTAATAACTCATTGATATTTTGTTGGATATCAGAAGATAACTTCATTGAACCGTTGTTAGCTTCAATTTGCTGTTCGTATACAGTATTTAATTCACCTAGATTCTTAGTCATTGCAACTAATTGCTCAGCGTAAGAAGTACCTTCTCCTTTAAGATCAGTAATTCCTGCTAATGACTCAGAAGCCTTTTGGTATGCATCTGACATTTTATCAACGTTTTGAGAAGCGCTTTCTAAAGACGTAACTAAAACTTCAGTAGCCTGACTAGCAGTACCAACTGAGTTTAAGCTTTGAGCAGTTTCTCCAAAGTTTCTTAATCCTTCTCCTAAAGACTCAATTAAATCTCCACCGATGTTTGCATCCATCAACATTTGATCTAATTTTTGTGAAACAGCATCACCGTTTCCGTTTGAAGCAGCAACTGCAGTAGAGTGAGAAGCACCTCCTTCTTCGTCATGAGCGTCTAACTCATCACCGTGCTCATCATCGTGAGAAATTGCTAATTCTGGATATACTAATGACCAATCTACTTCCATATGTGGAGCTTCGAATGCACCCATGATGAATAAGATTGCTTCTACCGAAAGTCCTCCGATAAGTGCGATTGTTGCACCTGGCCAGTGCTGAATTTTAAACATCGCTCCAATGATTACGATCGCGGCACCGAAACCGGTAACCATATTCATAATCTTCTTCTTTTTGTAACTACCTGACATAACTAAACTGATTTAAAAAAATTAACAAAAATGATTAAACTATAGTGTACTTAAATAATAAGTCTTGTTAAGATAAGTGTTTTAGACTATATAAGCAAGAATGTAAAAAGAGAAAAGGTCTATGATTAGTACACCTGAGAATCTCTTGTATCTCCTTTCTTACGTCCTAAGTAGGTTTCAACACATCTGTATCCTACATAACACTTAGAAGTATCTTGATATTCGTATGTTCTAGCTCCTGTTTGCATATAGTAACCTATATCCTTCCAAGAACCTCCACGAATTGTTTTTCTTTTTAACACTGGTGGATCAGCATCATTAGCTTGGTATCTGTAATCCATGTTGTAATCATGAGCGAAGTTGTAAGCAGCCTCTTCAAAAGAGTTTGCTGTCCACTCAGACACGTTTCCAGCCATATCATATAATCCAAATCCATTTGGCCAGTAGTGTGCTACTACAATAGTGTGCATACCACCATCATCAACGTAGTTACCTCTTAAAGGCTTAAAGTTACCTAAGAAACAACCTCTTCTGTTACGAATGTAAGGACCTCCCCAAGGATATGGTGACTGATCAAAGTTACCTCTTGAAGCGTATTCCCACTCAGCCTCTGTTGGTAAACGGAAATCATTAACAATAATTTTCCCTCTGTCTCTTCTGAAATCATTCATTAAGTGAGTTCTCCAGATACAAAACGCAGTTGCTTGTTTCCAAGACACACCTACAACTGGGTAGTGATCATAAACTGGGTGCCAGAAATACATTTGCGTCATTGGTTCATTCCAAGAGTAAGTAAAGTCATGTACCCATGCTAAAGTATCAGGGTAAATATTAATAACTTCTCTTTTGATGAACTCAGATCTATCTGTAATTCCATCACCGTATTTCCATGATTCAGAAGAAGCAGAAGCTTCTTTAATATTTGGATGGCTAAATCTTTTTGCTTTTTGAGATGCAGTTTTGAAATCAATCCACCAATACTCGTAGTTGAATTTTCTTGCATCTAACTGCTTTCTCTTATAGAATCTTTCGTCGTTCTCACCATAGAATAAGTTTCCTAAAACTTCAACATAGTCGTCGTTTTCCCATGGAACTCTTCTCCAGTTTAATCTTTGAGCATACTCGCCTTCATCTACAAAGAACTTATCTGGTTCTTCCTCTCCTAGTAAGGATAATGCTAAAGAATCACGAACGTGATAAACGAATTGACGATATTCATCATTAGTAATTTCCGTTTCATCCATGTAAAAAGATTGAACCGAAACAACTTTTTTCTGAGCTGTAAGCGCAAAAGTAATCTCCTGATCACTTGGTCCCATATGGAAAGAACCTAATGGAATAAATAACATTCCAAATGGATCTTCTTGGAAAAATGGCTCTCTAAACGTACCAACTAATTCACCGTTCGCCCCTGGTTTACAACCGGTTAAGAACGCAGCAATCAATACTACACAACCTAAAAGCAACTTTTTCATACTACACGAGTTTAAATCCGCAGAGCGGAAAATTAAAACATTTTTTCTAAAAAATCAACTTCACCTATCGCAACACACACTAACACACACAAATAAACGCCAGAAAAAATAAATAGTTTCAATGCCCTTTTTACAGGAACAATGGATCTACATAAATATCGAAATCTGGCGGAGGAGGCAAAATAAAACAGTATCCTAGATACAATTCAACTGCCCCTAAACTTCTATTATTATCAATATTTTCTCCTGCATCATTTCTAAATGTACCAGGTTCTCTTAATCCTTGAGTTGTAAAATCGTAAGCTAAACCAACCTTTAAATGATCACCAACAGATGGAGCTTGTCCAGCTTTAGGTTTCTTAATTGGAACATTGTAACCAACATTCGCAACAATCGCATCCTGTACTC
>JAYPYW010000003.1:21940-51294 GCA_038154685.1 Flavobacteriales bacterium | reverse complement strand
CCTGTACTCTGTAAGAAGCTCCAGCCCAAATCTTATCATTAAATTCGGCAGTTAAGTTAACGTCTACCTGCGTAGAAGTTAAATCCGTCTTCATTAACATGTTAGGCTTTAATGTAATGTTCTCAGTTACTGGGTGGAAATATCCAGCAGTAATATAAGCATGTTGTCTCAATTTAGTATTTGCAGTACCTAAGCTTAATTGCTGTGGTAATAACTTCTGACCTGAAACTCCGAAGTATAATTTTTGTGGTCTGTAGTAGAATAAACCAAAACCTAAATCAAACCCCATATCATTTTGACCAGAAGCTAAACTTCCAACAATAGGATCTGTTGCATCTACGGCAGTAGGAGCAACATTTGTGAACATACTTTTTTGAACCATACCAAGATCAACACCAATCCCTAACTTTGCACCGTTACTTCCTAGGTTAATATGATAAGCTCCGTTTATTTTGAAATTTATGTTTGTTTCAGCTCCTAGTACGTCATATACTAAAACACCTCCTAACCCAAAATTTTCAGCCACTGTCCCGTTGTAATTCAGTAAACCGGTTTGAGGTCTTCCTTCAAAACCAAACCACTGGTCCCTAGCTACTAAATCAAAACAATGCATTCCCTTGATACCAGTTGCACCAGGATTAATTGCACTATTAATGAATCTGTTTTGAGAAAATTGCGCATCCTGCTGAGCGTTCCCCATAAACGCTGTAATCATTGCTGATGCTATTAATAAAACCCTTTTCATCTTAATATTTTTTCGTTTTTTCACCCGACAATATACCTTAAGTAACCCATAAAACTAATCAAATTTTTTATGGCGACAAAATTAGGCGCTTCAATGCAAACCATTTTCAACACTTAATTGTTGATTTTTGTTTCAGTTTTTTTCACCTTCTGATCTAATAATGGAGCTTTTCAAAAAAGTCACACTTTATTTTATAATTTCTTTTACATATAGCTATACAAGATTATTAAAATCAACTATAAAAGTCCTATTTTTGCGGCATGGCAACACAAGAAGAAGTATTTAAAAAAGTAACCTCTCATGCTAAAGAGTTTGGTTTCGTTTTTCAATCTAGTGAAATTTATGATGGATTAAGTGCTGTTTATGATTACGGTCAGAATGGTTCAGCCCTAAAAAAGAATATAAAAGACTATTGGTGGAATTCAATGGTTCAAATGCATGAAAATATTGTAGGTATTGATGCTTCAATATTTATGCATCCAACAACATGGAAGGCTTCAGGTCATGTTGATGCATTTAATGATCCTTTGGTTGACAATAAAGATTCCAAGAAAAGATATAGAGCAGATGTATTAGTTGAAGAATACATTGAAAATAAATTAATTGCTAAAATCAATAAAGAAGTTACCAAAGCTGCTAAAAGATTTGGTGAATCTTTTGATGAGGTTCAATTCAAATCAACCAATCCAAGAGTTTTAGGGTATCAAGAAAAGATCCAAGAGGTAGAAGGAAGATTAAAGCAAGTTCAGGAGGATGAAGATATGCCTGGATTTAAGCAATTAATTGTCCAATTTCTGGGAGTAAAAACTGGACTGATGTTCGTCAGTTCAACTTAATGTTCTCAACTGAGATTGGTTCTGTTTCTGAAGGAGCTAGCACCATTTATCTTAGACCAGAAACAGCACAAGGTATTTTTGTTAACTACTTAAACGTTCAGAAAACAAGTGGTATGAACTTACCATTTGGTATTGCTCAGATCGGAAAAGCATTTAGAAACGAGATTGTTGCTAGACAATTTATTTTTAGGATGCGAGAGTTCGAACAAATGGAAATGCAATTTTTCGTTCGTCCTGGTGAACAAGAAAAATGGTATGAATACTGGAAGGAAACAAGAATGAACTGGCATACAGCTATTGGATTCCCTGAAGGTTCGCATAGATTTCACGATCACCTTAAGCTAGCTCATTATGCAGATGCTGCTGCAGATATAGAGTTTAAATTCCCATTTGGATTTAAAGAATTAGAGGGTATTCACTCTAGAACAGATTTTGACTTAAGTTCTCATGAGGAATATTCTAAAAAGAAATTAAGATATTTCGATCCTGAAACTAATGAGAGTTACGTTCCTTATGTTGTTGAAACTTCTATTGGAGTAGACAGAATGTTCTTGGCAGTTTTATCTACTGCATATGAAGAGGAAAAACTAGAAGATGGTTCTGAAAGAGTTGTTCTAAAATTCCCTCCTTTCCTAGCACCGTTTAAAGTTGCAGTACTTCCTTTGATGGGTAAAGACGGATTAGATGATAAAGCAAAAGAAATAGTAAATGACTTGAAATTTGATTTTGAGTGTACTTACGATCAGAAAAGTAAAATTGGTAAACGTTATAGAAAACAGGATGCTATAGGTACTCCTTTTTGTGTTACTGTCGATTACCAAACTTTAGAAGATAATACCGTTACTCTTAGAGAAAGAGACTCAATGGAACAGAAAAGGGTTGCTATTGATGAATTATCAGGTATTTTATCCGAAAGCGTTAACATGAAGAATGTCCTTAAAAAGTTAGGGTGATTTATATTAAATATATTATGTAGAAAAAAGCCAAGGTAAACCTTGGCTTTTTTTGTTTCATCCCCCTTTTAACATCTCTTAACAATGACCTTTTTGAAACGTTTGCACCTACCTGTGTTATATAATCAAAACACAGGATATGAAAACAAAAATCACCTTATTAGCATTAGTGGTCGGACTGGGTTTAAATGCCCAAGTAATTAATAAAGCCTTTAATCGATCAACAGAATTTGGATCAAATAAAAAACAGTCTGTTTCAGTTGCTGGCAATCAACTAAATATCAAAACTAGAGTAATTTACAATGCGCTTCCAGATGGCTATCATGTAACCTACACTGCTACATCTATTAGCCCAACAATTGAAGATCTAGAAGAGAAAACAACTGAAAAAAGAAATTCGATAATTAAAGACCTCAAAAAACTAAAACTGCAAAAAAACGATATTTTAGTAGATGTTATTGGACTTGATCCCATTTACAGCTTAACACCTGATTCGGCTCATTTAAATAAACCTTCAGGGTATAAATCAACCCATAATTTCACATTCAAAATCAATGACATTTCTTTGATCGACCAATTATCAAGAGTTTGCTTCAATCATGACGTTTATGATTTGATAGACATTGTTCCATTTATAAATTCGAGCAAAGCCATTGAAGATTCTCTATCTGCAAAAGCAGTTGAAGTACTTAACGACAAAAAACAGTTGGCGCGCGATATTGGTTTTGAAATATCAGATGGTAAACCGTTTTTCGAAAAACGAAAGAATACGATTTATCCAAGCGAGCGCTATTTAAAATCATACATTAATAATGCAAGTTTATATAAGCATCACATCTCTCAAAACTCAACAATAAATTATAACAGAAGAGTTGAAATAGACGCTTATTACAATCTTGATTTAAGAGATGCAGATTTTGTTTTTAATGCCCAAGAAGTAAAACCCGTAGTTCAATTCATATATGAATTAGATTATGGTTTTGTGAAGCGAGATCGAGAGGAAGAGGCAAGATTAAAGGAAGAAAGAAAGGAAAAAGCCAAGGAAAAGAAAAACATTTTCATCTTGGATAAGAATGGAAAAATGAGAGAGGTTAAGTTTTGAAGGGTTAGCTGAAGAAGATTCAAATCATCACTCCCAAATATTTTTCTTTTCTAATTTCAATTCATTTCCGAAGAAAATCTTGGTACTCTTTTCAAATGAATCAGTAAAATCAGAAACATAAAAATGGTGGTCGGTGGACTTAATTTCACTCAACAAATCAAGATGTTTGAGTACCAAATTAACTTCATCGGCCACTACTTTTGCACTATTAACAACAAAAACCTCCTTTGAAACAGAGGTATAATAACTTTTTACCTCTTCTTCAATTAAAGGATAATGAGTGCAACCAAGAATCAGTGATTGAATATCATTTAATATAGGCTGAGACAGATATTCATTAATCACGGTTTGAGCGATAGAATTATCAAAAAAGGCTTCCTCAATCATTGGAGCTAATAAAGGTGTAGCTAAAGATTTAACCTTAACAGCAGAATCTAAGCTCTTTATACTCTTTGCATAAACATCACTACCGATGGTTCCTTTTGTTGCTATAACCCCTACTCTATTATAATTTGTTTCACCAATAAAGGAGGCAACAGGATGAATTACATCTATTAATGGAAATCCAGATGGCAGCAATTTCTTTAAGTAATCCGCAGCAAAAGATGATGCTGTATTACATGCAATAATTATTGCTTTACAATTTTGCTCTAAAAGAAACTTTGAAATTCCTTCGGCATAATTTTGAATCGCTTCTTGAGACTTATCTCCATAAGGAAAGTGGGCTGTATCACCGAAATAAATTAACTGCTCATTGGGTAACAAATCTGCTATAGCCTTGGCAACGGTTAAACCGCCAATACCACTATCAAAAATCCCTATGGGTTGTTCCTTTTTCAATTAAACCGCTGCGTCTGGAAATTGATTAAATACATCTTCAATTTCTTCCAACAATTTTTCAGGAAGTTCGATAAATGCAGCTTCTATATTTTCTTTTAACTGACTCATTTTAGTTGCCCCAATAATCGTAGTATGAACAAATGGTCTACTCATTACAAAAGCCAATGAAAGTTCTGCAACCGAAAGCCCATTTCTGTCTGCCACATCTTTAAATGCAGCAACTGCTTGTTGAGCTTGAGGGTTTAAATACCTACCAAATATTGGAAAATCTGTTAAACGAGCTCCTTTTGGTTGAGCTCCATTTAAATACTTCCCTGTTAAAGCACCAAACGCTAAAGGACTGTAGGCCATTAAGCCAATTCCCTCAAACTGTGAAACTTCTGATCCACCATATTCATACAATCTGTTTAATAAACTATATGAATTTTGAGTTGAAACAGGTTTTGGTAATCCATATTGATCACACAATTGAAGAAATTTCATCATTCCCCAAGAAGTCTCGTTGGATAATCCCCAGTTTTTAATTTTTCCCGACTCTAATAACTCAGCGATTGTTTCCAAAACCGCCATAAAATTATGCTTGTATCCTTCGTTTTGATCCCAGGGGTAGATACGTGTTCCAAATTTGTTATTCGCTCGTTCTGGCCAATGTAATTGATAAAGATCAATAAAATCTGTCTTCAACCTTTTTAAGCTTCCATCGACAGCTGCATTTATTTGCTCTTTAGAAAAATCTGGTCCTTTTCTAATCCACTTCACTCCTTTTCCAACAACTTTAGTTGCGATGAAAACCTCATCTCTTTTACCTGATTCTTCTAACCAATTACCAATTATTTTTTCGGTATTACCTTGGGTAGCAGCTCTACCAGGCACTGGATACATTTCGGCGGTATCAAAAAAATTAACACCGTTCTCAATGGCAAAATCCATTTGCGCAAAAGCCTCATCCTGACTATTCTGCTCTCCAAACGTCATGGTTCCCAAACAAACTTTACTGACGTTCATATCCGATAATCCGAACTTATTCTTTTTCATCTTTTATAATATTCTTTCAACTTGGGCTTTTCCTGAAACAGCATACAATTTACCGTTATTTAAATCAGCACACAAAAACCTAGTTCTTCTTTTTTTAATTAGTCTAAATGTCCTTCCACTTTTTAATTCAAATTGAGTTTCAGGAGACAAATCTGAAACCAAAAGTTGATGCTCGTCTATAACTTCAAAATCATCACCTGAAGCTTTTGGACTTTTAATGGCTTGATCAAATTTAACTTTGTTTTCTTCGCTTAAAACCAACTTTGTTTTAGCTTCCTTCAAGAGATCAACAAATATCGCCTTCCATTCAGCGCCATGAGATTGGACTTTCCCCTGAAATTTATCATAGCAAACTTTGTGAGCTAGTTCATGAATAAAAGTGATCATAAATTGAACCTCACTCAAATCTATATTCACCGAAATCGCATGAATTTTAGTCTGGAAATTATACCTGTAATCTCCGTACTTGGACTTCCTCGGAGATGCCAATCTGAAATTAATTTTTTCCAGTCGAATCTTCTCCAGTATATAAGCTTGAAAATCCTCTGGCAAAAAACTAATATTATGCTTGCTTCTTCTCAAGTTTTTCTACCCCACTAAAGGTTGGACAATCACCACATTTATCTCTACCCTTACATGATACTGCTGTTAAAACTATAGTAAGAACTGATAATAATAAAAAACCTCTCATAATTCCTAATTTGGATTTAAGTTAACCAATTTTTCATTTTGAAATGTTATCTCCTAAATTATTTAGTTAATTAAGGAGTAAATTTTCTTGATCTTAAGTCTCAATTAGTATTTTTGAAATTCATTTATGGAGAATAACTACGCAATCATAATGGCTGGTGGAATCGGAAGTAGGTTCTGGCCATTTAGTACACATACAAAGCCTAAACAGTTTTTAGATATACTTGGTACTGGTAGAAGTTTAATTCAGATGACCTTTGATAGGTTATCTAAAATTTGCCCTGCTGATCAGATTTATATCGTTACTAACGACGACTATGAATCTTTAATAGCTGAGCAATTGCCTGAAATTCCAAAAGACAATATTTTGTTTGAGCCAGTAAGAAGAAACACTGCTCCTTGTGTGGCATATGGTTGTTATAAAATTCACGATAAGAACCCTAATGCAAATATTCTTGTTGCGCCTAGTGATCATTTAATCATTAAGGAGGAAGAATACTTAAACACGATTAAAAAAGCTTTCCTTGCTTCTTCTGAGAAAGATATTTTAATCACTTTAGGAATTACGCCAACAAGACCAGATACTGGATATGGTTACATTCAGGCTACTGATGAACAATTGGATTCAGACAAGGATATTCTAAAGGTTAAAACCTTCACAGAAAAGCCAAACAAAGAATTGGCGCAAGTGTTCTACGAGAGTGGGGACTTCTCTTGGAACTCGGGAATGTTTATTTGGAGTTCCAAAAGTATAGTAGACGCCTTTGAAAAAAACATGTTTGAAATTCATGATTTATTCAAAGATGGGTTTGGAATTTATGCCACTGAAAAAGAGCATGATTTCATTCAAGAAATATATGCGCAATGTGTTAATATTTCAGTTGATTATGCTATTCTTGAAAAAGCCAAAAACGTTTATGTTTTACCATGCAACATAGGTTGGACCGATCTAGGGACTTGGGGATCTTTGTATACTCAAGTAGATAAAGACGAAAAAAACAATGCAATTGTTGGTGAAAGTGTTAAGACTTACAACAGCTCAAATAATGTAATTTCTAATCCAACCGATAAATTAATGGTTATTGATGGACTGGATAACTTTATTGTTGTAAATACGGAAGATGCGCTCTTGGTCTGCAAAAAAGATGATGAGCAAAAAATCAAACAGTTCGTTACGGATTTATCCTCTACGAAAGAGTACAAGAAATATATCTAATGCAACTCGCTCTTGATGCTGGTAATTCAAGTATAAAGTTTGGATTGTTTGACGATTCAAACCTAATCGACTCTGGAAGGATAGCTTACGGAGAAGATTTAGAAAGTTATATATCAGCCAACCATTTAAAATCGATAAGTAAGATTATTTACTCAAGCGTTGTGGATAATCTAGATATAAAGAACCTACCGAAGGTAAAAACGATTAGAATAAATCATCATTCAACCTTCCCATTCCCTAATAATTATAAAACTCCTTCAACCTTAGGTATTGATAGGTTAGTTGCCTGTGTTGGAGCTCATAAAATTGGGCAAAACACACTTGTAATTGATGCAGGAAGCTGCATTACCTTTGATTATGTTTCTGAAGAATTGGGGTACCAAGGCGGGGCTATTTCACCGGGATTGAACATGCGATTCCAATCCATGAACAATTTTACTGATCAACTGCCGTTAGTTTCTGAGTTTGAAAATTATCCAAACATGCTTGGAGATACTACAATAGACTGTTTGAAATCAGGGGTTATCAATGGAGTTAAAGCTGAAATCAGCAGTTTTATTTCACATTTTAAATCTAAAAATGAAAATCTTATAGTTTTCTTAACAGGGGGAGACAGTTCTTTTTTGGGTGCTGAGTTAAAAAATGGCATCTTTGCAGACCAAAATTTGGTTTTAAAAGGTTTAAACAACCTAATTGAATTAAATGAATAAAAATTTACTTCTATATTTTTTAATCGGAATCTGTTCTTACTGGACTATAGGACAAGGAAACTCTCCTTTTTCACAGTTTGGACCTGGTGATTTCTTTGAAAGTAACTTTCAAGCCACTTTCTCGAGATCCGGATCTGGAACAAGCTCTATTTAACACAACCAAATAAAACTTGCTAACCCAGCTACTTTCTCTCAGTTTTCATTTACAACTGGAGAAACAGGAATTTATTCTAGCACAAACTTTATCAATTCTAATACTTCGAGCACCTACTTCAATTATACAAACCTTAGTGGTTTTGGATTAGGATTTCCTATTGCAAAAAAAATGGGATTAGCTTTTGGTTTCACTCCTCTGGCTAAACAAAATTATAAATATTCCTTCCCTTCTACTTTACCTGATTCAAGTTCAGTTGAATATCAATATGAAGGAGATGGAAGCTTAAATAAGGTATTTCTGGGATATGGTATTGAAAGAAAAAACATCTCAATTGGAGTTACCGGTCATTATGTATTTGGAAGATTAAACGATATATCAAAAGCTGTTTATGAAAATCCATCAGCTCAAAATATCAGATTCCAGAACTACTCTAGCGTTTCAGGTTTTGGCATGAATACTGGACTTCAGTACAAACAGGAAATAGGGACAGATAAATATTTAAACTTTGGACTATTTTATGAGTTAGGTAATGATTACACCACTAGCAATTATGAAACTGCAAACTATTATGTAAATGGTCAATTCATCGAGAACAGTGAAAAAGTAACGGAGTTTCATGAAACTACTTTTATAATTGATACGCGAGATTCTCCTGTTAAAGGAAAAATGACACTTCCTTCAACCTTGCAAGGAGGAGTTTCAATAGGAAAGTTAGAAAGCTGGGAAACCTCTTTGGAATATAAATTTAGAGGTTTGGGTTCTTATGAATTAAATAACCAAAGAGGAGGTTTAGAAAACGTTAATAAAATTATTCTTAGTTCGCGAATCGTTCCCAATTCAAAAGCATTAGGAAAAGAGAATTACTGGAAAACAATTTCTTACAATTTTGGAGTCCACGCTGGAAATACTGGAATAGTTGCTCAAAATGAGGAGCTTAATGAATTTGGCATCAATTTTGGTTTTAAATTGCCGTTAAAGAAATTTAAATACCAAACGGAATCCTTCGGGTCAAGTGTATTCGTTAGTTTAGGCTACTTAAATAGATTTAATAATAACCTTGGTATAAACGAGAACTTTTTAAATATTAATGCTAGCGTTGTGTTAAACGACAAATGGTTTATCAAGCGCAAATTTCAATAGGGAAAATGAGAAAAACTGCGAAAATTTTAGCAACTGCATTACTTTCAATTACATTACTAAATGTATCAGCACAGGATAAAAAAGAACCAAACTACGGAGATAATCCTGATGAATGTAAAAAAGCATTAACTACAATGACAATTTACAGCAAGCAAAAAGCTTACGATGATGCTGCAAGGTCTTTCAGAATTTGTTATGCTACTTGTCCAGAATCTTCTAAAAACATCTACATCACAGGTGAGAAGATCATGAATCATTTCATAAAGAAAAACAAAGCCAACAAAGATGTAAGAAATTTATATGTTGATTCTTTATTAATGATCTACGATGCTAGAATGAAATATTTCCCTGGAAACCAAAAATCTCAAATGAAGATTTTAGAAAAAAAGGGGAAAGTTTTAGCTCAATATAAAATCAACCAATCACTAGAGGAGGCTTATCAACTACTTGACTCTGCGGTTAACTATACTTTCCCAAAAACTAAATCATCTACTGCTACAAGATATATGTACGCAACTAAAATAATGAATAAAAAAGGTAAAATTGGTTGTACAGATGTAATCAACAATTACTTAAAAGTTGTAAATATTGTAGCAGCCAATGAAGGTGGTAAAGGATACGATAACCTAAAGGACAAAGCTGTTTCTTATGCGGATGCTTGTTTAGAGTGTGATTTATTAGATTCATTATACACTGCAGATTTCGAAAAGCATCAAGCTGACACAAACTGGTTAGATGGTGGAATCGAATTATTATCGGATAAAAAATGTACTTCAAGTGGTGTTTTAGTAAAAATGATGGAGAAAAGGTTTGAAACCTCTCCAGCTGCAAAAACAGCTATTGTTTTAGCGTCTTATTTTAACAGCAAGCAGAATAACGATAAAGCCGCTGAGTATTTTGATCGCGCAATTGAAATGCAAAAAGACACTGCTAAATTGGCTAAATACTTAGTTAAAAAAGCTAAATTCCAAAACAAAATCGGAAATTACGCTGGCGCACGAGCTACTGCTAACAAAGCTTTAGCGCTTGATCCTAAAAAAGCAGAAGCTTATATCATTATTGGAAATGCAATAGGATATGGAGCTGGTAGTTGTAAAGATTTAAAATTTGGAGGAGCAGAAGTATTCTGGGTTGCCGTTGACTATTACAACAAAGCAGCTGCAATTGCTCAAGACGCTGACATTAAAGCGAAAGCTTTAAAAAAGGCTGCTAAACAATCTTCTTACTTCCCAAGAGAACAGGATATTTTCCTTAAAACTTTAAATGTTGGTGATACTTATCAAGTTGGATGTTGGGTAAACACAACTACAACAATTAGAGCCAAAAAATAATTGAGCTACAAGGGATTTAGAAATATTATTTTAAGCATGTTCGCAATTGTGAACATGCTTTTTGTTTTTTCCTGTGAAAGCGATTTAGACAAAATGTCTAAAAGTAATATCACTATCAACGGAACTATTCCTGATGCCTATTATACAGATTTCAACATCACCTACTCTGATTCCGGATTACTTAAAGTGAAAATAACTGGAAAAATCCTTGAGCAATATATGAAAAGCGAGGAAAAACCAGGCAGAGATGTAATGAAAGACAGTGTTCATGTAAGGTTCTACAATCAATTCCGAGAAGTAACTAGCGAGTTAATGGCTGATCATGCTGTTAGGCGTCATGAGGACGAACGAATGAACGCAAAAGGAAATGTGATTGTAATTAACAGTGTTGGAGAAAAATTAAATACAGAACGTTTAACTTGGGATTCTAAAACAAAAAAGATAATTTGCGATACTGCTGTTACGATAACAAAACCCGGTGGACAGGTAATTCACGGATCCGGACTAGAGTCTGACGAAAGGTTCGAGAATTATAAAATCAATAATGTAACAGGAGAAATTAAAGTAAAACGTGAAAAAGCGCCTGAATAAGATATTCGAAATTGCCTGGCTAATAATAGGTATTTCATCAATAATTGCAGCTGCATACTATTGGCCCGTTTATGGGTTCGAGCCAGTTAAGCCGCTTTTACTAATCATTCCTGTTTCTATCTTCTTTTATATTTCTCGAAGAAACAGAGGTAAAAAAATGGATGCTGAAGAATGATTTGGATTATCATCGGTTCTACCATTTTATTGTCAGCAATTTTTTCTGGTCTTGAAATTGCATTTATCACTGCTGATAAGATGCAAATGGAGATTATCAACAAACGAGGTGGAGTTATTGCAAAAATTCTATCTGCTTTCACAAATTCCCCTTCAAGGTTTATTGCTACCCTCTTAATTGGGAACAACCTTGCCTTGGTTTCATTTGGGATATATATGGAAGAAATACTTGAACCCAAACTTCATACATATTCCGAAAACCCCATCATTATTCTGTTGATTCAAACTGTTGTTTCAACTATAATTATATTATTACTTGCAGAGTATTTACCTAAAACTTTATTCAGACTTAAACCAAACCACGCACTTCGATTTTTTGCATACCCTATGTATGCATTGTTTTGGAGTTTAAAATGGGTAGTTGCTATTATTGTTGGTTTCTCCAAATTCATTTTAAGAAAATTCTTGAAAGTCGAAATCAATGAGGAAAAATCAATTATTGGAAGAATTGAACTACACCAATACCTTACCGAGAAGTTTGAAAACATTGAAAGTAAGGAGGAAATTGATGTAGAAGTTCAATACTACAAAAACGTGCTCGACTTTCAATCTGTTAAAGCTCGAGATTGTATGGTTCCAAGAACCGAAATTGTAGCTTTGGATATAAACACACCAATTAATAAAGTTTATAATACTTTCATAGAAACTGGTCATTCAAAGGTTTTGATATATAAAAACGCTATTGACGAAGTAATTGGATTTGTCCATTCCAAGGAAATATTTAAAAAACCAAAAGACATAAAATCAATCCTTCTTCCGGTTGGTTTTATTCCCGAATCAATGACTGCTCAAAGGGCTTTAAACAACTTTATTCAATTAAGAAAAAGTGTTTTAGTTGTGGTGAATGAGTTTGGTGGAACAGCAGGAATGCTTACCGTTGAGGATATCTTAGAAGAAATTCTTGGGGAAATTGAAGACGAACACGATAAGTTAGATCTTACTGAAGAACAATTAACCGATTATGAATACTTATTTTCTGGAAGATTAGAGGTTGATTATCTGAATGATAAATACAATCTCGAAATACCTAAAGATGAAAGTTACGAGACTTTAGCGGGCTATATATACTCTCATACCGAAGCTATTCCCAATGAAGGTGAGACTATCGTTTTAGACAAATTATCAATACTCATTGAAAAGGTTGGTGAAACCAGAATTGAATTGGTGAAAATTGTTGTTCCTCACATTGAAACCTCTAAATAAATAAAGGCATTTGAGTCCTTTTTCGATGCTATTGATTTAACTATCACTTTTTTTCATAAATCCATGAAATCGTAGTATATTCGTGCACCTTAAAAAATTGTACAATTATGGCAATGATTCAAAAGATAAGAGATAATTCGGCTTTAACGCTAATCGTTATAGGTGGAGCCATTTTCGCTTTCATTCTTACTGATTATTTAAGCTCAAGAGGTGGAGGTCAGGAAATCGACAATATGGTTGGTTCTTTCGAAGGTTTTGAAATCTCTGATCAAGAGTTTAACAGTGAAAGAGAAAAGCAAGTTTTCTTAAGAAATGGAGGTGAAAACTTCAGCAGTATTCAAGATTTCCAAAAAGGACAGTACACTACTCTAACTTGGAACGAAATGTTGAAAGACAAGTTTTTCCAGAGTGAGTGCGAAGACTTAGGAATTGTTCTTACGCCAGATGAAGAAGAAGAAATGTTGTTAGGGGATCGTGAAAACGAAGTACCACCTTCTTCATTCTTTGTAAACTACCTTTTTGGTGGACAAGAAAGATACCAGCAAAACTATGCTAAAATCGAACAAAACACTTCAAACTTAGGTCAGGTTGCATTTATGGCTGTTAGAAACCAGCAAGGTCAAATAGCTAGAACTATTCCATTGGGAGCTAAAAATGCTGAATGGGTTAAAGACTTCGGTTTTAAATTAAGAACTCAGGATAAATACAATAGATTATTAAATAGCTGTTTTTACACTACAACATCTTTAGCTAAAGATGAATATGTTGCTACTAAATCTCACAAAGATGTAGAGATTGCTTTAGTTAAATACGAATCTGTAAACGACAAGGAACTTGAGCCTTCAGCTGAGGACATAAAAGCGGCTTACGAGGAGCTTAAACCTTCTTTTATTGAAAAGGAAGCTGCAAGAAAAATCTTCTTAGCTCGATTCAACTTAGAGCCATCTGCTGAAGATAAATTAGCTGTTTTTGATGATGTTAATTCATTAAAAGAATCTTTAAACGAAGAAGAAGACGCTAAACTTTTCATCAAAAATGAAACTGAAGGAATTGTAAATTACGATTACTTCAAAAAAGGTGAATACCCTGTTAAATTAGGAGGAATTGATACCTCTCTATTTAACAAAGAAAAAGGATTTACTTCTCAACCAATTTATAATAACTCAAGAACTCAAGTTGGTGTTGCAAAAGTACTTGACAAGAAATTACTTGCCGATTCAGCGAAAGTAAAAATTTCACTTGTTAGTTACTTACCTGCTAAAATTAAAGTTGTAGGTGATTCAACTTCTGAAATCACTTCTCAGGATCAACAATTAGAAGTAAGTA
The DNA here is from genome assembly GCA_038154685.1 of Flavobacteriales bacterium. Classification (GTDB taxonomy): domain Bacteria; phylum Bacteroidota; class Bacteroidia; order Flavobacteriales_C. Next base: position 37,185 of record JAYPYW010000003.1, on the reverse strand, counting down.
AAGCTTACAGAGAACTTGCAGATAGTCTTTTAGAGGTTGCTCAAAAATCTGGCATTGGATCAATTCCTGAAGATTACGCAGTAATCGATTCTACTTTCATGAAGGACGGAGAATTATCATGGATGAACCTTGTTCCTGGAGGGTATCCAGGAAGAAACTTCCTTGATTCCGTTTATGCGCACAATGCTGGAGAACCTTTCTCATGTGTTGTTTCATTAGGACAAGGAAATCAAGCATTCGCAATTGTTGAAGTTGCTGAATTTGGGGTTAAAAACACAAAACTTCAAATTGGTACAATCATTAAAAATGTTACCCCTGGTGACAAAACTTTAGAGGACTTCATGAGTAAAGCTAACATGGTTGCCTTTGCTTTAAAAGAAGGAAAGTCTATTTCTTCTTTAAAGGATAGTTTAGGTTACGATGTAGACTCAGCTTATGCTAAGGGTTCTACTTATTCTTTAAGAGGTATTCAAGATTCAAGAAAAATCGTTAACTGGGCGTTTGAAAATGAATTAAACCAACCTTCAAATGTATTCGCTACACCAAACTCATTTGTTGTTGCAATTGCCACTGAAGAAACTAAAGGTCAATACAAGCCTATGTCTGATCCAAATGTAAACTTCCAAATTGAGAGACACGCTAGAATTCAAAAGCAGAAAGCTAAAATTTTAGCAGACTTCCCAACTTTAACTGCTGATAATATTGGTCAACTTCCTACTCTTGTTAAAGGTGGTGAGGTTAAAAATCAAACAGGGGTTCAAATCAAATCTGGAGCTTCTGCTACTTCTGGAGAACCTAAAGTTAATGGAGCTATTGCTGGTTTAGGCGCTGGTAAAGTTTCAGATGTTATCGAAGGAGAAAGAGGAATTTACGTTGTTAAAGTTTCAAACGAATCTTTAGCAAACATTACTGAGGATACATCATTCGATTTAGAGAAAGATCAATTAAAGGCTTCAGTTGTTAGAAACGGTCAGTTAATTGTTGACGAGTACTTAAACGACAAAGCTGATTTACAGGACAACAGAAAGATCTTGAGATAATAGTTCTCATATTCATAAAACAACAAAAAGCCATCTTTTTAAGATGGCTTTTTTTATATCCTTATTTTAATTGATTGCTTCAAGGATCTTTCATTATCTTTGCATGAGTTTTTGGGATGTAAAGGATGGTGACTAGCCCTCACTTACCTTTAATCTTTACCCTAAGGTATCGTCCCTAACTAGGTTAAGTTCGGTAAGTGAGTCACGTTTCCCACGTGACTTACTTCTTTTTTAGGGGTATCTGTTTTTCTTAATGCTCTATTTATTCTCTCTCAGCGCACTCATAGTAATCCTTAAAAATTAAGGATGTTTTTCACAGGGATATTTGCAGCAGGCTGAGGGGGTAAAACATAAAAGCCGATCAAAAAGACCGGCTTTAAATATTAAGTTAAAATATTTTCTATGCCTTACCGTGACATTGCTTAAACTTCTTACCACTTCCACAAGGGCAAGGTTCATTACGTCCAACTGTTTGTTCAGCTTTGGCTGGTTTTTTAGTTTCATCCTCAGCAATTGATCCATCTGTGTTACCTCTAGAGGCAGTTACTTTTGGAGTTGGTGCAGGCTGTGGTGCCTGAGCTTGAACTTGTTGTTGCTGATTTTGGTCTTGCTGTAAAATACCGGCTTTCATTAGGAATGAAACAATCTCAGCATTAACTTTATCCATCATCACACGGAATACATCATATGATTCCTTTTTATAAATTAATAACGGGTCTTTTTGCTCAACAGATGCATTTTGAACATTAGTTCTTAAATCATCCATTTCTCTGAGGTGTTCCTTCCATTCAGCATCAATAACAGCTAAACAAATCGCTCTCTCAAACTGTTTAATTACTTCATGACCTTCTGATTGAATCGCTTTATCCAAATCAACCGAAAGCTGAAGAATCTTTTGTCCATCGGTGAATGGAATATTAACAGTAATCCCTTTCTGATCACCTTGTCTTTCTCTAATCGTTTGGAAAGTTGGGAACGTAGCTGCAGCTAATCCATTCTTTCTCTTCTTATAAGCTTCTGAAACTGCTTTTACAACGGCTTCGAAAATCGACTTATCATTACCAGATTCAAACTCTTGCTGTGATAAGGGAGATTCAATTCCTAATTGAGTAATCAAATCAACCTTAAACGCTTCGAAATCTTTGTTATAAGAATAACTTAAAACTAATGATTCAATGGTATCCATGAACATATTAGATACATCCACAGATAACCTATCTCCGTAAAGAGCATTTCTTCTCTTCTTGTAAATAACCTCTCTTTGAGCATTCATTACGTCATCATACTCTAATAAACGTTTACGTTGACCGAAGTTATTTTCCTCTACTTTTTTCTGGGCTCTTTCAATAGATTTCGAAATCATTCCATGCTGAATAACCTCTCCTTCTTTCAATCCCATTCGGTCCATTAACTTCGAGATTCTTTCTGAACCGAATAATCTCATTAATGGATCTTCTAACGAAACAAAGAATTGCGACGAACCTGGATCTCCTTGACGTCCCGCACGACCTCTTAACTGACGGTCAACACGACGAGACTCATGTCTTTCTGTTGCAATAATTGCTAAACCTCCTTTAGCTTTTACCTCATCCGAAAGTTTAATATCAGTACCACGACCTGCCATATTGGTTGCAATGGTAACCATATTTGCCTGACCAGCTTCTCGAACAATTTGCGCTTCCTGACCATGGCGTTTTGCGTTAAGCACATTGTGCTTAATTCCACGCATTTTTAATGTTCTACTTAGTAATTCCGAAATCTCTACCGAAGTTGTACCTACTAAAACTGGTCTTCCTTCCTTTGTGATTTCACCAATTTCTTCAATTACAGCATTAAATTTCTCACGTTGTGTTTTATAAACCTTATCCTGACGATCGTCTCTGATAATTGGTTTATTAGTTGGGATTTCAATTACCTCTAATTCATAAATATCCCAGAACTCGGCAGCTTCAGTAATTGCTGTACCTGTCATACCACCTAACTTGTGGTACATTCTGAAATAGTTCTGTAAGGTAACCGATGCATAAGTTTGAGATGCAGCTTCTATTTTAACACCTTCCTTAGCTTCAACAGCTTGGTGTAAACCATCACTCCATCTTCTTCCGTCCATAATACGACCAGTAGATTCATCTACGATCTTAACCGCATTATCCATTACAACATAATCCTTTTCTTTTTCAAAAAGTGTGTAAGCTTTTAAAAGCTGTTGCATGGTATGTAATCGCTCAACCTTGATACTATAGTCTTGGGTAACTTTTGTTTTTGCTTGCGCTTTCTCCTGATCAGATCCAGTCATTTGATCCACCTCAGCCAAAAGAGCACCTAAATCAGGCATTACAAAGAAGTTCTTATCATCAAAAGAACCAGAAATCAAATCAACCCCTTTGTCTTTTAATTCAATCGAATTCGCCTTTTCATCAATTACAAAGAATAATTCATCGTCAACAATATGCATATTCTTCCCTTGCTCTTGCATGTACTGGTTCTCAGTTTTTTGCAACAACTGTTTTGCACCTGGTTCAGATAAAAATTTGATTAATGCTTTATTCTTTGGTAAACCTCTATGGGCTCTTAATAATTCAATACCGGCCTCCTTAGAGTTTTCGTCTTTAAATAACTTCTTAGCATCTGCTAATTTCTTAGTTACCAATTGACGCTGTGCTTGAACTAATTGATTTACAAATGGCTTCAACTGATCATATTCTTGATTAGTTTGACGAGTCATTTGTCCAGAAATAATTAATGGCGTTCTTGCATCATCAATTAAAACCGAATCCACCTCATCCACGATTGCATAATGATGCTTTCTTTGAACTAAGTCATCAACACCATTCGCCATGTTATCTCTTAAGTAATCAAATCCAAACTCGTTGTTTGTACCATAAGTAACATCACAGTTATAAGCAGCTCTACGCTCCTCACTATTTGGTTGATACTTATCTATACAATCGATTGTAATACCATGAAATTCAAAAAGTGGCTTCATCCAATCACAGTCACGAATTGCTAAATAGTCGTTAACCGTTACTAAGTGAACACCCTTTTGAGCTAATGCATTTAAATAAACCGGAAGTGTTGCCACAAGCGTTTTACCTTCCCCAGTAGCCATCTCTCCGATTTTCCCAGAGTGTAAAACAATACCTCCAACCAGCTGAACTTGGTAGTGCTCCATGTCCCACTTAATTTCATTTCCTCCTGCTTCCCAAGTTGTTGAGTAAATTGCTTTATCTCCTTGGATTTCGAAGTTCTCTCTTAAGTGAGCGATATCTTTTTCAAATTCCGAAGCTGTTACTTCAATAGTATCGTTATCCTTAAATCTTCTTGCTGTTTCACGAATGTTGGCAAATGCTCTTGGTAGAATGTTATTTAAAACTTCCTCGATTTTTTCATCAACTTTCTTCGATAACTCATCTGCTTGCTTGTATAAAACTTCTTTTTCCTTAGCTCCCATCCCTGGTGCATCGGCATCAGCTTTAATTTTTTCAATCTGCTCTTCGTCAGCTTTGATATAATCCTGAATCTCTTGTCTGAATTTATCCGAGTTGGCTCTTAGTTCATCAGCAGTAGCATTTTTAAGCTTTGCCTGCTCCGCTAGTACCTTCTCTACAAGAGGCTTAATTTCTTTTATGTCTTTATCACTTTTCTTCCCGAAAAGCTTAGTAATTATGTTTCCTATCGAACCTATCATTGGTTAGTTATTTCTAGTAAATTTCACACACTCTTATCAAAAGGTATGCAAACTATAAATTTAAGCTAATTACCTGTAAAATCGGCAGGAAAAGTAGGATTCTGCATGACAATTTGCTGAGCTTTTTTGATGGCCCCCTTAGATGTTTGATTTTTTAACTGGATGACTTGTTATTTGTCGCCCGCGGATCTCACTGATCTCGCGGATTTTCCTCATAAAATTAGAGATAGCCACGTCGTACCTCCTCGTTATGACCAATACTTAACAAGCAATAACAATTTTGAGTCATAGGGAGGAGGTACGACGTGGCTATCTCATTTCTATTTCCAAACAAAAAAGCCAGCGAAGCTGGCCTAATATTTTAAAAATCCGTGAGATCAGCGGGATCCGTGGGCGATAAATCAATCATCTAATTTAAGTACTGCTAAGAATGCACTCTGTGGAATCTCTACAGATCCAATTTGACGCATCTTTTTCTTACCTGCTTTCTGCTTTTCAAGTAGCTTACGCTTACGAGAAATATCTCCACCGTAACATTTTGCGGTAACGTCTTTTCTTAAGGCAGAGATTGTTTCTCTGGCAATAATTTTAGCTCCGATTGCTGCCTGAATTGCGATAACGAATTGCTGACGAGGGATTAATTCTCTCAGCTTTTTACATATCTTTTTACCTAATGTAAAGGCATTATCTGCATGGATTAAGGCTGATAAAGCATCGACTTGATCTCCATTTAAAAGAATATCCATTTTCTTCAAATTCGATTGTCTCATCCCTGAAGGATAGTAATCGAAAGAAGCATATCCTTTTGATATAGACTTTAATCTATCGTAGAAATCGAATACGATTTCAGCAAGAGGCATTTCAAATGTAAGCTCAACTCTATCCGCACTTAAATAAACTTGGTTACTTAATTCACCACGTTTTTCTATTGCTAGGGTCATTACTGCTCCAACATAATCGGACTTCGTAATAACTTGTGCTTTGATATATGGCTCTTCAATCCAATCGATAACCGATGGATCAGGAAGTTCTGAAGGGTTATTTACAAGAATCTCTTCTCCTTTTTTAGTGTAACACATGTAGGATACGTTAGGAACCGTAGTAATTACATCCATTTCAAACTCACGCTCTAATCTTTCTGTAATTATCTCTAAATGCAACATTCCTAAGAATCCACAACGGAATCCAAATCCTAAGGCTGCAGAACTTTCTGGTTCAAAAGTTAATGAAGCGTCATTTAACTGAAGCTTCTCCATAGCTGCCCTTAAGTCTTCGTAATCCTCAGTAACAACTGGATAAACTCCGGCAAATACCATTGGTTTAACATCCTCAAATCCATCAACCGCAACTTCACACGGTTTATCAAAATTTGTAAGGGTATCCCCTACTTTAACATCTTGTGCATTTTTGATTCCAGAAATGATGTATCCTACATCTCCACATTGAACTTCTTTTCTAGACTCCATATCTAAACGAAGAATTCCAATTTCGTCAGCGAAGTAATCTTTTCCTGTATTGAAGAATTTAACTTTATCTCCTTTTTTGATAGATCCGTTTAAAACTCTAAAGTAGGCAATAATTCCTCTGAAAGAGTTAAACACTGAATCGAAAATCATTGCTTGTAAAGGTGCTTCTGGGTCTCCTTCTGGAGCAGGAACATCTTCTACAACAGCTCTTAAAATATCTTGAACTCCCATTCCTGTTTTACCTGAAGCAGGGATAATTTTATCTCTATCACATCCAATCAAATCAACAATTTGATCTTTCACTTCCTCTGGTTGCGCTCCTGGAAGATCCATTTTATTTAAGATTGGAATAATTTCTAAATCATTTTCTAACGCTAAGTATAGGTTAGAAATCGTTTGCGCTTGAATACCTTGAGCGGCATCTACAATTAAAAGCGCTCCTTCACAAGCTGCAATAGACCTAGAAACTTCGTATGAAAAATCAACGTGACCAGGAGTATCGATTAAGTTAAGAACGTAATTTTCACCATCTTGCTCATAATCCATTTGAATGGCATGAGACTTAATAGTAATCCCTCTCTCCTTCTCAATATCCATATCATCAAGAGTTTGTTCATTCAAATCTCTATCCGATACCGTTTTAGTTTCCTGTAACAATCGATCCGCTAAAGTTGATTTACCGTGATCGATATGCGCAATAATACAGAAGTTCCTAATGTTTTTCATCCTGCAAAAATAAGTAAAAATGGTCCATAGTCGATAGACCATGGACCATAGCTTATTAACAACATTCAACCATCGTCTATCGACAATGGTCTATTGTCTCTTTTTATCTAGAAAAAACCAATCTTTGCGATGGATTAGAAGAAGGCTCAATGATTTGTCCGTCTTCGTAAACCTTAACTCCATTTACGTAAGTAGACTTGATTTGAGCTGCAAATTCTTGTCCTTCAAATGGTGACCATCCACACTTGTAAAGGATGTTTGATTTAGTAACCGTCCAAGGATTGTTTAAGTTAACTAAAACTAGATCTGCTTGGAATCCTTTTTTGATATATCCTCTGTTTGGAATTTGGAATAATTCCGCTGGAGCATGACACATTTTATCAACGGCTCTAGTTAAAGGCATTTTACCCTGCCGAACTAATTCTAAAACACTCACCATTGCATGCTGAACTAATGGTCCACCAGATGGTGCAGAGAAATATTTATTGTTCTTTTCTTCTATTGTGTGAGGAGCGTGATCTGTAGCAATGATATCAATTCTATCATCTAATACTGCTTCTAAAACTCCAGCTCTATCAGCTGCTGATTTAACTGCTGGATTCCACTTAATATGCGTTCCTTTCTTTTCATAATCCTCATCACTAAACCATAAGTGGTGAACACAAGCTTCAGCCGTAATGCGCTTATCCTTTAAAGAGATATCGTTTCTGAACAACTCCGTTTCTTTAGCTGTAGAAATGTGTAAGATGTGTAATCGAGCATCTAATTCCTTCGCTAATTCAACCGCCATGCTCGAAGACTTATAACAAGCCTCTTCATCACGAATAATTGGGTGATATTTAATTGGAAGATCTTCTCCAAACTGAGCTTTATATTTAGCCTCATTACCTCTAACTGTTGCTTCATCCTCACAATGAGTAGCGATTAACAATTTACAGTGACCAAAGATATTTCTTAAAGTTTGCTCATTATCAACTAACATGTTTCCTGTAGATGATCCCATGAAAATCTTGATTCCACAAACATTTTTTTCATCAACTGCTAATACCTCATCGATGTTTTCATTTGTAGCTCCAAAAAAGAATGAGTGGTTAGCCAATGCATCTTTCGCAGCAATATCAAACTTTTTTTCTAATTCACTGTGAACAGTAGTTTGAGGGTTTGTGTTTGGCATCTCCATGAATGAAGTAATACCTCCAGCAACAGCTGCCCTACTTTCTGTGTAAATATTTGCCTTATGTGTTAATCCTGGCTCACGGAAGTGAACCTGGTCATCAATCATACCTGGTAATAGGTGTAATCCAGAAGCATCAACAATCTCAGCATTCTCGTCTGAAAAATTAGCTTCTCCCTTAAAAACATCGGCGATTTTTCCGTCTTTTACAACTACGCTTCCTACAAACTCTTCACCCTCATTAACGATGGTGGCATTTTTGATGAATAATGTGCTCATAACTTTCCTTTTCTAGAACACAAAAATACAAAAGTCCATGGACCATGGATCATAGACGATGGACTAAAATATTAGTACTTCTTAAACCAAGATTTGATTTTCATGAAAAGCACACCGAAAATAGCTTCTTTAAAAATTGAAGAGCTCATTTTTGATTGGCCTTTTTTACGATCGGTAAAGATGATTGGAACTTCTTTTAATTTAAAACCAAGCTTCCAAGCTGTGAATTTCATTTCAATTTGGAATGCATAACCAACAAAGTTGATCTTATCCAAATCCATTCTTTCCAACACTCTTCTATGGTAGCAAACAAAACCTGCAGTTGTATCACGGACTGGCATTCCTGTTACTTTACGAACATAAACAGAAGCGAAATAACTCATTAAAACTCGACTCATTGGCCAGTTTACTACGTTTACTCCACTAACATATCTTGAACCTACAGAAAGATCTACCCCTCCTTTTTCACATACATTATACAATTCGATTAACGATGTTGGAGGGTGAGAAAAGTCAGCATCCATTTCAATAATGTAGCTGTAATCTCTTTTTAACGCCCACTTAAAACCGTGAATGTATGCGGTACCTAACCCCAGTTTCCCTGTTCTTTCCTCAATATGTAATTGCTCTGGATATTCTTGCTGAAGTTTCTTAACAATATCAGCCGTACCATCAGGTGAACCATCATCCACAATTAAAACATGGTAAGATTTTTTTAAACCAAAAACCACACGAAGAATGTCCTCGATGTTATCGATTTCGTTATAAGTTGGTATGATTACTAAAGTATCCGACATTTTAAGCGGTAACCAAGATAAATATAATTCCCATACGGGGAGTTTTATTTAAGGAAATTTAATACCTCTTCAAAAAACTGTTTTGGGTTTTCGGCATGCAACCAATGTCCGGCATCATCAATCGTACGATACTGCGCCATTGGAAAAATCTCCTCAATTGCATCAATATCATCTTCTGTTATATAATTTGAATTCTCCCCTCGAACAAATAATGTAGGATTGGTGAAATAAGCAAAACCTTCCAAGGCTTCTCCTATATTTTCATTTTGTTCAACAAGTACTTTTAAATTGAACTTCCACCCTAATTGCTCTTTCTCCACCCAAGTAAGCGCTTTCATAAAAAACTGAACAACTCCCGGGTTAGATAAAGTTTCCTCCAATTTAGACTGAACAGCTTTACGGTCTTTTTGAACCTCAAAGTCTACCGATTCCAGAGCTTCTATTTCTTTATGATGATGCGGCGCGTAGTATTTAGGGGCTATATCAGCAACAATCATCTTTTTAATATACTGTGGCTCTTGAATTGAGAACTGCATTACTGTTTTACCTCCCATCGAATGACCCAACAAATGTGCCTCCTCAATTCCTTCTTGATCTAAAAACTCCTTTAAATCACTCGCCATTGCAGTGTAAGTGTGCTCATCAAAATGAGGTGACTTACCATGATTTCTTTGATCGAGAATATAAACCGTGAAATGCTCTGCAAATTGCTTAGCTAACGACTGCCAATTATCCAGCGAACCAAATAGTCCGTGAAGAATCACTAAAACATCTTTTCCTTCTCCGTATTTTTTAAAGTTCAATCCCATGCTCAATGTTTAAAGCTCTTCTGTATAATTGAATTGTGTTTTCTAAACCAAGATATAATGCGTCCGAAATTAAGGCATGTCCAATACTTACTTCATCAACCTCAGGGATTTCTTTAGCAAAATAATTAAGGTTATCTAAGTTTAAATCATGACCAGCATTTACACCAAGACCAATCTCCTTAGAAAATTTTGCAGCCTCCTTGTAAGGAAGAATTCCTGTTTTATTTCCCTTGGCGTATTGAACAGCAAACTCTTCTGTGTATAATTCTATTCTATCCGTCCCAGTTTTTTTTGCCCATTCAATTTGCTCTAAAATAGGATCCATGAATATAGACACTCGAATACCGTTGTTTTGAAAATCCTTCACCACATCAGATAAAAAATCGAAATTCTTTTTTGCATCCCAACCAGCATTACTGGTTATAGCTTCTGGTGGGTCTGGCACCAAAGTAACTTGCGCAGGTTTGTTTTCATTTACTAATTCAACAAAACCATCCCCAGGATAACCTTCGATATTAAACTCGGTAGTTAAAATAGGCTTTAGGTCCCTAACATCCTGATATTTAATATGTCGCTCATCCGGACGAGGGTGAACTGTAATACCTTGAGCCCCAAATCGCTCGCAATCTTGGGCAACTTTTATCAAGTTTGGTACGTCTCCTCCTCGAGAGTTACGAAGTGTGGCAACCTTATTGATATTAACACTGAGTACTGTCATTACTTTTAATTATAAATCGAGCACAAAATTAAATAAAATAGTACTTTTGATACTCACTTAAAGCTAAATTACATTGATCGCTAAAGAGTTAATATCTATTCATATTCCATCTATCTCTTGTACCGACGAGGGAGAGAAAGCATTAGGAGTTATGGACGAAAACAGAGTTTCGCACATTGCTGTAGTGGATAATGGGGAATATCATGGGTTAATTTCTGACAATGAAATTTATGATTTAGAGGACACTTTTGTTCCTTTAAATCAAGTTAAACCAATATTGGTAAGACCATTTGTAAAGCAGTACGATTACATTTACGACATTCTTACGGTATTTGCTGAAAACAACATCACTGCACTTCCTGTTTTGGACGATAATGATCAATACATTGGAATTATTGGTCAGGAACAAATTGTAAAAGCACTTCAAAAAATCACAAATGCTCGTGAACCGGGAGGTGTAATTGTTTTAGGACTTAACATTAGAGATTACTCGATGGCACAAATTGCGCAAATTGTTGAAAGTGAAGGCGCAAAAATCTTATCAGCATACACTAGCACAAATGAGGATTCATTAAAAATGGATTTAGTTCTAAAGATTAACAAATCTGATTTATCAAGAATCATTGCAAGCTTTGATCGCTATGATTATGAAATCAAGGCTTCTTTCCACGAAAGTGTTCACGAAGAAGACCTTCAACGTAGATACGATCAGTTTCTTAAATACTTAAACATCTAATTTCTCGTGAAGGGAATTTGGTTAACCTTATTGTTTTTTGTCTGTACTTTAGTTCAGAAGGCTCAGTTTGTTTCTGAAATTGAATTTTCTGGCAACAAAAAAACAAAAGAGATTATCCTTAAAAGGGAACTTACCTTTGAACTTGGGGACACTATTTTAGTTGGAGACACCGCCACACATATTTCGGAATCGGAAAACAACTTATTCAATACCACCTTATTCAACTTCACAGACGTAAAGTTTATCCCTATAGGTAAAAACTGGAAGGTTATTGTTACCCTTCAAGAGCGCTGGTATTTATGGCCTGAGGTAATGATTAAGTTTCAAGAAAGAAATTTTTCTGAATGGTGGAAAAACAAAAACCTATCTCGAATTGATTTAGGACTTCACCTCAACAAATACAATTTCTTAGGTTTAAACCAAAACTTACAGGTTAATGGCTATGTAGGTTTTACCGAAAAATTTGGGTTCCAGTATAGGGTTCCTTATTTGACAAAAAAAATGAGGGATGGATTAAAAGTAGCTGCTGATTATTCAACTCAAAATGAAGTCTTTGTTGGTGTATCAGATGATGAAATGGTATACATAAAGAACGATTCCCTTCCAATCAGGTCTGCGTTTAGATTCCAGTTAGAATATTTCAGAAGAACAGGGTTTTATCAAACTCAGTATTTCACTGGTAGGTTTATCCAAATTCAAGCCGCCGACACATTAAAAGATCTTGCTCAATCTTACCTCGGAAATCAAGAAGGTTTTTTAAGATTCGCTCAACTTACTTACAGGTTTAAATATGACCGTCGTTTTACACAGAACTATCCCTTAAGAGGGTTTTTCGTTGATTTCCAAATCGACCAATATGGTTTAGGGCAATTAGATAAATCAGACCTTTCTGTAACAAGAATTTTAGGTAGTTATCGTTTCTACAGAAGGTTAGCAAATCGTCAGTATTGGGCGACCGGATTCCATATAAATCAATATTTAGGAGCTAACTCTCCATTTCTTTTCCAAAGCGGATTAGGATTTAACGATTATGTTAGAGGTTTTGAGCCAAAAGTTATTTTTGGAAGAACCTCATTTTTAGTCAAGAATAATTACAAATTTCAAATTGTTCGTCCCAAAAAATACACGCTGCCATTGATTAAAAAAATTAAGCGATTTAGCAAGGTTCACTTTGCCCTTTATGGAAATGTAATTTTTGATGCTGGATATGTGCAGAATCCAACACCAATAAATAACATTTTAAACAACAAACTTCTATATGGAAGTGGATTAGGATTAGATTGGGTAACTTATTATGATGTTGTTGTTAGGACCGAATACCTAATTAACCAATTTGGACAAACTAATTTTAACCTAAGTTTTGTTGCTCCAATTTAATTTGAGTTTGATAAATCTATTATTCGTACTTTAGATAAACATTTGCAGAACCTATGAAAGTTGGTGTTTACGGAATAAAATTTAACCCAGAAAAACTTAGTACTTTTCAAAACCTCTTTACTTATCTAAAAGCTAAATTGGAAGGTAATACAATTTCAATTTACACTGGATTGTACAAGCAGCTAATTGGCAATGTGAATGATATCGAAGGTTTTGAAAAATTCTCTTATTCTGACGAAATCAAAGATTTCGATGTTTTAATTTGTTTAGGAGGTGATGGCTCAATACTTGATTCCCTTTCAATAGTTAGAAATTCTAACGTTCCTGTTTTTGGTATAAACACAGGTAGATTAGGTTTCTTATCAAGTGTTTCTTCTGAAAACGTAATGGAGCCATTGGACGAAATTTTTGCCGGAAACATTAAATACGACCGTCGAAGTATTTTAAAATTGACTACAAAATCTAACCACTTTGGGGATATAAATTACGCATTAAATGAAGTAACTGTACATAAAAAGGATTCTTCTTCGATGATGATAATTCATGCCTACGTTAATGATGAATACCTCAACTCTTATTGGGCCGACGGACTAATTATATCCACGCCAACTGGTTCCACTGGGTATAACTTAAGTTGTTCCGGACCCATCATAATGCCTGGAAGTGATGTGTTTATTATTACGCCAATTGCTCCTCATAATTTAAATGTACGCCCACTAATTATCCCCGACAACAAAAAGATCACACTTAAATTAGAGGGTAGAGATGATGAATTCCTTGTTGCTTTAGATGCTAGAAGTGAGCCTATTAAAATTGACGAGGAACTAGTTATTGAGCATGGTGAATTTTATATGAATGTATTACGAACACCAAATCACTCCTTCTTCTCCACGATAAGAAATAAGTTAAATTGGGGATTAGACAATCGAAACTAAAAAATATTTCATTCGTTACAATGGACTAGATTTAACGAATTTTATATATTTGTTGGATTGTAATGTGCTAAAACATTAAAAATGAGAGTTAAAGTACTTCTTCTTGTCGTGTTAATGGGAGCTTTTTTTAGTTCCGACGCTCAACGATGGAAAAGATATAGATGGGAAACCATTTACGGAATTGGTTTCGCAAATTTCCTAGGAGAATTAGGAGGAGCAGATCAAATTGGTACCGACTATTTTAAAGATTATGAGTGGAAAGCGACTAGATTAGCTTTAATGGCTGGTTTACGTTTTAAGCAAACTCAACAAATTTCTCATAAAGCATCTATTACTCTTGGTATGGTTGCTGGTAATGACGCTTGGACTCAAGATCCTATAAGATCTTCAAGAAACTTAAATTTCCGATCACCACTAGTTGAACTTGGATATAACTTCGAGTTTTACTTAGTAAAAGAAAAGAGAGGTCACCGTTTCAAATTAAGAGGAGTTAAAGGTCTTAAGAGTATGGGACTTTATCCATATGGTTTCTTTGGTGTTGGTGGTTTTTGGTTTATGCCACAAGGAAAAGTTGGTGGTAGCTGGACTAACCTTAGAAAATGGAACACCGAGGGTCAAGGAATCACACCAACAAGAACTCAATACAGTCAGTTTCAATTAGCAGTTCCTCTTGGAGTTGGTTTAAAATACGCTATCGACAGAAGATGGTTAGTTAGTATTGAAATGGGATTAAGAAAAACATTTACTGATTATGTTGATGATGTTAGTACAACTTACTATCCTAATGATGTAATTAGAGATACTTATGGTCAAACTGCTGCATTAGCAGCTGATCCAACTCAGGAATCATGGATTGGTGCTGCACCATTCCAACAAAGAGGTGACCCAACAGATAACGATTCATATATGTTTGTTATTATTGGAGCGAACTACAAGCTTAAAACAACACGAGGAGGTTTACCTAAACTTCGATAGAATCATAAAAACATAAAGACTAAAAACCTAAACCTTGCGTTTAGGTTTTGTTTTATATGAAAAAAGCTCTTTTAAATATCATCCTGTTATTTGCTCTTTTTGTAAGTAAATCACAAACACCTTATACTAGCTGGGAATTAGGGGTATTTGCAGGACAGTCATACTATCTCGGAGAGCTTAATCAAACCCATTTTTCACCTTTCAATTATTCTTTAGGGCCTAGATTAAGATACAACTATGACCAAAGAATGAGTTTAAGAGGTGGAGTTACAGTAGGTGATATTTCTGGAGACGATGCCAATTCTAACAATTCGTTTAATAAAGACAGGAATTTTTCTTTCACTTCAAGATTAATTGAAGCATCATTACTATGGGAAATGAACTTCCTCCCCTATTCTGCCTTAGATGAAAAAGCATACTTAGCAACACCATTTTTCTTTTTAGGAATGGGATATGCTAATCACAATCCCAAAGCTAGTTTTAATGGCATTTTAATCAATACACAAAGCTTACAAACTGAAGGAA
>JAYPYW010000003.1:8741-21930 GCA_038154685.1 Flavobacteriales bacterium | reverse complement strand
TCCAATGGGTGTTGGTTTCAAAATGAGATTAAATAGATTCGGATTTGAATTTAGTTGGGGAATTAGAAAAACTTTTTCTGATTATTTAGATGATGTTAGCACAAATTTCTTACCTGCAGTTGATGCAAGCTCAGCTAGTCAGGCAAGTATTGCAAATACAACACAATATGAAGATGTAGATAACGTTAAACGCGGAGATCAATATACAACAGATTGGTACGTATATACCGGTTTAAGTATTTATGTGAATTTAACTAAGAAGCAGGTTTGCCGAACTTTTTAATTAAAATACTATTTTTGTGGGCTTAAAGGTCCATCACAGAACAGATAGTTTTAATGGCTGATATTAGCGAAGTAAATAAAGATAATCTACCCAAACACGTTGCCATCATAATGGATGGTAATGGAAGATGGGCAAAGCAAAAAGGAAAACTTAGAGTTTTTGGCCACAAGAATGGGGTTAAAGCAGTGCAATCAACTATTGAAGGTGCTGCGAGAGTTGGTATTAAATACGTAACTCTTTATGCTTTCTCAACTGAGAATTGGAATCGACCAAAATTAGAAGTTAACGCTTTAATGGAATTACTGGTTGATACCATCAAAAGAGAAGTTAAGACCCTTAACAAAAATAAAATCCGATTGCAGGCTATTGGTGATCTGGACACCCTTCCTAAAAAGGCCAAGGAAAAACTTTTAGAAGCTATTGATGAAACAAAATCAAACGATCACATGACTTTGGTTTTGGCCCTAAGCTACTCTGCTAAATGGGAAATTATTAATGCCGTTAAATCAATTGCCGAAAAATCTAAAAATGGTGAATTAAGCATCGATGATATTAACGAATCTTTGATAGATGATTCATTATCTACAGCTGGAATGCCGCATCCAGAATTAATGATTAGAACTTCTGGTGAACATCGAATTAGCAATTTCCTACTTTGGCAATTAGCTTACGCGGAGTTGTATTTCACTGAAAAGTTATGGCCCGACTTTAGGGAAGAAGATTTGTTTGATGCTTTATTAAGTTATCAGGGAAGGGAAAGAAGGTTTGGAAAAACAAGTGAGCAAATTTTAGAAAAGAATTAATGAAGAAACTAAAACTAATATTTGCCCTTTTAATCACTTTCAACGTTTCTGTTTTTGGACAAGTTGATTCAACAGCTTCCAGCATTGCTGATTCAATAAGCAAATTAGACTCGATAATTACAGAAGAGGTTGTTGTTGAGCCAGTTTTCAATCCTGCAAAACCAAAAGATTACAAGGTAAAAAGCATTTTATTAGAGGGAACTAATAGAAATAGAAGCGCCGTTTTAATTAGAAGTGGATTAGCTGAAGGTGATATTGTAAAAATCCCTGGTTCTCAAACTAGCGACGCTGTTAAAAAACTATGGGAATCCAAATTATTTACTGATGTTAAGTTATACATCAAAAAAATCGAAGGAAATGAGGTTACTCTTTTATTCAAATTGAAAGAAACACCTCAAATATCTAAAATCAAGGTTATCAAGGCGGAATCAGGTAAAAACCCATCCAAAAGTGAAAGGGAAGACCTGGAAGGAGAATTAAAAAACCTTACCTACCGTACTTACAATAAAAATGTAGTTTTTCGTGCTCATGAAATCATTAAGAAATTCTATGCTGAAGATGGGCAGTTATATCCTGATATAAAGCACTACACTAAAAACGACACTACAAAAAACAATAAGGTTATTCTCTATTTCGAAATAGATGAAGGACCGAAAGTAAGAGTAGAAGATCTTGTTTTTAAGGGAAATCGTGCCTTACCTGAGGGAAAGTTGAGAATGGCAATGAAAGAAACCAAAAGAAAAATTTGGTGGAATATTTTTAGAAGCGCAAAATTCATCGAACCTGATTATAAGGAAGACCTCAACTTAGTTTCGGCTGCCTATATGCAATATGGTTTCAGAGACATGAAAATCATTAGCGATTCTGTAATCAAAACCGAAGAAGATCGTGTTAAACTTTTAATCACCGTTGACGAAGGGAAAAGATACTACTTCCGAAACATTAAATTCACTGGAAATGCTAAATACTCAAGTGATTTCTTACTTAAGTACTTAGACATCCATAAAGGTGATGTTTATAATGAACAAAGACTTCAGCAAAGACTAACAATGGATCCTCGCCAAACTGATGTGAGCTCACTTTATTTGGATGATGGTTACCTATTTTTCAACCTTCAAACTAAAGAAGTTAAAATAGAAAATGATTCCGTTGATTTAGAGATTCAAATTTTTGAAGGTCAGCAAGCAATAGTAGGACAAATCTCAATAGTTGGAAATACAAAAACCAGTGATCATGTTATTTTAAGAGAAATATTTATGAGGCCAGGTGATCTTTTTAAAAGGTCAGATATTATAAGGTCTCAACAAGCACTTAATGCTTTAAGGTATTTTGCACCTGAGAAGCTTCAAGTTAATCCTAAACCTAACCCAGCAAACGGTACTGTTGATATCGAATTTGTAGTGGAAGAAGCTCCATCCGATCAGTTTGAACTTCAAGGAGGTTTTGGTGGTAACCGTGTTGTTGGAACGCTTGGTTTAAGCTTTAACAACTTCTCTACTAAAAGATTTTGGAAAAGAAAATACTGGACACCAATTCCTTCTGGTGATGGACAGTCATTAACATTAAGAGCCCAATCGTCTGGACCAGCCTTCCAGTCCTACAATGCTAGTTTTACAGAACCATGGTTTGGAGGAAGAAAACCAAATGCCTTGACAACATCTATATACCATACTAGATTAAAAAGAATTTCTGATTCAGATCCAGGTTACCAAAACATTACTGGAGCGTCAATTGGATTTGGAACTAGATTAAACAAATTAGATAACTTCTTCCGACTACAAGGAGCGTTAGGTTACCAAAACTATCGAGTATTTAACTATCCGGGGATTAACATCGCACAGGATGATCCAGGAAACTTTAACAACTTAAACTTCAGGCTAACATTATCTAGAAGTAGTATTGATCAGCCAATCTATCCGAGATCAGGAGGAGAATTCTCCTTGATTGGGCAATTTACAGTACCATTTGTTTCTATGTTTAACTCAGAGGATGACATTCTTAATATGTCTGATGTAGATAGGTATAAATGGATTGAGTACCACAAGTACAAGCTTCATGCTGGTTGGTACAGTAAAATTGTTCAAAACCTTGTTTTATTTACAAAGGTTAACTTCGGGCTATTGGCTAGCTACAATAAAAATATTCCACCATCACCATTCGAAAGATTTTACATGGGAGGTTCCGGTTTAACTGGATTTAATATTGATGGTAGAGAAATAATTCCATTAAGAGGGTTTGAAGACGGAAGTCAAAACAACCAAGTTTTCGAAGGAGACGGAGGAAACGGAGGAGTTGGAGCTATTAAATATACTTTTGAATTAAGATACCCAATTAGTTTAGAGCAACAAGCAACAATCTACGCTCTAGCATTTGCAGAAGCAGGAAATACTTTTAGCCATATCCGTCAATTTAACCCAATGAATGTAAGTAAGGCTGCAGGAATGGGAATTAGGTTATTCTTGCCTATGTTAGGTATGTTAGGATTTGATTATGGATTCCCGTTTGATCCTTCTAATGACATTACTGCAACAAGATTCACCACATTACCTGGTCAGTTCACTTTCACATTCGGAGGTAACATCAGCGGATGGTAAATTTATTAGATATGAAAAGATTAGTTTTTTTATTTGGTATACTTCTTGCCTTCTCAACGCAGGCACAGAAAATTGCTTTCGTAAATACAGATGTTATTTTGGATAAAATTCCAGAGTACAAAAGCGCCCAGGACAAATTAGATGGCTTAGCCGTCCAATACCAAAAAGAGATTGAAAAGAAACAAGGTCAACTAGACAAGATGCATGCTTCTTTTCAGGCCGATAAAATTTTACTTTCAAAATCAATGAGAGTTAAAAGACAAGAGGAAATTGCGAAAGTTGAATTTGAACTTTCCGAATTGAAGAAAAAAAGATTTGGACCGAAAGGTGACTTATTTAAAGAACGTCAAAAAATGGTAAAACCTATTCAGGATAAAGTTTACAAAGCAATTCAAGAAGTTGCAGAAGCTGGAAGGTTTGCCTTTGTATTGGACTCAGCTTCTGAAATTGCTATCCTTTATTACAATAATAAGTACGACAAAACAGAAGACGTGCTAAAAAAATTGGGATTTTAAGCTTACTTTTGCGCCTCAATTTGAATAAAAATAAACACTTAATACTATGAGAAGATCTATCATCCTTTCACTTGTTTGCCTAATATCATTAGGAGTATTTGCTCAAAAGCAAAAAATTGGACACGTGAACACACAGCAAATTATGCAATCTTTATTCGTTAAGGATTCTATTCAAACAAAATATATGGCTTTCCAAACAATGCTTCAAGGAGAGTTACAAAAGATTCAAACAGATTTGGTAACAAGAGAGCAAGAGTTAGCTCAAAAGCAAGCTACGATGGAAAAATCTTTATTTGACATTCAAGCACAAGCTTTAATGAGAGATAAGCAAGAATTCCAAGAAGTTACTTACCCAACAATGCAACAAAGTCTTCAAAACAAAATGGCTGAATTACAAGTGCCAGTAGAAAAGAAGATTACAGAAGCTATTGAAAAAGTAGCTAAAGCAAACGGATTTACATATATTCTTCAACTAGAAGCTACATTATATGCAGGTGGTGAGGACATCACTAAATTGGTAAGAAAAGAATTAGGTTTATCTGAAGAACCTGAAGAATTACCAGCAGGTGCAGGAATGCCTGGAGCAGGTTTACCAGCAGGTTACTAAAAAAGATAATATATCTACAAAAGGAAAAGTCCTCACTTGAGGACTTTTTTTATTTCCGCATAATCCATAATTTACAATTGTGAATTTAAACGTTACTACAATACAATGTGATTTAGCTTGGGAAGACAAGCAAACCAATCTGAACTTCTTTGAAAAAGCTTTAGATGAAGCTAATGAAGATTCAAAACTAGTTGTTCTTCCAGAAATGTTCAGCACGGCCTTTTCAATGAATCCAAAACAATTTGCCGAACCAATGAATGGCAATTCGGTTAATTGGATGCAAACTCAAGCTAAAAGAATAAACAAGCACCTTGTTGGTAGTTTAATAATAGAAGATCAAGGAGAGTTTTACAATCGATTAATCGTTGCTTCACCAAATGGAGAACTGAATACTTATGATAAGAAACATCTTTTTCGATACGCTAATGAAAATGAATTTTACAATCCTGGCAATAATCACTTGATTTTAGATTTTAATGGGGTTAAAGTTGCGTTTTTCATTTGCTATGATCTTCGTTTTCCTGTTTGGAGCAGAAACTCGAAACTTAAATACGATGCAGCGGTTTACATTGCCAACTGGCCTGAAAAACGTCGCGAACATTGGATGGCTTTACTTAAAGCAAGAGCGATAGAAAATCAGGCTTATGTTATTGGGGTAAATCGAATTGGGAACGACGGAAATGGCATTAGTCATTCAGGTGATTCGACTGTATTTAGCCCTCTAGGAGAAAAGATCTCTACGACTCAACCTCACGAATCAAAAGTGGAAAACGTTCGATTGGATATTGAGGCACTTCAAGATTACAGAGCTAAGTTCCCAGCATATTTAGATGCTGATGATTTCAGTTTCCTCTGATTAATTTCCCTTACTATCATAAAATTTATCCCGCGGATATCGCAGATTTCGCAGATGTATTGTTTTAAATACAGAATTAAATCCGCGGAATCTGCGATATCTAAGGGATATTAATTCTAATCAAAAAGAAACCCATAACTTTAAGTATGCAAAAACTCTTGCTCATTACTCCTCCTTTTACGCAGCTGAATACGCCATATCCAGCGACTATGTACTTGAAAGGGTATTTGGATTCAAAAGGAATAGAATGTGAGCAAAGAGACCTAAGTATTGAGCTATTTCTTAAAGTTTTCTCGCAATCATTTTTGAGAAAAGTATTTGATAATGCGCAGGACCTCGAAGAAGTATTCTACCCAGAAATATTAGCAGATAAAACCGAATACCTTCAAACGATTGATTCGGTAATTGCTTTTTTGCAAAACCAAAGTACTGTTAAGGCATACCAAATTTTAAGCGAATCTTTCCTACCCAAACACCATCGATTTTTTAATCTAGAGGAGCTGGATTATTCGTTTGGGGATATGGGTTTATTGGATAAAGCTAAACACTTTGCAACTCTATATATAGAAGAACTGGGCGACTTTATTGCGGCCAATATTGATGAAGATTTTGGTTTTACCAAGTATGCTGAAAAGATCGCTAGAACAGCAAGTTCATTTGCACCTATTGAAGAAAAACTGAGTGAATCACCATCTGTAATAGTTGAAGAATTGGTTAGGTTAATGGATGAAAAGATTAAGACGATTCAACCAACTGCAATTGGATTTACCGTTCCTTTTCCAGGCAACCTATACTCTGCTTTAAGAGCAGCTAAATTCATAAAACAAAACTACCCAGAGATTAAAGTTTTCTTTGGGGGTGGTTACTGTAATACAGAACTAAGGAGCTTAAAAGACCCTACCATTTTTAATTATGTAGATCATATCCTTTTAGATGATGGTGAGGCTTCGATTGAGAAATTATTGGATTTTGTTGATGGCAATGATGAGCAATCTAATCTAATAAGAACTTTTTCTTTGGTAAATGGAGAAGTAAAATACAATCACAACAATTATTCCCATAAACATAACGAACTCCCTTCCCCTTCCTATGAAGGATTAGATTTGAATTTATATGTTTCCTTCCTAGATATACTTAATCCAATGCATCGAATGTGGAGCGATGGAAAATGGAACAAACTAACAGTTTCTCATGGTTGTTATTGGGCTCAGTGTTCCTTTTGTGATGTTGGTTTGGATTACATCGGAAGGTATGAAAATACAACAGCAGAGGATTTAGTAAATAAAATGGAAAGCCTAATTGAACAAACTGGTGAAATAGGATTCCATTTTGTAGATGAAGCTGCTCCACCTAAAATGTTAAGAGCCCTTTCGGAAGAGATAATTAAACGAAACTTAAGAGTAGTTTGGTGGACGAATATTCGTTTTGAAAAGACTTTCTCTTTTGAGCTTTGCCAATTAATGGCCAAAGCAGGTTGTATTGCAGTTACAGGAGGCTTAGAAGTGGCTTCTGACAGACTTTTACAATTAATGGAAAAAGGAGTTAGTATTGAACAAGTTGCTAACGTTACACGTAACTTTTCAGACTCTGGAATTTTGGTACACGCCTACCTAATGTATGGGTTCCCAACAGAGACTGTCCAAGAAACTATAGATTCCTTAGAAATCGTTCGTCAGTTGTTTGAAAATGGATGTATCCAATCTGGTTTCTGGCATTTATTTACAGCTACAGCTCACAGTCCAGTTGGTTTAAACCCTAAGAAATACGGTGTTAAAATTACCGGACCAAAATTCGAAGGTTTTGCCGATAATGACCTATTCCATGAAGATCCTCAAGGAGCTAATCATGAAAAATTCTCAGAAGGATTAAAAACTTCACTTTACAATTTTATGAATGGTGCTGGTTTAGATTGGGATGTTAGGGAATGGTTTCCTTTTAAGGCTCCTGCTAGTACTGTTCCGCCTAATTTGATTGCTAACTATTTGAGGTAGTTTTTCTCTTTTCGCCCACAGATCTCACAGATTTACACAGATTTTCATTTTTGATTACGACCTAGGAATTATTAAAACCTAAAAAAGGGTTAAACCTTTGGTTTAACCCTTTTTTAAATATCTGTGCAAATCTGTGCAAATCTGTGCAAATCTGTGAGATCTGTGGGAGACCAATCAAGCCTCAACCCAATCTCCGTGCTCTCTAATCAAATCAATCAGCTTATCTACAGCCTCTTCTGATGGAATAGATTTTTCAACTACTTCTTGTCCTTTGTAAAGAGTAATCTTTCCTACTCCGGAGCCAACGTATCCATAATCAGCATCGGCCATTTCTCCAGGTCCATTAACAATACAGCCCATAATTCCGATTTTGACTCCTTTTAAATGCGAAGTTCTTGATCGGATCATTTGAGTAGTTTCTTGAAGATCGAATAATGTTCGTCCGCAACTTGGACATGAGATGTATTCCGTTTTAGAAATTCGAGTTCTTGTAGCTTGGAAGAATCCAAAAATTGTGGCCATTACTCTTTGACTTGGAAGATCTGACTCAACCCAAACACCATCGCTTAAACCATCAATCAATAATGCTCCAAAATCTGTTGAAGCATGCAATTGGAAGATATCTTCAGTTAACCCAGTATATCCTCTTTTTACAATAACTGGATTTGTTAATCCTTGAGATAATAATTGATTAAATACTCTTCTTTGATCAGGCATACCATGCTTATGAGTAGTAGTTAAAATCAATACTGCATTCGATGGTAGTTCAAACTCTTCTCCCGCTACTTCGTCTGTTTTGGCCTCAACAAAACATAACCCATTAGTATCAATATAATCACCAAACTCATATACTGGGTAATGGCGATCCTTCTCCTCCAATTCACTTCTGTTTTGAATTACTCCCAAAGTTCCAGGAATATCAAACGAAAGGGAATGATCTCCGATATAAATGTAATCAGCAGCAACATCTTGAATCGTCCACTTATCATCGTTCACGTTGTAAACATATCCGTAAGGGAACAAATGAGATGGTTTTATTTCTTCAAACTCACTTAATTTGGCAATAACTCTAGGCACTTCATTCCCTCCAATATTTTCAACTTGAGTTGTTTTTCTTCTTTTGTATTCGAAAGGATTAACCTCGATTTTTTCAACTTGAGGAAGTTTTTCTGCTGAACCTCTTAATGAGTACCTATCAGCTAGTGCTTTAGCAACTGGCGCTTCGAATTCTGGATCTTCAGTTAAAGAAACACGAATCGTATCCCCTAATCCATCTTCTAACAAAGTTCCAATTCCAGCAGCACTTTTTATTCTTCCATCCTCTCCATCTCCTGCTTCTGTAACTCCTAAATGCAGCGGGTAATTCATTCCAGCATCCATCATGTGGTTAACTAGTAAACGATATGCGTTTACCATAACCTTTGGGTTACTAGCCTTCATTGAAAGTACAATGTTGTGGTATTTTAAATCCTCACAGATTCTTAAAAACTCCATAGCCGATTCCACCATTCCAAGTGGTGTATCACCATATCGGCTTAATATTCTATCAGATAAAGAACCGTGATTGGTTCCAATTCGCATTGCCGTCCCATATTCCTTACAAATATTAACCAACGGACTGAATTTTTCACGAATTCTATCTAACTCAGCATTATACTCAGAATCTGTATATTCTATTTGCTGGAACTTCTTTTTGTCGGCATAATTCCCAGGATTTACACGAACCTTTTCAATTAATCGTGCAGCAACTTCCGCAGCATTAGGCGTGTAATGGATATCAGCAATCAAAGGCACGTCATAGCCTCTCGCCTTTAATTCTTTTTTGATTACCCCTAGGTTTTCTGCTTCTTTCTTACTCGGAGCCGTAATTCTTACGTATTCACAACCAGACTCTACCATTCTGATGGTTTGCTCTACTGTGGCAATCGTATCCATTGTATCCGTTGTAGTCATACTTTGGATTCTAATTGGATTATTCCCTCCTAAGGTTACATCTCCAATATTCACCTCTCTTGAAACAAATCTAGAGTAGTTTGTATAATCGTTACAGTATTTCCAGTTGTTATTTGACATCCTGAGTGTTTTCATCAAAAATAAAAAAAAGCCCCTTTCAAAAAGAGGCTTTTAACAGAGATTAAATAAAGATTATTTATTTCTGTATAATTAGAGGTTTTGCAAAGTTTCCATTGTTTTTTAAATGGAAGTTTACTGTATAATGTCCAGGGGGGAAATTAGAGACATCATATTGTTCGTAAATCCCATTAAATTGTTTAACCAATTGTCCGTTCATATTATGAATTGACACTGAGCTAACCTCATTTTCGATCTCGCTTATGCCTAATACATAAACGAAACCATTCGTGGGATTGGGGAAAATTTTCAAATCTGAAATACTTTTATCGGAACTGCTTTCTGGTGAAAAAGAATCTGTTCCAATATGTACATTGTATTCTAAAGAATCTGGAACTGTTACACCAACTAAATTTTCAGGCCATACAACAATTGTATTATTTCCATCTCTATGCCTAGAAGGCAACAACACATCTCGTACATTTACAATCGCTGAATCTCCTGGGTAAACATTGTGTAGCACGTTATCATTAAGTGGATCATAAAGTGAAACACCAACTGTACCCTCATCATCATCAACAAAGCTATAGCTTAACGGTAAAGCAGGGAAATCTGAATTTTTTGCTTTTATTTTATGATCAAATTTCGGATACCAAGTCCAACCACTACCTGTCCAAAATGGATAGGTAATTTCTAATGCTTGATCCCCAACGTTTGTAATTGTGTACTTGTACTTCATAGTATCTCCGTACTCAATTGTCAGAGGATCGAAAAGAAGTGTTAACTCTGAAGCTATTTTCACCACACTATTACTTTGAGCTTGTAAACTCGAAATACAAGTAATGAACAGTATAGCTAATACTAATTTCATTTTTTCCATAACCGACTAAATAACCAAAAACAAGTTATGAAATATTATTCTTTTTTTCATAACTTGAAAAAATAATCTTACGCGCCTAAGAAACCCTTTAAATGGATATACTAAATAAAATAATTCAATCACTCAATAAAGAAGAGGTTAGATCCTTTAAGTTGTACTCTAATAGAGTTACACCCAATGAGGAAAGGAAAGACTTGATTTTATTCGACTTTATAAGAAAGCAAGGACCAAGTTATAATGAGGATAAAATTTATCAGAAACTTTATGGTGACAAAAGTAAAAACGCTTATTACCGCCTCAAGAACCGAGTTGCTGAAGACCTTAATAAGAGTTTAACCATTCAGCATTATGGAGATTCTGAAGAAGTTCAAATACATAACTTACTCACTTCCGTAAAGCTTTTCGCTAAAAAAAGGGAGTTAGACTTATGTTTTCATTATTTAAAAAAAGCTGAAAAATTAGCCGACTCGATTGAAGCCTATGATTTACTAGATATTATTTACAGCGAACATATTAAACTAGCACAAGAAGCTATATCTATTAACCCCGAAGAAACGATCCAAAAAAGAAAAGAAAACCTTAAAATCTTAAATACTTTAAGGGAAATGGATGATGTGTTAGCGATGGTTATTTATAAAACCAAAACAACGCAAAACTTCAATTCTAAACAAAACCCAATTATTCCTCTTTTAGAAGAAACCATAAATGGGGTGCTGGAGGATAAAAACTTGAAGAAAGGGGTTAAGCTAAGGTTCAAAATATACCGGGCTGTTAGTCAGGTATTACTACAACGTCATGAATATGTTGCTTTAGAAGAATATTTGGAAAAAACCTATTCAGATTTTTCGAAAGAAAAGCTATTCAACAAAACTAATCATGACTCAAAACTACAAATGTTAACCTACATGGTTAACTGTCTGTTTATCAACAAGAAGTTCCAGGAATCACTGGATTACGCTGAACTTCTAAAAGAAGGAATGGAGGAGTTTGATGGCGAAAAAAAGGATAAATACTTATTCTTCTATTACAATGCTCTGGTTAACAATTATGGAACTTTAGATAAGAGTAAGGCGATTCAGATATTAGAGGACTTAAAGACCTCCAACCTACTAAATAAAACACCATTCTACGAAGTATTTGTATACGGTAACCTTGCTATTTTGAATCATGAAATCAACGAAAACAAAAAGGCGATAAAACTTTTCCATCAGCTATATATGTTGGATAGTTACAAAAACACGGATACGGCTTATAAGTTTAAAACTGAAGTCGCTGAGCTTTTAATCAGATACGAGCTTCAGGATTTTGATTTCTTGGAATACAGAATTAAACAGGTTAAAAAAGACTTTAAAAACGAACTTAAATTAACCGAGAATAAAAGGGAAAATGAGCTTATTACTATAATTTCTCAAATGATGTACACAAACTCGATAAGATCTAATAAGGAACTATCGAAAAAAATAAATAATTTCATAAATATTGATGAGCGCGACTACAGGTTGTACTCGGAAATGATTAATTACAACGCATGGCTTAAAACCAAGCTAAAATGAATAACGAAAGTATTTATTTAGACTATGCTTCTACAACTCCAGTATCACCTCAGGTATTGGAAAAAATGTTACCGTTTTTCAACGAGCATTTCGGAAATTCAAACAGTGCTACTCATCAGCATGGATGGTATGCCAATGGAGCTATCAAACGTGCTCGTAAACAAGTTGCTAATGCCATAAATTGCGAAGAATCTGAAATCATATTCAATTCGGGCGCTACGGAAGGTATTAATCAATCTATACGATCAATATTCAATCTATACCACGCAAAAGGCAATCACATTGTTGTTAGCAAAACTGAACATAAAGCTGTTTTAGATACGATTAAAGATTTAGAAAAGAAGGGGGCTCAAGTAACTTATCTTGATGTTGATAAACAAGGTTTAATCCAATTAGAGGATTTTAAAAATGCGCTAAAACCTGAAACCATTCTTGCAGCTGTTATGTGGGTAAATAATGAAACTGGAGTTATTCAAAATATTAAAGCCTTATCTGAAGCTGCTTTCGAACAAAACGTTCCTTTTTTATGTGACGGAACACAAGGAATTGGAAAGTTACCGATAGATATGCAAGACAATAAAATTGGGGTTATGCCTATTTCTGCTCATAAATTTGGCGGACCTAAAGGTGTTGGTGCTTTGTATATCAGAAGAAAACAACCCAGAATCGCACTTGAACCTCTAATTACTGGAGGTGGACAAGAACGTAAGTTACGGGCTGGAACTTTAAATACACCTGGAATTGTTGGGTTGGGAGAAGCTATGGAAATCTCATTTAAAAATTTAGAGGCATCTCAAGTCCGTTTAAGGGAAGTCAAAAATGCGTTTCAAAGCTTTTTTAAAGGCTATAGGGCTATTCTTAATGAAGCGGAAGGATTTACTAGCCCCCATGTGTTAAACATAACGCTACCTGGTATTAAAGCGGATTCTTTATTAAAGCAAACAAGAAACTTAAGTTACTCGTTAGGTTCCGCTTGTACTTCGGAAACTTTGGCTCCTTCTCATGTTCTTTCTGCTATGGGAGTTACTAAAGAGGAT
>JAYPYW010000003.1:2430-8731 GCA_038154685.1 Flavobacteriales bacterium | reverse complement strand
GATGAGCAAATTGAAATGGCAAAAGGAATTTTCAAAGAAATATTATAGATTCCAACACTTTCGGTTGATGAATAGTTAATTTTTCTCCCTCGAATTAGTCAGGTTCGCTCCTTTAATTCCTGGCTTTTAAAATTAATTCCCCTTCTTAAAATTCTCTCTTAGGGCTTTCATGAAATTGGAAGCATATACGAAATCAACGACCTCCTGATTATCAGTTCTCATGATGTCATCACGTGTACCTTCCCACCATTTCTGACCGTTATGAATAAATGAAATCGTATCAGAAATTTCCATTACCGAGTTCATATCATGAGAAATAACAACCGTTGTAATGTCAAACTCCTCCGTAATTTCCTTAATCAAATTATCAATTACAATAGATGTTTGAGGATCTAAACCAGAGTTTGGTTCATCGCAAAACAAGTACTTAGGTTGCAACGCAATTGCCCTTGCAATAGCTACCCTTTTTTGCATTCCCCCTGAAATTTCAGCTGGAAATAAATTATCGGCATGCTCCTCAATCTTTACCCTTCTTAAACAGAATAAAGCTCTCTCTTTTATTTCTTCTGGTGTTTTATCAGAAAAGATTGTTAAAGGAAACATTACGTTTTCTAAAACTGTTTTGGAATCAAACAAAGCAGATCCCTGGAATAACATTCCAACCTCTTTTCGAATATCCTTTTTCTTTTGGTATCCCATCTCAGAGAATGGACGGTCATCATATAAAATCCTTCCGGTGTCTATATCAAATAAACCAACTAAGCATTTTAAAAGTACAGACTTACCTGCTCCACTCTTTCCGATAATCATGTTTACCTCTCCTCTTTTTAACTGAAGATCTATGTCCTTAAGGACATCTTTTGTCTCAAACGACTTTGATATGTTCTCTACCAATATCATTAAACCGTTAATAAAAGTTGAGTAAGAATTAAATCGAATAATAAAATTATAATACAGCTATAAACAACAGCTCTTGTTCCGCTATCTCCAACTTCTTTAGCTCCTCCGGAGGTAATAAAACCTTGGTAAGAAGAAACCGATGTAATAATTAAAGCAAAAAATTCTGCCTTTATTAAAGCATATGTTACATAAAACGGCTCGAAATCATATTGAATTCCGTCTACGTATTTTTCAACGGAAACAACTCCTGTTAACATTGAGGCTATATAACCTCCCATAGTCCCAAGGAATATTGAAATAACCACAATGAATGGAAACACACATAAAGCAGCAACTACTTTAGGCATAATTAAGTAACTCTGAGGGTTAACACCCATTATCTCTAACGCATCAATTTGCTCGGTAACTTTCATTGTTCCCAAGTTCCCAGCAATAGAGCTTCCTACTTTCCCTGCTAATATTAAAGAGATTATAGTTGGAGCAAACTCCAAAATCATGGTATCTCGAGTTGCTAAACCTTCTGTATAATCTGGCACTAACGGATTACTAAAGTTATAGGCCATCTGCAATAAAGTTACCGCACCCATAAAAACAGAAAGAATGGCCACGATAGGAATAGATCCAATCCCAATAGCTTCCATCTCATCAATCACACGCTTCCAAACTACCTTAAACTTATCCGGCTTAGCAAACGCCTGCGCCATCAAAATGTAGTATTTCCCTAAATGCGTAAAAATTGACATGTAGTAAATTTAATAAATAAAAGTCCATGGACCATAGTTGATGATCCATAGTTATAAAGCGTGGTTTGTGTATTTTATATTGTTTAATCAGTAAAGAATATCCTTTTTGTAAACAAAAAGAGGTTACCCAAATTGGATAACCTTCTAAATCAAATTCTTAAAATAGTTAAATTATAATTCCAAACATTTACAAACTGTTTGTCCATTTGTATCAACCATTATAACATAAATACAACCTCCCGGATTAAACATAACGGAATCTGCAGGAACAGTAACCGGGCCAGAAACATTTGTATCAAGAGGTACAAGTTCTTCTTCTTTTCCAGTTGCACCACCATCTTCAAAATCTACTTCAGATTCTTCTTTCGATTCCGACTCTGTTTCTTCCTCCTCCTCGGTAACTTCTTTTTCTTCAATAAAGCTTGTTTCCTCTTCGTTTGAAACCAACTCTTCTTTTTCGCAACTCGTTAATGTTAGTCCTACTAACAAAAATGCAGGCAGACTTAATTTTAAAATTTTCATAATAATAGGGTTTGTGTGAGGTATAACATTTTTGACAAAATGTTTGTTACAAACGTTTTATGACAATTAGCATTCATTTTA
The DNA here is from genome assembly GCA_038154685.1 of Flavobacteriales bacterium. Taxonomy (GTDB): domain Bacteria; phylum Bacteroidota; class Bacteroidia; order Flavobacteriales_C. Next base: position 6,485 of record JAYPYW010000003.1, on the reverse strand, counting down.
CCCCATTAGAGAAATCTCAATTTAACAAAAAATCCCCCGCCATAAAGCGAGGGATTCCACATTAGTAAATATAGTATTTAGGAGAATACTCTAAATAAAAGTGGTTTTTAAGAACCACACGCTTCACAATCGTCTGGATTGTCGATTGAACAAGCGATTTCTGCTTCCTTCTGCTCAATGCTTTTTGCAGTGATGTTTTCAGGAGCGTTTTCTAAAGCTTTCTTGTCTACTGTGAACTTAATTGCATCAGTTGCAGCCTTAGTTCTTAAGTAGTACATACCAGTCTTTAATCCTTTCTTCCATGCGTAGAAGTGCATTGAAGTCAATTTACCAAAGTTTGGTGAATCCATGAATACGTTTAGAGATTGAGACTGATCGATGTAAGCACCTCTATCAGCAGCCATATCTAAGATATCCTTTTGCTTGATTTCCCAAACAGTTTTGTAAAGCTCTTTGATGTTTTCTGGAATTTCTGGGAAGTCTTGGATCGATCCGTTTGCAGCGATCAATCTGTTCTTCATCTCGTCACTCCATAAACCTAACTTGTTTAAGTCTCTTAATAAGTGCTTGTTTACTACTGCAAACTCTCCAGATAATGTTCTTCTTGAGTAAATGTTTGAAGTGTAAGGCTCGAAACACTCATTGTTTCCTAAGATTTGTGAAGTAGATGCAGTTGGCATTGGCGCTAATAATAACGAGTTTCTAATACCGTGCTCTTTAACTTCTTCTCTTAATACATCCCACTCCCATCTGCTTGAAGGCTCAACACCCCACATATCGAATTGGAAGATTCCTTGTGAAGCTGGAGAACCTTTGAAAGTTTCGTATGGTCCGTCAACTTTAGCTAAATCTTTAGATGCTACTAAACCAGCGTAGTAAATTGTTTCGAAAATATCTTTGTTTAATTGCTTCGCTTCATCCGATGTGAATGGGTATCTCATTAGGATGAAAGCATCAGCTAAACCTTGAACTCCTAATCCAATTGGACGATGACGTAAGTTTGAATTCTTAGCCTCGGCAACTGGGTAGTAGTTATAATCGATAATCTTGTTTAAGTTCTTAGTAACTGTGTAAGTCACTTCGAATAACTTATCGAAATCGAATTTACCATCCTTAACGAACATTGGTAATGCTAAAGAAGCTAAGTTACATACAGCAACCTCGTCTGGAGCAGTGTATTCAATGATCTCAGTACATAAGTTCGAAGACTTAATAGTACCTAAGTTCTTTTGGTTTGATTTTTCGTTACAAGCGTCCTTATATAACATGTAAGGAGTACCAGTTTCTACTTGCGACTCAAGGATAGCGAACCAAAGCTCTTGCGCTTTAATTGTTTTTCTACCTTTTCCTTCCTTCTCATATCTCTCGTAAAGAGCTTTGAAGTCTTCACCGTAAGTATCTGCTAATCCAGGACACTCATTTGGACACATTAAAGTCCACTCTGCATCGTCCTCAACTCTTTGCATGAATAAGTCGTTAGTCCAAAGTGCGAAGAATAAATCTCTTGCTCTTCTTTCTTCCTTACCATGGTTCTTTCTTAAATCTAAGAAATCAAAGATATCAGCGTGCCAAGGCTCTAAGTAGATAGCAAAAGATCCTTTACGCTTTCCTCCACCTTGATCAACGTAACGTGCAGTATCGTTAAATACTCTTAACATTGGAATGATTCCGTTAGACTCACCGTTAGTTCCTTTAATGTAAGAACCAGTTGCTCTAACGTTGTGAATTGATAGTCCGATTCCTCCTGCAGACTGTGAAATCTTAGCACACTGCTTTAAAGTATCGTAAATACCATCGATTGAATCTTCCTTCATTGTTAAAAGGAAACAAGAAGACATTTGTGGTTTCGGCGTTCCAGCGTTGAATAATGTTGGAGTGGCGTGAGTAAACCATCTTTCCGACATTAAGTTGTACGTATTAATTGCTGCTTCTAAGTCATCCTTATGGATACCTACAGAAACTCTCATTAACATGTGCTGTGGACGCTCAACAATTTGTCCGTTTATCTTTAATAAATAAGATCTCTCTAATGTTTTAAACCCAAAGTAATCGTAACCAAAGTCTCTGTCATTAATAATAGCAGAGTCAAGCATCTCAGCGTTGTTTTTGATAATCTCATAAACATCGTCGGCAATTAATTTCGCTGATTCACCTGTTTTAGGGTCGATATACTCGTATAAGTCTGTAACTGTTGCAAAGAAAGACTTCTTGGTGTTTTTGTGTAAGTTTGAAATAGCAATTCTTGATGCTAAATAACCATAATCAGGGTGCTTAGTAGCCATAGCTGCTGCTACCTCTGATGCTAAATTATCTAACTTTTCAGTTGTTACTCCTTCGTATAGTCCTTCGATAACTTTCATAGCTACCGCTGTTGGATCTACTAATGGATTTAAACCATAACACAGTTTTTTAACGCGTGCTGTGATTTTGTCAAACTTCACCGATTCTTTTCTTCCGTCTCTCTTAATTACGTACATGCCGACTTTAATTTTTTTGGGTTAATAAATGTTTCTTTGCAAGTTAGTTAGTGTTAAAAAGGGAGCTCCCTCCCTTCTTAATCTCAGTAGTGTAGTAGTGTGTGGTGTTTAGAAATCTTCGTCGATCTTAAACACGTTGTCTTCCTTGCTTGATGTTACCCCAGCTTTTTGGTAATCACCAACTCTCTTTTCGAAGAAGTTAGTTTTTCCTTGAAGTGAGATTAACTCCATAAAGTTGAATGGGTTAGCTGCTTCGAATACTTTCTCGCAACCTAATTCAACTAATAATCTATCTGCAACAAATTCGATGTATTGACACATTAAATCAGCGTTCATACCGATTAACTTAACAGGAAGTGCATCAGTAACGAACTCTTTTTCGATTTCAACTGCGTCAAGGATAATTCCTTTAACAACATCTTTATCTAATTGATTCTTTAAGTGCTTAGTGTATAATAAACAAGCGAAGTCACAATGTAATCCTTCATCTCTTGAGATTAACTCGTTAGAGAATGCTAAACCTGGCATTAAACCTCTCTTCTTTAACCAGAAGATAGAACAGAATGAACCAGAGAAGAAGATACCTTCAACTGCAGCGAAAGCAACTAATCTTTCAGCGAACGATCCATTATCAATCCATCTTAATGCCCACTCAGCTTTCTTCTTAACACAATCGATAGTTTCGATAGCGTTAAATAAATAATCTCTTTCAGACTTATCCTTGATTAAAGTATCAATTAATAAAGAGTAAGTTTCTGAGTGAATGTTTTCCATCATTACTTGGAAACCATAGAAGAATTTAGCTTCTGTGTACTGAACCTCAGCTAAGAAGTTTTCTGCTAAGTTTTCGTTTACGATTCCATCTGATGCAGCAAAGAATGCTAAAACATGCTTAATGAAATGACGCTCATTGTCATTAAGTTTGCTTTCCCAGTCTACGATATCTCCACTTAAGTCGATCTCTTCTGCTGTCCAAATAGAAGCTTCTTGTTTTTTGTACATATCCCAGATATCATCATGCTGAATTGGGAATAATACGAATCTGTCTTTACTTTCTTGTAAAATCGGCTCAACCGCAGACTCCTTTACTTCTGTGTTTGCTGGTAAGATTTCGCTTAGATCAGCTTGCGTTTGCTCCGTAACTTTTTTAGTGTTCTCCTCCATACTAAAATGTGTTTAATTTTTAGTTAAATACTTTAATTACTAATGTTTTATAATGTGTCCCTCCGAATTAATTCCCTAAGGGTGAAATGTGCATTCTCCAAAAACGCGGAGTTCAAAAATGGGTCTTTTTTTGCGACAGAACAATGAATTAATATTCACATTAAAAGGTAGTTTTTAACACTTCTTGTAACCATCTAAAAAACAAACTTTTACAGGGTTTTTGTAAACTAAAAAACAAAGTAAACCGTGTTAACTAATTAGATAATATTCTTAAAGAAGTTTATACAATAAATGTTAAAAAATTAACATTCAATTAAACTTGCCTTTTACCTGTCTAATCCTATTTTAAAGAACCACAAAACTCAACTCCATTTCTCTCGGAAAGGGATAGACAATTTACGATGAGTTTCAAGG
>JAYPYW010000003.1:1652-2420 GCA_038154685.1 Flavobacteriales bacterium | reverse complement strand
ACCTATTACAGAGTAAGGACCAATTTTAACATTTTTTGAAATTTTAGCTTTTGATATTCACACACAACCGGTTGAAAAGTTGACTTGACTTTTTCAAACCTCCAGTATTTTCAACGGATTCAGCAGGAAACTTATTGTTAGCGCAAAATGAGAAAAAAAGTTTGGCACGAATTTATTTCTGCTACACTAACACGTCAACTTACTTGATGACAATCTAAAACTTGAAATATATAAATGGATTAAAACCTGAACCATATAACTCTCCTAAACAAATAACAAAGAGAATTAACACCAAAATCGTTTTAACCCAAAAGCCTTTTTTGGGAGTTTCACTCAAAAAGTGATTCAATTTATCATTAAATATCACTCCTATGAAATGAAATAAAACAACCAAAAAGAAAACAAAAATTAATCTTGGGGATAAATCAATACTTAATTCATCAAACGCAAAAAGTCTTTTAAATAAGAAAAGACATTCTTCTAAAGTTTCGGATCTAAAACTCACCCAACCTAAAGAAGCAATTAAAAAGGTATATATAATACTAAAGCCTTTTAATTGCTTTAATACCTTTCCTAAAAACAATCGCTCAATTACCAAAAAGACTCCGTGATATAATCCCCAGAATAAAAACATCCAACTTGCCCCATGCCAAATCCCGCTTAAAGTAAAAACTACCACAAGGTTACGATAGGTTGCAAGTTCACCTGATCGGTTACCTCCAAGCGGCAAATACAAGTAATCTTTCATCCAAGTCCCCAAAGTAATAT
>JAYPYW010000003.1:0-1642 GCA_038154685.1 Flavobacteriales bacterium | reverse complement strand
ATGCCACCTTCTCCAAAACTCGGTTATGCTTTTAGATAAATAAGGGAAATTAAAATTCTCGGGGATTTTAAATCCAAGCATTCGCCCTAATCCAATAGCCATATCAGAGTAGCCAGAGAAATCGAAATAAATTTGGAAAGTATAGGCAAATAAAACCATCCAAGCCTGACCAGAAGATAATTCTGCAATCATCCCCATATTATCATCTACAAACTCTCCGAAAACATTTGCTAGTAATACTTTTTTGGCTAAACCAAATATGAACCTAGAGAAACCATTGTAAAACCCTTCTAGGGAGAAATAAACACGATTCAATATTTGATCGGATAGGTCCTTATACCTAACAATTGGACCAGCAATTAACTGAGGGAATAAGAAGATGAACAATAAATAATCACCAATTTTTTTCTGAGCGGTACACTCCCCTCTGTATACATCAACCAAATAACTAATCTTTTGGAAAGTAAGGAAGGATATACCTATAGGTAAGATAACTTTTGAGAATTCGAAACTGGAAGCACCGATTGCCTCGAAAGCCACATTTAAATTAACAGCAAAAAAGTTGAAATATTTAAAATACAACAGTAAGCATAGATTGATCACAATCCCAACTACTAGTAAACGTTTGTTTTGTCGACCTTCTATTTTTTTCCCAATAAAAAAATCTATTCCAGAGGAAAGTAAAGCGTATAAAACAAAGATTGGTGCCCCCCATGTGTAAAACAACAAACTCACAAGGGTTATCCAGGCATTTTTATGTTTTTGCGACAGTAAAACATACCCCAGTAAAAAAAGGGGTAAGAAATACATTAAGAAAAATATGCCACTAAAAACCATAACTACAACTCAAGTATTTGCCAACTATCTTTGATCACTGTTTTACCGTTTAGGTTAATCTTTTTTAATTCATCTATTAATACTTGGGAATCAACCTGCATGTCATTTAAAACAAAAGCCTGACTGTAGCCCTTGTTTTTTAACCAATTCACTACATACATTCTTGCTTTTGAAGAGCCAGCAAAATAACGCATACCTCTGTTTTTATTGATGTATTCTGATGAACTTGAGTACAAGTCACCCCAAACCACATCATATGAATTTAATAATGATATATCCGGCTGGTCATTCTTCTTATGTGGATTAAATCGGACAATCATTACAATTAACACGAGTGAGGAAAGCCCTAACAAAATCCAATTCAACCATTTTCTTTCAAAAACACCTTTTCCTAAATCAACTAACACTCCAATAAGTATGATTAAAGTAGCGTAAGGGTAGTAATTCATTTGAACTTTGTGAAAGAGAAAGAAAAAATAATTAGCAATTATTAGCAGTGCTAAAAAGGCTACTTTCTTTGGAGAAATCTTTTTGAAAAAAGGAAACGCTAAAAGTGCCAAAAAACAAAAAACATGATACCTAAACCAACTTTGGCCCCAGTTTAAATAATATCTAACGTTATTAAAAAAATCTTCAACGTTAGCCCAGGAGGTATCATTAGAAGAGTAGGATAACGAAAATGGATTTCCGAAAATGATTGTATTATAAATCAAAATTGGCAGTAAGGCACATCCTCCAAAAATTAATACCTGCAACCAACCTCGTCCTTTGTCTTGTATTAAATATAATAATCCTACAAAGGGAC
>JAYPYW010000002.1:41353-115382 GCA_038154685.1 Flavobacteriales bacterium | reverse complement strand
TTTATCTACCTTGTTTTTATTCGTATTCTTTTATGTTGGGGAAAGAGCTTACTTAGTTTCTTTTTCACACGATGAAGCCTTAAGTTTTAGAATCATTAATGGCGATGAAGCTTTAAAGGAAACTGCCAACCACCATATTTTAAACTCATGGTTGATGTCCTTTTGTAATTCACTTTTTGGATCAAGTGAGTTTTCATTAAGATTACCCAATTTTTTCGGAATGTTATTGTTCTTTTTTGGAATGATGAGAGTTCTTTTTAGCGTAAGTAAAAAGAACTTACCGCTGATGATTTTGATCTTTTCTATCACTCTTTTCAATCCATACGTATTAGATTTCTTTGCTCTTGCCAGGGGATATGGACTGGGTTTAGGTTTCGGGATGATTTCCTTGTCTTATTTTATAGTTAATAAACCTCGAACTATAGAGGAACAAAACAGTAATGCGTTTAAAGTATTAGGATTTATGTTGTTGGCAGTTTATGCTAACCTTACCTACATCAATTATTTTTTACTGTTTTTGGTTTTAACAGGTATTGATTATTACCACCTATTTTCGAAAATTGAGAATGGCTTTAAAGATATTGACATACGTTACTATTTGTACCGAATTTCTGGAATTGTTGTAGCGGTTGTTCCTGCCTTTTTGTTTTTATTTCATCTAAAAAATAACGGACAATTATATTTTGGAGGTGAGCAAGGGATTATTGAAAATAGTGTCAGTCCTCTAATTCACAGAAGTATTTATTTTTCTTACTATGGAGAAAAGTTTTGGAAGGATATTCGATTTGTAATGCTTGCTGTTGTAACGGCAGGATTTCTTTATCATTTTATTCAAAACAAATACCAACGATTTTCGAAGATGTTGGTTATAATCATCGCCTATTTTTTCATTCTTAATATCCAGTTTTATTGGATGGGTGCTAGGTTCCCGCAAACCAGAACTGCTTTGTTTTTAATTCCAATATTTGCTGTTTTTCTATACTATTTCCTTAACGAATTAATGGCGAAAACAAAGAAATGGTTGTTTTATACTATCACTGTATTAGGGGTATTCTTATCTGGAAGTATGGCTTATCATTTTTCACAATCCATGAATTTTGAAGCTACCAAAGAATGGGATTATGACGGTGGAACAAAAGCAGCAAATAAACTTTATCATGAACTAAAAGAGGAGGACTCAACCATAAGTTACGACTGGTTATTTGGTCCAGCTTGGGAATATTACGAGTTCAATTTTCAAGAGAATTTAGATGAAGTTCCAAAGCATTCAAGAAAGGGAATTATTAAGGGAACAGATTTCGTGTACTGTTTTCAAAAGAACCAAAAAGAACTTATTGAAACGGGAGAATATAAGGTAGTTAAGGAGTTTAAAATTCCTAAAACAGCTTTACTTCAAAAAGTTAAAGATTAGGACTGAGGGGGTAAAAAAAGAAAAGGGGCTTAGCAGAACGCCTTACCCCTTTTCAAAACAACTAAAAGCCAATCCTTCTAATATCTAGGAATCCCTAGTATTAAATATTTTAATCTTAATGCCAAGTAAAAACATACTGGCACAATTACTAATGTTAAGAATGTTGCGAACGTTAATCCGAAGATGATGGTCCAAGCCATTGGTCCCCAGAAAATAACGTTATCACCACCAATACTAATTGCAGGATCACCGCTTGCGAAGAATCCTAAGAAATCGATATTTAAACCAATCGCCATTGGTAACAATCCAAGTACAGTTGTGATCGCTGTAAGTAGTACAGGCCGAAGTCTTGTTCTACCAGCTTCAATAACAGCTTCAATTACATATGGAATAGTTAATCTTTCTTTTCCTTCACCTGAAATCCCTAACTCCAACTCTTTACGAGTCATTAATAGTTTGGTGTAATCCACTAATACAATCGCATTGTTTACAACAACCCCAGCAAGTGAAATAATACCAATCATCATCATAATGATTACGAATTCCATACCTGCACTGATTAATCCTGTAAATACTCCAGTGAAACTCATCAATACAGCGAACAGAATTACAACTGGCGCAGAAATCGAGTTAAATTGAGCAACGATAATTAATAGGATTAAGAAGATTGCAATACCTAAAGCAGTTCCTAAGAAAGCCATTTCTTTTGCTTGTTCTTCTTGCTGACCTGTGAACTTCCACGAAACACCTTCAGCTGTTTCATAATCAGCTAATACATCTTTCATTTCAGCAACAACCTCATTTGGGTTATAACCATCATCTTTCAATACATTAGATTGAAGTGAAATAGTTCTCTTTAACTCGATTCTCTTTACAGATGAAATCGTTGAGGTTTTCTTTACTGTTGCTACAGCAGAAATTGGAACCTGACGAATTTGACCAGTTAACATGTCACGGAATGTGATTGGCTGGTTTAATAAATTGTCGATATTATTTCTGGAATATTCATTCATTCTTAAAGTAATATCATATTCATCTTCACCTTGTTTGAACTTAGAAATCTCTTTTCCAAACAAGGCAGTTCTGATTTGCATACCGATAGAAGCTGTAGAGATATTTAATCTTCTCGCTTTTTGCTCATCAACATCAATAATTAACTCTGGCTTACCAGTTTCGATGTTCATTTTTAGATCCTCAACACCAGGAACGTTCTTGTTCTTGATGAAAGAAAGCATTTTTTCAGCTTCTGCAACCAATTCATCAAAATCATCACCAGAAATATCGATGTTAATGTCTTTACCCATTGGAGGACCTGCAGGATCTTTGTCAACAACTACTCTTACACCAGGATTTCCTGAAAGTAAATCCCTAACTGTATTCATGATATCAGACGTAGAAATTAACTCTTCTTTTCCGTTGATTTTTACTTTACGATCAGCAAACTCTTCGAATGAAACTTGAATCCTTGCTTTCTCAGGAGTGTTCGCCATAGATGGTCCCTGGGCAGGATCAGAAGTTCCGTTACCAACCTGAGCAATAATAGATTTAACAAGCGGCATTAAGTTTGAATCAACTTGAATAGTTTCTTTAACTCCATTTTCTCCAACCTTATAAAAGTATCCTGGAACTTGTTGGAAGTAGTTAATTACTTTCTCTTCAATTATCCTTGAATCTTTATCGGTTTCATTGATATCTGTTCCAATAGGTTTTTCAATGAAAACGTTTAAGTATGCTGGCTCATTTCCTGGGAAGAATACAACCTTAGGAGGGAAAGCCATTATTAAAAAGATTGATGAAATAAACATTCCAATTACACCAAAGAAGAACCAAATTGGACGCTTTCTTAACATAGCAAATGCTAGGAACTTCTTGTAAACATTTTCCAATTTAGGTAAGAATGAAAGCTGGAACTTATTAGTAACAGGACTAATCAATTTAGGGTTAATGAAGATAAAGATGGCGATGAAAACAAACATGTTTCCTCCACCTGGAGCTCCTCCAACAGAAATTAATAAACCAAGGACTAAAATTACCCAAGCAAGGCTTCTTACACCTTTAGGTTTCATTCTGGCCATTAAAGCAATTAATACAGGATTAATTACTAATGCTACAAATAACGAAGACCCTAATACAATCATTAAAGTGATTGGTAAGAACTTCATGAATTCTCCCATAATACCAGGCCATAAAGCTAATGGTACGAATGCTGCCAGAGTAGTTGCTGTTGAAGCAATAATTGGCCAAGCTACCTCACCAGCCCCATATTGGGCAGCTTTAAATGGACGGTATCCTTCGTCCATTAAACGGTAAATATTTTCCACGATTACAATCCCGTTATCTACTAACATTCCTAATGCAAGTACAAGCGAGAATAATACCATCATGTTTAGGGTAACCCCCATTGTATTTAAGATGAAGAAGGCAATAAACATCGAAAGAGGAATTGCAATTCCTACGAATGCTGCACTTCTTAATCCTAAGAAGAAAAGTAATACCATTACAACCAGGATAGTTCCAAAGATGATTGAGTTTTCTAACTCACTTACCTGAGTTTTAGTTTTTCCAGTTAAATCATTGGTAACTGTTATTTCTAATCCTTCAGGGAAATCATTCTTTTTAGCTGCGTCAATTAATGCATAAACTGCATCTGAAGTTTCGATTAGGTTTTCACCTCCTCTCTTCATTACATCTAGCATTACTACTGGCGCACCATATTCTCTGGAGAAACTAATTCTCTCTTTTCCTTCGTAGCTTACTTCAGCAACGTCTCTTAATCTAACAATGTTGAACTTTTCGTTTTTAACGATCATATTTGGAATGTCTCTCCAGTCGTTAAATTCTCCAACTAAACGAACGTTTCTTCTTACACCATCAACAACAACATCTCCACCAGAGATGGTCATGTTTTCCTGTGCCATTGCATTTTCAATATCTCCGAAGGTTACTTCCATACTAGCCATTTTGTATGGATTAACATCAATCTTAACCTCCTTCTCTTGTGTACCACGAATATCTACCTTGGTAACTTGAGGGATATCTTCAATTCTATCTTCAAGAATTTCAGCGTATTCCTTTAACATGTCCATTGAGAAATCTCCCGACAAGTTAACGTTCAATGCAGGAGTTAATTCGGACATGTTCATTTCAAACACGTTTGGATCAGCTGGTAAATCTTTTGGGAAAGAAGGCTCACCCATTACCTTATCAACTGCATCTTTTACTTTTCTTAACGCCTGTTGCGGAGTAACCGAAAAGTCGAATTGAATGTCGATTGTTGAATAACCTTGAACAGAGGTAGATTTTACCTTATCAATTCCTGTGATTGTATTAATCTCCTTCTCTAAAGGTCTTGTAATCAGTTTTTCAATATCCAATGGAGAGTTTCCTGGATAAGGAGTTCCAACATAAATTTGTGGAATAACTACCTCAGGGAATGCTTCTCGAGGCATACTGTTGTATGAGCTCATTCCAACAAAAGCAAGGATAAACGTAAGTACAATTACTGTAGTAGGATTTTTTAAAGCAAGGGTTGATAACCCAAACTTTTTTAGTCCTTTATCTTTTTGTTCTGACATCTCTTTTATCTTTTAAATAGTGATGGCTTGAATTATTTTTTGATTTCAATTGCATCTTCAGCCTGAACTGATTTAGCTCCCTTGTCGATTAAAACGGTTTCAGCATTTAATCCAGAGATAACTTCAACTGACCCTTCGTATGATTTCCCAAGTTCTAGTTTTAGCTTTTTAACACGTTTAACATCCGAACCTTCATAGGTATAAACATAATCTTGTCCACTCCTGTCTTGTTGAACAATTCTTGATGGAATTACTAAAGCATTTTCAGCCTTGTAATCTCTAATTTTCATAACCGCTAACTGGTTAGGCTTATATTTCCCCCCAGGGTTATTGAATTCAACTTTTACATTAAAAGTTCTATTCGCAGGGTTAATAAAGTTTCCAACTCTAGTTACTTTAGCATTAACTGATTCTCCTAATGATGGGAATTTTACTTCAACAAATCCTCCAGCTTTTACAGAGGTAATGTATTTCTCTGAAACATCTCCTTCTAAGAAGATTCTTCCTAAGTTCATCACCCTTGCCACCGGGAATCCAGGAGCTGCAGCTTCACCAACTTTTGGCATGATTTCGTCAACCATACCGTTGAAAGGCGCTCGGATTTTATACATATCCAATTGCTCTTTCATCGTTACTAATTTTTGTTCTAAAGCTTCTTTATTATTCTTAGTTTCTAAGAATTGAATTTCGGAACCAATTTTTTGATCCCAAAGCGCTTTTTGTTTGTTGTAAACCTTAGTTGCAAGCTCTAATCCTTTTTCTAATTCTTTGATCCCAGATTCTAATTGAGCAGCATCAAGCGAGATTAAAACATCTCCTTTCTTTACAGATTGTCCCTCAGAAACATGGATTTTTTTAACATTACCAGGAGCCTCAGCAAAAAGGTTGGCATTTTCTACAACTTCTACGTTTCCGTGAACTTCAAAGAAATGCTCGAAGGTTTTAATATCTACATTCTTAACTGTAACAGGAACAGTTTTAATCTCAATTGAATCAGGTTTGTAATCAGGATGAGCCTTAATTACTGAATCAATTTCATGTAAAGCTTTATCATAATCTCTTAATGCTTGTTTATGATTAGCAATCATCGACTTTTTGTTGTCTTTCAATTGCTCTAAACCTGGTTCACATCCAGCAAGTGCTACCGATGCTCCTAATATTGCGATTCCAAATTTTTTCATTTTTATATCTTTTATAGTCTTTTAGTCTAGTTTATTTGTTTTGAAGTTTGTCTAATTCAGCTTTAGCATTCAACAAGTCGAATAATGCTTGGATGTATTTTCCTTGCGATTGTAAGACCTGGTTTTTCATTTGTGATAGTTCGAAACTCGAAGCCAAACCTTCTTTGTGTTTCTTCTGAGTTCTATCATAAATTTTGTCTGCAATTGCTAAGCTTTTCTGAGCATTTTCAAGATTTGAATTTTTAGTATTCAGATCATTAACAGCATTAGTAAACTGAATACTCATTGCTTTTTGCACATAGTCGTATGAATTCTGAATTTTATTGTATTCTAATTTCGCTTGTTTTATAACCGCTCCTTGTTGTCCAGAACTTAATATTGGAACAGAAATAGATAATCCAACGTTTTGAGCATCAAACCAAGTGGCGTCTTTTAACCAGTCCCATTCAAATTGGTATGCTGTGTTTTGGTATTGGTAGAAAGCAGCAACAGTTGGTAATCTTTGAGCTTTATATCTCTTTAAGTCCAATTTTAATAGGTCTTTTTGAATTTCCAGAACTTTTAAATCTGGATTACCACCAGCATCAAATTGTTGTCCTGTTAAAGCTTCAATGTTAATTTGCTCAACGATTCCCTTTAAACTATCTGTAAGATTAATGGTAGCTGATAAATCCAATCCTAAGTTTAACTTTAGCATTTTTACCGCCACATTTTGGGATTGTTTAGCACTTTGTAAAGAACTTTCTAAATCAGATTTCATTAACTCTAATTGATCTAATTCAGTTTCCTCCAAGAAACCTTGTTCAACCAGTGCCGCCGTCTCTTTAATTGAAGTTTCAATAGTTTCTAAACTTCCATCCAAAATTTCAACATTTTCTCCAGCAACTAAAACTAAATAGTAAGAGGAAGCAATTATGCTCCTAACTTCATTGTTGGTTTTTTCTAATGAAGCTGTAGAGAATTCATGATATTTTTTTGAAGCTTGTAATCCAACAATATAACTTCCGTCAAAAATCAACTGAGTTGCCTCAATTTTCCCTTGTGAAATGTTATCTGCAGCGAAAGCGGCAATGAAATCTTGTCCTGGAGGAATTCCTCCTGATAAGTCGAAATCAAATTCCAGGTCAGCTGCATATCTGTACGAACCAGTTGCATTAACATGTGGTAAACCAATAGCTGTGGTTTCCCATATTTTGGCCTTAGATTTTTTTATGTCTAACCCTGCATTAACGGACTCATAATAGTGCTCGATGGCATAATCTTGAGCTTGCTTTAGGGTGAAGTCCTGAGCACTCAAACTTGTACTTACTAATGTAAGTCCTAGGGCAAGTTGCTTTATGGTTTTATTGCTTAATCGCATTTTAAAGTTGTTTAAAGTCTAGTTGGTTTAATATATCTTTTCCTTTATCGGAAGTAATTGAGTTTAAGTGATAGGTTAAATATTCCAAGTAAACCTGTCCGAAGTTAGACTGGTCTGGGAATAATTCACCGTCGAATATAATATCAATCCTTGTTGTAAAGAACTTCGCGATTATTTCGGCATCAAATTCACTGTGGTAAAGACCTTCAGCTTGTCCTCTTTTTAGGTTTTTAAATATGCTCTTAAAAATAAATCCATTGAAATGCTCATTTAAGAATTCCCAAGATTCCGTAAAGTAATGCTGCATATCGTAATGCAAAACAGGATTAATTTGAGTTAACGTTTGTAAAAAGAACTGAGCCAATTCATGATGCTCCAAAATCGGATTTAATTCCTTTTCCTGGATTTCAATAATTTTTAATCTTTCTCTCTGAACATGAAAAATTGTTGACTTTAAAATCAACTCTTTTCTATTTTTAACGTACTTATAAAGCGTTTTTTTGGAAACATTTAGCTTCTTAGCCATGTCATCCATCGTGATTTTCTTCAATCCCTCACGAACATAAACCTCTGTAACTCTTTCTAAAAGAGAAACTTCCTTTGGATCTACTATCTCAATATTCTTCATTGGGTACAAAAATAACACAAAAACGTTTACCAGGAAACATTTTTTGGTTAATTATGTTTCTGGTACGAAAAATTTTCCCACGCAAATTTTATTAACTATTCCCTAAAACCAGATGAAAAAGTGTTGAAAGGAACAAAATGGATGCTGAATGGTTTCCATGGTTGTTGGAACAAATAATAAGTTAAAGCCGGTTAAATACTCCGTTTATTCGTTAAAATACCTTTATTGGAGCCATTATTTTACCTAAATTTGCGTTTGGCGAACGACATGGAGTTTAAGCAAGGAGAATTATTAAAAGCAGTTAATAGTCCAAAGGATCTAAAGGAGTTGAGATCGAAGGATTTACCACAGTTTTGTGATGAATTGAGGGATTATATTGTTGAGGTTGTTTCCCAAAAAGGAGGTCACTTCGGTGCCAGTCTTGGGGTAGTGGAACTAACAACCGCACTTCATTATGCTTTTAATACTCCAGAAGATCAGTTAGTTTGGGACGTTGGTCACCAAGCGTATGGTCATAAAATTATCACTGGTCGTCGTGATGATTTTCCTTCTCAAAGAGTTTATGGTGGATTAAGCGGTTTCCCAAAAAGATCAGAAAGTGAGTACGATACTTTTGGTGTTGGGCACTCTTCTACATCCATTTCTGGAGCACTAGGAATGAGTGTTGCTAGTAAATATTTAGGTCAGAAAGATAAACAACATATTGCCGTTATTGGTGATGGAGCAATGACTGCCGGAATGGCTTTCGAAGCTTTAAACCATGGTGGTGTTGAGAATAGTAATTTGTTAGTGGTGTTAAACGACAACTGTATGTCGATTGATCCTAACGTTACTGCGCTCAATGAATACCTTACCGATATTACTACATCTGCCGCTTATAATAAGGTAAAAGATGAGGTTTGGAATTTATTAGGTCACATCAGTAAATTCGGACCAAATGCTCAATCGATTGCTTCTAAAATTCAGGATGCAGTTAAAACTTCTGTTTTAGGAACTTCCAATTTATTTGAATCATTCAACTTCAGATATTTCGGTCCTGTTGACGGGCACGATGTTAAGCATTTAGTAAAAACGTTTAAGGACTTAAAGGATATTCCTGGTCCAAAAATATTACATGTTTTAACTAAGAAAGGTAAAGGTTACGAACCAGCTGAGTCTGGAAATCAAACTCAGTGGCACGCACCGGGATTGTTTAACAAGGATACTGGGGAGATTGTAAAAGTGACTCCAAAAAGTCCTCAACCTCCAAAGTACCAAGATGTTTTCGGACACTCAATCGTTGAATTAGCCGAAAAGAATGAAAAAATCATGGGAATTACGCCGGCAATGCCAACGGGTAGTTCTTTAAATATCATGATGAAAGCAATGCCCGATCGTTCTTTCGATGTTGGAATTGCCGAACAACATGCCGTGACTTTCTCGGCAGGATTAGCTACTCAAGGATTAGTTCCTTTTTGTAATATTTACTCTTCTTTTATGCAGCGTGCTTATGATCAAGTGATTCATGACGTTGCGCTTCAAAACTTAAATGTTGTGTTTTGTTTAGATCGTGCTGGAATTGCAGGGGCTGACGGACCAACACACCATGGTGCTTATGATATTGCTTACATGAGATGTATTCCTAATATCGTTGTTGCCTCACCAATGAATGAAGAAGAGTTAAGAAACATGATGTACACGGCTCAATTACCAGATAAAGGTCCTTTCTCAATCCGTTATCCAAGAGGTAAAGGAGTGATGACAGAATGGAAAACACCATTCAAGGAAATTAAGATCGGTACAGGTAGAAAGGTTAAAAACGGGAATGACGTTGCTATTCTTTCTTTAGGTCATGTTGGTAACTATGCAGTTGATGCTTGTAAAGAGCTTGCTGAAGCTGGTGTTGACGCTGCTCATTATGATATGCGTTTTGCTAAGCCACTTGATTCGATTCTTTTACATGAAGTATTCGGGAAGTTCAGCAAAGTAATCACTGTTGAAGACGGATGTGTTGTTGGAGGAATGGGAAGTGCTATCATCGAGTTCATGGCCGATAACGGTTATAATGCTCAGATCAAGCGATTAGGAATTCCTGATAAATACATCGAGCACGGAACGCAAGAAGAATTACATGCTGAGTGTAACTATGATAAAGCAGCTATTATTAAAACGGCTAAAGAAATGCTTAACGTTAATAAAAACGTTTCAAGCTCAGAGTCTCAGTCTGCTTAAATAAACCACATTTCAAATTAACATTTCGTTTCCTATCTGTGTTACATTACACCACATATAATCATCCTACGAGTACCCAATGGGTAACATTTGTGCATGGGGCAGGCGGTTCTTCAAGTGTTTGGTTCCGACAAATAAAAGCTTTTAAGGAAAAGTATAATGTGCTTTTAGTTGACCTCCGCGGACATGGTAAATCGAAACTAAATCTTAAAACAGTTCGGAAATATTCTTTTGAGTTTGTTGCGCAGGATGTAGTGGAAGTACTGGATCATTTAAATATTAAATCTTCACATTTCATAGGTATTTCTTTAGGTACAATTTTGATTAGAGAAATTGCTGAAAAGCACCCAGAACGTGTAGACTCAATGTTATTGGCTGGAGCCATTTTAAAATTGAATTTCCAAAGTCAAATATTAATGAAGGTTGGCTATTGGTTGAAATCCATTCTTCCTTACATGTTACTTTACAGACTTTTCGCTTTTATTATTTTACCAAGAAAGAAGCACAAGCCCTCTAGAAACATCTTTGTAAAAGAGGCTAAAAAGCTCTATCAAAAAGAGTTCATGAAGTGGTATAAGTTGACTACTGATGTAAATAAAGTGCTTAAGATATTCAGACAAAAAACTGTGAATGTTCCAACGCTATTTGTAATGGGAGACGAGGACTATATGTTTTTACCACCCATAAAGGATTTTGTAGGTAGAAACCCAAATTCCGATTTGGTGGTTATCCCTAATTGCGGACACATTGTAAACGTAGAAGCCTATGAGCAGTTTAATAACACTGCTTTAAGTTTTATCAAATAGATTATTTCGCCCGCGGATCCCGCTAATTTCATAGATTTCTCTTTAAGTGCAAAGCTCTTTTAATCTATACTTAAAGGATAATAAAGAACAACTTTGTTGTTCCATAAATGATCTGTGAGATTAGCGGGATCCGCGGGCGACTTTCAAAGTCAAATAATCATACCATCACCCATTTCGATGATCCGATCAGTTTTTTCGGCAAACTCAGTATCATGAGTAACAACTAGCAATGATAAGTCCTCTGTTTGATTTAACTCTTTGAAAATATTAAAAACGTTATCTGAGTTTTTAGAATCCAAGTTTCCAGTAGGTTCATCACCCATTATAATATTTGGGTTATTAATCAAAGCACGTGCTATAGCAACACGTTGTTTCTGGCCACCAGAAAGTTTGTTCGCACCCTTTAAAGCTTGACTTTCCATGCCCAGCAACTTCAACTTTTCCATTGCATCAAACTCCACTTCTTCTTTCGATTTCTTGGCCAATTTCAAACCTGGAAACATAACGTTTTCTAGGACAGAAAATTCAGGGAGTAGGTAATGGAATTGGAAAACAAAACCAATATGTTCGTTTCGTAATTTAGCGAGTTCTTCGGCAGATTTATTGGTAATTAATTCGTCATTAAAATAGAGTTTACCTTCGTAATCAGTATCCATTGTAGAAAGGATATATAATAAGGTTGATTTACCACATCCAGACTTCCCCATGATGGAAGCAAATTCTCCTTTTTGCAATTCGAAAGTAACATCCTTTAAAGCGTGAAACAATACAGGATCACGGAAGTATTTATTGATATTTTCTGTTTTTAATAAACTCATTACTTTCCTCTAATTATTTCAACTGGATCAATTTTCTTCGCTTTTCTTGATGGAAGATAGCCTGCTAAAAAGGTTGAAACCATGGCGAATATCATCCCAAATACATAGTAGCCTGGGTTAAAGTTTACAGGGTAGGTTTTTACTGTTGGAAGCGCTTCGGTATCAAATGGTGTCTGACTGATTAACCAGGAGACAACGAACCCGAATATTAATCCGAACAACCCTCCGAAGAATCCAATTAGAATAGCTTGTGAAATGAATATTTTTGATACATCACTAGCCGCAAACCCTGTGGCTTTTAGAATGGCAATGTCATCCATTTTTTCGTAAATAAACATGTTTAGGATGTTGTAAATACCAAATCCAGCAACCACAAGTAGTGTAACCGAAACAGCATAGGTAATTAAGTTTCGAATGCTTGTTCCTGTATCAAATTGAGCATTGGCAGTATTAATATCTAAGGCGTTTACATTAAACCTGCGCGTCATTTCTTTCGAAAAATCCAAGGCCTGGTTTACATCATTCAGCTTTACATTCACATTAGTGATGTAGTTGTTTCCAACCCCCATTAATCTTTGTGCAGTTCCAAGATTAACAAAACTTTGAATGTTATCTACTTCAGCTAAACCACTTTGATAAAGGGCTACAATTTTCATCGGGAAAATAGCGCCCATGGTATTTTTTAACTGGATCTTATCCCCAATTCTTAAGCTTAATTTCTTAGCAATTCCAGCACCTAAAATGATCGTATTTTTTTCTTTCATTATTCCCTGAAAGTCCCCGCTGGTTATATAGTTGGAAATATTGTAAAGTCGATCCTCTTCTTCGATATTAACTCCGGTTGCGACTCCATTTAAGTCACTTGCCCCAGCTGCGTAAAAAATCTTTGCGCTTAATTGAGAAGTAACTCCTTTAACCCTTTTGTCCCGCCTTAGTTCAGCCATTAATGGTAAAGCATTATGAATTTTAGCTGCGTTGGTAACGGGTTTTACCGATTGAACGAAATGAACTTGTTCAGGTAGTGCCATTTCTATTGGTTGAACTTCACTAGGTTCAATTTCATTAAATATTTGAACATGTGGAGTTCTGTTAAGGATTAAACCGTCCAACAAGCCGTTCAATCCCGTCATGAATCCCATCATGATAATGAAGGTTCCAATCCCAAATGTAACACCAAGAGCAGCAATGGCAGATTGCTTCTTCCTCGATAAAAGATGGGTTCTAGTTATTTTAAATATTAAACCAAAATCACTCATTGTGCGACGGATGAACTATTACAGTATTTGTATCAACCCCTGAAAGAATTTCAACATGCGACATGTTCTTCTCTCCCGCAGTGATCGTTATAATTCCCTCGTTAGTGAGAACCGTATTATCAGATAACAAGAATTCTTGAGGTAAAATCAATGCATTTGATTTTTCATTCAGAACAATATTAGCCTCTCCAGATAATCCAGAATACAACTGCTTTGGTGCTTTGTTAAAATTAGCTTCAACTTTAAACGATTGATTTTTGGTGTTTTTCTCAGGGTAAATTTTAGCTACAGAAGCTTCAAAAGCCTTTTCAGAATAGGCGTCTAATCGGATATAAACCTTCTGACCAATTCTTACCTTTGAGATATCGACTTCATCAACCCACATTTCAATCATAAAAGTTTTATCGGATCCAATTGCTGCAATTGGTTCTTGAATCGTAACTAATTCCCCAACTTTTTTCTTGGTATCGAAAACCTTTCCATCAACAACGGCCTTCACTCCAAAATCACCTAATTGAGATAACGCAACTTTTAAATTCTTTTCGGATTGCAGGTAAGCATTTTTTAATTCTACTTGAGAGGAATGTAAACGCTGTTCCAAATTATCCAATCTATTTTTAGTCAAATCATACCTCAATTGAGCAGCTTCTAAATCCGATAAAGCCCCTATTTTTTGTTGCCAAAGTTTAGCTAATCTGGCATAGTTAGTACTGTCGATTACCAATTGCTTTTTGGAGGCAGCAATTTCAGTTTCAATACCCTTTAAAGCACTTGCCTTTCCTTTGTACTTCTCTGAAGCTAATTGATTAGATAGCTCTGCAGATTCAAAATTTATCTGAGAATTATCGTTTTTTAATTGTGCGATTAACTGCCCTTTTTTAACAGTATCGCCTACTTCTACAAACCAGTCCTCCAGAATACCTGGCGAAGAGGCGTATACTAAGTAATAGTTTTCTGGCCGAACTTCCGCAGAAGCATACACTGATGTTGTAAAATCAGAAATCGTAGGCTTGGTAATCTGTTTTTTCTCAGAACAACCAACTAAAGCAAGAGCGCCAATTAGCAAAAAATGAAAGTAGATTTTCATGTTAATCAATTTGATGTCAAAACTATGATATTTAGAACCAAGTAAAAATGACATCCATCATGATTTTTGAAACATTTCCATCCTTATGAAATATTAACAAATTTCAATGTTTATAAGTAAAATCGATTTACTGGTTTCCCATGTTTATTAGTCGTACCTTGCAAGTAATGAGGTCAAACACCATTAAATTCGATAAGAATTTCCGTCCAGAGTTTTCAAAAGTACTTAAGCAAAGAGTAGACGAATACTTTAAGAGCAATAAAATTGATAGATACGGGAACTTTAATATGTTTTTCAAATCTTTCACGATGATTACTATGTTTTTTGCGCCTTTAGCTGTGATTTTTACAAGTACAGTGACTAATACCTGGGCCGTAATTGGACTATGGTGTTTAAGTGGTGTAGGAATGGCAGGTATAGGTTTATCTATCATGCACGACGGAAACCATGGAGCTTTTTCGCGAAACAAAACAGTTAACCGTTTAATGGGCTTATTGTTAAATGTTGTCGGAGGAAGTGCAATGCTTTGGAAACTTCAGCATAATGTTTTGCACCATACTTTTACTAATGTAGAAGGGATGGATGAGGATATTGATGGACCAGGATTTTTCAGGTTTTCCCCTCACCATGAGCATAAACCAATTCATAAATATCAACATAGATTCTTCATTTTTGCATACGGTTTAATGACGTTTGGCTGGGTAATGTGGAAGGATTTATTACAGGTTGGTCGTTTTAAAAGAAAAGGATTAATCAAGGAAGAAGATTATGGAAAGGAGTTAGCCATTATAATTCTTTGGAAGCTATTTTACTTTTCTTACATCTTAGTGTTACCAATATTCGTTTTGGATTTACCAGTTGGAACAACATTACTAGGTTGGTTCTTGATGCATTATGTATGTAGCTTAATTTTGAGTTTAATTTTCCAATTAGCGCACGTAATGCCTGAGATGGATTTCCCAAAGGAAAATTCGGACAATGTAATAGAAAACAGTTGGCACATTCACCAATTACAAACTACTGCGAACTTTTCCCAAAAGAGCAGATTATTCAGTTGGTATATTGGAGGTTTAAACTATCAAATTGAGCACCACTTGTTCTCTGGAATTTGCCATGTTCACTATCGCAAACTTTCCAAAATTGTAAGAGAAACAGCAAAAGAGTTTGATGTTCCTTACTACACCAATGGTAGTTTCTTTAAGGCGATTGGTAGGCATTACCAAATATTAAAGCAATTCGCTAAGGTTCCTGCTTAATTAAATTCGAAGAATAAGAACCTAAGTGAAGTGCTTCACCTTTGGGGAAACTGGCGCAGGCTGAGGGGGCTTTTTCCTACTGATCAATAGATCCTAAAACACGCTGCATAAAAGTATTTAACGCCTCTTTTTCTGGAGTTCCGTCTTTAATCATTTTGTTTACTTCAAGCGCTCCATACATGTTAGAGATTAGCTCTCCAATTACATCTAACTCTTCATCTTTTAAACCTTTAGCTTCTGCCAAATCTTCTAAAACTTCAAGCGTTTCGTTTATGTAGTCTTCATCGTTCTCGGTGATGAAATTATTTAAGTGTTTTATAACGGGTAATTTCATGATACTTTGTTTTTAGTTGTTCTTTAAATTATTGAAGGAAGTGAGCTTATTTGCTCACTCCATCAATAAAATCCTTTAGTACATCCGCCTTGTTAGTTTGAATTTGATCCTTAAAAGCACCTCCTTCGAAAGCCGCAAATGTTGGCAAGTTATTTACGTTGGCTAACTGACGAGATTGAGGGAATTTTTCCGCATCAACTAATACAAATTGTACCCCTTCAGTTTCCTGACTGTAACGCTTAAATTTTGGTTTAATCATTCTACAATTTCCACACCATCCAGCAGAATATTGTACGATGACTTTATCGTTCGAATTTACAATCTCTTGTAAATTATCTTGATCTAACTCCTGTAACATAATTATTGGTTTTTTAGGTTATTAATGATTTGATAAATAATCGGCTACACCATCTCTGTTGGCATTCATAGCGTCTTTTCCTTCTTCCCAGTTTGCCGGACAAACTTCTCCGTGCTCCTGAACGTGCGTGTAGGCATCAATTAATCTTAAGAACTCATTTACGTTTCTTCCAACTGGCATGTGGTTAATTCCTTGGTGGAATACAACACCTTCTTCATCTAAAAGGAAAGTCGCACGGTAAGTAACGTTATCACCAACTAAAAACTGTTTGTTAAGCTTTTCGTCAAATTCACCTGGTGTAGCGTCAAGGATGTCTAAAACACTCGAAAGGTTTCTGTTACTGTCTGCAATTAAATCATAAGTAACACCTTCAATTCCTCCGTTATCTTTTGCTGTGTTTAACCAAGCAAAGTGAACCTCTGCTGTATCAACTGACGCGCCTACGACAATTGTGTTTCTTTTTTCAAATTCTGGAAGCGCAGCTTGGAAGGCATGTAATTCAGTTGGACAAACAAACGTGAAATCTTTTGGATACCAAAAAAGCAAAATCTTCTTCTTTTCAGCTTTAGCTTTTTCTACAATATTTAATGGGAAAACATCTCCTAATTCGTTAGTTGCGTTTACCGTAATGTTTGGGAATTCTTTACCTGTAAAATTCATTTTTCTAATAGTTTTCGATTATGAATCTAAATCTATAATAAACAAAAGTTATTTAAAATTTAAAACGATAGAATTATGTTATATGAGATATAGTTTATTGAATATTGATTCTTGTTTAGATTGAGTAAAATGTAGGGTTAAAAAATATTAATCAACTTTAAATCAAAACTTTGTAATATTTAATAGGGTTTCCGAAATGTAAAAAACTCTAGGTTTTTGGTTTTACACCTCCCTTGTTTTAAATCGAGATTTGAACCAAAATCAAGCCTTATGAAATTAAAATTTACCCTAATTGTTTTAGCTATTTTGAATATTTCGATAGCTATCGCACAAAACGATACAATTTATTTAGAACAATCAATAAAAGATCTTTTTAGCAAACGATCCGCTCATGTTAACCTTCGCACAAGTGATCAAATTATTCGTATGATTAAATTGAATTTTATTAAATCAGAAAGCACTTCTGTAGTTACCGGATCCGATAAAACTGATTTAGTTTATTTCTCCATCAAAACATTTGCTGAAAGTTCAAGAGGTTTCTTAATAGATTACTCAAAAAACAAAGTTTACAGTTTTCAAGAATCAAAGTTGGGATCCTTTTTTGTAGAGACAGATTTAGAGCAAGTTCTTCCCAACGAAAAAGGATCATTACTTCATGATCATCATCCAACCAAGCATTACGAATATCGTGACGAACAACAGCTACCGCTAGGAAACAATTTAACAGCGAATGCTTACAATTTACAAAGTAGATCGGGAGCAGAAACGGCTATACTGTTAGATTTTGACGGAGAAGATATTTCCGGTTGGGGATACAGATTTCCGGAAGTTTACGACTCGGAATATACGTCTGATCAAATGCGAAAAGTTTGGGAGGTAATCGCTGCTGATTTTATCATGTTTGACGTTAATATTACCACTGATCATGCTGTTTTTGATACTTATGATGAAACTAAAAAAATGAAGTTAGTGATTGGACATTGTACTGGCTTAAATAAAGTGGGAGGACTTTCTTTAGTGAACATTTTTGGGACAGGAAGCGGAAGTTTAGTCAACAGTAAAAATTCAAGTGAAGATTTAATTGCCATTGCACACATAGGAAGTCATGAAATTGGTCATGGTTTGGGGCTGTTTCATGATGGTACTATGTGGCCTGGCCCTAGTATACCTTATTATGATGGTCATGCTGACTGGGCCCCAATTATGGGAACCAGTTACGGAAGAAAGTTTGTGACATGGAGTTTAGGCGAATACGAATTTGCTAGTCAGGCACAAGATGATTTAGAAATCATAGGTAGTCATTTAGGTTTTGCAGAAGACGATAAAAATGCCATTCAAACCTTGGTTATTGGTAAAGGAGATACCTTAAATAGAGAAGATAATAATGGAATAATTGAAAATCGATTAGACGTTGATACTTTCCAGTTTGAATTAACAGAAGACGGACCGGTGGATTTAAATGTAGGAACATCAGTGGAGCATACGAATTTAGATGTTCATATTACATTAGAAAATGAATCAGGAGATGTTTTGGCAACAGATAATCATGTTGGGAATAGATCGGGTTTGATTAAGGAAACTTTACCTTCCGGAAAGTATTATTTGATAATTGCCTCTGGATCAGAAAACACAGCTAACGATGGTTTTACAACTTACAGTTCATTTGGATATTATGATATCAATGGAAGTTTACCTACTTCAAAAAAGCCAGATTATGATTTATCTATTGCCGAAGTAAATGGTTTTGAGTCCTTATGTGGTGATGATATCACAGGGAATGTAATCATTAAAAACATGGGTGAAAGTCCAATTGAAGGCGGGAACTTACTATTATTTGTTAATAATGTGTTGTACAGTTCTCATCCTATTAGCACAACATTAGATAGTAAAGAAACCTTTGAATTTGAAGACCTTAAAGTGGAGGAATTGGGCGCTAATAATTTAAAATTTGAAGTTTTAGCTCCTGCTGGAGTTGATGAGGTAATTCTTTCAAATAATGTATATCAAACTTCCTATAATTTATCATCTGGGACACATATTCAGTTCCGAACTAGTTTATTAATGTACAATTCTGAAAGTCCGTTTACATGGAAATTATCAAATGGAAGTGCTTTAGTAAATCAAAGCTCATCTATTGAGTTTGAAACAGGAGATGCTCAAGTAACACAAGATTTCTGTTTGGTGGAAGATTGTTATGAATTTGAAATGTTGGGTGATTATAATTTGTGTTCAGCTTATCCAGATTATGTTGGCGGGAAAATTTATAACGCTAAAGATCGAGTTAATTATGAAGGAGCTATTTACGAATCTAATTGGTGGAATTCTAATCTACCAACTGCATCATCATGGAGTAAAATAAGAGATTGTAATGAGGGTAGTTATTATGCGGAGCTCTTTAACATCGAGGCCGATTCTATTCTTTTAAGGGTTGAGAATGAATTAGCAAACGAAGAGTTCTGCATGATAACGCTTTTAACTTCTATGGAAGAGCAAACTAAATCAGGCGCAGTAATCATTGTATGGCCTAATCCATCGGCAGGAAAGTTTAAAATTAAATCGGATCTAATGATTGAGGAATTGGAGGTGTTTAATTTCACAGGAGCTAAGGTTTTAGTTGAAAAACCGAATTCACTTTCTGTTAATGTCGATATGACTGGACTTCCATCTGGGATTTACTTCCTTAAGATTAATAATGAAATTTCTACTGAAAGGATAATTAAAAAATAGCTTGTTAAGTCTCAAAAGATTATTAGGATTACATGATTAAAGAGATTATTTATAAATCCTAAAAATCCCATAATCTCAATAATCTGATGAGAATATAAAGTTCAGAAGTAATTCTTGCGAAGGGAGGAAACTATTGGTTAAATCGCACACAGATTAATACGATTAACGTGATTTGAGATTTATAAATAATCTGTGTAATCATATTAATCTGTGTGCGAAAACTCAAACTCATTTCAAATAAAACTCGGAATAAGTTTTATAAAAACTCTCAGGATCCTCAAAACTATCTAACCAAGCAACCAAAAAAGGAAAATACATTAAACTGTGATCTTCCCCTTTATGTAAATCTCGCAGTTCCCTGGATAAGGAAGGCGCAATCTTTTTGAAATCGATTTTGTTACTCACTTTTTCAACGCCCTTTCTTATCCATTTTATAGTCTCTGATTCTTTGCTGAGCTGTGGTTGATGTGTTTTTAACTCGCGGTATAAGGAGCGAATTTTCGATCCAATTAAATCGAAATTCTCTAATTCAAAGTGTAAAATGATATTGTAGAATTTTACCGAAATTTGAAGCTCTCTTCTAAATTGAGATTTGTAATTACTCAGTTTGTTAAGTTGTTGAAGCGCGGCTTTATAATTTCCATTTCCAAACTCGGTAATAAAAGCGGCATCGTAAAAAAGCAACTTAAAATAATCTGGTACTTCGGCTTCTTCTTTTTCAAACCACGGATCACCTTCTGCTAAAACCTTTTTCGCACCCTGAAAATCTCCGGTTTGCAAATGATAACTTATGGCATGAATATAATAGCAAGACCATTTCATAAAGTTGCAATGATCTGATAAATCCCCTACATGAAGAGTTCTTAGCTTTTCTAAAAGGGCCGGAATTTCCTCATAAGCGGAAACATTAAACTTCCCATTAATGTAATTAATTAGGTGCTTTACATATCGGAGTGGATCCTTTTCATGAATTAATGGATACTCTGCCAAAAACTCCAATTGGATTTTGTTGCTTTTGTTTGAGGCTTCATGATTTTTTAGCAAATAATTAGAATGTGTGTTAATGCAAAACTGTCCCCACTTTGTTATAAATCCATCCGTGTTTTCAATGGCATCGGCGCTTGTTTTAATACTAGCAATTCGATCTAACTTTTCCTGTTCAGATAAGTGATCAGCAAAAAGGATTTCTGCTAGACCAGTATTCAGCTCCTGGATTTTATTTTCACCAGACATCGTTTTCACCAATGATTGGAAGCCAACCATGTAGGGGAATTCAACGCCTAGTTTACCTGCGTAATATAAAGAGAGCAGTTTATAATAAATAGATAGTGCAACAGAGAACTCTTCGTATTCAAGCGCCGTTTTCAGAGTCTTTTCATATTGCCTTATCGCCAAATCAAACAACCCCTTTTTATGCAAAACGATTCCCTGATTAAATTGGGACCTTAGTTTTATTTCAATCTGCTTTTCTTCATGAAATAAAGTGAGTCGTTTTTGAATGATATTTTGAGCATCTATCTTGTACTTTGCCAAAATTTTTTAAAACAAATTTTTTCCCAATCGCGTATTTAAAATAATTTAATCGTAATATTTCAACATAGAAAAATAATAGATTATAATTGAAAGATGAGATCCTTTACCAGATTTTGCTCCTGATTTTTTGATGTACCCTTTCTCGGTTGGGGTTAAAGATTTTATTAATGCGAATAATGGTTGACTCATGCCAGCTGCAAATGCTTCCTTTTATAAATATACGGAATGTTTTACCCCCTCAGGCTGAGGGGTGTCCAGCAACTGTCCAACCAAATATCTTTTAATCAACGAAGGAATAGGTTATTTTGGAGTTAAATAGCCATGCTATGACTAGAATTTTCCTTGCATTTTTCCTTTTATTTTCAGCATTATCAAATGCTCAAAAATTACCAAACAAATGGTATTTCGGATATCAAGCAGGATTAAACTTCACTAAAGGGAGTCCATTTGTGGTGAGAGGGCAAACTGGTCAAACTACTCAAAAGGGAATCCAAAACAGATGGATGCGGGTGGAAAACGAACCATTTTTAGTAATGGGGGACGAAGAAGGAAATGTGCTTTTCTATTCCGATGGAACTAAGGTTTGGAATGATAAATATTATGAGTGTGATACTTTTTTAACAGCCAGAGGAACGCATGCTCAAATCATGGCTGTTAAATTGCCCGAATCTGTTGACAGGTATTTAATTATCACACCGGATGGAGGAAATGGAAGAGTTCAAAGTTGGGTGTTCAGTGAAATAAAAGTCGGTGAAAAAATTCATTTTAAAAAGTTTAATCAAGAGTTTATAGTAGGTGACTTCATGGAAGCAGGAACAGTTGTTCCTCACTGCAACGGCATCGATTATTGGATTGTCTTAAGAAGAAGAGGGAAATCAAAAGAATACCTATCATTTTTGGTAAATAAAAAGGGTATTCAAAAACCAATTGTTTCTCAAGGAGAATTCGAAACTGTGGAAGGAACGAATCCGGAGTTTTCTCCTCAAATAGGAGTAATGGCAGTGAACAATGCTTATAATGTGATTGCCACCACCTTTCATAAGCAGGATAAAGACAAAGGGGGAGTTGAATTAATGGAGTTTGATAATAGAACAGGTAGGCTTACTAAACAATTTGCTTTCATCGATAATTTCTCTGATCCAACAGATGTTTATGGAGTATGTTTTTCGCCTAACGACAGTTTGCTTTATGTTACGGAATGTGAGGGTGAAAAGGTAAATCAGTTCAGAATTTATTATAACAAGGAATCAAAAATCAACGCTTCCAGAATGGTACTTCATCATGGTAGTCAGACAAATGCCAGATTTGGACATATTCAAATGGGTCCGGATAGTTGCTTGTACATTCCATCCGATTTTAATGGAAGAGCCTATGAATTAGGTTGCAACTTTATTGGAGTAATAAAGCGTCCCAACGAAATTGGAGGAAAAGCAAAATGGCAACCAGAGGAAATTTGTATTACTGTCGATTACAAAATGCATACCGGATTAGGGTTACCATCGCTTAATAAATTCCATAAAAAATGTCCGCAGGAACAAATTGTTGAGGTGGAAGAAGAAGAGATTGCAGTGGTAGAAGAGAAACCTGAAATTAAGGTAGAGAAAGGTGACACAATTATTCTACCTAACCTGGTTTTCGAATCTAATTCCGATGAGTTAACGGATGCCGCAAAAGAAGTGGTGGATGAGATTTATTTAATTCTTTACAAGAATAAAAACATATCAATAAGAATTGAAGGACATACCGATGATATAGGTGATTTCCGAACTAACCTGATTCTCTCACATAACCGAGCTTTAGCTGTAAAAAACTACTTGATCGAAAGAGGTGTTTCAGCCCTGAGATTAAAGTCGAAAGGTTTTGGAGAAGCCCTTCCAAAAGTACCTAATACCAACAAGGAATTAAGGGCCTCGAATAGGAGAGTTGAGTTTATTATTAAATAAGGCACCCCTTATATTCTCTATCGTTTATACAAGCGATGAAGAAACTTATTTTAATCCTCATTTTATGTCTGAATTTAGGTAAGTTAAGCGCCCAAATTCAAGAATTTCCAGATTCAATAAATCGTAAAAAGCAAATACTTTAATTGCCATAGAAAGTGGTTTTTATTTGGGTGGACTAAGCTTTCTTCAGTATATCTGGTATCATAATAAAGAAAGAGTTCCTTTTCATTATTTCAACGACAATAAAGGTTGGCTGCAGTTGGATAAATATGGTCATGCTTTAACAGCTTATAAAGAAAGTTTTACAGGATATTATGGTTTACGAAAAGCTGGTGTTTCTAAAACAAAATCACTTATTTACGGTGGTCCTTTAGGTTTTGTATTGCAAGCACCTGTCGAAATATATGATGGATTATATGAAGGTTGGGGTTTTTCTTGGGGAGATATAATTGCCAACACCTCTGGGTCAGCTTTATTGGTAGCGCAGGAGTTATTGTATGGCGATCAAATTATAAAATTGAAGATGAGTTACCAACGCTCTAAAATGGCGGAACAAAAACCTTGGTATTTAGGCGAAAATCAGTTGCAAAGTTTCTTTTATGATTATAACGGCCACACTTATTGGTTGAGTGCTAATTTGAACAGAATAGTGCCACACTCAAAAATCCCAAATTGGTTAAACATTGCATTTGGTTATAGTGGTGAAAACATGTACAGTGAATTTTATAACAAAGGCGATTTTAAGTACATCCAACGTTATCGCCAATATTATTTTTCGATAGATATTGATTGGACAAAAATCTCAACAAAACATAAAGCAGTTAGAGTTTTATTGGATGCTATGATGGTAGTAAAACTGCCTTTTCCGACATTAGAATATTCAGGACCAAATGGAATTAGGATCAAAGGTTTTTATTTCTAATAAGTTAATTCTCTATTTAAGAGGTTGTTAAGTCCTTTTATTTTTTGTTTTTAGCAGGGTTTTTCCTGTAACAAACAGGGGCTAAAATCGTTTTAGCTATTTTAGACGATTATTAAAGGAGGGAATTTAATTGAAAAAGTCAATAAAATTATTGTTATTAATTTTTTTGATGCCAATCATAGTGATTGGTCAACTTGGCTTGGATACTGATGGTGACGGGGTTATTGATGATTTTGATAAGGATAGTGATAACGATGGTATTCTAGATATCAATGAATGTAGACAAAGTAACTATTTTTGGAGTTCTGATCCCGATGTTGATGGGAAAACAGCTACAGGAACCATTAATGGAATAAATTACACTTATACCTCCAATTTTGATATTGTTACCTCATTACTTTTTAGAGCTGGAACATTTCCCCGTGAATTTACAATTCCTTCGGTAAACGTAATACAAAATACATTAGCTTCTAATAATGTACTGGTATTTGATACACCAATAAAAAATCCTGTTTTAGCATTTGCTTCAATAGGTAGAGCTGAAACTCCTGTTCCCATCGAGTTTCAACAAGAAATCGAAGTTTTATTTTCTGAAGGCGTTACAGTTGTTTCTGATACAGAAGTAATAGGTGAGGAAGGTTTCTTAGTAGTTAGGTTAAATGGTATTTATTCGGAAATTGAGTTTGATTACTTGGCTGATGAGTTTTATGTAAACTTTGCTTTTGGAGCAGATTTTCCAATTTACTGTGATACAGATGGAGACGGCATATATGATTACTTAGATTTTGATAGCGATAATGATGGTTGTTTAGATGCAATTGAAGGAGGTGGTGGTTTTATAAGAACAGATATTAGTGGAACGATGTTAAGCGGACCTGTAGATGATGATGGTATTCCAATTTCTGCAGGAAGTGCTGGCCAGGATACCGGAACAAGTAGGTTAGCAACAATAACCAACCCTGAATGTATTGAAGATTACGGACTTGCTGATACTTTGAATTTGTGCCTTGGAGAAACTGGTGTAATTACATCTAATACTGGTGTAGGAGAGTGGGTAGGTAGTCAGCCATATGTAGAGGTTAGTCCAACACAAATAGACGTTACGCCACTCGAGTCAACTGTATATTATTTTGGGGATAGAATTATTCGCCTTTCTGGAACTAACCTGTTTGCAAACCCAGATTTTGAGGCTGGTGGGGCATTTACAACTGATTTTAACGAAAACTGTTCACTTACTTCAGATTTAGCCGATGGGGAATTTTGCGTTTCTTCTAGTCCAACTGCATTAAATTCAACTTGGTCAAGTTGTTCAGATAACACTGTTGCAGGTGGTAATTTATTGATTGTAAATGGAGATAATGTTTTAAACAAAAAGATTATCTGTAGAGATATTCCTGTTGAGGAGAATACAAATTATGAAATTTCAACAATGTTAACTAGTGTATCTTCAACAAATCCAGCTTCAATTGGGTTTATGATTAATAACATTGATGTTGGAGCAGCTTTCTCGCCGGATCCAGTAGATTGCAATTGGACAACTTTTACTGAATACTGGAACTCAGCTTCAGAAACTTCCGCGGAAGTGTGTCTGGTTAACAAAAACACAACACTTGGAGGAAATGATTTTGCATTAGATAATATTACCTTTTCTAAATCAAGAGTTATGGGTGGGACAGCAGATTCTACAGTTGTTATTGTTCATAATTACCCTAATGTGAATTTAGGAGAGGATACTTTTATTTGTCCTGATAGTGAACAAACTTTGGACGCTGAATACCCTAGTAGTTCTTATTTATGGAGTACTACTGAAACTACACCTAGTATAACCATTTCAACAGCAGGGACTTATTTCGTTGAAGTAACTTCAGAATATGGTTGTAAATCATATGATACAGTTGAAATAGCATTAGGTTATGCACCACCTGTCTTTGATTTAGGAGATGACATTACAATTTGTAGTGGTGAAGATACTACTCTATTTTCTCCAACAGATACAATAGATATTAATTGGAGTACAGGTTCAACGGATACATCAATTGAAATCAATACAAGTGGAGAATTCAAATTGACCTTAATAGGATCCAATGGTTGTTCTGTTTCTGATTCACTAGAATTAACCGTTAATCCCGTCCCGAACATTCTTTTAGACACAAGTTATGCCTTATGCTACCAACAGCCCTTTGTTTTAGACGCGGGTAATGTAGGATTTAATTATGATTGGAGCACTGGAGCAAATACGCAGGAGATTACAATAAATAGTTTAGGTAATTATACCTTGCGAGTTTTTGATGATCATGGTTGTGATGATTCGATTTCAATTAATGTTTTCGGGGATACCATTCCTGATCCTTTCAGCGAAAAGGATTTATGGTATTGTCAGGGAGATAGTATTGTTTTACAACCTGATTCTGGCTACTCTACATATAGTATTATGTGGATCGATGGGCCTAGATCTTCAACCCAAACCGTAAGTTTTCCGGGTACTTATCAAGCCACTGTTAATAGTTTATATTGTGCTGATACGTTTGAAATAAACGTTACTGAAATTAGTACTGATGTTGCCTTAGTAGATTTAGGAGGTAAATCAAGTTATTGTTTCAATTTTGAAGGCACGGAGCTTATTTTAGTGGGTGAGGACTTAAGTTTAATGACTATTGATTGGGCGTTTGATCGCTCAAGTTCCGTTTCTAAACCAGTTGATTCAGCGGGGGTTTATCAAGTAACAGTTTCAAACGAATTTTGCAGTTTTGATTTGCAAATTGAATTAAGAGATTACTGCTCGGCTCTTTTATTTACGCCGAATGCATTCACACCAAATGATGATGGCCGTAATGATGTGTTTTACCCTGTTTCTAACGGGTATATTTTGGATTACCGAATGGACATTTTTGATAGATGGGGAATGAACATTTTTACTACTAATAATTTCGGAGTTGGTTGGGATGGAACATTCAATAATAGGCCAGCTCAGCAAGATGTTTACGTTTATCGAATAGTTTACTCGTTCGAAAATGAAAACGGGATATTAGATGAAAAAGTTCTTCTCGGAAGAGTTTCGCTAATTCATTAAATGCGATACTTTTGGATATGCATAAAATTGTAAACTTCCTTAAAGCTTCTTTTCAAACAAAAGCATTTTACAGTAGGGATCGTCAGACTTTAAAGAAAATGTTAAAGATTGAGGATTACACTCCACATGATTTAAATGTTCTAAGAAGCAAGCTCTTTGCTTTAACGCAAGAAGGGGCCTCAACTGTTGATGAGGTTAAAATTATCCAGTGGATCGAGGAGGTAAATAAGTGTTTAATTCCAAAAGTAAAGGATGTTGATATTCCAGAAAATCGCTGTTATTTTAGTCCTGGAGATGATTGTGAAAACGCTATTGTATCATGCATTAGAAATGCGAAACACAGTATTAAAATTTGTGTTTTTACTATTAGTGAAAACGTAATTTCAGAGGAAATAATTGCGGCTATGAAAAAAGGAGTTGCTGTTACCATAATTACAGACAACGATAAGATTAACGACAAGGGGAGTGATATCAGGTGGCTGTCCGATGAAGGAATAAGAATTAGAATAGATGAAGCTAGCAGTCACATGCACCATAAGTTTTGCATCGTGGATAAAAAGACATTACTAACAGGGAGCTACAATTGGACAAAAAGTGCAGCCGATCGAAATCAAGAAAACCTTCTAGTTACAGAGGATCCTAAAATGGTGAAAGCTTATTTAAATGAATACCAGAAGTTGTGGGATCGATTTGTTAGTTTTTAAATTAAAAAGCCCCAGTTTCCTGAGGCTTTATCTATGCTGCTTTAATCTCGTTGATTTTGCTTTGGAGGAATGATTTAGGTTGCAGTCCTTGTATTCTATCCACAACTGTTTTATCTTTTATAAAGAACAAAGCTGGAATACTTCTTACTTGGAACTGACTAGCTAATTCCTGGTTGTTATCAACGTTGATTTTTACAATTTCAAAGTTTTCGTTTTCTTTCGCCAAATCATCAACTATTGGCAGAAGTGTTTGACATGGTCCACACCAGTCTGCATAAAAGTCTAATATTATTGGCTTGTTTTGTTTAACCAGTTCTGCGAACTGCTGAATGTTTTCTATCTCTTTCATAGCTTTTATGTTTTTGATTACATATCAAAGTTCGGGAGAAAGAAGCGTTTGTGTAAGGTTTAAACTTCCCGGCTTCATGTCCATTTTTCCTTTTTTGATTCTCCCGCGGATGGCGCAGATCTCGCAGAAAGAATAATCTGTGAAATTGTATTAATCTGTGCCTGCCTGTCGGCAGACAGGTTCGATTTAAAAATCATAATCTTAAGGAATAATTAAGAAAATCTCTCTATCGTCTCAACAATTGACGCCGCGGAAAGCGTTTTATGAACCGGACATCTTGATGCAATTTCAATTAATCTTGCTCTTTGTTTTTCATCGAGATTACCTTGTAGCGTTATTTCCTTACTAAAAATATCCACCAAGCCTTTCTCTCGTTTTTCTTTTGAATGACTGATATAAACCGTCACCTCTTCCACATCCCATTCTTTACGGTTGGCATACATATTTATCGTCATAACCGTACATGCAGCTAATCCGGAAGAAACCAATTCGTAAGGAGACATGCCATAATTGTTGCCCCCAACACTAGTAGGTTCATCTGCAATTAATCCATGATTATCACTTTTGATTCTGGTTGTGAACTTATCTTCTTTTGGTCTTAAAACAGCTACTAATTGGTGCTCTTCAGGACTTAATCGGGTATCTTCTTTTACAGGTAAGTACTTCCTAGCCCACGAAGCGATAACATCACCTATGTACAAACTATCTTCTTCGTTTGATAATAGATGATCGGCCTTATCAAGGGAAATAAAACTTTTAGGATGATGTGCATTTTCGTAAATGGCTTGCGCGTTTTGAATCCCAACAATTTCATCAACTGGTGAGTGGAAAATCAGAATAGGTTTTCTTAAAGTTTGAATAATTTGAGGAAGATTATGCTTTTTAAATCCGTCTACAAATTTTTGATTTACAGTAAAATCACGTCCACCAATTTGAACCTGAACTTGTCCGTTTTCTTTTAATTCTCCTAACTGATCTTTAAAGTGTTTTGTAGTGTGTTCTATGTCAGCAGGAGCGCCTATTGTTGAAACAACTTCAACTTCAGTAATAAGCGATGAAGCTACTATAGCCGCTGCACCTCCTAGCGAGTGTCCAATTATTATTTGCGGTGCAAAATAATGCTGTTTTACATATTCATGAACATCCAAAAGATCTTCAACATTAGCCTCAAAATGACTGTCTTTAAACTCACCAGTACTTCTTCCAAGTCCAGTGAAATCAAACCTTACAACTGCAATCCCTTTATTGTTCAAAGCGCGGTTAATGTTTCTAACCGCATTTAAATTGCTGTTACAGGTAAAACAGTGGGAGAAAATAGCAATATGCGTCGCTTTCTGATTTGAGGGAAACTCAATTGTTGCAGAGAGTTTAATTCCATGTCTGTTCTCTATTTCAAGTTTTGTTGAGTTCATTTCTTTGCTTTTAATATTCACATTCATCACCGCACTCAATATCTGGACGTTCAATGCCGCAAGTAAATCCTCTTATATCACTCAGACTTTTTTAAGCCCAAGGATTTTTTTTAGTTCAGTGTTCGTTGGGTTTGTATGAGGAATGCCATCCACCAAAATGGTTGGGATAATCCTTTTACCATTATTAATCTCCTGAACTTTAATTACAGCCTCCTCATTGGTAGCGATGTCATGCTCGATATAATTAATATTATTTTCATTTAAAAACGCTTTAGCTCTTCGGCAATCTCCACACCAATCCGATCCATATAATTCAATTGTTCTCATATTTATATATTTTAAGTTTCTACAAAGTTGAGTTGTTTTAAGGCGATTTATAAAGTCGTAATTTCCCTAAAACATGTCTGTTTTTCCTTTCTTTACAATTTACCCATTTGGACTAATCAAAATGGATTTCTTTGATTTGGTTTATTGAATGACTATCGTGAGAATCTATATGTACTAAATTGGATAAAGACTTATATTGCGCATATGATTTTGAAATTTGAAGATTCGGTTGAGAACGGCGTGTTTCATTTCAGCGACTTTACCTGTCCGGTTGAGAATTCGAAAATGTATTCCGAAAACCTTTACAGAATTGTTTGGGTTAGGGGAGAAACGGCATCCTTTGTGGTTGATACTGTTCCAATCCAAGTAAATAAGAATCAGATGATTTTCTTTACCCCTCATAACCATGTTGAGGTTGTTAGCGATAATCATGAATTAATTTCATTTTCTTTTAACAAGGAGTTTTATTGTATTAATACTCATGATCATGAAGTTTCTTGTTACGGACAACTTTTCTACGGTTCACCAGAACCACCAATTATTACATTATGTGAGGATGATCAAAGAAGTTTTGGGTTGTTAATGGAGGTTTTTAAAGAAGAATTTAATTACCACGATCACATTCAAGGTGAGATGCTTCAAATGCTCCTAAAGAGGATGCTTATTAAATCTTCTCGATTGATTAAAGAGAAGATGGAAAATCCTGAAATGCCTCAAACTAAATTAGATTTGATTAGAAGGTTTAACGTACTAGTAGAGCAAAATTTTAAGGAGAAACATCAGGTTCAAGATTACGCTGATTTATTATTTAAGTCGCCTAAAACTTTATCTAATCTTTTCAAACAATACAACGATAAATCACCATTGCAAGTGATTAATGATAGAATTGCATTAGAAGCGAAACGCCAGTTTGCTCATACCAATAAAACAGTTGAAGAACTGTCCTATGAATTAGGGTATAGTGATGCAGCCTCATTTTCAAAGTTTTTTAAAAAACAGGTTGGATTGAGCCCGAATAACTTTCGCAAGAGTTTGGTTGCTTAATTTATCAGGGATTTTTTGAATTCTTTTGTAGGTGCGGAACATCTTCCGCCCGAAGGTTATAATGTCATCAGCGATAATCTGTGGTAGTAAAAAAACAAAAACGATCAAATTGAAGCATAAGTAAGAAGTCATATCTAAATACGGCACAGTTTTGGAGAACCTTTTACAGTAAATTACGTTTTAAAGAAACAACTCTGCTTACACTATGAAAACTTCAACTTTAAAAGGGTTATTAGCCCTGTTAATTTTTCTGACCGTAAAATCAACTTTTGCTCAGTTATCAGGAACTTATAAAATTGGATCAGGAGAAACATATTCTACGTTAAAAGCCGCTGTTGATCAACTAAATATTGTTGGTGCTGATGGGTTGGTAGAGTTTGAAATAAAAGCTGGAACTTATTCGGATTATTGTATTATTGATCCATTAGTTGGATATTCAGAAGGAGATAGTGTAGCAATAAAACCGGTTGAAGGTGATATTGTAAAGTTTAATCATCCCAATACCTCCACAAATAATTATGTAATAAAGTTGGATGGAGCGTCGCATGTTTCTATTTCTGGTCTTTCTTTTATTGGTTCTCATACTAATTATTGTAATATGATTAATCTAACCAATGGTGCGAGCTACAATACAATTAATCGTAACTATTTTGAGGCTCCTGATGGGGGTACTATGAACTCTGCTGTTGTTATTTTTGATGATGAGACAGGATCTAATGAAAGACATAATGTTTACTCATTTAATGAAATCATTGGAGGAAGCATTGGGATTAAAATAAGCGGGGACGGAACAACTCACCAAGGTCCATCAAAGGTAGAAGGAAATTCAGTTTCAGGAAGTAGTTATGATTATGGTTTGAAAATGGAATTCATAAATGGGGGTTCTGTAATTGGTAATGATATTAGAAGTGGAGTTTATTTGGACGTAGACAGTTCTTTTGTCGTGAAGAATAATTATTTTGAAACAGACAAAGAATATTGTTTAAGGATAATGGGTCATGATCAAAGTACAGCCAAAGGTCCAATGTCGGTAATAAATAACGTATTAATTGGATCCTGGAATACATTCGCATTACACATTCAGCATTCAACTAATTTAAAAATGTACCACAATACAATTTTGAATAATTCTTCTGGAAGACAAACAATGTACATGGGTAACGTTGATAATGTCGAATTCATGAATAATATTGTGACAAATGAAGAATTCAATGATATTCTTTCCTTCAGTAATTTAGGTGCTAATGTTACTGTGGATTACAATACCTATAACTCAGGAAGTGGTAAATTGGGGAACCTTGATGGTGGGGCTTCAATTGGCTTAGGTGATTGGAGAGCTTCTGCTTTTGCTTTAGATGGTAACTCTAGGTACGAGCGACCATTTTTTAAATCTTCAAGTACAAGAGATTATAGATTAAAATGTACAAGTGGCTCAGCATTTCATTCTTCTTTCATTGTTGCTGAAGCCCTTTTTGATAAAAATGAGTTACCAAGATTAACAGTGCCTGTTTGGAAAGGAGCTTATAATGCACTTGCAAGTGATTCCATTACTATTGATGGATTTGTTGCAGATGGATTAGATACCCTAAGAAATGGTATCGTGAAAATCTACGGAGATATGACTTCAAAAGCATTACTAGATTCAATTGGAATGTCATCTATTGGAGCCAACGGTTATTTTAAGTTTGATAAGGTTCCTTATTTAAGAGAATATTGGGTGAAAGTTATTCCAGATAGGGTTTTAGCGTCAGATTATGTTACTTGTTATCAAGATACTTCATTAAGATGGGATGAAACAGATCCAATTGTTGTAACGGATTCATGTGACGGCCAGCAAATTTTGTTAGTGCCAAGAAAATTAGCTGATAAGGGTACTGGGCCGAATTCGATTTCAGGAACTATTACTGATATTTCTGCAACGGGTAAAACTTTTGGAACAGATCCTATTCCGGGATTAGATGTTGTTTTGGATAGGATTCCTCCGAGTAAAACAGTTGCTTTTACAACAACTGATGAGAATGGATATTATGAGTTTGGTGACCTTCCAGATGGTAATTATGTGGTTTCCATCGATTATGAAGGACTTCACTCGGATACTATTTATGATATCAATATTGCAGGGGGGACCGAAAGAGAATATTTAGATTACTGTGTGGATCGTAATGATAGAATTCAGGGATGTGCTTCAGGAGTAAATACAGAGGAAGTAATGATTAATTCTACAAAAATTTTCCCTAATCCATTTCAAAGCGAGATTACTATTCAAACAGACCTAAACAGTTTTGATATGATGATATATAATATGGAAGGTAAGGTAATTAGTTCCCAAAATAATTTGTCGAGTAATTATACTGTTAGCACAACAAACCTTTCACCAGGAGTGTATTTATTGGAAGTTATTTCAAATGGAATTTCAAAGAAGACTTCAGTTGTAAAATATTAACCTTTATATTCAAAACGGGGTTTTTCGATCCCGTTTACTACTACATTTTCAAAAAACATTTTTAGTGGTCTAACCCACAATTTACCTTCCCCGTAAAGCGGACGGTAAATAACCATCTCTTCATGGGTTTCGGAGTGAATAGCTACGTCTAGCAACTCATATTCCCCTCCTTTGTAGTGTTTGTATAAACCTTTATTCATATTTCACTTTAGTTGTATATTTTGAAATGTAATAACCTGAATGGTTTTATTAGGATGAAAATTCTATTTTTTTCTACGATTACAAGGTTAATATCTATGAATAACCTTTATTTAAGTGTAATAAATGCCGATATTTGCACCGCCCTAAAAAATTAAATGTATGCCTAAATTTAATTTTAAGAGCCGATGCCAAAGGTTCTTAATATTAGTTCTTATAGCACTTTCAAGTGTTATTAATGCTCAGATTCTAACTGGATCCTTCACTGGAGATGGTGCATCAACACAATCAATTTCAGGACTGGGAGTTGAGCCTTCAGCTGTTTTAGTTCTTCCATCAACCGGGGGTTCATCTAATGGTGAAATACAAACATGGATTGCATCCAACACAATGGCGGCAGGTCAGGCAAAATATACTATCGGAGGAGATGCTGTTGCAAACGCCTTTAAATCAGATTTTATATCAAGTTTAGATTCAGATGGATTTACTGTAGCAAGTAAATCAAATGTAAGTGGTACAACTTATTATTATGTTGTTTTTAGCGATGATGATGGAAGTGTGAATTCAGGAACATTTACAGGATCCGCATCTGCACAAAATGTGCTTTTAGGTTATGAGCCTGGAATGGTTTGGGTTTGGTCAGATAATGAAACAAGTCCCGATTACGTTAGATGGACTGTTAGTGGTAGACCTACTGGTACGTATAGATTTAGCCACGGTGACGCCCTTTATGGGGAAACTATTTTTAATGGGTTTTCGGCAATTGGTTTTTCAGTTTTAGCAAGTTCTGCAGCTACTGGTATAGCGAATGGGGGTACTTACCATTACTTAGCTTTTCAAGGGGCGATTACCGAAGTAGAGCCTGGATACGGAAGTGGTCCTGATAAGATCACCACTGGGTTTGAGCCTGGTTTTGTAATAACAAGACATAGTACTACTCATGGTAATAACACATATATCCGAACAGCTGAAATGAATTCAAATGAATCCTTTATTCCAAGACACGAAACGGCAGCTACCAATGCTTTATTAGACTTTGAATCGGATGGTTACACAGTAGGTTCAACAGGTCAGTTAAGAAATAAGCACTGGATGTTTGCAACAGAAAAACTCACTGCTTTACCTGTTGAATTAACTAAGTTTTCAGGGAAAGAAGTGGATGGAGAAACAATTTTATATTGGACTACCGCTTCGGAAATTAACAACAATTATTTTGAAGTTCAAACCTCCAATGACGGGATAAATTGGGAAACTATTACTTATGTTCAAGGTGCAGGAAATTCAACTATTGAGTTAAATTATTCAGAGAACTTAGGGGAGGATCCAAACAGATTTTACCGTTTAAAACAAGTTGATTTTGA
The DNA here is from genome assembly GCA_038154685.1 of Flavobacteriales bacterium. Taxonomy (GTDB): domain Bacteria; phylum Bacteroidota; class Bacteroidia; order Flavobacteriales_C. Next base: position 80,408 of record JAYPYW010000002.1, on the reverse strand, counting down.
TGGATCGTTTGAATATTCAAATGTTATTTATGTAAAGAAAGTAAGTGTTGCTTTACCTCAGTTAACTGTTTTCCCTAGTCCGGCAACAAATCAAATAAATATAGTTGCCGATGAACTAAAGGATGGGCAATATGATTTAAAGGTTTATGGAATTAATGGAGCAATCGTAAAATCTTCATTAAGTTTGAATTTCCACGAAGGGAATATGGTTACGTTAGATGTAAACAAATTGGCTGAAGGTGTTTATACTGTGGTTGTTTCTGATAACTACGGGTATCAGACTGCTCAAAGGTTTGTGAAGAAGTAGGTTTCTTTAGGAGCCAGTTTTGGCCGAATCGTTCAGGTGTTATCCCGCAAGTTACCAGCAATTGCTAAACTGGTTTATTTCTTCCTAGCAATTATCCCTCTTATTTTACTCAAAGCTTCAGGTGTTATTCCTAAATAGGACGCAATCATCTTTTGAGGCGCTCTCTGAACAATAGAAGGATATGTTTTTATAAAGTCCTCGTATCGTTCCTGAGCTGTTGCACTCATAAGCATGATTACTCTTTTTTGTAAAACAGCAACACGCTTAATCAATTTTTTAAAATCGTGTATGGTGATTTTGGCGTCGTTAATGTCTATTAAATTTCGATCGAATTCTTCAATTTCAGAGTCTTCTATTGCATCGATAAATAGCTCTGCTTTAACATCGTGAACATCAGCATCAATATCGGAGATATACCAGTCTTCAGGCGCGAAAATAAAAATGTGCTCTTTTCCTTTTTCGTCAATAGTATAACTCCTTAAAAGGCCTTTTTTAACGTAAAATGCTCTTCGGGCAGTTTCACCTGGACGCTGCAATATTTCTCCTTTTTTTACAGATCTTTCTTTAGAACTAAATTGCTTGAATGCATCAATTAATTTCTCTTCAGCCATAAAGTTAAGTTAAGCATAATCGTTTCTTAATCTAGATTAATTTTCACACAAATTTATCTTCTCACTTTTGATTTATAACTAAAAAACAAATCGATATGAAAAGAGATAGAATTATTTTTTGGATAGCATCAGGATTATTTTCTTTAATGCTTTTAGGTGGTGCAATGATGTACATTTTTGATCACGAAAATGTAATCAAAATGTTTGAAGTATTTGGATTTCCAGCTTACATCATTTACCCAATGGCTTTTGCTAAACTTTTAGGAATTGGTTTATTGTTACAACCAAAATCACAAACTTTAAGACAATGGGCTTATGCTGGTTTCATGATCAATTTAACATTAGCAATTATCGCACACGTTTCAATTGGTGATGGCGAAGCAGTGGGAGTTATTCCTCCATTTGCATTGTTTATTGTCTCGATGATTTTTAACGCTAAGCTTAATAGAACAAAGGCTTAATTCGATAGGGAGTTTTATTCTATTTCTTAATGAATCTTAAAGTTTGATTTCCAGCTTTCACAAAATAGATTCCTGATTTAAGGCTATTAACATCTAATTGAGACCCTACACCCTGAAGTTGAACTTGTCCAAGACCATTGTATATTTCCCAATTAGTGGAATTATCTAAACCCTCAATATTTAGACTTCCAAAAGTTGGATTTGGATAAACCTTGTAAGTATTCATATTCACTTCTTCTGTACTTACACCGGGACAACCCGTTTCACCCCAGTTAATATCCATGGAGTTAATTTTGTTAATTAGCTTTTCAGCCATTTCTTCATGACTACATAATGAAGGGTGCCATGCATCTCCGTAACCGCAGTCATCCGATGGATCTCCAGTCCATTTTTCGGCAGTAAAGGGTAACTCTAATTTTGTAACGTTACCTGGATAATAAGAAATTAAGTCGTTGGCAATATTTCTTAATCGAGTAAGTTGTTTCGTCCAAGTTGGCCAAGCATCAGATTTAGAGTTTCCGTAACAAATAATAATATTAGTACATGGATGGTAGTTGATTAGTTTATCGATGAACTCAACATAAGTAGCTTTAAAAGCATCATCATCTAATTTAAAAGCCTCTCCACCTTCTTCTTGAGCCATATCGTTTGTTCCTAAATGAATAGAAATTACATCAGGGTGGAAATTAGTGTGGTCCCATGATGGTGTTGAGGCATCTTCATGAGTATTGTCGTAATTCTTTGGAACTGTATTGTGCATCGATCCTGTGTTATTCCTGTATAAGCCTCTTCCAGAAGTTGCAGTAATATGGTACTGAGCGTTAATAGCTCTTGCTGTAATAGGTCCCCAAGCGTAATAATTATCCTCATTTTTTGCATGGTAGTCACCAAAAGCCATTGAAGCTGCACCTGTTGAATACTGGCTCAAGTTTCCAAATCCACAAGTCCAAGAATCACCAATAAACTCTATTCTTTTATTAGGAAGTGGATCAGGGGAAATTAAGCTTTCAGAACCACCTTCAACAATAAAACCTTTAAATGAGCTTTTTCCTGAAGCGCCTTCTGTAATCTTCATTATTTCTACAGTATGGTCTCCATCGGTTAGCCCAGTAGCTAGTTCATAGGTTTGCTCACCGTTGTCTGCTTTTACTTGCTCAGTGTAAACATCACCATCGATTAATACTTTGTAAAAGTTTCCTCTTGCATCTGTACCGTTTCCGTAATCGTGAATTATTGCGCTTATACCCGTTCCGTTGAATTTGGCTTTTATAGATACTCCAGGATAAATATATGTTGGTTGTAAAGGATCAGAAAAATCGATTCTTCCTGTATATTGAATATTTGAATCGTCAGCATTAAATGTAGTTTGGGCTGAAACAATTTGACTACTTAATAGTAAGTTTAATCCTATTGATAGTTTATAAAATGAAATTTTCATAGTAATTTATTTATGGGTTACAGTAGCCAAGTTATTATATCAAATTACTCTTTAATTGATGTAATGTGAAATAAGATTGATATTATTGGTTATAATACCCAAATTACAAACCAATTTGCACAAAATGCAAAGTCTGCAAAATGTTCAAGGCCCTATATTAAAGGGGTGTAAGAGACTTAATGGGAAAAGTATATAAAATATTAATATTTGGATCGGTTTCTTTTTAAAAATTAGGCAAAAAAAATGGCCAGATTTTACCTGGCCATTTAATGTTTTATAAGTATTAATCTACTTAATTACCTTCTTCGAAACAATTCCTTGATCTGAAACGATATTTACAAAGTAAACACCTGCTTTCAAGTTAGAAATATCAATTGTTTGGTTAATAGTTGTATTAGCTTTTGAAATTACAACTTGTCCAACTTCATTATAAATATTTAACGTTTTAACGTTTATTGATTGATCAGCGTTAATTCTTAAACTATTATTAAAAACATATGCATCAACATTCGAATTAGTTAATTCAGAAGTTGAGCTTGAGATATTTTCACTAAAAGTTTTATTTGTAGTAGCAACACCATCATTTACTGGACTTCCTGTACCATCGGCACCAACGGCAGCTGCGTATAAAGTAACATCTCCGGTTCCTTCTGCAGGAGCAGTCCAAGTAAATTCCCATAAAGGGGTTGATGTAGTTTGTGCAGGGTTATGTCCAATGTGATCACCAACAACAACAGATCCAGTACCGGCTGTAAAAGTTCCAACTTTGGTATTTGATGCATCTTCAGCAGTTAAAGAGAATCCATATTTTGAAGCTAAACCAGCCCCAGCAGTAGTTGTGATAGAAATATTATAAGTTTCACCTGGAGTATAACCATCAACTGGAATGTCTGTAGTTATTCCATCCGCAGTAGGAACCGCTGCTCCAAAGCTACTGTGGCATCCAGCACAAGTGTTACCACTGTCTCCTGGTGAACCAGTTCTTCCAGTTGGTGCACTTCCAGAATTTGATATAACGTCAAATGTTGGCCCAGCAATTAAGGCTGTAACTGCGGCTATAGTTCCTAATTTTTTAAAGTTAATTTTCATATCGTTTTAGTTTTGGAATCCGTAAGATCTTTAAAATCTTTGACTTACTAAAATAAATCACATAAAAAAGACCTACTATCCAAAAGGATTTCGGTCATAATGTATGAAAAGGAATTATTATTAATCGATTAGGATTTCTTTGTCTTTTAAGATTTCTTTTAATTTAAGTTTAGCTTTCATCAACTGACTTCTTGAAGAACTAGCTTCAATTCCAAGCATTTCACCAATTTCTTTATGAGAGTATCCATCAATACAGTAATACTTCAAAACGCTTCTATATCCTTTAGGCAACAATTCTATTGCTTCTTCAAGATCGTTTAAAATTAAAGCAGTATCATTATTTTGCTTTGCTTTGAATTGATTGCTTTCCCATTCTTCACCGAGTTTGCTATGATAGGCTAACTTATCATGTTTAGCTTGAGCGCTTCTTGTATAATCTATACAGTAATTAGTAATGATCCTTTTCATCCACCCTTCAAAGTTCCCGTTATTGCGGTATTTATGAATATTATAATACACTTTTATAACACCTTCCTGAACTAAATCTTTTACAATTTCAGGGTTATTGGAATATGATTTGGCAATGCTAAAAAATAAAGCACTATAGTTTTTAAATATAAACTTTAGGCTTTCTGATTTACCATTTTTCAAGTCTTCAACTATTTGATTTAGTTGTGTTTTACGCTTTGATTGTAGGGTTGATGAAATCATAACTTTCAGTTTTGTTTAAACAATTTACAAAAAAATTAAACAAAATGAAGCGTTCGTTTGATAAACTTCGTCTAACAGCTAATTAATAAATCATAATTAAACTAACCATAATTTGGGTTGATTTAAATGAATTAGCAGGTGGTACTTATGTGGTAACACTATCTAACAATTCTGTTTCTAGCGCAATTAATGTTGTGAAGAAATAGTGGTTTTCTTTTGTTTTGCTAGTAGACCCTGGGTGTTTTTTCCCAGGGCTTTTTTTATTTCATTACTTTCTTTGTGATTACTCCACTGTTGGTTGCTAACCTAACAAAGAATAATCCCGAATTAAGTGCAGAAATATCAATTGAATTTTCTGGGGAGAAGGTATTCAAATTTCTTTCTGTTATATACTGTCCTATATTGTTAACTATTGTCACTTTTTTTAAGAATACCTCTCCATTAGAAATGATATTTAAAGCGTTGTTGCTAATGAATAAATCAAATTCATTATTATTTATTTTTTTAACTGAAACACCAATGTCTTCTTTAATAGAAACTTCAGAGAATTTTACTGGAGCATTAAAGAACCCTTCGGTTGAGATAACAAAAGCGGCATAAAAAGTTACGACACCTGTTCCTATTTCTGGAGCTGTCCAAGTGAAAGTCCAATTTGGATCACTATCCTCACTTGCAGGCGCATGCCCAATGGTTTTAGTATAAGCTTTTATTCCTGGCGCTCCGTTATCATCAAAAACCCCTACTTTTTCGTTTTCAGAATTTTCAGAAGTCATAGCAAAACCATATTTGATTGCTCCTGGGGTTGAAATTCCAGATATGGTTATTTCGTATTCTTCATTTGGAACATATCCATCCTCTGGAATATTTGTTGAAATAACATCGAATAACATTTCTTTAGTTTCTGCTGTTCGGTCCTGATAATGGCAACTCCTACAATCGGTTCCATCTCCTGGCGATCCTGTTTTACCCATCTGTGCTTCCCAACTAAAAGCCAAAATTGACGATAATATCGGATAGGCGAGCAAAAGGACAAGGGATGCCCTAATGATAGTGTTCTTTTTCATAATTAGTAGGTTTAGAAATTTAAAACTAAACACAACTCACGCTAATAAATGGTAATTTTGAGGAAACCACTGGTAGTATATGATTCCAGATAAGATATCTATTGCGCCTCTGCAAAGTTTTACTGACTTTCGGTTTCGTAATGCTTTTTTTCAGTTTTTTGGTGGAGTTGATAAGTGTTATGCTCCCTACATTAGGCTAACTAATCAAAAGGAAATTAAGTATAATCAAAAGAAAGATATTCTGCTCGAAAATAACCGTTATATGGAGGTAATGCCTCAGTTAATGGTAAATAATATTGATGATTTTCTTTTGGTTGCAGATTATGTGCAAAGTTTGGGATACGATGAGATAAATTGGAATATGGGCTGCCCTTATCCTATGGTGGCGAAAAGGAATCTTGGTGCTGGAATGTTGAATGATCCTGAAGAGATTGACCGGTTATTGGATCAGGTTTTTTCTAAATCAGATATCAAATTAGGATTGAAAATGAGGATGGGTTATGAGTCTACCTCTGAGATATTAGAGGTCATTCCTGTTTTGAATAAATACCCAATTACAGAGCTAATAATCCACGCAAGATTTGCAAAACAGTTGTATAAACCAAGTGTTGATTTAGATCGATTCGAGGAATGTATTCAAATTTCTCAAACTCCTCTTACGTATAATGGCGATTTAAATTCCGTGGAAGATTTTCAAATTTTAAAGAAAAGGTTCCCTTCGATTAATAATTGGATGATTGGAAGAGGGTTAGTGAAAGATCCTTTTTTAGCCGATATGATTAAAAACAATCAAACGTCCTACCCTACAGATAGATGGGAAGTATTTAGGGCCTTTCATGATTCGCTTTATGAAGACTATTCTAATGTACTTCAGGGTGATCGTCAAATCATTTTAAAGATGCTTTCCTTTTGGGAGTATTTTGCTACTCAATTCCCAAATCCAAATAAAGCCCACAAACGCATAAAAAAAGCAAAAAACCTAGCTGCTTTCCAAGAAGCTGTAAGTGTTAATTTTGATTTTTAAAAACCTTAAAGTCAGCTAATTAATATTTTTTTATTCGGTTAAGAAAATGTGAAAACATAGGTCTGTATGATTGATTTTGAAGGACTTAAATAGTTTCTTTATAATATAAACAACGACCTATGGTGAATTTAGTATACTTTTTACAGCAAATTAAAGACTTATTTGAGTCTGATGAAAAATAACCCCCAATTGTTTGATTAAGTTCAAACCCTAACCTTTGTACCCTTTTTAACACTTAGTAATCCTTGGTTAGGAAATTAAAGGAAGAATGAAAGTTCTTCCTTTTTTTGTGCCTTAAAATGTGCTTCGATCAATCAAATTTTTATCTTTGTTTCACTAAAAAATAAGATATGAATATTCCAGCTGAATTAAAGTATACTAAGGACCACGAGTGGGTTAAATTAGAAGGTGATATTGCAACTATTGGAATCACTGATTTTGCCCAAGGTGAGTTAGGAGATATTGTATATGTTGAGGTTGAAACAATTGGTGAAACTTTAGATGCTGAAGAAGTTTTTGGTACAGTAGAGGCAGTAAAAACTGTATCAGATTTGTTTTTACCATTAACTGGTGAAATTTTGGAGTTAAATGAAGCTATTGAAGATGCTCCAGAAACAGTTAATGAAGATCCATACGGAGAAGGTTGGATGATTAAAGTAAAAGTTTCTGATCCATCACAATTTGATGGTTTACTATCAGCTGAAGACTACCAATCTTTAATTGGTTAATTGCCAGGGATTTTCAGGAAACGTTTTTGTTAACAATCGTTGTTAAGTAATTTTAACACTTTTTTAATAATGCTTTTCTTGATCAAGGCGGAAACGGTAGTTATATTTGCACTATAATAACCCCTATGTTAAGTTGTTATTGTCGGCATAACTAACCCGAACGCTAAGTACCCTAATTTAGAGTTTAAAATCTTAAGTTCGACAATAATATTCTGATCCCCCTGCACCCACAGGGGGATTTTTTTTGACCGCGGGCGATTAAATTTCGCAGAAGGGATTCAAGGTTTCACAGAAACAAACTCAATCGGAACAGAAAAGTCTTCACCAAAAAAGAAAAAGGGAGGTACAATTATATAGTTAGATTGGTTATCAAACGCCAACGAACTAAAACTTAACACACACAACGTTCTTTCATACACACCACACACACTTAACTCGTATAAAGTGTCGGTTCTATCAACAAATCGTTTTTCGATGATAACCCCCAAATTATCGGAGTGCTCACCCCAAGATTTACACCCCAAAGGTTGATGGAACCGGCACTTTTCTTTTTTGTCCGTTTGTCAAATTTTAATCTCTTCCTCGTTTTATTTCTACTAGCTTTGTTTCATGGCAAAAACTGAATCCAAAAACAAGGTAACTGTTGCACAGGTTTTCAAAAGAATTATCTGGCCAAGGAAAAAGATGGTTCTGATTGGACTAGTTTTAATAGTTGTGAGTAGAGCTGCAGCACTTGTTTTACCAACAAAAAGTAAAGAGCTATTGGATGAAATCGTTCCAAACTCGGATATGGAAGGATTGTACTCTTTGTTGCTATTAGTTGTTGGAGCCCTCTTTATTCAATCTCTTTTTGGATTCCTATTAACAAGAATATTAAGTGTTGAGGCACAGTTTTTAATTTCGGAATTGAGAGCCGAGGTTCAAAGGAAGATTTTATCATTACCAATCGCATTTTTCGATAATACAAAATCGGGTGAATTAGTCTCGAGAATTATGACAGATGTAGAGGGAGTTAGAAATATTATCGGAACAGGTTTGGTTCAGTTAATAGGAGGATCTTTAACTGCGATTGCATCACTGGTTTTCTTGATTAGTATTAATCCCTTAATGACATTATTTGTTTTACTTCCAGTAATAATATTTGCCGTTGTTGCGCTTAAAGCTTTTGGCTACGTTCGACCAATATTTAAAAAGCGTGGACAAATTAATGCGGAGGTTACTGGACGATTAACCGAAACTTTGAACGGGGTAAGAGTTATAAAAGGGTTTAATGCCGAAGAGCAAGAAAATAAAATATTTCAAGAAGGTGTAGATCGTTTATTTAGAAATATTAGAAAAAGCTTAACAGCTAATGCAGTTATTATTAATTCTTCATCCTTCCTTTTGGGATTAGCATCTGCCGGAATTATGGGAATTGGCGGATATTTCATGATGCAAACCGGAGATGATTCTATGACTAAGGGAGAATTTATTTCTTTTACATTATTTCTTGGTTTTATGATCGCACCTATAGTTCAAATGAGTAATATAGGATCCCAAATGACCGAAGCTTTCGCAGGGTTAGATAGAACAGAGGAAATAATGAATTTGGATCCTGAAGACGATGATGCAGTAAGATCCATTGCATTGGATAAAATTGAAGGAAATATTGAGTTTAAGGATGTTTCTTACAGCTATGAAGAGGGGAAAGAAGTGATTCATAACTTGAGTTTTAAAGCGCCAAAAGGCAGTGTAACAGCTTTAGTTGGGACATCCGGAAGTGGTAAATCTACAATTGCTGGTTTGGCGGCTAGTTTCTTGAATCCAACTTCAGGAGAGGTTTCAATTGATGGTGTAGATTTAAGTAAGGTTAAATTATCGAGTTTCCGACAGTATTTAGGGGTTGTATTACAGGATGATTTCTTGTTTGAAGGAACAATAAAAGAAAACATTTTATTCCCACGTCCAAATGCCACTGAGGAAGAGCTGGAAAATGCAGTTAAGTCAGCCTACGTTGATGAGTTTACTGATCGTTTTGAGGACGGCCTAGAAACGCTTATTGGAGAGAGAGGAGTTAAATTATCTGGCGGTCAGCGACAGAGAATTGCCATTGCAAGAGCAGTTTTAGCAGATCCAAAAATTATCATTTTAGATGAAGCCACTTCCAACTTAGATACCGAAAGTGAAGCGTTGATTCAAAAGAGTTTAGCCAAATTAATGGAGGGTAGAACAACTTTTGTTATTGCCCATAGATTAAGTACAATCCGTGCTGCTTCTAAAATCCTGGTTATTGAACAAGGAAAAATCGAAGAGAGCGGAACTCATGATGAATTAATTGCACAAGAAGGTAGGTACTACCAATTGTTTACCTACCAAAGTAGAATTTAACGACCTTATTTTACGATAAAATTTTGGTTTGTTTGTCCGTTGTTATTTCGGATTGAAACATTGTAAATACCCGCATTTAAATCAGATACATTTATTTGAGTATTGATAGATAAGGCTTTATTAATGGTAACGGTTTTAACTAGTTTTCCTGAAATATCATGAACTAACAATGTAATATTCTCATCTGTTCCTGAGTAATAAAATTTCACATTGATAAAATCACTTGTTGGATTAGGAAAGATAGATAAATTGTGAACTCCAATAGTTTCTTCAATGCTCTTTGAAGTAATTAATTCAGGATCGTAAAAGAAAACTGTATAGTCTTCAGCTTGTCCATATTCAGGATCATAACAAGCGTCTGAAGGTTCTTTAAGTAATTCAATCATTACTCTTAATCTTAAAAACTGATCAATTACAGCATCATTTGGAATTGTAACGTTAGCCGAGTCATCCGCACCACCAATATTTATTTCATCGTAAACTAATTCTCCTGCATCAAAAGTTCCAGAGTTATCATAATCAATCCAAGCTTTTAAGTAAGAGTTATTAGTCCCAAAAAGATCGAACTTGAATTTATAAGTAGAATCAAGCGATAAAAACGAAGTTAAAACACAACTTCCAGTATTATCTAAGTAACCTCCGTCTAGTCTTGGAACACTACTGTTACTAATCATTTCATCTTCAATTTCAAATGTCATAATCCCAGTGTAATCTATCGACATACCAAAAGTTCCACTTGTTGGTTCACAGCTTATTGCTACTGGGTTTGTACAAGCCGCAATTGGGTTATCTAATCCACGAGAGATTAATAAACCATTCCTAGGACCTTCTAAAGTTGCTCTCATTCTCGCTTTTTGGTCAGAAGAGAACATAACCTGACATTCCTGATCTGAATAGTCCATATAATTTCTTACTACATTTCCAAGTGGGCTCCCCGTACATTCGTTGATTTCAGCAGTGTCACAAGTAAAACTTGCGCTTACTTTGTGAGGATCAGTATCACAACATAAATCACCTTGACTAGAACAATCTGAGTTAATCGGGCAACCATTTGCCGTTGTATCCGCATCATCTTGAACTTGGAAAGTATGATATAAACCAAGGGCGTGACCTAATTCGTGAATAATTGTTGTCCCTAAATCATTCCAGCTATTAATCGTTCCAACACTACCCCATGCAGTATTTAGAATTACTGCACCATCATAAGTAGCTGAAGCTCCAGGTAAGTATGCAAAACCTTGAGATCCAACACCTCCATCATTTCCGTTAATTTCAGAAACAATCCAGATATTATAATATTGGTCTTTTGGCCATTTACTTGCAGCTTTTAAAGTTACTTCGTCAACTCCATCACCACCTAAAGAAATACCTCCGGTTGAATAATCTCCTAATCCAGAAGCGTTGTATCTAACTATACCGGTTGTTGCTTCACCATTAGGATCTTGGATTGCTAAACCAAATTCAATTCCTATATCAATCCCTAAACCGCTCTCATTTCGGAATGCCGCATTAAGTTGGTCCATCCCACTTTGAATTTGAGCATCAGAAATATTATTTCCAACTCCAACATCCTCTCCTAAGTGCATAATATGCACTACAACTGGGATTTTATAAATTTCTTCTCCGGTTTTATAAATTAAACCGTTGGCTATATTTTTTTGAATTAATTTCTCTGCAGATTTAAATAAACCTTTTGCTTCAGGATGTTTATTGATATAACTTTTTTGGGCAAAATCACTTGCACAAAAATGAGTTTCCTGAGCGTTAACCACTGAAAATCCTAGAATAAAAGCTAAAACTGAGTATAAGTTCTTCATAATCTGGGGGGTTGGCAATGAGTTATTCTACAGTTATTCCCGTAAAAAGTTTCAAATTTCCTTCCTTGGACCCCTTAATTGATTAATTAATCTAAAAAATCAGCCTTTGATAAAACTAATGCAGCGAAAAGGGGCATTAAATGCGTATCTTTGTGGAAATCATTTTTATGACCTTTATACCACCGAAATACGACACAAAATCTACAGATTTCTTTAAAACCTTAAAGTCTAGAGTAGATGAGTATTTCAAGGAAACGAAGAAAAGCAGATCTGGAAACTTCAGTATGTACTTCAAAACTTTCTTCATGGTGGCATGTTATTTAACTCCTTATTTCTTCATTCTTTTCGGAGATATTCAAAATAATTGGATTTACTCAGGAATGTGGGTGATCATGGGTTTTTTTATGGCAGGAATTGGATTGAGCATAATGCACGATGCGATTCATGGTTCCTATTCAAAGAACAAAACACTTAATTTGATTTTAGGGGAAGTAATTAACCTTGTTGGAGGCGCTTCGATAAACTGGAAAATTCAGCACAACGTTTTACATCACACCTACACCAATATTGAAGAGTTTGATGAAGATATTAATAGTCCTTTCTTTTTAAGGTTTTCACCAACTAAAAAGAGAATTGGGATTCATAGATTTCAGCACATTTACGCTTGGTTCTTTTATGGATTGTTAACCCTTAACTGGGCCTTTTATGCTGATTTTGATTCTTTGCTTAGGTACAAAAAAATGGGATTAATTAAGTCCTCTTCCAAATACTCTTTTGCTTTTCACTTTTTTAAAACACTTTTACTCAGAATAGGTTATTTTGTATACATGATCGTATTACCTATTTGGTTAACAGAGGCTTCGGTAACTGCAGTGATTTTAAATTTCTTGTTAATGCACTTTGTTGCTGGTTTGCTATTAAGTGCTATTTTCCAACCAGCTCATGTTATGGAGGTTTCTGATTTTTCCAACGCAAAGGGTGGGGAGCAAATACCTAGAGATTGGGCAAGTCATCAGGTTTTAAATACTGTAAATTTTGCTACAACAAATAAGCCTTTTACTTGGTTTGTTGGTGGGTTAAATCATCAAGTGGAACATCATCTTTTTCCCAATATTTGCCACATTCATTACACGGACATAAGCAAGATTGTTAAAAAGACTGCAGAAGAATTTAACTTGCCTTATCATAATGAGCCAACATTCCGATCTGCTTTGTGGAATCACATGAAGATGTTGAAGCAGTTAGGAAGAGCATAATTAATATCCTAACCTGTATTCTGTTAATAATTTTCAATAATTATCATTCTGGCATTTTATTTGATTTCTAGCTTTGTTTAAAAGAAACTAGATATTGAAAAATGTAGTTTATATCCTGATTTTTTTGATGCTAAGCCTTAGCGCAAAAGCTCAATTAATTAAAGAATGGGGGGTGGGCCCGGAGGTAATTTATAATGTCCCGATAAATGGAATTGGAATAGGTTTAAGATCACACGTTCATATTGCCGACAGATGGTTTGTTTCACCACAAGTTTCCAATTACCCTGGATGGAACCAGGTTTCAGAATACTATTTCGGCGCCAATTTAAACTATAATTTTTTACCGTATACAAAATGGGGAATCTATGCTGCCGCTGGTCCATACTATAATCATTGGTCTAATTTCGCATCTTCCAATTATAGTAAGGCTCAAAGAGCCAATTTTTCGGCTGAAATGGGGGGAGGAATAGTAAAGAATTTTGGTTGTATTCGCCCGTTTTTGGAATACCGAGCTAATACAAAATGGTGGGAAAGCAACCTCAGGTTAGGATTTAACGTCTATTTCAACAGTTGTGGCGGGAGCGGAGAACGAGGACGTGACGGCTATAAGTGTCCGGCTTACAATTAATTAACAAGGCAAAATTAAACATAATGAAAAATCTTTCAATAATTTTCTGCGCAGCAGTAATGGCATTAACAAGCTGTAATAAGGATAGGATAGATGAAGATGCTAATTTCGAACCAATGGATGAATTCTTCACAGAACATAAACCGCAAGAGCAGGAATTTATCATCACATCTGATTCTGGAGATGCACCAATAGTTGGGGTCCAGGGTACCGAGTTATATGGTTTCAGAAACATTCTTCAATACCCTAGTGGAGATACAGTTCCTCTGCCTTATTCTATTAAGCTGATCGAATTATATACTTATGGAGATATGGTACTTTATGAAATGCCAACAGTTGCTTCAGATGAAACTCTTGAGTCTGCTGGAGAAGTAAAAATCAGAGCTTGTCATGATGGTAATGAATTAGTTTTAAAACCAGCTGCACAGTATCCGTTCAAATTATCAACTACTCCACCTCAAGCAGGTATGAAAGTTTACCATGGAGAGCACCCAGGAGATAAATATGGAGATTGGTTATTATCAACTGATGGTTCTGCCATAAGGGTGACTGATAAATATGAAGTAGTTACTGGGAAATTGGGTTGGCAAAATATTGGTAAAAAGACATCATATGAAGCTACTACCAACATCAATTTTAAAGTTGAAGGTAGTGGTGGAGAACATATTAAATTGTTTTTCGCTTCAAAAGATGAGCATGCTTTATTACAAGGGAGTAATCTAGTTATACCCAATGTTCCAGGAGGAAAATCGGGAACTATATTAGCAATGGCTAAAAATTCAAAGGGAGAATTCTTGTTGTTTAAAAAGGAAATTTTGGTAACTGCAGGGTTGGAAATAGATATTGATTTCAATACGGTTTCTGAAGCGGCGCTCCTTTCTTCCATCAAGAATTTATAAGCTCTTCCAAGAGAAATCACTATTTTAAGAGTCTTGTTTTGAGAATAAGATCGATATGAGAAAAAGTATAATCTTAATAATGGCTTCGGCCATTATTTTTGCATCCTGTAAAAAGGAAGAATCTAATAAAAAAGGGTCTGTAAATTTATCGTTTAAGCATACTGTAGGAGTCGAGGAGTTACAATTCGACAATAAAAAATACAGCACTAGTCAAGGACATGTTTACGAAGTAAGAAACCTGGAGTACTTCATTAGTAATCTTACCTTCAAAAAATCGGACGGAGAAGAAATAGTTGTTTCACAACCGATTTATGTAAACGCTGAAAATCCAACTTTTTTATCCAAGTCTGATTTGGTTCAGTTAGAAGAAGGTGTTTATACCTCTGTAGGTTTAACATTTGGAATCGATTCTACTCAAAATTTATCAAATACTTTATCCTCTCCTGAGGAAATAGACATGGCTTGGCCAGATGGCATAATGGGAGGAGGATATCATTACATGAAATTTGAAGGAACATATGATTCAATAGGAGACCCATTAATTAATAATCCTTTTAATTTACACACGGGAGGGACAATGGCTAATGACCTTTCGTTCGACGTTACTTTTCCAAATTCAGCTTTTACGATGGATGAGGACGGCATAAACCTAGTTATTAGTATGGATTTGAATCAGTGGTTGGTAACACCAAACACCTTTGATTTTGCTGAGTTTGGTCCTGCTATTATGATGAATTTGGATGTGCAAAACCTTCTTAGGGCAAATGGGGCCTCTGTTTTTTCCGTTTCAATTGAGTAGATATTTTATTTATTCTTTATGAAAAGATTGGTTTTTCAAGTATTAACAATTTTAACTTTCCTGGGTTGCAGGGATAAAGTTGTTATTGATCCAATCGATGGTGATGGTCACACGCATACACATGCGGAGTTGACTACAAAAGGATTTCCTCAGATGGTAATTCCGTCGGATAACGAGACATCAACCGAAGGAATACAATTAGGAAGAAAGCTGTTTTACGATCCAATTTTATCGGGCGATGAAACCCAATCTTGCTCAAGCTGTCATCATCAATCCAGAGGTTTTTCAGATGATAAAAGATTTAGTGTAGGAATAGATGGAATTGCAGGTGATATAAACGCTTCAACAATAGTAAATGCTGGTTGGCAAACATCCGCATTTTGGGACGGAAGAGCCGAAAGTTTAGAAGATCAAGCTGTAGAACCTGTGCACAATCCAATTGAAATGAATTTGGAATGGAGTGAAGCTCTTGAAAGGCTGAACGGTCATCCAACCTATCCAGCTGAATTTTTAAATGCTTTTGGTGAAACAAATATTACTCGATCATTGGTGGTTAAAGCTATTGCCCAATTTGAACGTTCATTGATTTCTAATAATTCAAAATTCGATAAATTTCAAAGAGGAGAAGGAACTTTAAATGCTTTAGAAATAGAAGGATATAATTTGTTTTTAACGGAAGACGCAGAATGTTTTCATTGTCATGTACCTCCCTTGTTTATGAGTAATAGATTAAGCAACAATGGGCTAGATGAATCTCCTAAAGAGGGGTATATGGGGGTTACAGGAGATGAATCGGACAGAGGAAAGTTTAGAATTCCAACTTTAAGAAATATCGAGGTCTCTGGTCCATATATGCATGATGGAAGGTTCGCTACTCTGGAAGAAGTAATGAACTTTTATAGTGATAGTATAAAAACATCCCCAACGGTTGATGGTTTATTACCAAATGATCATGGAGGATTTAGGTTTACAGAGTTGGAAAAAATGCAGTTGGTAGCTTTCTTAAAAACCTTAACCGACACGTCGTTTTTAAACAATAAAAAATTTAGTGATCCTTTCGAATAACTTTTCGACTTTTTGGGCGTAGAACCCCTTCGTCAATGGATTCTATTTTAATTTCATCTGTTATAGTTGGCTTAATTGCTTTTTGCATAGGGTACTTTATTGCCATTAAAAAACAAAAACTTAAGCAAAATCCAATTGAGAAGGAGCTACATGATGTTAAAGGGGCGTTAGATAAAACTGCCATAGTAGCCATTACAGATTCCAAAGGGAAAATACTCGAGGTAAACGATAAATTCTGTGAGATATCTAAGTATGCGAGAGAAGAATTAATTGGACAAGATCATAGGATTTTAAATAGTGGTTACCATGAAAAGGATTTTTTCAAAAATATGTGGTCTACCATTGGAGAAGGGAAACCTTGGCAAGCAGAAGTAAAGAATAAGGCAAAAGACGGGAGTTTTTATTGGGTAGACACTAAGATTGTTCCTTTTTTGAACGAGAAGGGAAAGCCTGAAAAATACGTTGCGATAAGGTTTGATATCACATCAAGAAAAGAAACAGAAAAGTTATTAAGGGAAAGCGCGATAGAAAACGAAAACTTATCTAAAAACCTCCAAGATATAACTAGAGCTCTAGATGAAACTGCTATAGTTGCTATCACCAACGAAAAAGGAATTATCGAAAAGGTTAATGATAAATTCTGTGAGATATCTAAATACTCAAGAGAAGAATTAATTGGTCAGGATCACAGAATATTAAACAGTGGATATCATGATAAAGATTTCTTTAAAAACATGTGGGCAACCATTGGTAGAGGTCAAATTTGGCAGGCTGAGGTAAAAAACAAAGCAAGAGACGGAAATTTTTATTGGGTAGATACCCATATCGTTCCACTTTTATCAAGAAATGGAAAGCCTCAAAAGTATGTTGCTATTCGATTTGATATAACTTCAAGAAAGTATACCGAAGACCAATTAAGAGTTAGTGGTAAAGAAAATGAAGAACTAGAAAGAAACCTAGCGGCAATATACAATGCTATTGATGAGACTGCAATTGTTGCAATTACGGATACAAAAGGAATAATTAGAAGAGTAAATGATAAGTTTTGTGAATTGTCTAAATATGCACCAAGTGAATTATTAGGACAAGATCATAGAATCTTAAATAGTGGTCACCACCCAAAAGAGTTCTTTAAAAATATGTGGGCTACTATTGGAAGAGGATATATATGGAGAGGTGAAGTTAAGAATAGAGCAAAGGATGGATCTTTTTATTGGGTTGATACACATGTAGTACCATTATTAAATTCCCAAGGTAAACCCGATAGGTATATTGCCATAAGATTTGATATTACGAAAAAGGTAGAAATTGAAGAAAGTTTGAGATTAGCTCTTGGAGACAACAAAAAATATACAAAGGTTTTCTCGCATGATTTAAAAACACCCCTAAGAGGAATAAGTACGCTAGCAGATTTTATTAAGGATGACCTTGGAGATAATTTATCAGAAGAGTTAGATAATTATTTAAATAAGATTAAATCCAAAGCTCATATTATAAGCAGTTTAGCAGATAGTTTATTACACTTTTCAAATGTAAATGAGGATGAAGAGAACAAATTATTCAATACTGGCGAAGTAATTACAGGTCTTACTAAAAAGTTTGACACTCCGATTACTGTGGAGGGTGATTGGCCAACTATAAAGAGTAAACGATCGAAGTTTAAACAAATTTTTGGTCACTTAATTGACAACGCTGTTTCTTTCTCTCCAGATGAGGAAAAGAAAATTTCTGTAAGTGTAGAGGAGAAAGCTTTCGATTATGTTTTCAAAGTGAAGGATAACGGACCTGGAATAAAGAAAGAATACCATGAAAAAATCTTCGAATTGTTTCAAGTATTAAATGATTGGAAGGAGGATACTTCAAAAGGTATTGGATTAACAGTTACTAAGAAGTTAGTTAATCAATTAGGAGGAGAGATTTGGGTAGAATCAGATGGAGAATCTGGGTCTACATTCCTTATAAAGATCCCTAAGCGATTTTAATTCCAGTTGAAAGTTTCTACTAAAGTATCTACATCGGCTCTTATAAAATTAATTGCTGGAGCCAACGAATCATTATTAGGAGTGGTATTAAAATATAGGGTTCCCCTGAAGAAGTGATTCACACTGTCGGTAATAAAAAATTGTAAAGGGGTTGCCGCTTGTGTTCCTGATATGTTGAATAAAAGTGCGTTTACCTTCTTATCATCGTTATGATAAACTCTTTCTTGAACACTTGTGGAAAATTGGTTGTGCTTTTCCCTTAATTTGTACTCCTGATCTATAATATCCTTTAAATGCCCATTTACAGCAAAATAAGAGCAATGCAATTTGGCATTAAGCATTGGGTAGGAAATGTTAAAGAAACAAGAATCATCTCCAGGATATTCTATAGCAGCTGCATTTGGTTTTTTAAATTCAAACGAACAATCACTTTGCCATAAACTATATCCTTTTTCAGGAATATCTAATCTAGGATACCCATGTGGCTTTGGCATTGGGTCGTCTGAGCAACTAGATAGAATTAAAGTACTAATTGTGAAAGCAAATATTAACCTTATCATTTAACCTCTAATTTTATTCTGTGTATTCTACGTTTATCTACATGTTCAATAGTAAACTCGTAATTCTCTAGTTTTATTATTTCACCCTTCTTAGGGAAACCGCCTTTTATTTCTAAAATCAACCCTGCAATAGTTTCTGCTTCCCCTTTAATTTCATCAAATTTCTCTCCTTCAACATCTAAAACTCTATAAACGTCTAGTAAAGGAACTTTTCCATTAAAAATGTATTTTCCATCACCTAAAATGGAGTATTCCATTTCTTCGTCATTATCAAATTCATCCTTAATATCTCCAACAATTTCCTCAATGATATCTTCTAAGGTTACAAGTCCTTCAACACCCCCATATTCATCAACTACTAAAGCAAGATGGATTTTCTTATTTTGAAATTCAGCAAGAAGGTCATCTAGCTTTTTGGTTTCTGGCACAAAATAAGGTTGACGAATTAGTTTTTGCCAATCAAACTCAGTAAGATTATCATTTAGGGTAGGAATAAGATCCTTGATATAAAGAACACCTTTAATTTTATCAATCGATTCTTCAAAAACAGGAATTCTTGATACACCTTCTTCATTAATAATTTTTAGCAGATCTGAATAGCTAGCATCCACTGAAATAGCAGTCATGTCCATTCGTGGAACCATAACTTGTTTTGCCTCAGTTTGACCGATTTCTAAGATTCCATCAAGCATTTTTTGCTCCTGCTTGCTTGCTTTGTTCTGCACAATTTCATGTA
This sequence comes from Flavobacteriales bacterium, assembly GCA_038154685.1. Classification (GTDB taxonomy): domain Bacteria; phylum Bacteroidota; class Bacteroidia; order Flavobacteriales_C. The sequence goes on along the minus strand of JAYPYW010000002.1, from coordinate 60,866 downwards.
CCTCAGATAATTCGTCTACGCTTAAATTCTTGTTTTCGGTTTTAATTCGATCATCAAATAGTTTAGAAATCCCTGCTAAAGCTTTAGCCGGAAAATAGGATAGTTTTCCAAAAAATTGGATGTATCCTGCCATCATTCTTGATAGACTTTTACGCTTTTGCGTAGCATAAACCTTCGGAATTATTTCACCGAATATTAAAATTAAGGCAGTAATTCCAACAACTTGAATTAAAAATAATGCCCACTCTGGGGCCTCAAAATAAACCTGAAGTTTATCCATGAAAACAGTCGACAGTAAAACTAATCCAATATTCACTGTGTTGTTTACAATAAGGATTGTGGCTAAAAGCCTGTCTGGTTCACTTAAGATTTGCTTAATCTGGCCAGCCTTAGAAGCATCTTCTGCATCAAGTTCTTCAATGTCTATTTTTTCGAGTGAAAAAAAGGCTACCTCCGAGGCCGAAATAAAAGCCGATGCTGCGAGCAAAAGCAACATGCCAATTATCATTCCTCCAATGTAAATCCAATTAATGGAGATTGAAGGCACAACTTGTGCAAGAAAATTTAATCCTAAACTAAAACTATCGGGGTCCTCCAAGAGCTATAAATTAAAATGGTAAATCGTCTTCCTCTTCAACGGTATTATTAGCCGCTGCGTTGTTTTGAGGAGCACTTGGTGCTTGATAATTTGCACCTCCTTGCATTCCTCCTGCATCCTCTCTTTTACCTAACATTGTAAATGTATCGGCAACAACTTCAGTTGTGTATCTTTTGTTTCCTTGTGGATCATCCCATGAACGGGTTCTTAATTTTCCTTCAAGGTAAATCTGACTTCCTTTTTTAAGATAACTTTCTGCAATCTCAGCTAATTTTCTCCAAACCACCACATTGTGCCACTCAGTTTGATCCACACGGTTACCTTCTCTGTCCTTATAACTTTCAGAAGTAGCGATTGGGAAGTTGGCTACCGTGGTCCCGTTTTCTAAATGTCTTACTTCAGGATCCTTTCCTAAATTCCCTACTAAAATTACTTTGTTTACTCCTGCCATGTGTGGTTAATTAAATTGCTAAACTAATATAGTAATTGCTCTTGGCTTATTTGAAATATTGCTTTAAAAACTTATCAATAACTACTGGTAAAGCATAACTATGGAGCTCAGATAGTTTTACCCATTCTCTATTTGTTTCGTCAGGATTATCATCCTTAAAAAAAGTGCAAAACAAGTCTTGATGGGTTAGTACGTGCTTGGTTTCATAGATAATTCCATACTCTTGCTTAGCTGATTTTGTCTCCTCAAGAGGTAATTGATACATGTTTGCCCATATACCACTTTCGTCTCTTTTTTCTAGCAGAATTTTGTTTTTTTTAATTGATAAATAAAAATTAAAAAACCTATTTTTTCGTTTAATTTTTTTGCTTTTTACAGGAAGGTTAAAAACGGTTTGATTATTAAAAGCTTCACATGCAATTATTACATCCTGGTTTTTTGGGCGTACAATGCAACGCACCAAACTCCATAATTGCTTGGTTGTGTTCTCCAGGGTGGTTTTCAGAAATTAGTTCGTTCGCTAAACTATTGAATTCCTTTTTTCCTTGTGTTGAGTCGATGGGAGTAGAAATCCCAAAAATTCGTGATAAAACGCGGTAAACATTCCCATCAACAACAGCTATTTTTTCATTACTGGAGAAACTGGCAATAGCCGCAGCGCTGTAATCTCCAACGCCTTTCAATTTTTTAAGGTCGGTAGAGTTAGTTGGGAATTGCCCTTCAAATTCCTCCATAACCTGGATGGCAGCCTTCCTTAGATTTCTCCCTCTACTGTAATACCCTAATCCTTGCCACATGCTTAATACTTCATCCTCAGAAGCTTCAGCAAGGTCCTTAACGTCATTAAACCTTTCGGTAAATTTTAAATAATAACTCATCCCTTGTTCCACTCTCGTTTGTTGGAGCATTATTTCTGAAAGCCATATTTTAAAAGGGTTTGAGGTATGTCTCCAGGGTAAATCCCTTTTGTTTTCTTTGTACCAATCCCTTAGTTTTTCGCTAAAGTTTTCCAAGTCAAATTATTAGTTTTGAAACAGTTAACAGAAAAAAGTCATTTTTTTTCTTCCATAACCGAAAGAAATCATGTAAATTTGCACCCCCGTTTGAAAAAAACGGAAGTCAGCAATAAAATTATAAATAAATAAATTACAGAAGAGATGACCAAGGCGGATATCGTGAATGAAATTTCGGAGAAGACAGGAATTGAAAAAGTAGCAGTTCAAGCAACAGTTGAAGCGTTTATGAAATCAGTAAAAGCGTCTTTAACAGAAGGTGAGAACGTATATTTAAGAGGTTTTGGAAGCTTCATTGTTAAGAAAAGAGCACAAAAAACAGGAAGAAACATCTCTAAAAATACTACGATCATTATTCCAGAACACTTCGTACCAGCATTCAAGCCTGCGAAAGTTTTCGTTGACAAAGTGAAGAGTGAGACTACAGTTAAGTAATTAGCTGATTAATAATATTTTACAAACGTTTAAATTAAAAAATTATGCCAAGCGGAAAGAAAAGAAAAAGACATAAGATGGCTACGCACAAGCGTAAAAAGAGATTAAGAAAAAACAGACATAAGAAGAAGTAATATACTTCTTCTTATTCTTTCCTTAATTAATTGTTGCTAGTTCCTTTGCAGGGGCTAGCATATTCTATTTATACATAAATCTGATCATCGTGTACGAATTAGTATTAAGTTCTACACCCTCAGAAGTTTTAATAGCATTACTTAAGGATAAGCAGTTAGTGGAGCTGCATAAAGAACCTAAAGACACAAAGTTTGCTGTAGGAGATATTTACTTAGGTAAAGTAAGAAAAGTACTTCCTAGTTTAAATGCAGCTTTTGTTGATGTAGGATACGAGAAGGACGCGTTCCTTCATTATTTTGATTTAGGACCACAAGTATTATCCTTAAATAAGTTTGTTAAACGAACGAGAGAGGGTAAGGAGAAAACCAGTAATCTGCTTTACTTTAAAAGTGAAGCGGATATAGAAAAAACTGGTACAATGAGCGAAGTTTTAGATGCTGGGCAAGAAGTTCTTGTTCAAGTAGCTAAAGAGCCTATTAGTACCAAAGGACCAAGAATTGGTTCCGAGCTTTCCATCCCAGGAAGGTATTTAGTTTTAGTTCCTTTTTCCGAAAGAGTTTCAGTCTCACAAAGAATTGGAAACAGGAAGGAAAAAGATCGACTAAAAAAGTTAATCAAAAGTATTAAGCCTAAAAATTTCGGAGTAATTGTACGAACAAATGCTCAGGATAAGAAAGTGGCTGAGCTTCAAAAGGATTTAGAGGATCTACTTTCGAAGTGGGATAACATTCATACTAACTTAAAATCTGCAAAAGTTGCGGATAGGGTTTTAGGAGAATTAAGCCGTACTTCAGCAATTTTAAGAGATGTATTCAATAGTTCATTCGAAGCGATTCATGTTGATGATGAAACGCTTTTTAATGAAGTAAGTGATTATATCGAAGAAAAGGCTCCTAAAAAGAGAGGGATTGTTAGTTTATATGATGGTAGATTGCCGATTTTTGAGCACTTCAAAATTTCAAAGGAAATCAAACAATCATTTGGACAAACTGTTACCTCTAAAAGTGGTGTTTATTTGGTGATTGAACATACAGAGGCATGTCACGTTATTGATGTAAACTCTGGAAACCGTTCTCATGAAAACGCCAACCAAGAAGAAAATGCATTAGCTGTTAACCTTGAGGCTGCAGAAGAAGTTGCACGCCAATTGAGGTTGAGAGATATGGGAGGAATTATTGTTGTTGATTTCATTGATATGAAAAAGCCGGCTAACAGAAAGAAGCTTTTTCAGCATATGAAGGATTGCATGAAAGATGATCGTGCGAAACACAGTTTAACCCCACCAAGTAAGTTTGGATTAATTGAAATTACGCGTCAGAGGGTTCGTCCGGCAACTAAAGTTGTAACAACAGAGGTTTGTCCTTCTTGTACTGGATCTGGAAAAGTTGACGCTAGTATTAATTTAGTTCAAACAATGGAAGGACAAGCAAGCTCATTGGTTAAGTCTAAAGGCCTATCTAAATTAAGAGTTTCTGTTCACCCTTACGTTGAATCGTATTTAACTAAAGGATTCTTTTCAAATGAGAAGAAAAAGATCCAAAAAAGAATTGGAGCGAAATTGGAAATTTTACCAATGTTCGAAAACGAGATTCTAGAATATCATTTTTACGATCCTGATGGAAAGGAATTAGATGTTTAAAATATAAAAGCCTCACAGTTATGTGGGGCTTTTTTTATCCTTTTCGCTTTTCTCTTTTTGCCTTTCTTTTTTCAGTAGGTGATTCGTCAAACGAAACCTTTACGGGCAAAGAATAAATTATAGCAACAGGTTTTTCGAGTTGTTTTCCAGGAACAAAAACGGGTAATTTTTTAACCGCTTTTACAGCAGCATCGTCTAACAATGGGTGAACACCTTTTTTAACTTTAACCTGTTCTACCTTACCTAAAGTATTTACCACAAATTGGACATAAACAGTTCCTTGGATATTCTTTTCTCGGGCTTCTTCCGGATAAACAAAGTTTAGAGAGATATATGTACTGATTTTTTTTCGGGTACAAATATCCCTTTCGCTATTGTTTCTGCCCTTACATTCTGGGAAGTATGGCATTTCCTTTACAAAAGTTAAAGGTCTATCAACAGATTGCGAAAATCCTAAAGTGACCGATAATAAAAGTAAGTTCAACAAAAATAATCTCATGTTACAAAGCTAACCAAGAAAGCTTAATTTTGAACGATGCGCTTATTTTTCCATATCGCTTATGATGGTTCTAGGTACTCGGGATGGCAATGGCAACCAAATTCATTTACAATCCAGCAGGACTTGGAGCAAAAACTGGAAAAGGTATTTAAAATGAAAATCACAGTTTTTGGTTGCGGAAGAACAGATAAAGGCGTTCATGCGAGTCAGTATTTCTTTCATGTAGAACTAAATGAAAAACCAACCTTTGATGTGAAATTTGTCCTTAACCAGCATTTACCAACATCAATTTCATTATTTGAGGTGATAGAGGTTGAAGATGATAAGCATTGCAGGTACGATGCAGAAAGTAGATCATATGATTATTTTTTGCACACAAAACCAGATCCGTTTCTAGATAAGTATAGTACCCTATTTAATTATGAAGCATTAAATTTTGAATTGATGCAAAGTGCAGCATCAATTGTAAAGAATTATATAAACTTCAGAGCATTCTGTTTGCAACCCGAAGTACATAATCATACAAAATGTGATATTACTAGATCGGAACTTTTTATAGACGATAAAAAAGGTCGCTTAAGGTTTTCAATTACTGGTGATAGATTCTTAAAAGGGATGAATCGAATATTAATAGCTGGATTATTAAAAGTGGGCAGGAAACAAATTACAGTTGAAGAGTTTGAGGATTATCTATTAAACCCAAGAGATATAACTAATTTGAAAATTGCTCCTCCCAATGGGTTGTATCTTTCAAAGGTGGGATACCCTTATTTGAAACGAGAAAATGAGTCTCAATTATTCGAGCTTTTAAAGCAAGATTTAACCTAACTACCAGAAAAACAAAAGAAATTTTGCTCCAAAGGGAAAAATGCATTAATTTTGTGCCCGCAATTAGTTTGCCCGATGGTGTAACGGTAGCACTACAGTTTTTGGTACTGTCTGTCGGGGTTCGAATCCCTGTCGGGTAACACCTTTAAAGCTCATCCATGGATGGGCTTTTTTGTTTATTAAGGTTTTTCTAGAAAGTTAATTCACAATTCAGATCCGAAAATATAGCATATTTTTGCGAGTATGTCCTCAAAAAGACTGTCTTTAAAACAATGGATTATTTATCTAGTTTGTCTCTTCGTATTTCAAGAGGTAGTTTTTCGTATTGTTTTCCCTATACCTGACGTTTCTAATTTCGATCGTGTAAAGTTTATGGAGCTGGGTAATCATCATGCCGAGGAAGATTACAGCAGAAATAAATCATGGACCTGGCAATCTTCATTAGATACAGCTCATATTTTTCAGCACACCATGAACCTTTATGGGTTTCGTGACAAAGAATGGGAGCTTCAAAAACCAAAAGGAAAAAAACCGGTGCTTTTTATTGGAGACAGCTTTGTTGAGGGGATGATGGCCCAAGATAATGAGCAATTAACAGATTTTTTCAAAGCAAAAGACTCAGCAGATTTCTTAGACGTTTTAAACGCTGGAATTGCAGGAATTGGACTTGATGCGGACTTACAACTCTCAGCTGATATTATTCCTTTGTTAAAGCCGGATATGACCATTTTATGTATTTATGCCAATGACCTTGGGAAGAAGGAACCAATTGTCCCTAGTTATTTTTTAGAGCCCGAATTTTACAATAAAGCTATACCAAGAATTATAGAGGTAATAAAACAGCTTGATTACCACGGACCACTTCTTCCGGCTTGGGGAGGAAAAGAAAGACCCTATATAATGGCCGTTCCTGATTCAACAAACCCATGGACCAGACATGAAAAAATTCTTTCAGAAAATATTAGTCAGAAATTAGCTATGGAAATGAAAGCGGGGAAAGTAAATCCCTTCCTAGTAAATGCTTTTGCTAAGGAGGAAGCTTGCTTAAAAAAACCTCCAAAATTAGGAGAAACTATTCCTTTCTTTCAATTCATATGCAAAAAGAATAATACTATTCCCGTAATCATTTACATACCAAGTAGAAACCAAATTTCGCAACATTATTATCCCTTTGAGAGGGAAATGACCTTTGGATTCCCAGCTGAAAATTTTGATTTAACCACTTCTGAATATAACCAACATCAAATTGCCATCGCGCAACAATGTTTGCGATTTAAAGTTCCATTCTTAGACCTTACTCAAGTTGTTAAAAAAGAAGAAGATAAAGGAAATCATTTATTCTGGAATTATGATGAACATATGCGTCCTAAAGGGTATAAATTAATAGGAGAAAGAATATATAATGATTTAACTAAAACAATCCTTAAGCCCTGAATCATAAACCTAATTTGCACCAATTTCAGAGGGTCGAGCTAATTTTCAAAATTCCATTTCTCATAAAATATGGTTTCTTTAAGGTAATTAATTACCAAGTAACCTTATCGTTTTTCAGTTTAGTTAATAACTGTTGATCTATTTTATAGATATTAGAAAAATTGTTAAGGAGTTCCTTGTATTCAAAGAGCTCCCCACAAAGAGGTAGGTTCTTTTTCTTTCCATTTGATCGTTTGACGATTAATCTGACTGGACTTTCAATTGAAATCTGAGGGTTAAAGTAAATTTTAACAACATTATTGGGTTCTATTTTCTCTGTTTTGAAAAGTCGGTGAAGATAGATTCCATCATTTTGGATAGTAATCTTGCTAATTCCTAGGTTCCAAAGGTATAACCATCCAATAATTAAAGGTATTGCTGATAACTTTACCCAGATGGTTAGCCCAAAAAACATTAGGTAAATAAAAAAGCACAAAATGAAGATGCCGTATGTGCTATCTCTCTGATTGTAATCTCTTCTTCTAGTTTTAAAAATTAACACCGTTTCAGACATTGGTAAACAAGATAGGTATTTTTTAGGGGTAGAATCGAATCGTAGATTTTAGTTGTTTTGACCTAAGAAATATAACAAGTTCTCGTCATCCTGAGGAATCGAAGGATCTAATTTCTTTTTAAGCCAATCCATGGTTTTGTTTGTTAACCTAAAGTGATGTCATGTTAACACGAAGTTAACAAAGCGATGTGTGTTAAAATCATATAACCTTCGAAAACATTCACTTTTATAAGCGTAGATTATATAGAAATCGAAACTTTATTTGGTTTTTTACGTTAAACAGGTTAAATTAATGTTAACTTTGAGTTAATAAATTAAAAAGTAGTATTATGAATAAATTGAAATTTGGATTGCTAGGAGGGTTATTTATTGCTGTTTTAGCATCATGTCAAAAGGAAGAAGTAGAGCATGAGTTTTCGTACCAGGAGGGTGATGCAATTATTTCAGTTGAAGATGTTGGCGGGGAACCATTCTTCTTTGTTAAAGGTGATATTACTACAGAGTTTGAAATGACATCTAATAAGAATTGGGTAATCGATGGAGCAGTTCAAGTAAAAGATGGTGGAGTTTTAAAAATTCAACCAGGAACTTTTATTTATGGGAATGTTTCTTCTGAGCCTTCTTATTTAGCGGTTACTTCAACGGGTTCAATTTCTGCGGTTGGAACAACAACTGAAAGAATTATTTTCTCATCGATTAATGAAAAGATAGGTGTTCCATCTATTCAGGATTGGGGAGGTATTTACATGAACGGTGAAAAGACGTCTGACGTTTCTGGAATAGATACTGATGAGACAGATTATGGCGTATTTATCCAAAACGATGGTTCTGGTTCTATTCAACATACAGAAATTCATTATGCAGAAAGATCAGTAGTAGTTGATTAATAATTGTTTTTGTAGGGTTTATCCCAACAAACAAAAAGGCCCGCATTTGTGGGCCTTTTTGTTTGCTATAACTTTAGCAAAGTAATAAAATACTAATTCAAAACTAGTGGTGTATTCTGCTGAGTTTTTTTTATTTTCGCTCGGTCATTTTTATATCATGACGGCCTCTTATTCGCCTGCTTTAAAGGGTTAATTAAACTTAATAAGCGTTAAAGGGCTAGACTATTTGAGGTTTATGAAAGTAATTTTACGAAATGGAGAAAAGATATTCTTTTATAAATAATGTAACTGGTTGGGCAGTTCTTTTATTTTCTACAATTATTTATGTGCTTACAATTGAGTCTTCCGCTAGTTTTTGGGACTGTGGGGAATTCATAGCATCCGCAACTAAATTGCAAGTTGGTCACCCTCCTGGTGCACCATTATGGAGTATGAAAGCAAGAATGTTTGCCGCAGTTGCTGAGGCATTTACAGGAAACACCGAATATATTGCTTATGCTGTTAATGTTTTTTCAGCGCTTTGTTCATCCTTTACAATCTTATTCCTTTTCTGGAGTATCACTGCGCTGGCAAAGAAAATTACTTTAAAATCTAGCGAATTAACTACAGGTCATACTTGGGGGATTATGTTTAGTGGAATTGTAGGAGCGTTAGCCTTTACATTCTCGGATTCATTTTGGTTTTCTGCGGTAGAGGCTGAAGTATATGCTGCATCGTCATTATATACTGCAGCTGTATTCTGGTTGGCCTTAAAATGGGATGCAAATGCGCACAAGCCATATGCTGATAGATACTTAATATTGATTGCTTACTTAATGGGGCTTTCAATCGGGGTTCACATCCTGAACTTATTGGTTATACCAGCTATTGTATACATCTATTACTTCAATAAAAACAAGGCTACCCTAAAAGGTTTCTTTATTACTGGCGTAATTGGTGTAATAATTTTAGGAATTGTTCAGCAAGTTGTTATTTCATACTCTGTTGAGTTTGCAACTAAGTTTGAGTTATTCTTTGTTAACGATCTAGGACTTCCATTTGATAGCGGAATGTGGATTTACTTCTTAATCATTACAGTCCTTTTAATAGGAGGAATCATCTACTCGAAGAAAAAAGGTTTTGCTGATTTGCAGAAAGCAATTTTAATGGTGATGGTTATTCTAATTGGTTATTCATCATTCGCGATGATTGTAATTAGATCTGCAGCTAACCCACCAATGGATGAGAATAATCCAGAAAACATCTTGACTTTACTTCCTTACTTAAATCGTGAGCAGTACGGTGACAGACCATTATTATTTGGACAAACTTTCGAGAGTATCCAAGATGCTAATGAGCCTTATGTTGATGGAACACCAGTTTACTACAGAAATGAAAAAGCTGGAAAGTATACGGTGGCTGACGAAAGAAAAGGTCACAAACCGAAGTACAATGAAAAAACTTGTATGTACTTCCCAAGAATGTACAGTACAAATGGAAGGCATGTAAATGCTTATAAAGTTTGGTCTAATTATGATGGTACTCCTGAAAAGGAAAAGCGTGGAAAGCGTGAAAGAACAATCATGGTTAAGAAAGCAGTTGGAGGTGGTAGAACAGAGCCTGTACCATTAATAGTTCCTTCACAAACTGAAAACTTTACTTTCTTCATCAACTACCAATTTAACTTCATGTATTGGCGTTATTTCATGTGGAATTTCACGGGTAGACAAAATGATATTCAAGGTCACGGAGCTCCTCAAATGGGGGATGCTGTTACAAAAGGAAACTGGTTAAGTGGTGTTCCTTTTATTGATAACGCTCACGTTGGGGATCAATCTAATTTACCTGCAAGCATGAAAGATAATCCGGGAAGAAATGAATTTTACTTCCTTCCACTTATTTTGGGAATTATTGGATTGGTATTCCAGTTTGCTCGAAACAGAGAAGACGCTTGGGTTGTTCTTCTTCTTTTCTTAATGACAGGGATTGCGATTATCATTTACTTAAACCAAACACCATATCAGCCAAGGGAACGTGATTATGCATATGCTGGCTCGTTTTATGCTTTTGCAATTTGGATTGGATTAGGAGTACAGGCATTATACAGTTATATGCTTGGAACCACTAAATCGGAGGAAGAAGTAATGGAAGAAACTGGTAAAAAAGGAATCGAGGCAAAATTAATGTCTTTAGGTATTTACGAGATTTCTTTAACAGCAATCACTTTTATTGTTGTTGGAATTTTAGCCACAGCGATTTTTGAAAATGGTGGAGTATTTGGTTTGTCGTGTATATTTATTGGTGGTGCCATTGTAGCTTATTTATTATTATCTCTTATTGGAAGTAAAGTACTAAAGAATAATAAAGGAAGAGCTGTTTTTGCACTTTTAATTACTGGGTTTATTCCAGTGATTATGGCCGCAGAAGGATGGGATGATCATGATAGAAGTGATAAGTATACGGCGAGAGATTTTGCGAAAAACTATTTGGATTCTTGTGATAAGAATGCGATTTTATTTACCAACGGAGATAACGATACTTTCCCTCTTTGGTATGTGCAAGAAGTAGAAGGATACAGAACTGACGTTAGGGTAATTAACTTGAGTTTATTAAATACTGATTGGTACATCGATCAGGCGAAGAGAAAGGCTTATGATGGGGAAGCTGTTCCGTTCTCAATGGAACAAGACCAATACCGTCAGGGAACAAGAGATTATTTATTTATTCAGGATAAATGGTCGAAAAATGAATACCATGACATCAACAAAGTAATGGATTTTGTTAAGTCTGATTCCAGAAGTACAAAACTTCCAATGTCATCAGGAGTTATGATGGACTATTTACCAACAAGGAAGTTCTCTGTTCCTGTTAACAAGGCAAATGTATTAGCAAATGGAACTGTATTACCAGAGTTTGCTGATCAAATTCCAGCAACAATGAACTGGAAATTAGGTAATGGTAGTCACTTGTATAAGGCGAAAATGATGATTCTTGATTTAATTGCTAGTAATAATTGGGAACGTCCAATTTACTTTGCAATTACTGTTGGAAGTGATAATTATATGAACTTAGAAGAGTACTTCCAATTAGAGGGCTTGGCTTATAAATTAACACCAATTAAGCATAATACTCAAGGAGGAACAGGTTGGGTTAACGTTGAAAAAATGTACGATAACTTGGTTAACCAATTCCAGTGGGGTAACATGGAGAAGGAAGGTGTTTACATGGGTGAGCAGGTTAAACGTATGAGTGAAAATTACAGAAATAACTTCGCTCGTTTGGCAAGAAAGTTAATCGATAAAGGTGATACTGCCAGAGCTGTTAAAACTCTGGATAGATGTATGGAGATTATGCCGCCTAGTAAGATTCCAATGTCGTATTACAGTGTTTACTTGGCCGAAGCATACTATTTGGCCGGAAGACCAGATAAAGGGAATGAGATAAGTCAAATTATCTTGAAGAGATATATGGAAGAAACTGATTGGTACGTTCAACAAGAAGGTGCTGTAGCCGACGTTTTATCTAAACAAACAAGTCAAGGGAAATCAATGATCGGAGAGTCGATTAATGCAATTAAAACTACAGAGTACTTCTTAAATAGAAGCGTTGTTAAAGAAACTGCTAAGTTGATTCCGACCTTTGATGCGAATTTAACCCAAGAAGCGGAAGGTTTATCTTCGCTAGCTTCTCAGGTAAAACAAATTGGTAGAGACGACTTAGCAAGAGGGTATGAAATTCTTAAATCTATTAAAGATTGGGAAGCGGAATCTCAGTCGGATATTAATAGATTTATGGCTCGTCCAGACAGAAGTTCTAGGTCAAAAAGATAAAAGTTCCCGATGAAATACATCTATAAAACAAGATGGTGGATGAAGTGGTGGTATCCATCACTTATTTGGGAAATTAAAACTAAGAACAAAGAGGTTTATCTAACTTTTGATGATGGTCCAGACCCTGAGGTTACGCCTTGGGTACTCGATCAATTAAAAGAGCATAATGCAAAGGCAACATTTTTTTGTGTTGGAGAAAATGTAGATAAGTATCCAGAAGTATACAAAAGGATTTTAGGCGAGGGTCACACGGTTGGGAACCACACTTACAATCATTTGAATGGTTGGGAAACCGATTATGAAAAGTATATAGTAAACGTTAAAAAATGTGGTCACACATTTGGCTCACATCTTTTTCGGCCACCACATGGAAGGATCACAAGAAAGCAGATAAGAAAGATAAAGCCTCGTTATAAAATTATTATGTGGACCCTATTGAGTGGAGACTTTGATCCTAATATCTCTGCTACAGAATGTTCTTACAATACAGTTCAATACACAGACCCAGGAAGCATAATAGTTTTTCATGATAGTCAGAAGTGTAAGGAAACCCTGCAAGGAGCTCTTCCCAAGATCTTAAATCATTTTTCAAATTGTAATTGGGAAATGAAAGCGATTGATATTCAACAATTAGGCAAACCTAAATAGATTTAGGTCTAAAAAGTTAATAAGTATTTGTTTTGCCTCAAGGTAAAACAAGACTTTAGAATTATATTTGGCCAAGAATTTATAACCGAACTACTATGAAAATTTTATCATTTAAGAGCGCTATGTTATCGGTGGTTGCGATGGGGCTATTATTAGCTTCATGTAATACATCAATAGAAGTTGCAAAAAGAAAGCACAGAAAGGGGTATCATGTTGCTTTTAACAAAAAGAACGAAAAGTCAACTATCGAAAAATCAGTTGCCGAAACTGTAGAATTTGCAAGTGTTGATTCGCCTGCAGTTGATACAGCAAAAGTTACTCCAGCTGTTGAAGCTCCTAAAGCGGAAGCAACAAAAGTTGAGGAAAAAGCAGTAAACGAATCAACTGTTGTTACTGAGAAATCTGAGAGTTTAACTTCTAACAAAAAAGAGAAGTTAACTCTTGTTCAAAAGGTTAAAGCAGTTAAGCAAGTAAGAAAACAGTTAAAACAACTTAAGGAGAATAAAGCTTTAGCGGATGATGATATCGATAGTGATATTTACTTTATATTACTATTAATCTTGGCATTACTTTTACCACCAGCTGCAGTTTATTTAATGAAAGGAAAGGAGGCTAACGCTTTTAAATTAAACTTAATCCTTTGGCTAATTGGAGTTTTAGGTGTTGGTTTATCTGTTGTTGCAGGTATTGGAATAGCATGGTTGGCTTATACTTTAGCTATTATTCATGCAGTACTAGTTTTACTTGGAGAGGTTTAATCCAAAATAATATTCAAATAAAAAGGGGAGCAAATTGCTCCCCTTTTTATTAAGTTTTTTTTAGTGCTGATGACCTCCAGGTCCGTGAACATGACCATGATCTAATTCTTCAGGCTCAGCTTCTCTAACTTCAATTATTTCAATATCAAAGGTAAGATCGTAACCAGCTAAGGGATGATTTAAATCCAATACAACATCCTCTTCCTTAATCTCCGAAACGAATGCTAAAACTGGACCTTGTTCAGACTCTAATTGAACTTCCATTCCAACAATTAATTCTTCATTATTCTCTGGGCGAAATCCGCTTTTAGGAACAGTGTAAATAGCTTCATCGTTTCTTTCCCCATAAGCTTCTTTAGCGGCAACATTTAGTTTGCTCTTAAACCCTTTTTCTTTACCCTCTAATTGATTTTCTAATCCAGGTATTAACATCCCTAAACCTTGAATATATGCTAGAGGCTCACCCCCTGCAGAACTATCAATTGTATCACCTTGATTTGTAGTAACAGTGTAGTGCATAATCACTACAGCATTTTTTTGAATTTTCATTTTCCAACAATTTGAGGCAAAGGTAGCCTAATAATTCACATTAAAGGTTTTAAATATTATCGAATCGTAGGCTCGGGAAATACTAAAATTGAAATAATTTCGTGTAATGGGGATGAAAAAAGTAATACTCTATGCTTTCCTGCTAAGCCATAGTTTATTGTTAGCTGGGGGAGATCAGTTAATATCTGAGCGACCAGGACAGGCCTTATCGCCGGTTTGCTTACAGGAGGGACAATTTCAAATCCAATCCGGTATTAATAGGAATGATTTTAATAACCATAATTTATCAGGATCAATAACCAATGCTGCGTTGCGTTTTGGGTTAGGAGAAAGCTTTGAAATAAATTCGAATTTCGATTATGATAACCTGAAAGGAAAAATGGTTGTTCCTTTTTTTGGTTTTAAGGCTGCTTTATTTAACGACACATTAAATCAAGTTTCCATTCAATACAATTCTTATTTACATCAATTTTTCGATGATCCCTATAGTGCAAATTTGAAATTTATTGGGAGTCATTCAATAACCGATAAAACAGGTTTTGCATGGAACGCAGGATTGATATATACGCCTGTCTTAGAAGACCTTTCCGCAAATTATGTAGCTAGCTTTTCATTTAACCCAACTTCAAAAATTGGAATGGTTTTGGAGAATTATGGCAACTATGAAAATGAACTAAAAACATATTTCGATTTTGGAATAGGTTATTTAGTTACTCCGGTATTCCAATTAGATAGTTATTTTGGAGGTGGAATTAATGATGGAGAGGAGGAGTATTTTGTAAACTTTGGATTTACTTATAGAATCGATTACAATTAATGAGAGTAATTCTGTTATTAGCGATATTATTTAGTAGCCAGCTATTACAAGCAGTTGTTTTACTTAAACCCTCAAACAAGGTGTTTAGGTACGCGGGAAGATTTGACTTTTCTAACCCTTATCAGCCAAGGTTTGCTCATTCAGGTTGTCAGATTGAGTTTTTGTTCAAGGGAGACGAATTAAAATTTGGAGTAAGAGATGTTGTAGTTAATGGAGGTGCTGAAAATAAGAATTACTTTACTGTGATTATTAATGGTGAAGAGCGTCAAGTAATAGCCTCAACGCTAGGTATTAAATACCATAAGATAGCGGTTAATTCACCGGATTCTTTTGCCCTAATACAAGTATTTAAAAGAACTGAGGCAAGCTGTGCAGTTGCCCATTTTAATGGAGTTAAGTTTGAAAAAGGAGAGTTTAAACGTCCTGATGAAAAAGGACGAAAAATCGAATGGATAGGCGATTCCTTTATGGCTGGTTATGGAAATTTGATGAGTATTGCACCGCCGCCTTCTGGGAATCCTAGTACAGGGTTTCATGCTGATAACGAAGATGGCTATAATGCTTTTGGGGCAATTACCTCAAGGAAATTGAATGCTGATTATTCGAGTGTTGTATACTCTGGCCATGGTGTTTACAGGAATTTTGATACATCAGAGGATCTTACCTTACCTAAAATTTACCCATATATTTTCCCCGAAGAAGAAAGTGGTAAATTGTATGACTTTACTTTTCACCCAGATTTAATTGTAATTAAAATAGGGACTAATGATTTTGGAGCAGAGATAAGAAAACCGCCGGTAATGGCCGATTCTTCGAGGTTTGTTTCAACTTATATTTCATTCCTAAAAACAGTTGCTGCTAAGAATCCAAACGCAAAAATAGTTTTAGCTGTGGGTGGCGGAATAACGGATTATTTTCCTACAGGATTTCAACGTTTAACCAGGTATAGAAACTGGGTGCAAGTAGTTAAATCAAATTTTGAAAAGGAATCGAAATTAAAACTTGGATTTTTTGAGTTTCAGCCACAGCAACCGCCGTATGGTGAAGATTGGCATCCAACGGTAAAATCTCAACAGAAGTTTGCAGAGGAGATAACTCCCTACCTCAAGAATTTTATGGGTTGGTAACCTTCTCCAATATTTCAAAACAAACATTATCTTTAGGTAACTAAAGAAAAATCATGAGAATCTTAGCTATCCTTTTTTCATTCGTTTCATTCACAAGTTTTGCTAACCCTTTTACAATTTACACATCAAAAAATGGCATGATTAATAGTCATGTGAATTGCATTGAAAAAGGTGAAAATTTTATCTGGATTGGTACGAATAGAGGTATAAACCGAATTGTTTTTGATGGAAATAAACCCGTTAAATTTTCCCCTAGAGGAACTTCCGTTCCAGTTACTGCCCTGGAAGATGATGGTAAAGTAATTTGGGTTGGATTAAAGGGAAAAGGAGTTTATATGATGCCTAAAGAAAACTACAAGTTTATTGGGTTTAGGAAGGATGTATTGGGAGACCAAGAGATTGAGAAAATAGAGAAGATAAAAGGTGGACTTAAGGTGTTTACGCCGAATAAAGAATACTCATTCAAATTTGATTCTAAATCATACCAGGAAAAGGGACTTAAAATAAAACCCGGAATTTGGACAGGGTTTGATATTGCTGGAAAGAAATTATTTAAAGACAAGGATGGAGTTTTAAAAAGGTACAATGAAGCAACTAAATCAAGTAGGTTTTATGATCAAAACATTAAACCAAAAAGTTTTTTAAAGTTTAATAGTGGTGTTCTTTTAGCCTCTTCAACTGGATTAGTTTTCTACGATCCATCAAAAGATGATATTGTTTTTGGAGATCCTAAAATGAGCTTATCTAACTTCCAATTAAACGGTGAGGATACTATCACGGACCAACTAGATTTAAACTGGGATGAATATGTGTTTAGGTACAACTTTGAATTCGAAGAATTAGGAAATAGAGAAGATGTTACTTTGAACTATTCATTAACCGGACCTGAAGGGGAGGTTATCGATTCAGCAAATGGTGCTAAAGGAATCGAATTAAAAGGGTTAACACATGGGGATTATAAAATCGCTATCACAGCAGTGAATAAAAAAAGAATCAAATCACTTAATTCGCTCGATTACAAATTTTCAATTGCTAATCCGCTAAAGGATTCCATTTGGCAATACATAATAATTGGAGCCATCGCAGGGTTTTGGACAGTTATAGTTGTTTTTCTTACAAGATCTAAATTCAAGAAAGACATCCGTGTTTTGGAGGATGCTTTACTAGAGAAAACCAATAAACTAAACCAAATCGAAAAGGGGAAATACGGTTTAGTAGAGGAAGATAAGGTGGATTTGTAATTGTTTTTTTCGTAGCTGTGCAACCATTTTTTGAAAGGTTGCATCCTTAGGGTACTACGAAAATTTATAATTATGAAAAAACTAACATTAATTAGTGCCCTAGCTATTGCTCTTTTTTCTTCTTGTGAAAAAGAGGTTGATCCAGAAACAGTAATTTGTCATGGACCGGAATATCCAGAGTGTGTAAAAGAACATACTTCCCATTTAGATGGAATGTGGGTGTTAACCTCAGTTGATGGTTATACAACTTATGACGAAATGATGCCAACTGTTTATTCTATGAGTGAAATTCTATATTTCAATGTTGAGGAAGGTTTCTATACTCAATCTATTGATGGTATTTCAGGGTTTCCTCAAAAATTTACAATTGAGAAAATGACATCCATTGTAACTGGTAAAACAGAAGATTTTATTGTCCATGATTGGTCGCTTCCTTATGGATGGCCATACGACACAACAGGTTTTGATTCGGTAATTGCATTTGAGCCAATTGGAGTTTCTGATACAATTTTAACAGCAGAACCAAGTCCAATTGTTGTTTGTCCTGGGCCATATCGCCCGTCTTTCTTTGAGATTAGATGTGATGTTTTATATATCTACAGCGACTACGTTGGTGGAGTAACTAAAGTATATGAAAGATTAGACTATGTTGAATGTGAAACAGTGTTTAAAAAATAATATCCAGGTCTTAACATATTCGGTAAAGTGTTAAGTAGGAAGGGCTGATTTATTCAGCCCTTTATTTTTTTATCGATTAATCCATCTACCTAATTTTTTCTGAACAAAAGGCATAACAGGCCAAGCCATTAGAATTACAACTATTACAACACTTAGGAAAATTGCTAGTTTAGGAGGGACTTCTTCCATTGGTAAAAATAAACCCAGTATTATTTCAGAAAGTAAAATAAGTGGATATACTACACATGTGTTTACTAAAATTGTTTTCCAGAAATTGGGGTTCGACTGTTGTTCCATGTATTTATAAACGGGGGTAAAACAAAAAAGGTGCACAAACGCGCACCTTTTCATAAATATTTGATCTGAGATTTAAACCTTCTCAATAGCAATTTCGGTAGTAATGTTCTCGTCTACTTCAACTTCTAAAGCCTCAGCAACCGTATCTAAAATTTGAACTTCTTTTGCTAATACCTCTGTACAGATGTACTCTTTGTAGTTAGCAATAACAGCATCAATTCCTTCAACATTTTTAATCATTAAGTTGATGTTGTCCGTTAATTCGAAATCCTTCTCTTTTCTTAAGTTTTGAATTCTGTTTACTAACTCTCTTGCGATACCTTCTTGCTTTAATTCATCAGTTAAAGTAATATCTAAAGCGATCGTGTATTTTCCTTCGTTAGCCACTAATAATCCTGGGATATCTTCTGTTGAGATTTCAACTTCTTCTAATAAGATTTCTGGATTTCCTTCAATGTCTAAAGCGATTTTTCCGTCTCTTTCGATAGTAGAAATAGCAGCTTGATCAAACTGAGCAATTGCAGCAGCAACAGCTTTCATTTGCTTTCCGTATTTCTTTCCTAAAAGCTTAAAGTTGGCTTTTACCTTCTTAACTAATACACCAGAATCTTCTTTTAAGTACTCTAATTCCTTAACGTTTACTTCCGATAAGATTAAGTCTTTAACCGCTTCAATCTGACGCTCGAATTTCTCATCCAATACAGGAACCATGATTTTCTGTAATGGCTGACGAACTTTCAACTTGTTCTTCTTTCTTAATCCTAAGATTAATGATGAGTGCTTTTGAGCAATCTCCATTCTTTCCTCTAAATCGATATCGATTTCAGCATCGTTAGCTACAGGGAAATCCGATAAGTGAACTGATTCAACTTTATGTCTACCCGTAACTTCATCTAAATCCTTGAATAATCTATCCATGAAAAATGGTGCCACTGGAGCAGATAATTGAGCAACTGTTTCCAAACATCTGTAAAGTGTTTGGTAAGCAGAAATCTTATCTTCCGTGTAATCACCTTTCCAGAAACGTCTTCTACATAATCTTACATACCAGTTAGATAGCTGCTCTGATACGAAATCTTGAATCGCTCTAGAAGCTTTTGTTGGCTCGTAATCTGCG
>JAYPYW010000002.1:3185-41343 GCA_038154685.1 Flavobacteriales bacterium | reverse complement strand
GCGTAAGCTTCATCAACTACTTTGATTAAGCTATTTAATTTCGAAAGAATCCATCTATCAATTTCTGGACGCTTACTTAATTCGATTTCTGCTTGAGAATAATCGAAACCATCAAGGTTAGCGTATAATCCAAAGAATTGGTAAGTATTGTAAATAGTACCGAAGAACTTACGTTGAACTTCTGCGATACCGTCTAAATCAAATTTTAAGTTATCCCAAGGCTGAGAGTTACTCATCATGTACCAACGAGTAGCATCTGGTCCGTATTTAGAAAGCGTTTCGAATGGATCAACAGCATTACCTAAACGCTTACTCATTTTCTGTCCGTTCTTATCTAATACTAATCCGTTTGATACAACATTTTTGTAAGCAACCGAGTCGAAACACATTGTTGCAATAGCATGTAATGTGTAGAACCAACCTCTTGTTTGATCAACTCCCTCTGCGATGAAATCTGCAGGGAAAGCTTTATTGTTATCAATTAATTCCTTGTTTTCAAATGGGTAGTGCCATTGTGCGTAAGGCATTGAACCTGAATCGAACCAAACATCAATCAAGTCTGATTCTCTAGTTAAGGCCTTACCTGAGTCAGAAACTAAAGTAATTCCATCCACATAGTTTTTATGTAAATCAAATGTGTTGTAGTTCTCATCGCTCATGTCACCAACTACAAAATCAGCCAATGGGTTTGATTCCATTAAACCAGCTTCAACCGCCTTTTGACATTCAGATTTCAATTCTTCTGCTGAACCAATTACTTTTAGTTCACCATCTTCATTACTCCAGATAGGGATTGGAATTCCCCAGTAACGTGAACGCGATAAGTTCCAGTCGTTAGCATTCTCTAACCAATTTCCAAAACGACCAGTACCTGTTGATTCAGGCTTCCAGTTAATTGTTTTGTTCAACTCGGCCATTCTAGCCTTAACCTTAGTAGCATGGATGAACCAGCTATCTAATGGGTAATAAAGAACAGGCTTGTCAGTTCTCCAACAGTGTGGGTAACTGTGCTCGTATTTTTCAACCTTAAAGGCCTTGTTTTCTGTTTTTAATTGGATAGCGATTAATACATCAGCTGATTTTTCTGGTCTGTCAGCGTCAGAGTAGTATTCGTTTTTCACGAACATACCTCCTAACTCACCTCCTAATTGCTCAACAAAACGACCCGTTAAATCCACTAATGGAACAGGATTTTCATTTTCGTCCAACACTAACATTGGAGGAACTCCAGCATCTTTTGCTACCTGAGCATCATCCGCACCAAAAGTAGGCGCGATATGAACAATCCCAGTACCATCTTCAGTAGTTACGAAGTCTCCTTGAATAACTTGGAATGCCTTATCAGCATCGTAATATGGTAAACAACCTTGAACAAGTTGCTCATATTTAATTCCTACTAAATCAGTTCCTACAAATGTTTTTGCAACGTAGTAAGGAATCTTTTTATCTCCTTCGGTGAATACAACTTCTTCTTCAGACTCAACAGCGAAGTATTTTCCTGAGAACTGTTTTCCAACTAACGGCGATCCAATAACAACTTGAATTGGCTCACCAGTATATTGGTTAAAAGATTTAACTAAAGAGTACTCAATCTTAGGTCCAACACAAAGTGCTGTGTTCGATGGAAGCGTCCAAGGAGTAGTCGTCCATGCTAAAATGTGTACATCACCGTCAACTCCCCACTTATCTTTGAACTCCGAACTTTGTACTTTGAACTGCGCGACGATAGTGGTGTCTTTCACATCACGGTAACAACCTGGAAGGTTAACCTCGTGAGACGAAAGCCCAGTACCTGCAGCAGGTGAATACGGCTGAATTGTATATCCTTTGTACATTAAATCTTTGGTGTGCATTTGCTTAAGTAACCACCAAACAGTTTCCATGTACTTGTTTTCGTAGGTAATGTATGGGTCTTCTAAATCAACCCAGTACCCCATTTTCTCAGTCAACTCGTTCCACTTATCTGTGTAACGCATTACCGATTCACGACAAGCTTTATTGTAATCGTCGATAGAAATCTTAGTACCAATATCTTCCTTGGTAATTCCCATCTCCTTTTCAACACCCAACTCAACAGGTAAACCATGCGTATCCCAACCTGCTTTACGGTTTACACGGTAACCTTTTAAAGTTTTATAACGACAAAAAATATCTTTAATCGAACGTGCCATTGCGTGGTGAATACCAGGCATTCCGTTTGCTGAAGGTGGTCCTTCGAAGAATACGAATGGCTTGTTTTCATCTCTTGATGAAATCGATTTTTCAAAGATTGAATTTTCATTCCAAAATGCCTGCACTTCATCTCCAACTTTTGGAAGATTCAATCCTTTGTATTCAGTATATTTTTTGCTCATAATAAACTTGTAATTGCCTTGCCGCTCCAAGGGAGCGCAAAAATAATGAAAATTGGGTTATTAGTTGAGTATATAAAGGGATTTAACCTGCTTTGATTGTTTTTTCATCCATTGAGTATGAGTAACAGATAAAAAATGTACTTAAAACACGATAATTCAAATATTTATTTGAACTTAGCGAAACGAAAAGCCTTTCAGAGATGTATTAACCGGAATTAATTAATACGACTAAATAGAGATGAAAAAATTAGTTTACGTTTTACTTGTATTTGCTGGGGGAATCACTACTTCGTGTGAAACTTGTGTTACTTGTAGTTATACAACTTTGGACGGTATTGAGGTTGTTTCTGAGGAGCTTTGTGGAAACAAAGATGAAACAAATGCTTTAGTAAAAGAATATGAAGATTCGGCGTTAGTTCATCGTTCTGCATACCACTGTAGCGAAGACTATTAATTCCCTTTCTCTATTTTATGGAATCGTTTTCGAAGGCAATTTCTGCCACTATTGGGTAATGATCACTCAATTCTTTCTCGACAATATGAAAACTGGTTGGCGTTAAGTTTTTAGTCGTGAAAATATAATCAATACGCATAAACGGATAATTACTTGCATGAGTAACTCCTAATCCATTTCCTGCTTCTAAGAAAGAATCATTAAGGTCCTCACTTAATCTTCCATAAACAAAGGAAAGTGGGATTTCATTTAAATCCGAGCAAACAATTACGGGGTAAGGACTTAAATCTATTTGGTTCTTTACAATTTCTAGTTGCTCAACACGCTTTTTAAAACCATTATTTAATTGTCCAGCTAAGTCTTTAGTTTTGGCAATGTTTAATGCGTCTATAGTACTATCCTTTAATCCCTTAATGTATTTGTAATGTTCGCTCCCAAACTTAAAACTCTGTAAATGAACATTTAATACTCTAACAGTATCCTTGTCCTTTTTTATATCACTCAATAAAACCCCATTATTTTGTGCGTTTCCAAAAGGAATAAAGTCTTTATTTATTATTGGGTACTTAGAGAAGGTTGCCATTCCATAATGACTTCCTTTTTCTTTGAAAGAGTATTCGTCGTGCACATATTTATACTCTTGTTTTCTTCGGAACTCTTTCTTTGTTTTATACTCTCCATTTGGCTGGTTAAAGAATTCTTGAAAACAGATAATATCTGGGTTTTCATATCGAATAGTTCTGTAAATACTATCTAGAATTAAACCATTGTCGGTTCTCTCTTCCCAATTATCCCATTCTTCTCTCAGCACCCAATTGTAAACATCAAATAATCGAGCATTAAAGCTCATTACTCTTAAATCTCCATCTTTTTGAATAATGTTAAAAGCAAAAGTATCTCGAAGTCCATAAATACCAATGCATAAGAATGCTCCTGAGATAATCCAGTATTTCTTCTTGTAAAATACTAAAACCAGGTAGGACATATTAAGCAGTAACCAAGCCGGCATGGAGTAGGCTAAAAATGGTGCTAAACCAAATGAAGCTGGAGAGATATTGGTTATGAAAAGACCAAGAATAATCATGGCTCCAGAGAACCAATAGATAAACTTAAATAGTTTTTTAATGATTTTTTTCAAAACAAAAAGGCCAATTAAAAGCCTAGTGGGCTGGCATTGCAATTAGAGGAGTACAAGCGTCATTATATTGGTACAATGGTGCGTCACTTGGTAATCCATAAACCGTTTTTATCACCGCATTGTTGGCAACAGCTTCCTCTGTTACATCAACCAAAGTAGCTCCCGAAGAACCTTCATCAATATTACCAGAGAATAAAACAGGACCACAAACATTTGTTCCACCACCTCTGTTTAAATATTTCGCTCCAGTAAGCTCAATAAGAGAATACCAATTAGCCGCTTGAGTAGCCAAATTATCAACTCCTTGGATATGACCAGTAATTACTAATTCATCTACTTCAACTTCTGAATTTGCAATAAAAAGAGTTGTACCTCCACCAATTGTGTATCTACCATTTACTTCTAGGAAGGCACTACTCATGTATATATTACCAACTTGGGTTAATGTACGCGTAATCACAGTTCCATCAATATCTAATGTGGTACCTCCACCTACGTTTAAAGTTCCATTTACTACCAAAACAGCACCAACTGGCACATGCAGTTTTCCGGTTAATGAAATAGCATCAACAGTGGTATAACCTTGGATGTTTACAGTTGTCCCTGCAGCAATTGTTACTGCTCCCTGACCAGTATAATTTCCTTGGGCAAGCGTTCCAGTTTGTCCGTAAGGAATTCGATGAATTTCTGAAGCAGAATAAACAGATTGAGTTTCTTCTTGCCTACAGCTTGAGAATATCGCAATTATTGATAATAAATAAAAGTACTTTTTCATGGGTAGAATTATGCCCCCAAAAATAAGAAATTAATCACTAAGGATTGTCATCTAAAAAGCCAACTGCTAAAGCAACACATCCGCGCATTGAAGTATCGTTATACCCTTCCTTTCCTTCAGGATAACTTACAACAACGTGGTACTCTTGGGTAGCCCCGATTTTAAAGTCCCATGATTGGGCCATGTCGTGTTTGGCATTATCAAAAACAAGGGTTTCGTGTCTATCGTAGATCTTAAAACCAAGTTTAACCGAGCTCCTCCCTCCATTTAAAAGAATTCTGTATTTCTTTCCGCCTCTTAATATCAGACTTAATTCAGCGGATTCTCCTTCGGATAATAAAACCTTGTTTAATGTTCCGTTAAACCGGAAAGGCTCTAAATCCTTTACCGTTTTCTTGGCCATTCTATTACAGTTTTGACCTATCGTGGAAACTGATAAACAAAAAAGAAAGGGTAATATGTAGAGCGCTTTTTTCACTTTATTCTGTTATTCCTACTCTAATCTCAGTAGTTTGTTCTTTTATTTTATTGAATAATTCTTCTGTTATTTCAACATCTAATTTACTTCCAAGAGTGGTAGTTTTTGATGCTTCATCAGTTGTTGCTTCTGCTTTTTCGTAATTGAGGTTTACTTGATCAAAAGTAACTACAAGAGCATCTAAATCTGTAATCAAACTATCAAATTGCGCTTCATTACAATCTTTAAGCATATTTGTTAAGTTACCTAAGGCAGGCTTTTGTTCACCAATTTTTTTCCAAATTTCAGATCCCTTTCCTTCTTCAGTTTTCAGGTTTACGGCAATGTAAAGCCCTTCTAACCATGCTCCTGCAAGAATGGCTTTAGCAACTATTGGTCTTTCATTATCTTGAAGATAAAGGTCGGTATCCATGTAAGTAGAAGCAACGATATCCATTAAGCTATCCTTATTGCTCATGTTTTCCTCTAATCGCATCATTACGTCATCTGTGAAAACACCTTGAATGTTTAGTTCGTCCGACATAGCTTGTGCAGCTCCCATAAATTTCATCGCATCCTGAGGGTAGTCGAACATGCTTGTAAAGCTTAAATCGGCAAAATATACACCAAGATTTAATGCTTTTTTATAATCGGTTACATAATTGTCGATTGAATTTGGATCATTTAGAATTGCAACATCATATTCCGCTTTTGTTTCATGCAGAATATCCGCCATTTCAACTGGAGACGGTAAAGTATATACCACCTTGGAGGCATTTTTTAATTCCTTAAGCGTTTTTTTGGAAACCATTCTTTCCTCTTGTTCAACGCTTTGCACCTCAGATTTTATTTCCTTTGGTTTTTCGTCTTCGCCCCCACAAGCCACCAATGTAAAAGCAGCTACTGTAAATAGTAGTTTTCTCATAACTCACTCGTTGTTGAGTTTCCTTTACTGGAAATCAAAGATTTGGTTACGTTTGAGAAGTTATATTTCAATAATTATTTTGGAGTTGTAGGGAAGGCAGTTAAATTGAATTCCTTGGCCAGACTTTAAAGGTGCGAATGGAATGCTTTTTCCTTCGACTATAATTGATTTAATTTTTGAATGATCAACAGAATTTATTTTGAAAGTTAGGGGTTCGAAGAATTGTTTTTCGTTTAAATCACAACTTAAATTCAGGATGAATTTATTTTCAATTTTGTTAACCTCTAATTGAGTTTTAGCTTTTTCTTTATGGTACATTATTGCCTTTTCAAAGGTTGTTACCCAAACACTATCCTCGTGTGTTTTTATAGCTTTTAAATGCGCTTCTAACAAGCCTTCACTAATCGCCCCAAACCAATGATCATCAATCGAATCGTTAAAAATAGAGTGGTACATAAAAACTATCATTCCTCCTTGTTTTGTAGCGGATTTAGCTAGTCTACTATAGGTGTTTGGGGTGTAAATATCTCTAGCCATGAAGGTTTGTAACTGGAAATAATCCGTTTTCCCATAGGTTAAATCGTAATTCCACATTCTTCCGTAGGATAAGTTGGCCATGCGAGCTCCAATATGAGTAGACTTAGTTAATCGGATGATATCATTAGTAAATGCACCGTAAGGAAATGCGAATGTGTTTGCACATTTAGGGTGAACGTTTTCTCGTAAAACCCTTTGGGCATCAATTACTTCTTTTTCAACTTCTTCTTGGGAAACTTCTGCTAAATTGGAATGATTGTGTGTATGATTTCCAATTTCAAAACCTTCTGCGAATGCTTTTTTCATGGTTTCATAACCTCCTGAGTAATCTTTGTTTTTGAGCGTAACAAAGAAGGTAGCAGGAACATTATGTTTTTTAAAGAGAGGGTAAACGATAGAACCATGACCAGGAGACCAGTCATCGAAGGTGAAAACTATTGCTGTTTTTTTATTGTTTTTCCAGTTGGCGATTGAAACATTCAAAGAATCTTGTGCTTTTATTAAGCCAGTTAACAAACACAATATGATAATGAGGTTCTTCATTTATAGTAATAACGTTGTCTTAAAGTTCGTAAAGAAAAAACTAACTTTACCGACATATAGCCAATTGTTAGGCCATTGTATTGCTAATGTCCAAGATCTCAGCTACCATAATTACGTTTAATGAAGAGAAAAACATCGAAAGATGTATACAATCTCTTTTGGGCTTGGCTGAAGAGATAATTGTTGTAGATTCAGGTTCAACTGATAAGACCGTTGAGATTGCTTCGAGTTTAGGGGCAAAGGTTATTTTTAATCCTTTTGAAGGACATATTGAGCAAAAGAATTTTGCCATCATGAATGCAACAAATGATTGGGTGATATCCTTGGATGCTGATGAAGCTTTGTCTGATGAACTTAAAAAATCAATTCTAGAGATAAAGGGGAGCTTAAAAGGATTTGGTTATGAATTTAACCGACTTTCAAATTACTGCGGTAAATGGATAAAATATGGTGGTTGGTATCCTGATAAAAAAATCCGCTTAGTTAAAAAAGGTGGAGGAAAATGGGGTGGGAAAAATCCACATGATAAGTATATTCTCGATGAGGGAAAACCTGGTTTTTTAAAAGGAGATATTCTTCATTTTACATTTTATACGGTTGATGAACATAAAGCACAAATTGTAAAGTTTACAGATATTGCTGCACAGTCATTGTTTGAGTTGGGTAAACGTTCAAATTGGGTGAAAATTTATATCAAAGCTTTTGCAAAGTTTGTTCGTAATTATATCATTAAACTAGGATTTTTGGACGGTTTAACGGGTTTTCATATTTGTAGACTATCCGCTCATGCTACTTATTTGAGGTACTATAAATTGCTTAAACTTCAACGCCAAAATGGATAAGTCGCCTAAAATATTGCACGTTTCTACCCCTAAAAGTTGGAGAGGGGGTGAGCAACAATTAGCTTATTTATATGAAGAATTAGCTGCTAAAGGTGTTGAGCAATATATAATTTGTAGAAAAGGCGGTGAATTAGCAGAAAGAGGAAAAAAGAAGGGTTGGAATATTATTGAATCGCCTAAAAGAACTGCAATCGATCCTTTGTTTGCGAGGAAAATCAAGTCTGTGTGCAAAAGAAAAGGCATTGATTTAATTCATACGCACGATTCTCATGCGCATTCTTTTGCGGTGATTGCAGCATCGTTATTTGGGAATAAAACCCCAATTGTAGTTAGTCGCAGGGTAGATTTCGCTATCAGCAAATCATCGGTTAAAAAGTATAACCACAAAAATGTGAAACGCATATTGTGTGTTTCTGATGCTATAAAGGATCTTACCGCTCCTGATATAACAGACCAATCTAAACTTAAAACAGTTCATTCGGGAATAGATTTATCTAGGTTTCCGTTTGAAAAGAAAGATTGCGAGAAGTTAAGGTCTGAATATAATATCCAGCTAGATCTGCCTCTGATAGGGAACGTAGCAGCCATCGCTCCGCATAAGGACTATTATACTTTTATTAATACCGTTGAGGAACTAGTAAATAGGGGAGTTAAGGCCAAGTTTTTGATAATAGGAACAGGTTCGATGTTACTCGAAATAAAAGAGTATGGCGCTGAAAAAGGATTACATGATCATTTGATTTTCACTGGTTTTAGAGACGATATTCCAGAAATATTACCAGAGCTCGATATATTCTTAATCACCAGTGAAACAGAAGGTTTAGGAACATCAGTTATTGATGCTTTTGCTTGTAAAGTTCCGGTTGTTGCTACAAGAGCGGGAGGAATTCCTGAGTTGGTTAAGCATGAGTTTAGTGGTTTGTTAGCTGACGTAAAAGACCATGTTGAATTAGCCAATCAGGTTGAAAGAATTTTAAATAACGAAGTAGATCCAGGCAAAATTATTGAGGGTCAACAATCAATCTTGAAAGATTTCACAAAAACTTCTACTGCCGAAAAGACTTTGAAGGAGTATCTTTCCTTATTGTCATAAAATTTTCACAAACTATTCACAATCGGTTTTTTGGGCAATTGAGTGCTTATCTTTACTTAAAATCGATTAACATGACTGTAAACTTCAATATTCACGCAGCTGAATGGGAATTTAAAGAGGAATTACCTTTTGACATTGTTACTATTAACGATGAGGTAAAAGATTTCGAATTGCCACTTTATGATAAAGACAATAATGTTTCGGAAACTATTGTGATGAAAAATTGCAGAGTAATAGAATTATTAGGCGATGATGAATCATTTTTGGTGGTTATTGAGCAAGCTTTAATTAAAGAGCAGGAAGTTTTCGACATTGAAGATACTGACAGAGTTTTCAATTTTGCTTTTCATCCAGACATGCCGCTTTGGAAACAAGGAGAAGATATCGGAGTATTTTACAGTTGGGCAAACCTACCAGAACAATTAAAAGAAATTAAACTAGCATAATTATGGCTTCAGTTAAAGATATTCATGCACTTATTGGGTGTGTTGAGCAATTTCATGATTCATTTGGAATTTCTAACAATTACGAACCTACTGTTGAGGTTTCACCGGAAGATATTCAATTACGATTTGACCTATTAAAAGAAGAAAACGAAGAGTACCTGGAGGCAGCTAAAAATGGCGACATGATTGAAGTTGCGGATGCCTTAGGTGACTTAATGTATATCCTGTTTGGTACAATTATGAAGCACGGAATGCAACATAAGATTGTTGAGGTTTTTGAAGAGATTCAAAGGAGTAATATGAGTAAGTTAGGGGCTGATGGAAAACCTATTTACCGCGAAGATGGAAAGGTATTAAAAGGACCTAATTACTTTAAGCCAGACATTAATTCTATTTTAAATAAATAATATTTCAATCAAAATACAGTTTAGTTTTTATGACTATCTATTTACGTTACTTAGCCATTTTTGCGGTTGTTATCTCTTTACAAGGTTGTAAATTCAAGGACCTTGAGTTTAAAGGAATCGATAATTATAAAATTGAGCAGTTCTCCATGAAGGGAATCAAACTTAATTTGGGTGTTAAGCTAGAGAACCCAAACTGGTTTGCTATTAAGGCAAAAGGTGGGGAAATTAACGTAAAAGCAAACGGTATTAAATTGGGAGTATTCAACATTACTAAAGCAGTAAAAATCCCTAAGAAAAGTGATGGCGTTGTTAATGTTGGGATAGAGGCTAAAACGAAAAATATAATTGGTACAAGTCTGTTGTCACTGATGTCTATCGCTACAAAAGGAGGTAAAGTGAAGTTAGAGGTGGATGGATATATTCACGCAGGTGCTTTTGGGATTTCTAAAAAAGTAAAAGTTTCGACGACAGAATATATAGGTTTATAGCTTAAAAGTGTAAACTCGTATTGAAGTACGGTTTTTACCGTAACTAAAATCTCCCAATCTCGTTATATGATGTGGTTTAATAATTCACGTCATGAAAAACTTAAAAACGTTAGTAGAGAAATACAAAACCAATTTCAATTCAAATATTACTACTATTAACGATTTGATTATAAAGGAGCTTGATGGCGAGCCATTGAGTTGTAATCAGTTTCAAGCAATTCAGAATTACTATTTAATTAGAATCAGTTATTTAAAGGGCGTTGTGAACGAAAGAATTTTCAGTGAAAAGTCTTACACCACTCGTTTAGCAGCGAACTTTGTACCGTATAAAGAATTCGTTTAGAATACATGTTAGCTATTATTGGAGGCTACTTCTTGAAAGAGAAGTGGCTTTTTTGTTTTTCGCCCACAGATCTCTCAGATTTTTAAACTCCTTGGAATCTGTGTGCAATTAAAAAATACAGCTGTTAGTAATCCGTGAGATCCGCGGGCGATAAATCAAAGAGAAAACTCCCCAATACGTTCTCTGCGAAGAGCAGATAGATGAGCGCCATTATTCAATAGCTTACCAAAATCAGAAGCCATCGAACGAATATAAGTTCCTTTACTGCAAACAATCGTAAAATGAACTTTAGGGAAATCTGAGGTGTCAATTTCGAATTTGGAAATGTTTACCTGACGAGGCTTAACCTTTACTTCTTCTCCTTTTCTGGCCCCTTCATAGGCTCTTTTTCCGTCTATTTTAACAGCACTAAAAATTGGAGGATATTGCTCAATTTCACCGGTTAGTTTTTCAGCAGCGGCTTTTAAATCGGCTTCGTTAATTCCATTTGTTGGGAAAGTTTGATCTATTTCTGTTTCTAAATCAAAAGAAGGTGTAGTACCACCAACAGTTATTGTTCCTGTATATTCTTTTTCTTTACCTTGGAAAAGCTCAATTTCTTTGGTTTTCTTACCAATACAAATAATCAATAATCCAGTTGCTAAGGGATCAAGAGTTCCAGCATGACCAACCTTAATCTTTTTAATATTATGCGTTTTGCGAATAACCCAACGCAATTTATTTACAACTTGAAAGGAAGTCCATTCTAAAGGCTTATCAACTAAAAAAACAGTACCTGCTTTTAGTTCCTCCTCTGTGTAATCTTCAAGAGGTTTATCTGAAAATACGTTAAAAGGCAGCATAACCAACCGCGATAATACCTACTAGGAAACAGTAGAATGAAAAGTATTTTAACTGACTCTTTTTAACCAATGCAATCATCCATGTGCAAGCCAATAATCCAACTACAAATGCGGCTACAAAACCAGCTCCGTAAGCAACAGCTTCTTCCGATTTAAATGCTAAATCACCTCCTAAAAGATCTTTAGCCATTTTTCCCATAATTAACGGAACAACCATTAAAAAGGAAAACTTAGCCGCTTTAGTTCTGTCAACTCCTAAAAGAACCGAAGTCCCAATCGTAGCACCACTTCTTGAGATTCCAGGAAGAATTGCAATGGCTTGTGATAACCCAATGATTAAAGCCTCTGGAATTCCAACACTTTTTGTGGTGTTTTTAGCTCTATCAGCAAGGAATAATAAAAGTCCAGTTACTAATAACATTAAACCAACCAATAAGATTTGCCCCGAAAAAAATGAATCGATTTCCTCTTCGAAAACCACTCCAACAAAAGCTGCAGGAATCATTGAAAGGACAATATTTAAAGAGAATTTAAAATCGTCGTTCCATTTAAATTGCAACAACCCTTTTAAAATTTGAAGAATTTCTTTTCTGAAAATAATAATGGTACTTAAAGCTGTAGCAGCATGTAAAATAACAGTGAACATCACATTCTCATCACCTTGTACTTCCACATTAAGTATCTCTTTAGCTAACTCAATATGTCCGCTGCTACTAACTGGAAGAAACTCCGTTAGTCCCTGAATTATGCCAATAATAATGGCTTCTAAAATTCCCATGAATTAATCGTCGATTACAGTGTCGTCCTTTGGTTCGTTGTCTTCTTTTCCAGCAAATGCAGGAGAATCAGCGCTAGGTTTCATCATAATTCCAACACCAACAGTTACAAAACCAAGTAAAACTGTAAAAGGAGCGAATGTGATTCTTCTGAATGAAAAAATTTCTTCTCCGTTAAATACATTAGGATCTTCGGATTTACCCCCTGACATTAATAAAAACCCTAAAACAACTAGCCCGAATCCAATGGCTATTGCGATGTAATTCTTTTTTCCAAAAACGAAATTAGATTGTTTATCGCTCATATCTTAATAGTATAACTTTTCTGTTTTTAATCTTAGGAAGCGACCAACCGCAACCTGAGTAGCGAACCAAGAGATACAAATTCCAATAATTAACATTACACCGTATAACATCAAGTCCATTGTAACGTTTTGTAATTCATCTTGAAACGCAGGCCAAAAATCGTAAATTATTTTCAAACTTCCAGCTAAAGCAAATACTGCAATTACACCACTAAAGAAACCAAGCACCATTCCGCGCCAAATAAATGGTCGTTTTATGAACCAATTGCTCGCCCCAACTAATTGCATTGTTTTAATAATGAATCGCTGAGAATAAACCCTTAATCGAATAGTATTAGTAATTAAGCCGATGGCAATAATGAGCAATAGTCCGCTAACAATTAATAGGACCATGCTTATTTTATTAATGTTTTCGTAAACTACAAAAAGTAAGTCTCTTGGGTAACGAAGATCATCTACAACTGGATTTTTTTGCAACTCCGCTTTTAACCCAGCAATACTATCTGGATGATTAAATTTAGCCGTAAAATAAACATCAATATTTTGTGGAAGGGGGTTGGCTCCTAAACTCATTGTGAAATTTTCACTTGGATCGACTTCTTCCAAATATTCTTTTAGCGCGTCTTCTTTGTCTTTCCAAACAGTTCTTTTCACAAAATCTTCAGCATCTAATTCTTTTTTCAGCTGCATGATTTCAATATCTTTAACTCCTTCCTTTAAGTAAATTTCAAAGGCAAACTTTTCCTTGAATGAATCTCCCAGGACCTTCCCTTTCATTAAAACCATCCCTAATAATCCTACTACGTATATTACCATTGCAATACTTATTGCCGTAGAAATGTAAGAGGTTGTGGTCCTCCAGTTTGAATATTTTCCTTCTGCGCCAGACATGAAAGCTAAAATATATAAATAGCATATTCGGAAAGGTTAAAGGAGCGTAAGAAACGTTAAAAGTTTGATGTTGAAAACCCATCATTTATAGAAAAAGTAAAACATGATTTAAATCAGTTTTTATGGGCATCTGACAAAACTATGACAAAGAAAAAGCGCTCTTTCAGGAAATTTGTAATGTTAGAGCGATTCGCATTTGAGAGAACTTAAGGTTATAGCATTTACACACAGAACGACTGATATTTCCAATATCGGTAAGTTACATGTAGACGCCGCAAGCCGTGAGGAAAGACTTTCTCGATTAAAAGATCTAGGGATTTCGGAGTTAATGTACCTTTCAACTTGTAACAGAGTTGAGTTTGTTTTTGTGCATGATGAAGAGTTAAGTAAAAGCTTCCTTTATTCTTTTTTCTCCGTTTTTGCGCCTGATTGGGATGACAAGGACATTAAATGGGCGATTAATAATTGCACCATGTTTGAAGGAGAACAATCGGTTAGACACATCTTCCACATTGCTTCATCACTAGATTCATTGGTGGTTGGAGAAAGAGAAATCATTACACAGGTTAGAAAGGCATTTGACGAATGTTCGGAGATGGGATTAACAGGACCAGTAATTAGGCTGTTAATTAACAAAACCATCGAATCTGCTAAAGAGGTTTATACCAAAACCAATATTGCTCGTAATCCTGTTTCTATTGTTTCTTTAGCTTACAGGAAATTAAGAGAGGTTGGAATTAAAGACAACTCAAGAATTTTAGTTGTTGGAGCTGGAGAAACTAATACTAACATGTGTAGATTCCTAAGTAAGCACGGTTTAAAGAATCTTACATTATTCAACAGAACATTAGAAAAGGCGCAGTTCCTTACTAATCATATCGGTGGTAAAGCTTTGCCACTTTCTGAATTATCAAACTTTAGTGAAGGGTTTGATTTATTAGTTACTTGTACTGGAAGTGAAGATCATATCATTACTCCAGAGATTTACAAGAATTTGTTAGGTGGAGAAACTAATAAGAAGACAATCATTGATCTTGCTATTCCTTACGATGTTGATCCAGCTGTAATTGAAAACAATTCGGTTAACTACATTGAAATTGAAGGGTTAAAAGAGGTTTCTGAGCAAAACTTAAAGAAAAGAGAGCAAGAGCTTTCTGTTTGTAAAGAATTAATCGAAGAGCAAATCATTAATTTCCGTCAGGCCTTTAAGGAAAGAAAAGTGGAATTAGCCATGAGTGAGGTTCCACAAAAGATTAAAGAAATCAAAGAACTTGCCTTGAATGAAGTGTTCTCTAAAGAATTGGAAACAATGACTGAAGAGAGTAAGGAGGTCCTTGACAAAATGTTGGCTTACATTGAGAAAAAGTACATTTCAGTTCCTATGAAAATGGCTAAACAAATCTTCTTAGAAAAGGAGGAATAATCTATTCTCCCACAGACTACACAGACTTCCACAGAATTTTATTTTTAAGTAAAGACTTAAATTGATTTTTAAAATCACCACAGTTCCCGTAAAAATTACCATTTTTGGGTAATTGATTCAGCTATCTTCACTTAAACAGGAGGGGGTTTTAGTTTTAATCATTAAAAAAGAAAGCCATGAAAAAAGTAGTTTTAATTGCATCGCTAATTTTTAGTTTAACGGCGTGTAATTCGTCTAAGGTAACTGAGGTATCTAAAGAAGAAGTTCCCGTAACTTATAATAACACCATCAAAAGAATTGTAGCCAATAAATGTGTTGATTGTCATAAAGGATACGGCGCTGGAGGACTTGTTTTAGAATCCTATGAAAATGTAAAATCTTCTGCTCAAAACGGACATCTTTTAGAGCGTATCAATGATGAAGAAAGACCAATGCCAAAAGCCGGTTTAATGTCTCAAAAGAATCGTGATGCTTTTCAAAAATGGAAGGAAAATGGGTTTGCCGAATAAAAAAAGCCGCTCCTAAAGAACGGCTTGCCCTATCGAGAAGTTATCCTGCCAATTTATATAACCCCCAATTCTTTAAAAAAGGAGGCGTTGGGAGCACCTCCTTTCATCATACATGTTTGTCTGTTATTTGGTAATTACAGACTGGACTTTATTGGTAGTTCCATTAACTTGGATAATGTAAATTCCTTTATTTAAATTATTCATGTTCAACGTATATCTAAACACTTGATCAATTGGTAATTTATCATTGAAAACAAGCTTACCAAGGATGTTAAATACATTTACTTCAACAATTTGAGCCTCTTCAGTTTGGATTACAATTTCAGTACTTGAAGAAGATTGTAAAACTTGCGCATCAATATCCGAAGGCTGAGCAGTTTCTGAACAAGCTCTTATTAAACTCCAAGCCTCTGTCCAGTACATTCCAACTCCTGGTTCATATGCCCAAGCAGCACCCGAACACCAACCTCCAACTTTACAGTTGTATAGGTTTCCAACATTTTGAATGTCGTCACCGTCTAAGTATACATTTCCTTCTACATATTGAGGTTCTGCACATCCACCTCCAGTTTCTTGTTCATTGATTGTAAAGCTGGTTCCAACGGATAAAGAAGAAGCCCCTTCATTATCAATTGATTTAACAGTTACTTCGTGGGTTCCAATTGAAAGCCCAACAAAATCCATAGAATACGGAGCCGTTAAATCCTCCCCGTAAAGGTTTCCATTTAGGTAGAACTCAACTTTTGTAACGGAACCATCAGCATCTACTGCATCAGCTTCAACTGTTACCACAGTTCCTTCCGTAAATTCCGATCCAAAACTTGGAGAAATGATTGATGCTGTAGGCGCTTGATTTTCAACAACAGTATTTACAGTAAATGTAACAGTACTTGAAGTAGTGGATGCTCCTTCATTATCAATGGCAATAACGGTTATCGTATGGCTTCCTGCTGTAGCCGTCCAATTGTATGAATATGGAGAAGTAAGGTCTTCACCATAATAACTTCCATCTAAGTAAAATTCCACTCTAGTAATACTTCCGTCGGTATCATTAGCATTTGCTTGGAAAACTACAACAGTACCTTCATCAATATTTTCTCCTTCTGTTGGACTTGTCACAGCAGTAGTTGGTGCTTGATTAGAAATGACTTCATTTACAGAAATGTTTACTCCAGAAGAAGTAGTTGAAGCCCCTTCATTATCTGTAGCAATTGCTGTTAGTAAATGACTGCCAATACTTGCACCCGACCATGTGAAATTGTAAGGTGAAACAGCATCTTCTCCTAATTTAACTCCATTAGCAAAGAATTCTACTTTTGCGATTGATCCATCAGAATCAGTTGCGTTTGCAGAAATTGAAATTGTTGTTCCTCCGTCGAATTCAGTTCCCTCTGATGGAGAAGTGATTGAAACTCCTGGCGCTTCGTTTGGAGCAGCTGCCCCACATTCTCCAAGGTCGATCCAATTACCATTAGGAGGCACTTGATTTCTATGTCTTTTTACACTTTCCCAAAGTCTACCGTTGTGAACACATTGAGATCCTGCATTGTACCATCTTTTGCTCGACCAAGCATCGATTCCATCACAATTTGTTCCGCCAGTTGATGGAGCAGTAACTTCGAAATTAATTACTCCAGAGGTTGTTGCCGCTCCTTCGTTGTCAGTAGCCTTTGCAGTTAAAGTGTAATTAGCAACCGCTGGTGACGACCAATTAATGGAATAAGGTGATGTATTGTCTTCTCCAATTTTAGAACCATTTACAAAGAATTCTACTAATGTAACAGATCCATCTGAATCAGCAGCGCTGGCGATAATTGTCACATCATTTCCTTCTTCAATAGATGAGTTGTTTAATGGCTGAGTAATGGCAACAGTTGGACTACTATTTCCTGTTGATACTTCATTAATAATAACGTTAATTGTTGAAGACTGACCAGTTGCACCTTCATTATCTGTAGCAACTGAATAAACCGCATGCGTTCCAACGGTTAAAGTTGATGTAGAATAGCTGTAAGGTGATGTATTATCAGTAGCAACTAATGCTCCATCGATGTAAAATTTAACGCTTGCAATCGTCCCGTCAGCATCATTTGCAGAAGCAGAGATATTTACTGAACTACCTTCATCAAATTCTGAATTGTTACTAGGTGAAGTGATAGATGAAGTAGGAGCTTGATTTACAGATCCGCCACCACATGCACCCTGATCAGACCAATCACTTGTTGTTCCTGGTTCTTTAGCTCTGTTTCTTTTTACACAAAGCCAAGCATGGTCTGCGTGAACAACATAATCACCTGGATTGTACCATGATTTACTTCTCCAGTTAGAAAAATTACAAGCAGTTGGATCTATGTTTACATTTACAGCAACAGCCGCACTTGTTCCTGTTGCTCCAGCATTATCTGTTGCAACGGCAGTTAAATTATAGCCACCTAAGGTTGCACTTGAAATAGTAAACATAAATGGTGCAGATAAATCTTCACCTAATTTAGTTGAACCATTAAAGAACTCAACTTTAGTAACACTTCCATCCGCATCCGCAGCGGTTGCAGAAATATTAATAGATTCCCCTTCTAAATAGTTAGCACCATTTGTTGGAGAAGTAATTTCAACCGTTGGTCTTTGATTTCCACCAGCATTAATTTCTTCATCGATAGCTGTTACTAGTGAATTAGCATTATTTAAATCTTGAGATATTTCCCAAATCATAACACCTCTTAAACCATTATCAATTACATAGTTTGTTTTTTGTTTGATGGTTGTAATTCCATTATAACCATTTCCATCAAAAACATCTTGGTACGGATCAGCACCTCTACCAACAATGGAAGCGTATGATTCCCAAGAAGGTCTTGCATAAAATGGAACACCTAAAGCTAGCTGACTATTAGGAAATCCTTTTCCTTGGTAATAAGAAACTGCACTTAAAGCATCAGCATATGTTGAATGCTCAAAGTTGTTAAAATCATAAGCCATGATGTTTAACCAGTCTACAACATTTTTCACAGTGCTATTAATTCCAGCACCACCCCAGCTACTTCCACTTACTGCAGCCGTAACTAACTTTCCACTAGGATGAAGAGCGTTGTATAACTCTGTCATTAATGCTTCAAAATTATCTGCGCTTGATCCAGCATCTGGAAATTCCCAGTCCATATCAGCACCATCTAAATTGTAAAGGTTAACAAGGCTAACAATGTCGTTTACAAGGTTTGTTCTGTATGTAGCGTTTGCACCAATAGCTTCAAATCTTGCATCCAAAACTTCGCCAGCTTCACTCCATCCACCAATAGCGATTAATACTTTAGTTCCTACAGCGTGAGCATTATTTACAATTTGCTGAAGTTTAGTTGCATTTTCCAATGGCTTTAAATGCCCGTCAACGTCTGGAATAGCAAATGAGTAATTGATATGACTAAGTTTAGTGTACTGGATGTCTGAAGCAGCTCCAGACCAATAAGGCATGTATCCAATTACATGTTGAGCCTGACTTAGATAAAAGCATATACTCAGTAGTACAAGTAAGAAAGTTCGTCGTAAAAATTTGAGGTTTTTCATTTTCGGTTAGGGTTTTTAATTGTTTGTTGTTTAGGTTAATGATTTATCTAATTATGGAAACAGTTCCAACTTCACGTTGTTTTTTACCCCAGCTGTCTGTTGCTTGGAAAATCCATACGTAAACGTCGATTTGAACTTCGTTCATAGTATTATTTCTTCTTCCATTCCATGGTTCGTTTGGGTCTTGAGTATGGTAAATTTGTTCTCCCCATCTGTCGAAAACCCAGAAATTAAAGGTTGATTCATCGATGTTTTTAAATACAGGAATAAACCCTTCGTTGATTCCATCCCCACCAGGAGTAAATGCGTTTGGAACCGCTACAGCGAAAATGTCTTCAACACAAACTTGTTGGGTTGTTGTGTCGGAACAACCTGCATCACTATAGGCAACTAAAGAAATTGGATAACAAGCAACCGAGTCGAATTTTTCGGCAAAGAAATTTTCGTTTTCAATTCGAGAGTCCTTTATAAACCATTCAATAGAAGTATAGTTTGTACTGATATTTTCGAATTCGAAAATTGGATTTTCAATTGTTTTCTGATTGTTATCCACAGTGAAATCCGCTTTAGGGAAGGGTTTTATTACAATAAATGAATCCTCGGAAAAAGTAAATTCACAATCTTGTGGAGAGGTTAAATATAAATCCAAATCGTACACTCCAGAGTATGCGAAGTTGATTGAATCTCGGATCTCATCTGATCTTCTAAACCCGTTAAATCGCCAATCGATTTTGTAACCATCAAGTTCTTCACTTTCTAACCAATATTCCACTTTTGAAGGAGTACAATAATTATTAGCTAACTGATTAATTGTAAAATCAGGGTATTCTAATACCTCAATAGTCACCTCATCTGTCACAGGAGGCGTTTCACAATCATCGGTTAAGGTTACTTCATATGTTGTTGTAGTTAAAGGATAAACCCTGACTGTATCTTCATCAGAAATTTCTGTTGTCCCATCCGACCAGCTTAAGTTATAATTTCCATCACCACCTGAAGAAGTTGCAAAAACATTTGTTGTATCCTGGGCACATATAATCATGTCTTCAAACGCGGCTACATTTAAAGAATCATTTACATTAACAACAGCAATAATATCAGAAAGAGGAGAACATCCGTTTTCATCAACAATTTGGAAGTTTAATGTAGTATCTCCAATTGAAGAAAAACTAAAAATCCCTGTTGTGTTGGTATCGGTACCGTTTACGTAATATTTTAAAGCACCAGAACCTCCGCTTGCCTCTAGATCGAAGGTTACCGTTCCATCCACACATATAGAAGTGTCGCTTGGATTTGTAAAAGTGATTAATGGTGGGGCGGTTAGGGTAAGTGCTTTAGCACTATCTGTACAACCATTTTCGTTTTGAGCGTAAACATCGTAAGTTCCGTCGCAAAGGCTTGTAAAAATAGGATCGGTCCCATATCCATCACCAGGTACAATTGCATAGGTTGCCGTTCCAGTTGTATTTATTTCAATTTTCCCATCACAAATCTCTTTACATAGTAGGTTTGTTTTGGTAACTGAACTAATTTGGAAAGTATCAGGCGCAACAATTGAAACAACTAATTCAAAATCTTGACAACCATTGGCGTCTGTGGCAATAACCGTGTAATTGCTTGGAGGTAAATCAGTAAAAATACTATCCGAACTACTTGCTGCACCAACAGTGTAGTAGTATGGATAAACCCCTCCTTCAGTCTGAATTTCAATTTCACCATCATTGGAATTATAACAAAGAGGATCTTTACTTAAAACTGTTATTTCAAGTTCATCTGGTTCAGTTACTTCAACAGTTTGAGTTGCTTCACAACCTTTAGCATCTGTTACAGTTACTTTGTAAGCTCTAGCAGTTAACGAAGTTAATTCACTAGCTATTACAGCACTTCCTTCCCAAGCATATGTGTAAATAGGTGTTCCACCAGATGGTGTTGCAGTTAAACTTCCGTTTGCTTCTCCAAAGCAATTTACGTTTGTAGTGTCAATATCTATAATTAGGGAGTCTGGTTGAAGAACAGTAAATAAAACAGTATCTAAACAACCGTTTGCATCGGCAACAAACATACTGTAGCTACCAGCCAATAAATCCACCACCTTATTTGTATCGCTTACACCATTACTCCACGATATATCATATGGAGAAGTTCCTCCTAAAATAGTTCCAATTCCAACGCCAGTTGTAGCTCCATAACAATCAACGTTGGTAACGTTTGTTAATCCTTGAAGTTGATCCGGTTGAGTGATTGTAATTGATGCATTTACAACACATTCACCTGAATCCATAACTGATAAATTGTAAGTTCCAGGAGATAAGTTTTCTATTCGATCTTCTGTAGAATTAGGTTCCCACCATAAGTAAGTATATGGAGCATAACCGCCAGATGGTGTTGCAGTAATATTTCCATCACCCTTATCATAACAAGAAACATTAAAATCGTCAATCGATACAGATAAAGGTGCATCCGGTTCCTCGATGGTGATCGTAAGAGTATCCTCACACCCGATGAAATCCATAACAGTTAAAGTGTAAGAACCAGCAGTTAACCCAAATCGTTCCGGATCATTTTCAGGAGAATCCAACCAATCGTATCTAAAAGGAGCAAAACCACCAAGTACTTCAGCTCTTGCCCAACCGTTATCGGATCCAAAACAACTTACATTTCTACTTTGATCAATAACTAAATCGTATGGTCCATTTTGAATAATAGAAACCTCGGTTGTGTCCTTACATCCTGTTGAATCAGTTAGGTAAATAAAATAATCACCAGCTTCCATATTTGCTGGAGAGCCAGTTGTTCCATCCGACCATAAGATATCGTAAGGCGCTAAACCACCTGTTGTATTTACCCAAATTGGCTTAGAAGTTCCATAACAAACAGAATCTTGATCTGCACTAATACTCAATTCAGAATCCATTATTACCTCTTTACTCGCCGAGAATTTACATCCTACACTATCCGTAACGGTAACCGTATGGATTCCCCCATCAGTAATTAAGGAAGGATCTGTTGATCCATCTTCCCATTCATAAGTGAATGGAGGTATTCCTGGAGTAACAACAGATG
Organism: Flavobacteriales bacterium; assembly: GCA_038154685.1. Taxonomy (GTDB): domain Bacteria; phylum Bacteroidota; class Bacteroidia; order Flavobacteriales_C. Next base: position 19,174 of record JAYPYW010000002.1, on the reverse strand, counting down.
TTAAAGTTGTATTTGTATTAAAACAGATGTGAGATGGGCCATCAACTGAAACTTCTAGCGTAGAGCTTAATGGGAAAATTCTTACAGTATCTAATGTTCTACAACCATTAGCGTCGGTAACAGCAATTAAATATGACCCTGAATTTTCAATTGTTGTAGTATCAGTTGTTGCTCCTGTACTCCAAAGGAATCCGTAAGGAGAAGTTCCTCCAGAGGCAGAAGTTCCGATATCTGTAGTACTGTCACAATCAATTGTTCCGTCAGCTGAGCTTAAAACCAATAATTCGTCGGGCTGGGTTATGTAGATTGAATCAGTCCCAGGACAATTATTGTAATCACGGAAGGATAAATAATGCCATCCAGTATCTAAACTGGAGTTAGTTAAACTAGGTAGTCCATCCGACCAAGAATAATCGTATGGCGTTACCCCTCCAGATATTGAAGCAGTCGCAGAACCTGAAGATTCTCCATAACAAAGTACGTTGTTATTCAGTGTTACATTTGAAGTAAGTTCTGTAGGTTCGGTAATGGTTTGGTTTACCGTAAACGAACATCCGTTCGCGTCGGTTATTTCAACACTGTAGCTTCCAGCAGTAAGATTTTCACCTAAACTATCCGTTGATACACTTGGAGTCCAGCTGTAGCTGTAAGGTCTTGTTCCACCTTCGGCTTCAACTTTAAATGTTCCGTCATTACTTTGGTAACAGGTTAAGTTAAATACTTCAGCTGCACTGGCTGTTAATTCTTCAGGTTCAGTGATTTCAAAACTTTCAGTCATTAAACACCCATTTCCATCAGTAACAGTAACAGAATTTGTTCCTGCATCTAATGCAGCAGCGTTTTCGGAAGTTTCACCGCTTGTCCAGCTATAACTATAAACCCCAGTTCCACCAGTTGCTGTAACGCTTGCTGCACCATCTGTTAAACCGAAACAACTTACATTCTGAATACCAGTTAAATCAATTAAAATAGAATCTGGATTCACCAATCTTGCGGAATCAATTTTAGAACAACCAATTTGATCAGTAATTGTAACATAATGCCACCCAGTATCCAATCCACTGTTTGCAGCGCTAGTTGTTCCATCTTCCCATCTGTAAGTGTATCCACCTTCAGACCCACTTGCAGAAACAGTTAAAACTCCGTCCTCGGCACCAGGACAAGTTATAGCTGATGGAGTTACAGAAGAAGTCAATTCTGTTGATTCGTTTAAGGTGAAGCTGGCAGTAGCCTGACAGTTGTTAGGGTTTGCATCCGTAACTGTTACGTTGTAGCTACCTGCAACTCCTGAAAAGTTAGCATCGGCACTTCCATCTTGCCATTCGTATGAATATGGAGGAGTTCCTCCCGCAACCCATGAAGTAATTTCTTGGGCACTATCCTTACAAATTACGGTTGGTCCGTAAATTTGAGCAACCAATAATGAGTCTTCATTTACTGTGATACATTTATTAACCTTACAACCTAAATTATCAGTTACTTCTAAACAATAATCACCTGCAGCAAGAGCTTTAGTGGCATCAGTGCTTCCATCATCCCATAAATAGGTTACAGGATCAAATCCACCAGAAACAATAGGCGTTACATCCGCAGTAGTTCCAAAACAAACATTTGGAACAGTTGGGAAAGAAAAGTCTAAATCACTATTTGTAGCTTCTACAAGGGTAGTATCACTTTTAGGACAACCCGCTTCATCAGTAACAGTAACAATAAATTCACCAGGAGAAACTGTGATTGTTTGTCCGGTTTCCCCTGTATTCCATGAGTAGGTATAACTTGTACCAGTCCCCCCAGATGCAGTAACAGTTACAGCTGCGGTATTAACACATAAAATTGTGGTTAAAGGCGCTAAATCTGTGAAAATTTCAGGCCCTTCTGTAACGGTAATTTCAGCCGTTTCGGAACAAGTATTAGCCGATTGATCAGAAACAGTAACTGAGAAAGTTCCAATACCTAAATCAGGATTAATAGTATCAGTAACTCCGTTATTCCATAAAACATCATAACTTGGAGTTCCTCCTGTAATATTGATTTCTAAATCTTGAGTGGTTCCCTGACAAATCAAATTATCTCCTACTAAATCCAGTGTTAAAGCAGGGTTAATAGTAATGATTACGCTATCCACCGCATTTTCACAATTTCCTAATCCTGTTCCCGATACGTAAACAATGGCCTCCCCAGCAGCAATTTGATCATCGGTAGGGGTATAAGTAGGTGTTAAAGATTTATTATCATCAAAGGTTCCTAAAGCAAACCACTGAATCTCGGTTGTTCGTTCTTCGGTAACAGATAAGCTTACATTTGGATTTGATGAACAAATATTAATTGGGCCTCCAGCATTAACAACAGGAGGTAAAACCATTGTAACGTTTCCTGTAACTGTTTTAGCAGGACAATTTGGGAAAAGGGCATCAAAAATTTCAACGGTATATTCACCTTCAATATCTGCCAATATGGTTTGGGTAGAATCAACAAAAACCCCATTAGGGTCAGTCCAGCTGTATCTGTACGGCGCTAAACCACCGTTAATGTATCCAGTAATTTCAATTCCATCACTGTTCTCACAAAATTGAGCTGGGTTTGGATAGATAGAGTCTTGAAGAGGCTCCAAAAATTCAACTCTGATAGTATCACAATAATACGTTATTGGAGAACAAGGACCACTTGCAGGAGTTCCACAAACTTGATAATCAACATAAGCTGGATACCCAGGTTGAGGAGTAACTGTAACAGTATCACAACCGAAAGTACAATCTAAATAATCATTATAAATTCCACCCCCAGTTATATCCGTCCAGGTAACATCAGTTAATAAACCAACAGTACCTATTTTGGTATTACACCCTTCGGAAGTTTTTGAATCTGGTGAAGTTCCGGGAGCTGGAATAGCAGTAATTGCGTAGGTATTTAAGTTTTTACCAGGTTTACAAAAAGTAAGAGCATGAGGACCTGGACCGTCAACACAAATTGGTTCTCCAACAGCTGTTTCTGGACCACATCCAATTCTATAATACATTGCGCCAGGAGGAACTGCCCCAGAGGCAATTTCGAAATTAATAGCAACAGTAGCTGAATCAAGCATGATTTCAAACTCTATACATCTTTCTGGCCATTCAGATCCACAACATGAACCAGCTCTAGCAGTAGGTGGTTCGGAAATCCAAGTACCACCTGGGTTTCCAACCAAATCTACTTCGTAGAATGGTGTTTCTCCTGTACACAAACCGCTTTGTCCGTAAACCGACGAAGCAACTGCGAGTAAAAGGAGTATTAGTGGCAAGAAATTCCTTTTAAGCATACCTTACTAATTAGCTAACTGTTCTCTTTCTAAAAAATAGGCTCTTAGGGTAAGGATGAATGAAATATTATAAAGGTTGGAAATTAGTGAATTAAATTTTCAATTTCAAGGAAATGTATCCTCCAATGTTGAAATTATTCGTTTTATTGAAGTCGGCAGGAGTATATAAATCTCCAACATAAAGGTTGTTAAACCCTTGTTCCAAGTTAAATCCGTACGATATCGTAAATGGTTCTTTTATAAGATCTTGTCCTAGTTGAAACAACGCTCCGAATTGGTTGCTGTATTGCTCAGAAACCTCATTCTGGCTTTCAGTTTGGCTAACTAAACCTTCTTTTAAGCTGGAATAAAACACTCCTCCTTTAGCATTGAATTGATAGTTGAATAATTTGGCGTTCCCAGGAAGAAAATTGTATTGATAAGACAAGGCAATTTTCATGAAATTAAAATTCAAAGATTTAGAAATATATCTTCCCCTGTGATAGGTGTTGTAGGACTGGGAAGCTTTGTGTGAATTGTAGTAAAGTAAGTTTACAGAGTGTTTTTTTGAAATATTATAAGTACTTATTAATCCGAAATTTAAATGATTTCCAGGAGTAGATGATATTAAACTTTCATTATCAAAACTTTTTCTGGTTTCGTTGTTAAAGATCCATGTTTGATCCAGATTGGAGATAATTCCTATTTCCCAAACTTTTTTAAACTTTTTGGTTGTTATCGGTTTTATTGTGATTTCCATTTTGGAGATGCCTGGATTAGAAGTGCTTAAACTCAATTTTGGGAATTCGGAAATATCCACTGCATTTAATATTTCTAACTCTTTTTCCTCAGTACTTGATGCTAACTTCAATGGATTTCTATTTGTAATAGATTTCCTTGTGGAATTTGTCGATTGGATTTTTTCCTTTGTCGTTAATTCTAAATTTGTTTTTTCATCATCTTCCTTAGTCGAATTTGAGTAATTAATATGCGGATTTTTTCCTTTTTCTCTAGTTATGTTTTCATTTTCAACATGATCAACAATTTGATTTTGGTTTGGGGTATTTTGGTTAAAAGCGATTTTTTCAAATCCTTCTGAATCGTTGAATACTTTATAACCACCGTACCCAAAAGTTAGGAGCAACAACAATAAAGCAGCATACTTTCTTGATTTTCGGTAGAAAGTTCTTAGGTCTAATTGACGTTTGATGTTCAACCAAGATTTATCAATATTAAGCTGCTGGTTAATACCATCCCATACACCTTCTGGAATATTCTCTTCGTTATTTGTAGCCTCGAAACTTTCTTTAACCTTACTAGATAAAGGATCTACACCAGGTAAGGAATCGTTTATTTTACCCCACAATCCTTCAGGAACTTTAGCGTCCATAGCATCAAAGCTTTGCTTGATTTTATTTTCTATATTCCCTTTATTATCCATTGGATTGATCGATCTTTTCTTTTAGTAAAGCTCTGGCCCTGTTTAATTGAGATTTGGAAGTACCGACAGATATATCCATTAAATCGGCAATTTCATTGTGTGCATATCCTTCAATTGCATATAGTTTTAAAACCATAGCGGCTTTTTGCGGAAGCTCATTAATGAAATTAACTATTTCTTTGGCATTTATACTCTCTAAGATAGTTTCGGTAAAAGTGGTTAAGTCAGACGTATAATCTTCGGTAACTTCCTCTCTTCTTTTCTTTTGACGATATATTTCGAGTGCTTTATTTACTATTATTTTTCTCACCCATCCCTCTAAAGGTGATTCGAATTTAAATTGGTGTAATTTCCTAAAAACATTAATAAATCCCTCCTGTAAAACGTCGCAAGCTTCATCATCATTTTTAGCGTATGTCAGCGCAACATTATACATCTTACCAGCAAACCTTCTGTATAAGATTTCCTGATAGGACCTTTCATCAGCCAAACAATGTTTAACTAACTGTTCATCAGAGATTGTATTTGGATCTTGGTTAGTCAAAAATTATCTCAGTAGACTTATCAATTCTATTCTTAATCTTGTTTTGAATAGTTTTATTGGTGTCTTCATTTATGAGGATAGTCATTTCCCCTTCAACTTCAAACAAATCAGCATTTTCCAATGAATATTCAGATACATTTCCAAACCAGTAAACAGGATCCAATAAAATAGTTCCTATCGAACCATTTTCTTCGCTTAATATTATTTCTGGATTACCAGCACTTGTTTTGGCCGTAACATTATAAATTTGAGAAGATGCAGATTCAAACCTTAAAGGGATTAATTCATCGTCATCATTTTTGTAAGTACCAAGAATAACCATTGTATTCTCCCCATAACTTTCAGCTTTGAATTTTACATTTAGCCTAGTATAAGTTCCTTGTGGAATATCGAAACTTAAACCGCCAACAGAATTCACTGAATCAAATTCGATTAGTAAACCATCATCAAACGATGTTTCAAAATAAGGATCTTCTCCTTGAACACGAGTTCCATCAATGCTAAATTCAGAAATATTAATTGTACCTCCTATGAACTGTAGCTTATCGCTTGCGGATTCGTTCTTTTTTATATCAACCTTAAAGCGAACATCACTTGGCTGTTTCCACTTGTCTTGCTCTTTTTTACAGGCAGTATTAAGCAAACCAATGGAAGATATGATTGATATGATCAAAAAATATCTTTTCATTTTTAATAATTATTCCCTAATTCAATAGATGAATACTTTTTCCAAAAGGTTGGAATATCCAAAAAATATATTTCGAATATTGTGCTCCCAAAAATAGCACTTTATGAAAAACCCAAAAAAATTGTAATTTAAAGAATTACAGAAACCAAAACCTTTACTATGCCATCATTAGTTGCCTATAGCTCACCTTTGGGTAAGCGTAAGGCTAAGCATTTATTGCGAAGAGCATGTTTTAATTTTTCACCGGAAAAAATTGATGAGTTTGCTGCATATACTCCTGCAGAAGCATTATCGATCATGGGGGTTAGATCAACAGCAAAGCTTTCCGAACCTATTGATCCAAGAGGAGCCGATTGGGATGAAAAACATTTTACAAGTTCCACAAGAATTGATTTTGGGTCTCAAACAGCGAAACGTTCATATGTTGCTGGTTGGTGGTGGTACAATGCGTTTAACGAGGTTTCGTTGGAGCATAAATTAACCTTGTTTTTACATACCTGCTTTACTACATCGAAGGATGGGGGAACAGGAACTTCATCTCATTTTTATGATCATTTAAAGTTGATACAATTGTACGCTTTCCAGGATTTAAAAACCTTGGCAAACAAAATCACAATAGATAATGCAATGCTGATGTACTTGGATAACAACACCAACAATCGTTGGAATCCAAATGAAAATTATGCCAGAGAATTTTTGGAGTTATTTACCATTCTGAAAGGAGAACAAATTGCGGTAGGGGATTACACCAATTATACAGAGCACGATGTTCAAATGGCAGCCCAGGTTTTAACGGGGTTTAAAAATCAAAATGACAGGACTATTGTTGATGCTGATACTGGATTGCCTACTGGTTATATCAAGGAAAATCATCACGTTCCAGATGATAAAACCTTTAGTTATGCATTTGGAGGAACAGTAATTACAGGTAGGAATACCCCTTCTGGAATTAAAGATGAGCATGAAGATTTTGTAAATATGATTTTCGCTCAAGATGCTACTGCGGTTTCCTATGTAAGGAAATTGTATAGATTTTTTGTAAAAAGTGAATGGGATGCAGAGGTTGAAACGGATATTATTGAACCTTTAGCTGCCGACTTGAGGAGTAATGGTTATCAATTATTACCTGTACTTACCAAATTATTAGCAAGTGAGCATTTTTATGATTTAGATGACGGTGATGCAACCGACAATAAAATAGGGGCAATTATAAAACACCCGATGCAATTGTTTACCGAAATAGCTTCTGCGTTTAAAGTAGAAATAGTGGATGCGAGTTTGGAAGCAAATTGGGAGGAATATTACCTTTATTTCTTCAGGAATTTTGCGCACAACTCTTGCTTTACAGGTTCAGGTTTTGTAATGTTTTCTCCAGATTCAGTTGCAGGTTATCCTGCTGATTACCAGAAACCAGGATATGACCGACAATGGTTTACATCCGCTACAATTGTTTCGCGGTATAAATATATGGAGTCATTTATTGCGGGAAGGAACTTAATAGCTGGCTGGGGAAGATTTGTTTCTACAGTAGATTCAGTCAAATATGTTGAAAGCACTATTTCTGATCCATACGATGCAACAAAAGTTGTTAGAGAAATATCAGAATATTTATATCCAGAAGCCATTGATGCAGATAGAATAGAATATTTCAAAGGGTTTTTAACTAGCGGAATAGGGGATGTTTATTGGACCGGTGCCTGGGGAGATTATGTTGGAGGAGATGATACCACCGCCCGAACTAGGTTAGATGAATTATTAATAGCAATGGTTAACGCTGCTGAATTCCAAATAATGTAAGCTATGAAAAGAAGAAATTTTATTAAGCTGGGTGCAACAGCTTCTGCAGCTGCATTAATGCCAATGGAAATGATGGCCAGCAGAGAATGGGAAAGTATTAAAGGTTGTGACTTTTCCAAAAGGAAATTAGTTTTAATTAACCTTGATGGAGGGAACGACGGACTAAATACCACAATTCCATTGAATCAATATGATATATACAGTACTGTCCGACCAACCATTAAGGTGCCTGATTCAGGTTTGAATAAATATATAACCTTGGATAGTGGACTTTCAGATAATCAGCAAATTGGTTTGCACCCTGCTCTCACCAATTTTAAGGATTTGTATGATGCTGGAACAATGAGAATTTTACAAGGGATTGGTTATCCCGCTCAAAATAAAAGTCATTTCGCTTCTAGTGATATGTACATGACTGGTAATGACGGGAATAGTTGGTTAAATGGAAAAGATTCTGGTTGGATTGGAAGGTATATGGAACAAATGTACGCTGATGAATTAGGTTCAGATTATCCATTTGCTGTTCAAATGGGAAATGTGAAAAATTCATTGGGATTCCATGGAATTCATGAACACGGAATGAACATGAACATCACCAATCAAGATGCTTCAGGTTTTTATTCTGTATTAAGTGGTTTAGGGGGTGAAGCTCCATCAAGTATTGACCTCACTACAGATTTTGGGATTGAAATGGATTACATTATTGAGACGGATAAGTTGGCTAATATTTATGCCAACGCGATCTCAAACGCATTTAACGCTGGAAGTAATTCGGAAACTTATCCTGATAACGATCTGGCGGATCAATTAAAAACTGTGGCTAGAATGATAAAAGGTGGTTTGAATTCTAAAATTTTCATGGTTCGATTACCTGGTTTTGATACACACGCAGTTCAATTAGAAACTGGATCTGGGGATATCTTAGGAAGACATAATACATTATTAGAAATCTTAAATGGAGCCATAGGAGCATTTATTGCCGATATTAATTCACTTGGTTTGGACGACGAAGTAGTTGCCATTACTTATTCTGAGTTTGGACGTAAGGTTCATGAAAATGGGAATTTAGGGACTGATCATGGAGAAGTTGCCCCAATGTTTGTTTTTGGTAAACCAATTCAAGGTGGTGTATCGGGAATCAACCCCGATTTAAATGAAGCTAGCGAGGATAATAACTGGCAAATTGAAACAGTTCAATATGATTACAGATCTGTGTTTGGTACTTTACTTAAAGATTGGATGGGTGGCGGTGACTCTATAGTCGACCAAACATTTTTTGATCACTCTAATGAAGCAAGTTTTAACGATTCAGTTGTAGAAGAATTAGTACAGGAATCTTATAAAATTGATACCGACTGTTCAACAAGTATAAACGATGATGTTCTTTCGGATAATGCTAATTTAACTTGGTTTGCTTCACCTAATCCATTTGTTAATGAGCTTGTTTTGATGAGCGAAAATGATTTTGAGAAAGGGTTAATTCAGGTTTATAATCAAAGCGGACAGTTAGTAAAGGCTACAAATATTAGTAATTCAAACGGGAAAGTGGTTTTAGATTTATCTTCTTTAGCCAATGGAATCTACACTTTAAATATACAATCGGAAGGAATGCCTTCTGAGTCCATTAAAGTTGTGAAGAGGTAATTTGAATATTACTTAAAAATGAAGAGTTTATTTTTCGCATTTATTCTTGTTGTGTTTTTTAGTTGTTCTACATCTAATAAGGCCACAAGTTCGATTGATAGTACTTCTAATTTTGGTGTTCTACTTGTGAAATTTAAGAAGAAGCCTACTCTCGAAAATTCAAAAACACAATTGTATTTATCTAAAGAGCCATTAACTAATATGATGGGTCAATTTATTATGGAGAGTGAATACATAAGAGGTAAAGAAAGAGAAGGTGATTTGATTTTAAAAGTAATTGCCGAAGGAATAAATGAGTTTAATTTCACAAATTTACCTCCCGGAAAGTACTATTTAACTTGTGTTGCCGATTTAAATAATGATGGTTACGCATCTCAAGGCGACGCAACAAGTTCAAGTATTTTAATTGAAGTGAAAGCTGGAGCTAAAATTGATTATCCTATTGTCCCGATTAATTATCAAAATTAGATAAAAAGGATTCTAATACTTGTAATCCCATTTCGGCCATTGAGTTTCCTTTGTTATCGATGGTTGGATTAATTTCTACAATTTCGAAACAACAAGTTTTTTCATTTTTGGATAAAGCGGAAATAAGATTGATAACTTCCCTTAAGTACAATCCTTTTGGGACAGGCGTTCCTGTTCCTTTACTCAAATTACTATCTAAAACATCTACATCAAATGATATGTAAATCAGATCGCAATTGATTAAATAATTGAGGATTGATTTAGCGGCGATTTTACCACCGTTCTGCCTTAGAAAATCCACACTGAATTTTTGAATGCCCATTTCTTTTATGGCTTTATCCTCTTGCCATTCGGTATTTCTTAAGCCTACATAAGCAAGGTTTTCTGGTTTTATTTTAGGTGAGACATTACCAAGGGATTTAATCTTTTCCCAAAGACCAATCACTTCTTCTTGTGGCTGATTTCCCATGGGTAAGACATGATCTAAACCTAATGAAGCAGCCAAAGGCATTCCATGCATATTTCCTGATGGAGTGGTGTAGGGCGTATGAATATCCGCATGGGCATCTATCCAGATAACTCCTAGCTTCTTGTTGGGAAAAGCAGACTTAATTCCTGCTATTGTACCAGCAGCAATAGAATGATCTCCAGAAATTAAAACCGGGAAATTCTCTTTCTTTAATTGATTACTCACCTCGTTTTGAACCCTTTCTAACACTTCATAAATGTGTTGGATTCTTTTGGCATTTGGGAAGGAAATGTTTTTTAATAGAGAATCGTTCTCATCTTTAATGGGGATAACTTCAAATTCATCAAAAACCTTACTTCCTTTAATTGCTGCTGCTGTTTTTAATCCCTCAAACCCTTGAGAAGCACCCCTCGTTCCAGCTCCTAATTCGGAGCTTATTTTTAGGAGTTTTATGTTTTTTGAGCTTTTCATTGAAGTTAATTGATTGAATCAATCCTTTTAATAATTGTTAACGCAAGAAAATTAATTTCGTTTTGTCCTATATTTGCCACAGCTAAAAAATTGGCATTGAATAAAAGATATACCATAGCATTCTTAACCATCTTTTTAACCCTGCTTTTTGATCAGTGGATAAAGGTTTATATCAAATTGAATTTTTACTACGGGGAGAGTTATGAGTTAATTGGAGATTGGTTCCAATTACATTTCGTTGAAAATCCAGGTATGGCCTTTGGGTGGGAGATTCCGTTTTTAGGTGCAGCTGGGGCGAAAATATTATTAAGTGTTTTTAGGATTGTTGCAGTTGGAGTGATTATGTATTATCTGGTTAATCTAATAAAACGAAAAGTTTCAATGGGGTTAATTATTAGCATTGCTTTAATATTTGCAGGTGCTTTTGGGAATATTATCGATAGTTTATTTTACGGACTAATCTTCAGCGATAGTCCACATCATATGTCTCTAGCAGCTGAAACTGTAGCCTTCGGAGAAGGTTATGCAGGTTTCCTAACTGGAAAAGTTGTAGATATGTTTAGCTTAAGTTTCTTTCCTCCAATTTTCAATCTAGCCGATGTTGCAATTTCTGTTGGTGTTGGAATGATTATCGTATTTCAAAGGGCTTCTTTCCAAAACGAGTTTTTCCCAAAGAAGCAGGAGGAAGTTGAGGATCATGAAGAAGTTTCTGAGGAATCCGATAAAGCGATCTCATAAGTTTTATAAATAGATTCCTGTCTACACAGGAATGACGTATACTATTATTTCAGCACACAGATTTAAAGGATTACACAGATTTCAATCATTAAAATAATCTGTGTAATCCTTTAAATCTGTGTGCTGAATAAAACTCATTTTGTGAAAGGCTTGCTCGTAAATATTAGCAATTATAATCAGCGAGATCGGCGGGATCCGCGGGCGTAAATCATCTAATAAAAACCGTCTATCCATTTTCATTTTTCTACCCACTATTTAATGGTTATTTTTAAGGCATAAATTCGATTTTGAATGGGATTAAAAGCAAAGATTGCTGGATTTATTGCAAAGCGAGCTGCGAAGAAGGTTGAGTATTGGACGATCAATGCTGTTGAGGTGCAGGAGAGAACGATGAAAAAATTGGTTTCCAAAGCTGCTAACACAGCGTTTGGAAAAGATCATAATTTCTCTCAAATAAATAATTACGAGGATTTTAAGAAGAACGTACCGGTTAACGATTACGAAGGAATAAAACATTATGTAGAAAAAGTAGTAGCTGGAGAACCAGATATTATTTGGCCTGGGTTACCATTGTATTTCTGTAAAACATCTGGAACTACTTCTGGTGTAAAATATATTCCTATTTCCAAAGACTCGATGCAACATCATATTGACGCCGCAAAAAATGCGCTTTTGATGTATATGCACGAAACTAAAAGGCCAGAGTTTGTTGAGGGGAAAATGATCTTTTTACAAGGATCTCCAGAATTAGAAAAGAAGGGAAAAGTACCATTTGGTCGTTTAAGTGGAATTGTTGCGCACTACGTTCCTAACTATTTGCAAAAAAACAGAATGCCTTCTTGGGAAACTAATTGTATTGAAGATTGGGAAACTAAGTTGGAAAAAATCATTGATGAAACAATCAATGAGGATATGAGATTAATCTCAGGAATTCCACCTTGGGTTCAAATGTATTTTGAGCGTATAGAAGCAAGAACGGGAAAAGAAATAAAGGATGTATTCCCGAATTTCCAATTATTTGTTCAAGGTGGAGTTAACTATAAACCTTACCAGCCAATATTTGATAAGTTAGTTGGGAAAAGAATTCCAACCATTGAAGTTTATCCAGCTTCGGAAGGTTTTATTGCTTTTCAAGATTCTCAGAGCAGAGAAGGGTTATTGTTAAACGTTGATGCAGGAATTTTCTTTGAGTTCATTCCAGCCGATAAATTTTTCGATGAAAATCCACCAAGATTAAGCTTAAAAGATGTTGAGTTAGGAGTAAACTATGTTATCATCCTTAACACCAACGCTGGTTTATGGGGGTATAACATTGGTGATACTGTTGAGTTCGTTTCGGTTGATCCGTACAGAATTATTGTAACAGGAAGAATCAAGCACTTCATTTCTGCTTTTGGTGAACACGTAATCGGAAAAGAGGTTGAGGCATCTATGATTAAAGCTTGCAATGAAACTGGTGCCGAGGTAGTGGAGTTTACAGTTGCTCCTCAAGTTGATGGGGGTGCAGATAGTTTACCTTACCATGAATGGTTTGTAGAGTTCTCTAAGGAGCCATCAGATATTGAAGCCTTTGCAAAGATCATTGATGATGAAATGCAAAAGCAAAATGTTTATTACCAAGATTTAATTCAAGGAAATATTTTACGACCAATTGTTTTGTCGAAGTTAAAGCGTGATGCTTTTGTCGAGTATATGAAGTCTATTGGTAAGTTAGGTGGACAAAATAAAGTTCCTCGTTTAAGCAACGACAGGAAAATAGCCGATGAACTTTCAAATTTCAAGGCATAATGACTGAAGAAATCAAAAAGAAAAAAGTAGCCATTCTTGGTTCATCGGGTTCAATTGGAACGCAAGCACTTGAAGTTATTGAAGAACAATCTCATCTTTTTGAGGTGGAGGTACTAACTGTAAATAGAAGTGCTGATTTGTTAATTGAGCAAGCCAAAAAGTTTAAACCTAATGCGGTTGTAATAGTTGATGAGACTCAATACGAAAAAGTAAATAACGCTTTGTTTGAGGATGATATCATGGTTTATTCAGGGGCACAAGCTTTAGAGCAAGTTGTTGAGTACAAAGAGATTGATATTGTTTTAACGGCTTTGGTTGGTTATGCAGGTTTAAAACCTACCATTTCGGCTATTAATGCTGGTAAAACTATTGCCCTTGCCAATAAGGAAACATTGGTGGTTGCTGGTGAATTAATTACCAAATTAGCTCGCGAAAAGGGAGTTGCTATTTTACCAGTAGACAGTGAGCATTCGGCAATTTTTCAGTGTTTAACTGGAGAGTATATGAACCCGATTGAAAAGATTATTCTTACTGCAAGTGGAGGTCCTTTCAGAGGAAAAACAGAGGAAGAACTAAAATCGGTTACAAAAGCTCAAGCCCTTAAACACCCTAACTGGGATATGGGAGCAAAGATTACTATCGATTCTGCTAGTTTAATGAATAAAGGTTTGGAGGTAATTGAAGCTAAGTGGCTCTTTAATCTTAAACCAGAACAAATAGAGGTAATTGTCCATCCACAAAGTATTGTCCATTCATTGGTTCAGTTTGAAGATGGAAGCATTAAGGCTCAATTGGGCTTACCAGATATGAAATTACCAATTCAATATGCCATGGGATTCCCTGAGCGTTTGAAGAATAATTTCACAAGATTTAACTTTTTAGATTACCCACAGTTAACGTTTGAAGGCCCGGATACGAAAACTTTTCGTAATCTTGCACTGGCTTTCAAGGCCCTTGATAAAGGAGGAAATACACCTTGTGTGTTAAATGCAGCTAACGAAGTTGTTGTTGCGGCCTTTTTAGAGGACAAAGTTGGCTTTTTACAAATGAGTGATATTATTGAGCAATGTATGGAAGAAGTTCCTTTTATTGCTAAGCCTGAGTTAGAAGATTACGTGAAATCGGACGAGGAAGCAAGAGCAATCACTCATAGAATTATTGAAAACTTATAATGGAATTTTTTACAAAAGCAGTCAGCTTAATATTTAGCCTATCAATTCTTGTTGTACTCCATGAATTAGGGCATTTCATCCCAGCAAAACTTTTTAAAACGAAGGTTGAGAAGTTCTACTTATTTTTCGATCCTTGGTTTTCTTTGGTTAAAAAGAAGGTTGGAGATACTGTTTACGGTATCGGTTGGTTGCCGCTTGGAGGTTACGTGAAGATAGCAGGTATGGTAGATGAATCTATGGATAAGGAGCAAATGAAAGAGCCTCCAAAACCATGGGAATTCCGTTCAAAACCAGCTTGGCAAAGATTAATTATAATGATAGGTGGTGTTACAGTAAACATTATTCTTGCCATTGTAATTTTTGCCATGATGCTATTTACTTGGGGTAAACAAGTAATGCCAGCTGAAAGTGCGCTTGAAAACGGTGTTCAAGTAAGTGAAGTGATGAAAAATTACGGTTTCAAAGATGGCGATAAGTTAATTGCTATCGACGGAAAGAAACCTCATTTATTCTCAGATTTCCAAGCGGGAATCATGTTAGATAACGCCAAAACGGTTACTGTAAACAGAAATGGATCTGATACAATAATTAATATTCCAGAACAATTGGTATTAGATGTTATTTCTGCTAAAAAAGGAATGTTTAGTGCATTAATGCCTTTTAAGGTTGATAAGTTCACAGAGTCTTCGATTAATAAGGGTTGTGGTTTACAACATGGAGATGTGATTGTTGGAATCAATGATCGACCTGTTCCTTACTTCCAGTATTTTGCTAAAGAATTGAAGAAGGATTCTTGTCAGTTAGTGAATGTAAAAGCAATAAGAAATGGCGATACATTATCATTCCCTGTAAAGGTGAACGAAAATGGAAGGATGGGTATTTACCCACAGCCAATGGATAGTGTTTTAACCTTTGAAACTAAAGAGTACGGTTTCTTTGCAAGTATCCCAGGAGGATGGAATGAAATGGTTGGAACGCTTAGTAGATACGTTAAACAGTTAAAGTTCATGTTCACTTCTGAAGGAATCCAACAAGTTGGAGGATTCGGTTCGATCGGAGGACTTTTCCCAGAATCATTTTCAGATACTGATTACTGGCAAAAGTTTTGGGGAATAACAGCCTTACTTTCGGTAATTCTTGCCGTAATGAACTTATTGCCTATTCCAGCATTAGATGGTGGACATGTTATGTTCTTATTTTACGAAATGATCTTCAGAAGAAAACCAGGAGAAAAGTTCATGGAATATGCTCAAATGACGGGAATGATTTTGCTACTTTCATTGATGCTTTACGCAAATGGTAAGGATGTATTTAACGCTGCAACTGGCGGAGAAGATGAAAAGCCAAAATGTTGGCAAGAAGCCAAGAAGTAGTCTGATAAAAGCTACATCGTTTTAGAAACCAGTCGTTTACTGAAACCTTTTAATATTTCATAAGTATAATCGAGCTCAAGTTAACCAACTAAAAGCTCGTTTATGAAAAATTCTTTACT
>JAYPYW010000002.1:0-3175 GCA_038154685.1 Flavobacteriales bacterium | reverse complement strand
CCGCTGCACTTTTATTGTCGTTTAACAATGCTTGGGCTCAAGATCCCTGTTCGGGAGATGGCCCCGGTTGTCAGGACGGCGGAGGTGATTTTTTAATGACCTCAGAATTTGATTCATTCGAACCAGGAAAAGCTGAAGGGTTCTTTGTAGCAGTCGGGAGCAAGTCTACAATGAAAATCGATACCGCTTACTCAGGTTCATTCTCAATTACAAAATTAAGTGGTCCAGGAGAAATATCTGGAACACCTTTAAGTGGTCCGTTTGCAAAATGGGCTTTTATTCCAGATTTCACTTTTTCCGCAGCAGGAATGTATGAAATTATAGTTGAAGTCCCAGGAATTGGAAAAGATACATTACGTCCAGACATCAAAGACGGTGGAACTGGAGGCGGCGGTGGAGGAACCGGCGGTGGTGGAGAAGGAGGAGAATCCTTCGATCCATGTACAGGAGACGGTCCAGGTTGTCAAGACGGTGGCGGAGATATGGTTTTAGCATCTGAATTAGATTCAGCCATGAAAGATTCACCAAACAATTTAATTTTTGGGGTAGCGTCAAAAGCCACCATGAAACTGGATACATCGTATTCTGGAACATATACCCTTACAAAAGTTAGTGGACCGGGAGATGTTACAGGAGGACCTTTATCAGGAGGGTTTTCTAAGTATGCAATGGTAGATTTAACTTTTAATGAATTTGGAATTTATCAAATTGAAATTGATATTCCTGGAATTGGAAAGGATACAATTGAAGCCAACGTAAGAGACATGGGTGCCGGTGGTGGTACTGGTGGCGGTGGAACCGGCGGTGGAGAAGGAGGAGGAGAATCCTTTGATCCATGTTTAGGTGATCCCGGATGTGTTGACGGAGGTGGAACAGAAATCTTCGTTGCAGGAATATATGATACCTTATTCGAAAGAACACCAATTGCTTATTTCGCAGGATCTTGGGATCCAATTGCTAATAAAGTTGATACTTCGTACTCTGGATCTGTTAACATAGCAAAAGTAAGTGGTCCTGGAAGTGTTACTGGAGATCTTTCAGTATCTGCTATGAAATGGGGAACTGGAAATATCGAAATCGATATGGAAGGTACTTACCAGTTAGAGTTTGATTTAACAGGATTAGGAAAAGATACTATTGAAGTAATCGTTAAGAAAGGTTCTACTGGTGGTGGAACTGGAGGCGGTGGAACCGGCGGAGGAAGTGGTTGTACAACAGCTTCATCTGGTGAAAGAGAAAACTTAGGATTATATGGTGGATCGAGTTTAGATTTATCATTCTCTCAGTCAGGAAGATTATTCGGAGCAATTTCAACTCCAGCATCTTTATTCATTACTGATGATACAGCAAGAACATGGTACCAAGCTTTCCCAGACGATTCATTAGAATACGACTGTGGAAGAGGTTGGGGTGGACGTGCCCTTAGAGTGTTAACTAATACACAAGGATGGGTAGGAGTTCAAACAAGTCAGGAAGCAGGAACATTAACAAGTGCTGTAATCTCTTTCGCAGATGGAGATACAGGAACTTGGAGAACAGCTTTTGATGGATATATTTCTTCTTCGATGTTTGGAGGAGGAACACATGACCAGGTTAAATGTGTAACGTTAACGGATTATAACTTCTATGTAGGTTCAGGTTCATCAGTTTACACGATTAATGAAACAGCGACAACTAAGTTAGTTGATGCGTCTTCAATTGCATCAAATGCTAAAGTTTTAAAGATTGCAGCTGCTAATAATGCAACAGGTTTACCATTATATTTAGCAATTGATACGGATGATAATCCAAATAACCAGGAAGCAGATTTATATATGTATGATGGCGCAAGCTTTACATTATTATCAATGCCAACAGGTATTAATGGAGTTGCTGAAGTTTATGCTTCGAACGGACATACTTCTGGAGATACTTTATTCATCTCTTGTGTTGTTACAGGAGGTAAAGATGTATACAGATCGTTTGACGGAGGTTCGAGCTGGACTGATTTAGGTTTCCGTTCGGGTTGGAGTTTAAGTGATGTTGATTATCATCCAAGCTTAGCTGGAGTTAAAGGTGACGGAACCGTTTTAATTATTCCAGGAGATGCTATTTCTTACGATTTAGGAGATTCTTGGGAGAACATTTCATTAACTAATAACGGTGTCGCAGTAAGTCCTGCAGATCCTGATTTAGTTGTTGGAACTGTTGGTAGAGGAGTTGTGGTAAGTAATACTGGAACTGGAGGTTCATTCGAGATTGCTAAAAACTTCGGTTTAGAGGCAGTTCGTATTAATCAAATTACAAGATCTCCAGACAAATCTGTATTCTACGTAGCAACAAGTGCTGGTTTAGCCTTCACCACAAAGTACCTAGATAATACAATGGCTAATTTTGATAAGTGGAATGCTCCATATGGAGATTTCCCAATCTCAGGAGCTGGAGATGACGCTGGTTTATCAGCTGTTGCAATAGATCCTAATAACTCTGATCACGTTATAGCAGGTTATTCTAATGGATTCACAGTTACACATACTGGAGCTGCAGGATTCTCAAACGTAATGCCATCAGAGTGGAATACAACTGCTCAAGATCCGTCAGTTCAGGATATTATTTTCGTTAACTCGAATGTAGTAATCGCTGTAACAGGGGGCGGAAACGGAGGATTAGTTGGTTCTGCTGGAAATATCTACCGTTCAACAGATGGTGGTGATTCTTGGTCGCAAGTAACTCCAACTGGTTTCTACTTTGGAACGAGTTTAGCGATGGGTGCAACAGCTGCAGATACAGTTATCTACGCAGGTTGTGGATCTGAATTATCGATGGATGCAGCTGCTAAAGGAGCACTTTGGAAGTCTACTGATAAAGGTGTGACTTGGACAAAAACTAACGTTGGTCCAACAGCATACGGTGACCCAGCTTCTACTGAATTACCAATTTTTGATATCGCAGTAGACCCAAGAGGTACAGATACACTTTACATTTGTGCTGGTTCTAACTTGGATAATGCTTTTGCAGTATCTACGGATGGAGGAGCATCTATGACGGTTGTTGATGTAACTGGTGAAGGAGCATTTAGCTCGGTAATGATCAATTTAGATAGTCCAGATACAGTTTATACTGCAATCAGAAGAGAGTTATACATCTATGATTTGGTAAACGATAAGGCTACTTTAGCTTTCCGTGGATTACCAGG
>JAYPYW010000001.1:26083-122706 GCA_038154685.1 Flavobacteriales bacterium | reverse complement strand
GAACCAGTAAGCTAATGATTAAAGCAGCAATTAAAGCCGATGTTTTAGTGAAGGCTAACGGACCAAATAATTTTCCTTCAGCAGCAGTCATTGTGAATACAGGGAGGAAGCTTATAACTGTTGTTAAAACTGCCGTTACAATAGCTCCCGAAACTTCCGAGCAAGCCTTGTAGACTGCTTTTAAAGAAGTTTTATAATTGTATTCACCTTCAACTAAACGGAGTTCTTTAACTACATTCTCAGTGAGTATTATTCCTAAATCTACCATCGTTCCAATGGCAATTGCAATACCCGAAAGAGCTACAATATTAGCATCCAAGTTAAACAGTTTCATGGAGATGAAAACCATTAAAATGGAAACTGGTAAAATGCTACTAATTATTACAGATGCTTTCAGGTTTCGAAGCATGACGATGATGACCAAAATGGTGATTATTATCTCTAAAATCAGTGCTTCTTCAAGTGTGTAAAGTGTTTCTTGAATTAACTCTGTTCGGTCGTAAAAGGGAACAATCTTAACAGTTGCTTCTCTACCATCTGACAATTTTCGACTTGGCAAACCTTTTTCTATCTCAGTAATTTTAGCCTTAACATTTTGAATAGTCTGTAAAGGGTTCTCACCATATCGAGCAACAACAACCCCACCTACAGCTTCCATTCCGTTTAAATCTAAAACCCCTCGTCTTTCAGCTGGCCCAACAGTTACTTTGGCTACATCCTTAATTTTAATTGGCACAAAATCAACCACCTTAATCACAGCCTCTTCTATGTCCGAAAGAGATTGAATGTATCCTAATCCTCTAACTAAATACTCTGCTTTATTAATTTCAATTGTTTTTGCTCCAATGTCCTTATTGGATTCTCTAACGGCTTTCATTACCTGATGTAAAGCGATGCCATAATTCTTCATCGCCAATGGATTCACTTCAATTTGGTACTCCTTAACGAATCCCCCAATTGACGCCACTTCACTTACGCCTTCGGCAGAGGATAAAGCATATTTAACTTGGTAATCCTGAATGGTACGTAACTCCTGTAAATCGAATCCTCCAACTACATTTCCAAATGAATCTTGAGCTTGCAGCGTGTACCAGAATATCTGTCCTAAAGCTGTAGCATCTGGTCCTAAAGTAGGATTAGCATCCTGAGGTAATAATCCATTTGGCAGTGCATTTAGCTTTTCTAAAATCCTACTACGGCTCCAGTAAAATTCGACATCTTCATCAAAAATCACATAGACGCTGGATACTCCAAACATTGATGATGAACGGATGGTTTTAACACCAGGAATACCTAATAAGGCAGTGGTTAAAGGGTAAGAAACTTGGTCTTCTACATCCTGAGGTGACCTACCAGGCCATTTGGTAAAAACAATTTGCTGATTCTCACCAATATCGGGAATCGCATCCACCGCAATAGGGTCTCTAGGTAAGCCCTTAATCTCCCAATCAAATGGTGCCACAACTAATCCCCAAACAATAGTGAGAGTTAGTAGAATAAAGGTGAATAATTTGTTTTCTAAAAAGAATTTAATGATTGAATTTAACATTGTAATTAATGTTTAAGTATTGACAAAACAATAGCTTGAACCACCACATTTGCAGCAGTTTTTATAACATTAAAAACAATTTTAAATCAAGAAAACTTGGTTCTCCACTAATATGTCGTGTTGAACCAGAGGCGGAGAATACGCTGCAAAGTTAATCTCCTCATAACCTTCGAAAAGGTTTTGGATGTATACAAAAACGAAAGCCTCAACAAATTGTAAATCGAGGTTAACAGATTTGTCAGCAGTTTGATAATCATCCTCAATTTCCAAATTCATTACAGCATCTTTACAACAACTTGATTTAGATACCTCAGGTGAATCAGAATTACAGTCACTCTTAGCTTGAGCATCCATTCCACATCCTTCAGCAATACCATCTGTTGTTAAAGAAACGCTCACAGCCTCATCCCCACAGTAGTGAGTTGCTACTCTAAATCCTGCACTTAAAAACAGCATCATCGAAGCTAATATGACTGATAAAATCGCTTTCATGAATTATTATTCAACTCTAAAGTAAGACAAAAATTGTTCCAAATCAATGATTTATGTCAGGTACACTGCATCAGCAAATATTACTACCACACATACCACCAACAAAAAAAGCTACCCAAAAATGGATAACTTTTCTTTTGAGTGTGGGCCCAGCTGGAATTAGCTCGAACCATATTATTGAAGATTTATGCAAACTTAACGCTTTACAATTGCCTGATTATACCCATTAACAGAAACAAAGTATACTCCTTCTTGAAGGTTTGATAAATCAATAATCGTTGTAGAAGATTTCAATATATCTGCCTTTACTAGTTCTCCTGTAACAGAGTATATTCTAATAAATTCTGATTTTCCTCCGAAGTTTGAAATAGAAAGATAAAGACTATTTTCAACTGGGTTTGGATAAATGTCAAATTCACTAAATCCAATAAAATTTGTATTTGTAGTAATATCAACTGTAACTGTAATCTTAGCAACACTGTCACAACCTTCACGAACAAGAGTATCAATGTAAATGCCTGTTTCTGTATAACTCTCTCCCCACTTTTCATAAATTGAGCCAAGCATTATAGTTGTGTCAATATAAACAGTATCTGCATCAGGTTGTGAAACTACTAGTGTATCATACGCAATACAACCTTTATTATCCTCTGCTTTTACAACATACGTTCCAGCAGGCTGATTATATTGATATTGTCCAGATATTGAATCATTCCATATATAGGTTAATCCTGAGCTATTTCCTTTTCCGTTTGCTTGAAAGTCTGCTTCCTCACCTCCAAAACATGTTAAAGCTCCAGTAAATAATATATCTACGTAAAATGAATCTGAAACAACAGTCACTTCATCCGTTTTAGTACATCCAATAGTATCCTTAACTAAGAAACTGTAATTGCCTGTATCTAAACCAATGATGAAAGACGTTGAATCTGATACGTAATCAAATCTGCTATGGCTATTCCAAAAAATTGAATCACCTTCATTAATTTTAACATTAACAGCTCCAGTGTTCGGTCCACAGTTGCTAGGGCTAGCATTAGCATATATATAAGGACTTGTGCTTCTTACATTAGTTCTATCTTGGAAAGAACACCCGTTTGAATCTGTATAATGGTGATAAACGAATTTATTAGAAGTAACCACTAATGTGTCAACGTAATAATAACTCCCATCTCTCCATTTTACATCGGTCCATGAAGGATCTATATCTACATGTAAAAACGCTGTATCTCCTGTACAATAATAGGTTACATCATCTAATAAATCTACTTTCTTGGAAGCTACAAAAGTTGGTCCTGAAGTTCTTCTGTAACAGCTTGACGCAGTATCGAATACTCCTAAAGAATCCATTTTCCCAGTTACAGCAAACGTGAATATTGTATCAGGATAAATAGAAAAATCTGCAGTAAAAGAACCTCTTCTATTTAAAACATCATTACTACTTGATAAAGTGTCAATGATAAATTCAGAACTAAAAGTAGGACTTGAGCTCAAATAATAGAATAAAGTATCTCCAAAATAAATATTATGATTATTAGCTTGAGTGTTGTTAGCAACTTGAGTTTTATAACCTTCACAAACTGAAGTAAAGCCTTCTGTTAAAAATATTTCAGAGCCACACTTATTTGCTATATTAATCTTAACGCCTGCAAAATTGTTTAATTCATTTTCCTCCAAATCATCTTCTAGATAATCAACAACTCCTAATAAATAATAAGTTCCTGCCTGAACGTTTGGAACAAGCGTGCTGAATCCAACAGTTGAAACAGAATCTAAAGGTCCATTAGACACATTAGATGCCCTATCTATCAATAAATCATTGGCATCCCAAATAGAATCAATGGATAAATAAATTGCAATATCAGTGTTCGAATATTGGTTTGTGTTATTAATTCTTCGTGTCCAATTTAATGTACATACTAACGAATCACTTTCACTATAGTTAACTGAGTCAAGAATCACTTCATTCATCACATAATCAACGCTGTCATAAACTCCATTAATCTTATATATTTTGTAATTGTTCTCTTCATTGAATTCAGTAACCACAGAATCTGCATCTACAACCATAATTAAGTAACTAGTTCCATGTGGCACACCTCCACCTTTATATTGTGTGGTTGTAACGATTTGTCCTGAAGTCCCAGGAGAGATTGCGCTCAATTGCCAATCATAAGATTCACTAAGAAAATCATCTGAGCTTAGTATTGAATCATCAGAATGATAAATACTAACATTCCATGTACTTCCACCACTTGAACAACCGTCATTATAAATTCTCAGGTTTGACCAATATCGCGCAGTTGTACCAACAAGTTCATTAATTGTTGAAATGATACTTGAATTAGCAAAATTAAGATCCGCTTGCCTTGGATTTAAAGTCACTTTATGAATAACAGTATTATTATTCTCATTAGCTTCAGTATTTAGTTCTTCATAGTCTGTGAAAAGAATTAAATACCAAACACCTGTGTCTCCATACATAGTTAAGTATCCAGTCTTATTTGCGTAATCATTTGCAGCAAGGTTGGCGTAATCATAACTTAATACTAAACTATCTCCAACGTCATAAATCGAATCTCTAGAAAAAAACAAACCTACCTTTCCGGTAAACTCATCTGTCCCAGATCCAATATTTTTAGTGTGAAAGTTGTAATGGTACGTTTCCCCTTTGCATAAAGACGAATTTTCAAATAAGTACCATTCTCCATAAGTGTTTGAAGTGGTAGTCATATCCCCCGTTTGGGCAAAAGACATGAGTGAAATCAATCCCAAAAGGGTTGTTAAAATAGGCTTAATTTTCATGGTCAGGTGATAAGTGGCTGCGAAATTAAAATAAATTCCTAAGAAGAAGAAGATAAAGTGAATAATATGGACCTTGAAGAGTTGAAAACAACAGGTAAACAAACAAGAAAACCTCAGCAATTACTGAGGTTTCTTTCATCTGTGGGCCCACCTGGGCTCGAACCAGGGACCCCCTGATTATGAGTCAGGTGCTCTAACCAGCTGAGCTATAGGCCCATTGCATTGCTGCAATTAATTTTTTTCTTTTTTCGCAAGTCTGGTTTTCTTGCTAGATGTTTAAGAAGTTTCCACTTCTTTTTGCATTTTGACCAAAATGGTAGAAAATGCGGAGAGCAAAAGTAGTTTTAAGCTGCCTATTTTCCAAATATTAAATTTATTTGTTTGTTTTGCTGGCATGATGAGATTCATATTTACTTCTTTGCTAATGTTTTTTGTGTTTTTTGGGAAGGCTCAAAACTATGTTGATTTGGCAAAATTTACCCATTCTAACGTTCCAAATACATCTTTGGATGTGGCTGGAAGTGAGGATTTGGAAACCTCAATAATGCAATCGAAAATTTTAACGAGTTTACCAATTAAGTTAAGTGATTCATTGGCTTTTTTAATGGGAGTAGATTATGAAAATCATTCTATCCAGTTAAAAAGACTTTGGGGAACTTCTAACATGAATATTGCTACGCTTAAGTTGGGATTTAATGTGAAGCATAATACAAAGCTTTCTGCAACGTATTTAGCACTTCCAAAACTAGCGGGTGATTATGGAGACTTTAGCAATAGTTTTCAAATCGGGGCGATAGCTTTGTTTAAATATCAAATGACTTCTCAAACGAAGTTGGTTTTTGGAAACTATATCAATAAAGAGCTTTTTGGGATTTTAAATGTTCCAATCATCGGGTTGTATCACAAAAGTAAAAGCGGAAAATTCGAATCTGATATTAAATTTCCTATTGTTGGTTTTGGGGATTATAATTTGAATAAAAACTTCCGAGTTGGAGCAGATTTCTTAATGATTGTTAGGTCGTTTGATTTAACGAAAGGACCACAAGAAGTTTTTTATTCTCACATGGCTTCCAATGAATTTGGGGTTTATGTTCAGTTTGATTTATTAAAGGAATCCCTGATTATCCAAGCAAAAGCTGTTTATGCAGGAATGGATTATGGTACTTATTTAGATGGTGATACTACGCCGTTAGGAATGTGGGGTTGGTATCCAGATGATGAAAGAACTAGATTTAACGGGAATGTTAATGGTGCTTTAGGTTTTAAAGTTACTGCTACTTATCGTTTTCAGTTGGGGGAGTAATTTACTGTTTGACGATCTACTCAATCGTTAAATATCCATTGGGTCCTCAGGCCATTTGTGTTTTTTGTAGCGGATTCGTAATTCTTTTCTCACTTCAAAATAGGCGTTTTGCCAAAAGCTTTGGAGGTCGTTAGTTATTTGAACAACCTTAAATCCTGGGGATAATAAATGCATTAAAACATTGATCTTACCACCATTTACTTTAGGTGTTTCGAGCATTCCGAAACATCGTTGAAGGGGGACTGCTAAAACAGGTTCTGAGGCGTTTTCTTGGTAATCTAACTTCGCGAAAGTTCCGTTTGGTAATTTAACTTTTGAAGGAGTAAGTTTTTCTAAATCAACCTGTTGTTCTGGGGATAAACTGTAAAACAAGATTTCTTTTAAATCTATTTTTCTAAGATCGTGTGGTTTTTTAACGCCTACTAAATATGGTAATATCCATTCTTTATTGGAGGCCAATAATGCTTCAATTGTAAACTCTGGCCATTGCTGAGAAGGGTTCCATTTTTTTAGGGAAGTCACGCGATTTAGAATTTGAATGACGTCTTTATTCCAGTCTAATAACTGACGGCCTTTTTCGGAAATAGCATCTGTTATCGCTTCAATTAACCTTCCAGGATCAGGGTTTTGAATTGGAGTACTTCTTAGTACAATGCTTCCAATTCGCATTTCTTCCCGGGCAATTAATCCACCATCATCAACATCCCATTTTACTACCTCTTTAGTAACCACTTTACTAGCCAAGTCTTGAGGATTGATTGGACTTGCCATGAATATTTTTCCGCTATGATCTCGTTCTGCAACATGCGCAACAGCTAGCCATTGTTCGTGTGCTAAATCATCTTGATGACCAGCTGCAGCTAATTTCCCATTAGCCATTTGGAATTGGGCGTTATTCCCTGGTCGGGAACTTGCTATTCGTTCAGGGTAGGCACTTGCAATTAAGAAGCCAGTGTCATGATCGTTAATCGGTCCATTATCTGGATCAATATCAAACATTTGTCGGTATTGTTTGGCCAACTTTTCTAATCGTGCAAACTGTCTGCCTCCTTTTCCTTGTTCTCGGTACCTTCTTAAAGCTTCAATTCGAAGATTAATATCAATCCCTGAGTTAGGAGGTAGTGGATCTTTTTCTTCTAAAAGAGGAGCAATATCTGTTGCTAAACCTAATTGGTCCATTTCTTCCGCCTGAACCATCATTTGAGCAATTCGGGGATGGGTAGGAACCTTATGTAATTCTTCGCCGTGGGCTGTTATTTTCCCGTTTTCAATTGCACCTAATTCTTCCAATAATTTTTTAGCTTTTTGAAGATTACCAAACGGAGGAGGAGTTACCCAGAATAGCTGATTAGCATCGTTAATTCCCCATTTAGCCAATTCCAAAACCAATGAAGTAAGGTCAGCCTGTTCAATTTCAGGAGTTCCTTGTTCTTTCATTCTGGATTGAGTGACTTTACTCCACAATCGATAACAAACACCTTCGGATAAACGCCCTGCCCGACCCTTTCTTTGATCTGCAGATTCTTTTGAAATCATTACTGTTTCTAATCGTGAAAGACCAGATTTTGGATTGAATTTAGCAACTCTTTCAAAACCAGAATCTATCACAATCTTGATGCCCTCAACGGTTAAAGAAGTTTCGGCAATATTAGTTGCTAAAATTACCTTTCGGCGTCCTTCCTTGTCGGGCATTATGGCCGCAAACTGTTTATCAGGCGGTAATTGTCCGTACAAAGGAGTGATTTTAAAATCAGGTATAGATCTTCTTAAAAGCTCTTCACATTTTTTGATTTCCCCTTGTCCGGGAAGGAAAACCAATGTATCGCCATCTTGGGCAGCAGTAGCTTTTTTAACCGCCTGATTTACCATTTCGGGCAACATTTGCCAATCGGAATCTCCTTCGTAATGGACCTCTACAGGGAACATTCTACCTTCACTTTCAACCTCCGTAGCTTCCAATCTTTGTGCTAGTTCTGGCATATTGATCGTTGCCGACATTACCAAAATTCTGAGGTCTTCTCGAAGTACACTTTGAACTTCTTTGGAGAAGGCCATTGCTAAATCGGCATGAATACTTCTTTCATGAAATTCATCGAATATGATTAATCCGATATCTTCTAAAGAATTGTCTTCATGAATTAGTCTTGTTAGTATTCCTTCGGTAACAACTTCTAATCTGGTTTTACTAGATGTTTTCTGTTCAAATCGTATTCTGTATCCAACCGTCTCACCTGCTTTTTCTCCTAACATGTCTGCCATTCTTATAGCAACAGTTTTGGCAGCCAAACGGCGTGGTTCGAGCATGATTATTTTTTTTCCATTCAACCATTCTTCTTCTAAAAGAGCGATTGGTAAAAGCGTACTTTTTCCTGCCCCTGTTGGCGCTTTAATAATAAGCGTGTTGTTCTTTGAGAATCCAGATTTTACTGCTGGAATTGCTTCTGCAACTGGAAGCTTGAATTGGTTATAATCGAAAGCCATTGGGGTAAAGTTCGGAATTAAAGTTGATAATTTTTGCACTCAGATTCAGCATCAAAAAAATATAATCACACAGAGTATGAAGAGTCTAAAGAGTTTGTCATAATTAGAACCTCTATTGACTCTTCATACTCTGTATGCAATTTATCTGAGAAATCTTTTGAATCTGAGGGCGAATTAAATCAAATAAGAATTATCTAATCATTTGTCAATTTAGAAAAATAAAATATCATTAATTTTGCGTGACCTTGAAATGGATTTCTAAAATATTATTGTTGTTGTACCTAGCAACCTCTTTTAAGAATGGGGCGATTATGTTGTACTTCGAAAGTAACAAAGAAGAGATTGTTTCGGAGATTTGTGTAGAGAAAGATTTAGAGGTGAATACATGTCAGGGTAATTGTCATTTAATGAAGCTTTTGGAAGAAGATCAAAGTGATGATAATGAGGACGGAACAATCAAATTTCAGTTTGAATTAGAAGAGAATATTATACCTGAAAAATATTCACTTGATTTGGTTTTATTTGTAGATAAAACACAGATAAGTCAAGAATATTTGGCTGGCTTAATTCAGCCATTCTATCCTTCGGATTTTCCACCACCAAGAGTTTGATTAGTTTTTCCAGCACGTGAGTGCGTAACTATTACTAATTAAAATATACTCAAATGAAATTCAATAAATTTTTTATTGCTGCAATGGCATGTGCAGTGATATTTACATCGTGTAAAAAAGACGAAAATAAAGACAATGGTGAAGAAGGAACACCAGTAAAAACAGGTTCTTTTCAGTTAAAATTCGACAACTTTTTTGGGTCGAGTGATATGAAATTAAAATCAGGTTATGATACAACAAGCTTTGATTTTACGACTCACAAAGGACAGAGTTTAAACATTACAAAATGTGGTTATTACGTAACCAATGTTAAGTTGGAAGGGCCAAGTGGGGAGGTACATTTAGATCCAGTAATGTCTTCGGCTTTAGCATCAGAAGTTAAAGGATTTTACCATATTCAGGAGTCTGTTCCAGCTAGTCAGGGAGTAGTTCTATCAGGAATTCCAGAAGGAGAATATAATAAAGTTTCTTTCAATATTGGTATTCCAGAATCAGCTGTTACCGAAGGAGCTCAAGGCGGTATTCTGGATGTTGCGGAAGGAGCATGGTTTTGGAGTTGGAATTCTGGTTATATCGGATTAAAACTCGAAGGGACAAGTAATTCCTCAGGACAGGAAGTAGGTGTGGATGTAAATAAATATGATGTAGAGTTACACGTTGGAGGATGGAAAGATGTAGGTATGATGGTTAATAATGTGAAAACAGTTACTCTTGATTTTCCAGAAGAAATTGATGTAAAAGAGGGGTTAACTCCGAAAGCTCATATTGTGGCAGATTTTAAGATGTTATTAATGATGGCGGATGTTGATTTTAGCACAACATACGCAATTCATTCGCCAGCTGCTGGTCAGGATTTAGCGGAACATATTCCACATATTTTTTCTGTAGAGCACGTTCATGCAAATTAGGATTAGGAAAAATATAATTGGAGCAAACCTGTTTTTGGTTTGCTCCCTTTTACTGTTTGGCTGTAAGAAGGATCCAAAGCTAATAGGGATTGAGCCAGTTTTCGGTTTTGAAAAGCCTGCTCATTTTCCTGATCCAACCTATTCGTTTGACAATAACCCAGTGACTAAGGAAGGGTTCTATTTGGGAAAGAAACTATTTTTCGATCCTGTTTTATCAGTGGATAATTCTGTTTCTTGTTCAAGTTGTCATTTACAATCCTTAGCCTTTGCGGATTCACCCGTACACCCTGTAAGTTTTGGTGTGGATAATAGAGCTGGTAAAAGAAATGCTCCACCAATTCAAAATATGGCCTTTATGGAATCCTTTGCTTGGGACGGAGGAATTCATCATTTGGATTTTGTGGCTTTAAATGCAATTACCCTGGAATTTGAAATGGATGAAGGTATTGCTAATGTGGTTGCTAAATTGAATGATCATGAGGATTATCCAGGATTATTTAAAGGTGCCTTTGGGGTTGATTCGGTTACCTCGCCATTTCTTCTTTATGCGTTGAGTCAATTTGAAAATATGTTGGTGAGCGATAACTCAAAATACGATCATTATTTAAACGGAGAAGCGAATTTGTCTGTAGAAGAATTAGCGGGAATGGATTTGTTTAATGCAAAATGCGAAGTATGTCATTCTGGTGTGCTATTTACTGATCAATCCTTCCATAACAACGGTATTCTGACAGAATTCCCGCTGGATAGTGGAAGAGCTGCAATTACTGAAAGTAGTCATGACGTAGGAAAGTTCAGAACGCCATCTTTAAGAAATGTTGCCAGAACAGCTCCTTATATGCATGATGGATCGATTGAGACTTTAGAAGAGGTTTTAGAGCATTATAATTCAGGTGTTAAAGCATCATCAACGCTAGATCCAAGATTGTCTGA
Organism: Flavobacteriales bacterium; assembly: GCA_038154685.1. Taxonomy (GTDB): domain Bacteria; phylum Bacteroidota; class Bacteroidia; order Flavobacteriales_C. The sequence continues at coordinate 111,624 of JAYPYW010000001.1, read as the reverse complement.
AGGAATAGCATTGTCCGAAGACGAGCAACAAAAAATCATAGCGTTTTTAAAAACCTTAACTGATACAGATTTCATAACAAACCCTTTATTTTTTAACGAGGATTAATGAAGAATTTTTTATTTATATCATTGGTTATTTACGGTAAGCTTTTGTTTGCTTGTGATGTTTGTGGATGTGCCATGGGGGGCTTTTCCATGGGGATCACACCGCAAAAAAGTAGTAACTATTTTGGCGTGAATTATAACCATGCTGCATTTAATGCTTCCATTCAAAATAACAGTATTTATTTTCCAGACGAAAATTCATTCGATACCTATCAGAGCATTGATCTTTTTGCTAAAATTAACTTAAAGAAAAGGCTGTCTCTTTTTGGTGTTTTACCCTATGGTTTTAACCTTATGGACGGTTCACATCAGGATGCTCAAACCCAAGGTTTAAAAGATTTTATGTTAATTGGATTGTATACTCTTATGGATATCAAACCCGATTCTTCTAATAAAAATTGGCATCATTTAATGAGTGTCGGATTTGGAGGAAAAGCCCCAACAGGAGAGTTTGAATTGAGAGACGTTGAGACCAATGGGATAATTAACCCTAATTTTCAGTTGGGTTCAGGAAGTTGGGATGCAATTGCTGTGTTGAATTACAAAACAAAGTTTAAAAGAGTAGGTCTTTCCACTGAACAAGTTTTTAAATACAATGGTGAAAATGAGTTGGATTATCGCTTTGGGAATCAATATAATTTAACAGCTAATATGTTTACTTGGTGGTTTAATAAAGGCTTTTCATTCTTACCGTATAGTGGGATTTATTATGAGTCATCTGGCGTTCATTCCCAAAAAGAGATTTCTGTTTCTAACTCTGGTGGAAACGCAACATTTGTAAATTTGGGAGCGTTGTTAATTTATAATAATTGGGGATTAGGAATAGATGCAAAGGCCCCAATTTCACAGAATTTTAATACCGATTCTAATGTGTCAATTTCAGGAGAATGGAGGTGGAAAGTTACTTTTAGGTATTATTTTGAAAAGTTCATTTACTGGAAATAATAAAGCTCCTTTTTCGTCTTTTTGTTTGATGTTAATTTAATCTTAAATTTTCACGTCATATTTCGTGCGTTTCGCCGGATAATTTCATCCACTCGCCTATTAGGGAGGAACTTTGCTAAACCTTTTTAGTTTAAATATCTGGTAAGATCTGTCTTGGGGGCGGATCGGGGTACTAGTTTTAAAATCAGCGTTTTAAAACGAATATTAAAAAGGGTTAAAATAAATCTGAATTTGTAGTAACAAAAAACGACGTTGTTCCGTACAACGACGAGGTTACTAATTTATTTGGGTTTATCCTAAAAGGGGTATAATAATGACAAAAGCTAAAATAGCCTTTAGGCTTTTTGTGTTTATAGTGCTTTTATGCACTACTTTTTCTTCGCGCGCGCAAGAGACGTGTGCTACAACATCGCGAAATCCGTTTGAATGGCCAGGACATCGGCATTGGTATATTGCACCGAACTTGTTTTCCGGAGCCACTATCGACATGTCAACTATGGCTGTTACTTCTAGAGGTAATGCATTTGGTCCTGTAAGATCTTACGAAGGAGTTACTGCTGCAAGTGATGATTCTGGAAATTTATTGTTTTATTCAAATGGTAGATCAGTTTGGACTGGCGGAGCTGGAGGCCCAGCGAACGAAACTTATGCTGGGTTATTGGAAGGTAATGAAGGGGGAATTAACAATGGTTCTGCTTCACAAGGGGTAATCACAGTTAGGCACCCTTTAGATCCTGATAGATATTGGATAATTACCACTGATGATGCTTTATCAGGAACTAATGGAATGAATGCTTTCTCTTTTGATGCTGCTGGTAACAATTTATCAGGACCAACAAGATTAGGAGCATTTAGAACATCGGAAGGTATCACAGCTACTTTACACGAAAATGGAGTAGATGTTTGGGTTACATGTTTAGCCTCTGGAACAGGAGAGTTTCATTCATTTTTACTTGAGTGTGATGGATTTAACGATCCAGCAGTAGTTTCTTCCGTGGGTCCAACTGTAGCATCTAACAGGGAAAGAGGAGGATTAGCTTTTTCTTGGAATGGAGAGTATTTAGCACAAGCTCACCCTAATTTTTGGCCAGACGGAGATAAAATAGTTTCGATCTACAGATTTAACAAGGAAACAGGGGTGATTTACGACGCAAAAAATGTTTCAGGAACATGGGGGTCTCCTTACGATGTTTCATGGTCTCCAGATAATTCAAGAGTTTATGTTTCCATGCAAAGTGGACAGTTACATTACTTGGATATCACTTCGTGGGATGCAACAACTATAAATGGAACATGGACTTCAACTGGTGTTTCTACCGCTTTTGCTGCTATGGAAGTTGGTCCAGATGGATCAATGTATTTATCTCATGGAGTTGCCGGTGGAGGATTTCTAAGAAAAGTAATTGGTGATTTAAATTCAGGGACTTCATTCTCAACCTCTAATGTAGCAGGAACTGCAGGGATGGCTCATTTAGGTTTGCCAACAATGTATATCCCTCCAGCTGAAGAACCAGATATTGAAGAAGTAGGGCCGTTTTGTAATACCGATGCTTCAGTTGATTTAAACACAACATGGATTTGTTCTGGTTTAGATGCCGAAGATGCAGTTAAAAATCCAACTGCTTATTCAGGTCCTGGTATTACTGACCAGGCGAATGGTATTTTCGACCCATCAGTAGCAGGTGAGGGAACACACGAAATTATTTTTACTTATTGTCAGGTGAATGATACAATTGAGATAGTGATCGCTCCATGTTGTACCGCCGAATTAGACGATTTAACTCCAGAAATTTGTGTAGGCGAAACTTACACTTTAGATGCTTTAGTAACAGATGCAAGTGGGGAAGGTGTTTGGACAATTGATTCAATGCCGGCAGGAACTTCACCGGTTATTACGACTGCTGCGGATACCGTATTTGACGCTTCTAACTTGGCTGTTGCAGCGGGGACATATAAATTGAAATTTACCGTTACTGATGGTGGAGCAAGTTGTTATGATTCTATTTACATTGTGGTAAACCCATTACCAGCTCCGGATTTAGGAGCTGATCAAGAGATTTGTATAGGCGATGCTGCTGTCACCTTCGATGCGGGTGCATTTGTTTCTTATTTGTGGCAACCAAATGGAGAAACAACACAAACCTTTGATACCGACGTAGCAGGGGAATACATTGTTACCGTTACAGATGCTAAAACTTGTGAAGGAAGTGACACAGTAAATTTAATCGTAAACCCACTACCAACACCAGATTTAGGAGCTGATCAGGAGATTTGTATAGGAGACGCCGCTGTAACATTTGATGCCGGAGCTTATGATGCTTATTTATGGCAAACAGGAGGTGAAACAACCCAAACAATCGATACAGATGTAGCAGGAGAGTACATTGTAACCGTTACTGACGCAAACGGTTGTGAAGGAAATGATACAGTTAATTTGGTAGTAAATCCATTACCAACTCCAGACTTGGGAGCCGATCAGGAAATATGCGCTGGAGATGCAGCGGTGACTTTTGATGCCGGAGCTTATGACGGTTATACATGGCAACCAGGTGGAGAAACCACTCAAACCATCGATACAGATGTTGATGGAGAATACATTGTAACCGTAACTGATGCCAATGGATGTGAAGCAAATGATACAGTATTGTTAGTAGTAAATCCATTACCAACACCAGATTTAGGTTCAGATCAAACAATTTGTATTGGAGACGCTGCTGTCACATTTGATGCAGGAGCATTTGATGGTTATGCTTGGCAGCCAGGAGGTGAAACCACGCAAACAATTGATACTGATGTGGCTGGAGAATATATAGTAACGGTTACGGATGCTAATGGATGTGAAGCAAACGATACTGTTGTTCTGACTGTAAATCCATTACCAACGCCAGATTTAGGTGCAGACCAAACAATATGTATAGGAGATGCCGCTGTAACGTTTGATGCCGGAGCTTATGATGCTTATGCTTGGCAACCAGGTGGTGAAACCACTCAAACAATAGATACAGATGTAGCAGGAGAGTATATTGTTAAGGTAACAGACGCGAACGGTTGTGAAGGAAATGATACGGTTAACTTGGGGGTAAATCCATTACCAACACCAGACTTGGGAGCCGATCAAGAAATTTGTGCAGGAGATGCAGGGGTAACTTTTGATGCTGGGTCATTTGATGGTTACGCATGGCAACCAGGTGGAGAAACAACTCAAACTATCGACGCAGATGTCGACGGAGAATATATTGTAAAAGTAACGGATGCGAACGGTTGTGAGGCAAATGATACGGTATTATTAGTAGTAAATCCATTACCAACACCAGATTTAGGAACAGATCAGGCAATTTGTATTGGAGACGCTGCGGTTACATTTGATGCCGGAGCATATGATGCTTATACTTGGCAGCCAGGAGGAGAAACAACCCAAACCATCGATACAGATGTAGATGGAGAATATATAGTAACGGTAACCGACGCTAATGGATGTGAGGCAAATGATACTGTTGTACTAACTGTAAATTCACTACCAACGCCAGATTTAGGAGCAGATCAAGTAATATGTGCTGGTGATGCTGCAGTAACGTTTGATGCTGGTGCGTTTGATGGTTATGCTTGGCAACCAGGAGGAGAAACAACTCAAACAATCGATACAGATGTAGATGGAGAATACATAGTAACGGTAACAGATGCCAATGGATGTGAGGCCAATGATACCGTATTATTAACGGTAAATCCATTACCAACTCCGGATTTAGGAGCTGATCAAGTAATTTGTTCGGGTAATCCAGCAGTAACATTTGATGCCGGAGCGTTTGATGGTTACGCTTGGCAACCAGGAGGAGAAACAACTCAAACTATTGATACGGACGTTGATGGAGAATATGTTGTAACCGTAACCGATGCCAATGGGTGTGAAGCAAATGATACAGTATTATTAACAGTTAATATCCTGCCAACACCTGATTTAGGATTGGATGTTGAGATTTGTGAAGGTGGTTTAGGAATTATTTTTGACGCCGGAGCCTACGATTCTTATGCATGGTATCCAAGGTTAGAAACAACGCAAACAATAACAACGGATTCTGCAGGTACCTACGCTGTTGAGGTAACCGATGCAAATGGATGTATTGGATCAGATACGGTTGAATTAATTGTTAATCCTAATCCAACGGTTGACTTAGGTCCGAACAGAACAATTTGTCCAGGAAGCTCAGTTGAATTAGATGCTGGAGCTGGATTTAGTAGCTATGTTTGGAATGATGCTACTATGACTCAAACAAAAGATGTTGATGATATAAATGCTGGAGAGTATTCGGTATTAGTAATTGATGCTAATTCATGTTCAGCAAGAGATACAGTTGAGGTAATTGTAGCAGCAGAGTTATCAGTTGACCTTGGAAATGATACTGCTTTTTGTGATGGTGGGATGATCACTGTTGATGCGGGTGCTATTGCAGGAGTAACGTATGCTTGGCAGCCAGGAGGTGAATCTACTCAAACATTAGATATTTCTTCTACAGGTGAATATTCAGTATTGGTTACCGATCTGATGGGTTGTACAGGAAGAGATACAATTGAAGTTACAGTTAATCCTAATCCAACGGTTGATTTAGGTTTAGATATAACAGTTTGTCCAGATGTTGATTCGATGTTTACAGTTGGTCCTGGATGGACTACAATAACTTGGAATGATGGCTCGTCAGCTGAAGATTTAATTGTAAATACTCCAGGTAGATATTACGCGGATGTTGTAGACGCTAATGGGTGTACAGCAACTGATACCGCAGAGTTTGGATTCTTTACTGGGGCAACAGTTGATTTAGGTGCAGACATTACTATTTGTCCTGGAACGAACGCTAATTTTGATGCAGGAGCATTTGCAAGTTACACATGGCATGATGGATCAGGATTACAAACTTATTCGGGTACTTCTGCTGAGAAAATTTGGGTAGATGTTGTTGATGTAAACGGATGTGAAGCTGTTGATACGGCTGAGATTTTCATGGCAACAAGTTTACCGGTTGCATTAGGAAATGATACAGCTGTATGTGAAGGAGAATCAGTTACAATCCAATCTGGATACCCTGCTTTAGGTTACACATTCACTTGGGCTCCAACGGGAGAAACAACTAATGAAATAACAGTTTCAACTGCAGGAACTTATGATGTGTTAGTTGAGGATGTTGCGGGTTGTACAGGAAGAGATACAATAGTAGTTTCAATTAATCCTTTACCAGTAGTTGATTTAGGTCCAGATAAGGCAGTTTGTGAAGGTGATGATGATATGTTTTCAGCTGGAGCTGGATGGACAAGTGTAGTTTGGAATACTAGTGAATTAACTAACGACATTACAGTAGATTCAGCAGGGATTTATGCGGTTACCGTAACTGATGCAAACGGTTGTGAAGATGTTGACTCTGTTGAGTTAGTTGTTAACCCAAATCCAACACCTGATTTAGGGACAGATCAAACAGTTTGCCCAGGATCTCAGGCAGCTTTTGATGCTGGATTGTTTGCTACGTATGTATGGCATGATTTATCTGGATTAGCTACTTATGAAAGCACAACAGAAGAGAAGATTTGGGTAACGGTAACTGATGCCAATGGATGTATCGGAAGTGATACAGCGGATATTTATGTGAGAGATGCTTTATTAGTTGATTTAGGCTCTGACTTAGATACTTGTGATGGCAATACGATTGATATTCTTGCTGGATACTCAGCTGCTGTAGGTTACTCGTTTACTTGGAATACAGGAGAAGCAACAGAGCAAATTACAGTAGCAACAAGTGGAAGATACTATGTTGATGTGGTAGATGCTAACGGTTGTGAGGGAACAGATACAGTAGAGATTACAGTTCACCCAAATCCGGCGGTAGATTTAGGACTTGATCAATCAATATGTGATGGTGAAGAGTTTACTTTTGATGCTGGTGCAGGATGGTCATCAGTTGTTTGGAATGACGCGTCAACAAATCAAACGTTAGATGCTAATTCAGATGGTAATTATTCGGTGGTAGTTACAGATGCAAATGGTTGTGAAGCAACAGATGATGTAAACTTAGTAGTTAATGCTAATCCAACCGTTGATTTAGGGGATGACGTTGAGGTTTGTCCGGGAATTGAAGTTACTTTCAATACCGATCCAATAGGATTCGCAAGTTACACTTGGCATGATGGAAGCACAGGAAGTGATTACAGTACAATTAACCCAGAGAGAGTTTGGGTAGATGTAATTGATGCAAATGGTTGTACAGCAACTGATACTGCTGAGTTAACCAACTTACCAGCATTGAATGTTGTTTTACCTGATGATCAAACATTATGTGAAGGAGAAGATTTCGAAATCACAGTTCCAGGATTTGATCCAGCCTTGCATACATTTGCTTGGAACGACGGATCATCTGCATCAACTTTAACAGTTAATACTGCTAACACTTACAGTGTTTTTGTGAGTAACGGAGGTGGTTGTGCTGGGTTTGATACTATCAGAGTAGAGGTAAATCCAAATCCGGTTCCTGTTGTGAATGATGTAACAGTTTGTGAAGGGGAAGCCGCAATGTTAGGAGTTTCAACATCTTATTCAGGGTATGCTTGGGATAATGGTGAAATTACAAGAGAAATAAATGTTACTACTGCAGGAGATTATGCAGTTACTGTAACCGATTTAAATGGATGTTCGGGATCAACCTCTGGAACCTTCACAATTGTAAGCAAACCAGTAATTGAAGATCCAGTGGATCAATCTGCTTGTGAAGGGGAGTCTATTACTTTATCTCCAACATTACCTGCAGGGACATATGAATGGAAGCCAACGGGTGAAACAACTTCAGCAATTGAAGTAACATCAGGAGGTGCTTACGAAGTGGTTGTTACCAATGCTGGAGGTTGTAAAGATTCAGTGATTGTTAATGCTTCGTTCAACCTTAATCCTGTATTAAACCTTGGAAACGATGTTGTAATTTGTGAAGGAAGTGTAGCTAGAATTGGAACTGAAACAGGAGATAATACCCTGACTTGGGAATCTGGTTTAGTGAGTAATTACTTAGATGTTGCAGTTGATGGTGAATTTGCAGCTTTTGTTACAGACGCAAATGGATGCATAGGAAGAGATACGATTGATGTTAGGGTAGCAACAAATCCTACCATAACAGCTTCGAATGACACAACGGTTTGTTTCGATGAAATCGGTGAGCTTGCCTTGAACGTTGATTCAAGGGGAGCAAATGTGGTTTGGAATCACTCCAGAGAAACTGAAAATGAAGTTTTCATTACAAATGACGGAACCTATTTTGTTTCTGCTGTAAATGAGGATGGATGTGTTGCTGTTGATACTGTGATAATATCCAGAAAATGTATTCCTTCTTTCTTCGTTCCAAACGCGTTTACTCCAGATGGAGATGGATTTAATGACCATTTCGGTCCGAAAGGTTTAAATGTTTACGATTTTGAATTCTATGTATTTAACAGATGGGGTGAGCAAATATTCGCATCATTCGACATCAATAACCATTGGGACGGAACCTACATGGGTAACGAGTGTCAGATTGATGTTTATGTTTGGAAAGCTTACTACCGAGTAGAGAACGAAACAGGAGGTTTACAAAGAGAACAACAAGTGGGTAGAGTTACTTTGTTGAGGTAGGAAAGGCTTCAGGTTTCAGTTTTCAGAGATTAGGGTTTTGAATACTTCTCTCTAAACTCGTTTGGTGTGCAACCTAGTTCTTTTTTAATGTACTTGGTGAAGTAGGAAGGATCGTTAAAACCGAAATCGTAAGCAATTTCTTTTAGGGATAATTTATTCAATAAGAGGGTTCTTTTTAGAGCCCTCAATAAGTAATCTTTAATTACATTTTTAAGGGTTGAATTCAAGTCTTTTTTAAATTGAATATTAATGGCTTCTGCACTTATATTTAGAGCACTTGCAACGTCTTCCGTTTTTAAATTCAGACTAATATTTTGCTCAATATAAAAGAGCGCAGAGTTTACAATTGGAGATACTTCTTGTTTTTGATCCGCAAAAACTTCTTGGGTTTTTAATAAAACAATATTTAAGTAAGATTGAATAATTTGTTTGGCGTTAAATCCTGTATTTGCATTCTCGTTAAAAACTTTGGTTACAATATCAAAAATGAACTTGAAGTTAACTTCATCTATTTCTTTGATGTAAGGAGTTTTATTAGGGCGTATGAACGGAAAGGCATTTATTGTATCAATAAGTATTGAGCTCCCCTCTAAATACTCTTTCGAAAACATCATTACCATACCTGTACAGGAACCTTCCCGCCCAACAGTGTGAACTTGCCCTGGGATAACTAAATGAATAGAGTTAGGCTGTATAGGAGTTTCAATAAAGTCAATTGTATGAATTCCACCGCCAGTTTCAAAAAGGAAAATTTCATAATAATCATGCGCATGAGGATCATTTACATTGTAGTGATTATTAAACGCAATTTCCTCAATTCGGAACTCAAGTTTATTGTTACTTGGCTTAATTTTATGTGTAGGATATCCTTTTTCGGCCATTAGCTAAATTTAAGGATTAAAGTAACGCAATGACAGTTGGTAAAATGGTAAAAACCGGATGAATTATTGTAATAATCATAAAAAAGATCAAAACCCGCCCAACCTTTTTTTCGTTTCTTTATCTTATCTAAGAGTATAACCCAGTACAGAGGCAGATAGATTTGACGAATGAAGAAATAATAAAGGGTTGTTTAAAATTTGACCCAGCAGCTAGGAAGCAATTGTATGATCAATATGCCTCCCAGATGTATAGTGTCTGCATGCGATATGCCAGCTCCAAGGATGATGCTAACGATATTTTTCAGCAAGCTTTTTATTTAGTTTATAAGAATCTCAATCAGATAAAAAAACCAGAGGCTTTAAGTGGTTGGGTAAAGAGGATTTTTGTAAATACGGCTCTAGAAGTAGTGAAAAAGAATGCTCGATATAATAATGTAGAGAATATCGAATCAGCAGTTAATTCAAATGAAAACTGGAATGATGCTATTCAAAATTTAAATATTGAAGAACTTACTGGTTTAGTCCAGAAGTTACCCGAAGGTACTAGAATGGTTTTTAACTTATATGCTATCGAAGGGTATTCTCATAAAGAGATATCAGACCAATTAGGAATAAGTTTAGGAACCTCAAAATCACAGTTATTTGATGCCCGAAAAAAGTTAAAAGCGGCTGTGATTAATTTACAAACGGTAAACACAAGCATTTAAAAGATTGTCGGAGAATAATAGCCATATAAACAACTTTGACCAAAGCTTAAAAAAACGCTTTGAACAGGGTGGTATCACCCCTCCTGAAAATGCTTGGGAGGATTTGAATGCGCAATTTGAACAAATTGAGGATGATGCCTTCGATAATGAAATTCGTGAAAAGCTTAATGAAGGTATAGAGCCACCTGGTGATTTATGGCAAAATATAGATGAAGCAACTCAAGAAAAATCTAGGAAATACAGAGGTGTATATTGGTTGTTTTTAGGCTTATTGATAGTTGGTTTAGGTACTTATTTGACTGTTGGTGTTTCTTCTGAATCAGAAGGTAATATTACAGCATCATCTGAACCTCAAAAATCGATAGTTGAAATTGAAAAAGATAATAGGCCAGCCAACAAAATAAATAAAGTAATTAATTCTTCTGAGCCTAGTGAAATTGAAAATAAAAGACTAATAAATCCGCTTTCAATAAGTTTAGAACAAGAAAGGGAATTTGAGGAAGATAAAACTCAATTAAAAGAAACAAATCAATCAGGATCTAATTCAGATGCTATTAAAAACAAGACGGAGAGTAGTGCAGAATTAAATTTAGGAACCAGACAAAAATTAATTAATAGAAAATCAGTTAGTCAAAATCTTAAAGGTCAAGATTCTGAAACAGATTTAATTGATTTGGGTACTAAAAAATCTACCTCAGAAAAAGGTGCTGAATTAGTTCAAAATGGCATTCAAAAAACTCAACCTTCATCGGATTCATTAAAAGCATCTTTAGAAAATAAGTCGGATGAACTTGTTACGAGTAAACCATTGAGAACAACGGTTCAAAATCTAGATAATAAAGGAGAGACATCAAGTTCATTAAATACAAGTTCAGAGATCAATACAGATAGTTTAAATTCTACTCAAGACTCTACATTAGCATTGAATAGTTCAATTCTTGATACTAATAATTTTAACTCACCTGATACTACATTAGATTCTAATTTGGCTGTTATTTCCGATACTAGTAAAGTAAAACCAAGCGAAAGGGAACAAAAGAAAAAATTGAAGAATGATTCGACTAGAAAATGGATGATAACAGCTTATGCTGTTCCTGAGTATCAATATCAAAGGGTTACCAAAAACGGTTCTAATAATCATTTCTTCGATTCTCTTTTAACTTCCAATTTCACTTGGTTATTTGAAATCGGAGCCAGTTATACAATCAAAAACCAATTCCAAATTGGATTTGGATTTAGTGCAAGTAAATTCAACTATGATTATGAAAAAACAGTGGATGGTATAAATAACTTACCTGTAATAAAGGCCAGCTATCCATCTGGCATAGTTGAAATAAACGGACTATTTGGAAATACCCAAAGCCCAGACTTAATTGAAATTAAAATGGCTCCTGAGGGAACTGATTTAAATGAGTTCTTGTTTAATAAAGAGATAACCTACAATGAAAAGTTAGTCTATACTTCGATTAATATTCCATTTGATGTTAAATGGGTGCCGGGTAATAAATGGATAAAACCATTAATTAAATTAGGAGGCGAATTTAATATCATGACTAATTCTTCTTCGGAAGTATCTATAACCTTTTTATCAGAAACAGCTACAACGGAAAATCATGCTCAAATTGCGAGTTTAAACTTTTCTAGTTCTTTCGGTTTAGGTACACAAATTGACTTAATAAATGGACTAGGAATTACTTTATTACCGAGTTTAAATTATCAAACTAGCGGATTTTCTAAAAATTCTGAATTTCAATTTAACCCTTATTCTATTAGGGTTTACAGCGGATTTTTTTATAAATTTTAATTTTTTTTCATTCTTCACCCAACCTTTTTTAAGGTAGTTTCTCTTATTACAAAACCCCTCGCTATTGAGGTTATTAAGAACTTAAACTAAGAATTATGAATTTTTTAAAAAAAACAAGTTTACTAGTGTTATTCGCAGCTTCCTTTGCTGCATGTGAAAAAGAAGTAACTACAGATCACATTACTGACTGTGAAGAGTTTGGAGTTGAAAGAACTGAAAATTCATGCAGCAGTTATACATTTACATCCAACGTAAGTAAAGTAGATCCTAACCCAGATTGGTATGTATATACACATCCAAATCCTACTCCAGTGCATTTTGGTAATGATTCTAGTGCTTTTGAGTTTAATCCAACTGAAGCAGGGAATTATACTGTTGAAGCTGTATATAAAAGTGATTTATGCGATGAGCCAGTGACTGTTGGTTTTGATGTTGATGTAGATGAGGAGTGTTTTAAAAAGGATGTAGAGGTTGAGTGCGAAAGCTTTGCTGTTGAGAAAACAGAACATTCATGTAGTAGTTATACTTTTACGGCAAATTCCGAGGCTACAGCAATGTATGTTGATGGAGAGTTAGTCGCTAGTGGTAATAAGGCATATGACTGGGATCCTAAAGAACCAGGTAGATATGAAGTAAAAATTGCCCATGAAAGTGAAGGTTGTCCAGGTGGAACATCAAGAACTTTTGTAATCGATGTTGATGAGGAGTGTTTTAAGAAAGATGAAGAGGTTGATTGCGAAAGCTTTGCTGTTGAGAAAACTCAGCATTCTTGTAACAGTTTCACTTTTATGACTAACGTTGATAATGCATATATGAAGGTAGATGGAGAATTAGTTGCTAGTGGTCATAAAGGATTTGATTGGGATCCTAAACATGCAGAATCATACACAATTGAAATTGGATTCGAAGGTGAAGGTTGTCCAATGGGAACTTCAAAAACATTTGTTATTGATATTGATGAAGATTGTTTTAAATAATTAACATTCCAACTTTGGTGTGGCTTTTTTGTTATTCTCTAAAATCAAATTTCTTTTTGAGGCCTAAAAAATGACCCTCAAAATATTCGAAAGATATACTTGAAACCAAAATAGACATTAAAATGGATAGAGGATAAATAACCCAACTCGAATAAATTTCAAAAGCTAAACAAAGTTTAATGGTAAATACTACAGCAATCATATGGTATAGGTACAATCCATAAGAGATCTTTCCTAGGTAATTTAAGATCTTATTTTCTAGTGAAATTTTTATGCCGTTGTTTAGGGCAAGGTTGAGGATTATAACAGTGAACAGAATACTGTAAAAGTCCTGATTTAAATAAGGGATCTCAAAACCAGAAAGAACTAAAACAGGAATGAGGAAGGCAGTTAAATAGAACAGTTTTATATTTAAAAAACGTTTGATTAATTGTTTGTTTTCCGCCAATAAAACAGCAACTAAAGCTCCAATTCCTAAGCAATCAATTTTAAATGCATTCCAAATATTTAATGTTTTATTCACCCATTCCGATTCGGTAAATAGAGGCGAGTACAACAAAAGTTTAATAAGAATATAAACACCTATTACTGACGATATTAGTTGAATTCGCCGCCTTCTTATTCTCTTAATGAGTACTGGCCATATTAAGTAAAACTGCTCCTCAGTTCCAATAGACCATGTAGGCGCGGCATAAGGAACAACTCCAAAAACTGGCATTACTGCATTAGATAAAAACAATGCGTAAAATAATAACTTTCCCCAGAGATTGTTTGATGTAGAATCCGGAGAGGAGCCAGGTATATGGAAAATATTAAAATATAAAAGAACAGTAAAAGCAATGGCAACAATTAGAAAGTATAGCGGAGCTATCCTTAAAAAACGTCTGATGTAAAACTTTTTAATACCTATGACTCCGTTTTCTTTTTCTTCTTTGATTAATAAGTGAGTGATAAGAAACCCACTAAGCACAAAAAAGAAAACCACTGCAAGCTCTCCAATTTGAGGTAAAAAAGAATATTCGATCCAGTTGGAACTAATGCCAAACAAGTATTTAACTTGTTCGATGTGTTGAATAATGATTAAAAAGGCGGCAATAAATCTTAACCCATGTAGATTGGGTAAATAATATTTGTCGCTAGACTTTATCATCCAAACAAACTCTTAGGTTGAATCTTGTTGTCTTCGCAATATTGCTTGATTATCATGATTAGGTCTTCGCCATATTGCTCTACTGTTTTAGGCCCCATTCCATTTACCATCAATAATGCTTCTTCCGTTTTTGGTAGGAACTCGCACATTTCTTTAACGGCTTTATTGGAGAATATCTTGTAGATAGGTGTTTTCTTTTTCTCGGATTGTCCTTTTCTGTATAATGCTATTTGCTGGTAAAGATTGATGTGCTCAATTTCGGCTGCAGAAACTAGTGATTGGGATTTAGACTTTTTAGCAACGTAACTCTTCTTAATCTTTAATTCCGGTGTTTTGTTTACTCGATAATCTTTTAAGTAGACTTCTAAATCGAATTCACCTTTCTCCAAATATTTCATTTGGTGCACAATGTCGTGTAAGAAGGAAGCAAATTCACCAAATGGTTCATCAAACAACTCAGCTAACTTCTTTGTTTTGCATGTAATTGGATGTTGTAAAACCATTTCCTTTACCATTTCAATTTTAGGTAAGAAATAAGTGGCTGCATCTTTTAATCTTTGTTGGAATTGAACTTGATTGGCTTTAAATTCTGGATCAGAGGTTAGTTTGAAAATACTAACTTGAAACTTCTTCGCTACGGAGTTTAATTCGATAACTTTATTTAGTAAAGCTAAAGTCCAATTTGGTATTTCTGGATCTAGTTTATCTTTATTTCCATTGGAAGCTCCGTTTATTTCTGAAACTAATTTTACCGGATTACTCCAATCGAAGATCAATAAACATTCGGTCCTAATACAATCTACTTTCGAATCTTCCAATAATGCTGGAAGTTTTTCCGGTTTATTATGATGTGCTTCCCAATGTTGTAAGTTATGACTTGCGCCTAGAAATTGCTTTGATATTTGACTAGTAAGTACTAAGCCGTCCAATGACCTTACTCGAGATAAAGCCACGTAAACTTGTCCGTTCGCAAAAGCTTTTTGAGCATCAACAATTAGTTTGTCGAAGGTTAGTCCCTGGCTTTTATGAATAGTGATTGCCCATGCTAACCTTAATGGGAATTGAACGAAAGAACCAAGTACTTCTTGCTCAACATCTCTTGTAGAAGCGTCTATTTTATAATGTACGTTTTCCCACTTTTCTTTCTTGACTTCAATTAACCCTTCATCACCTTCACATTTGACAAATATTTCATTGTCGGTTAAGTAATCAATGATCCCAATTTTACCGTTGAAATACTTTTTTTCTTCCGTATCGTTTTTCAGGAACATTACTTGGGCTCCTTTTTTAAGCACCAAACTTTCCTCTGCAGGGTACATGGATTCTGGGAAATCATCCTTTATCGTCGCCTTAAAAACGAATTCTTCTTGTTTAAGCTGATTTATTTGAGTTTGGTTAATCTCGTCAGCTTGAGAATTATGGGTAGTTAAGGTGATATATCCATCATCATTTTTTGGATTGAAACTAGGATTTAACCTAGCATTAAGAATTCCCAAATGATCTGGGTTCAAGCTATTCTCCCTAACAGCATTAAGAATATCAACAAAAACATCATCGTCCTGTCGGTAAACCTTTTTCAGTTCGACCATGACAGGCGGATACTGTTGAAGAATTAGGCTGTCAAAAAAGAAGTAGGATCTGTAAATCCTTTGAAAAACCTCAGGAGAGAGATTCTTAATCACAGGAGGTAATTGTCTTAAGTCCCCAATGAAAAGAACTTGCACCCCACCAAATGGATAATCGAAGTTCTTCCGAACACTTTTCAAAATAATATCAATTGCATCTAGTGTATTGGATGCAACCATACTAACTTCATCAATCACTAGCAGATCCATGTTACTCAGGACCTTCCTTTTTTGAGCGTTGAGTTTTATTTGTGAAAGTAAAGGATGTTTTGAGAGTGTATTCTGATTAGGGTCTTCGGTTGGTGCGTATGGCGCAAACGGTAATTGGAATAACGAATGCAAAGTAACACCACCAGCATTAATTGCTGCCACCCCAGTTGGTGCAGCAGTCACAATGTTTTTGTGGGTATTTGCCTTAAGATATTTTAAAAACGTAGTCTTACCAGTACCTGCTTTTCCAGTAAGAAATACATTCTTATTGGTTTGGGTAATAAACTTAAAAGCTAAGTCGAATTCGTGGCTACGTTTTATCTCTTGCGACATTCACATAAAGATAAATTTTTCGTTTGCTGATCTGATTGATCTCGAAAATTTTTTATTGACAAGATGACGATTATTTGCCCTCAGATTTCTCAGATTAAAATCCAAGGAATAGAAATATCTGAGGGAGAATTATTAATCAAAAGAGTTATCGAAATATTAAATTAGAGAAAACGCATACAGCATCTCTCTGCAGATTTGCGCGCTTCTTTCGATGTATTTATCTAATTGTCCAGGAGTACCGTCGGCAACTTTTGGGTCTTCGTATCTAACTGGAATTCTAGCACCAGCTGTTGGGATAAAAGGGCAGTTTTGATCGGCGTGATCACAGGTCATTACCGCTGCAAAATCATTTTGTGCGTTAAACGAATCATCATAAGTTTTCGAGAAACAAATAATTGGATGAACATCTTCGTCGTATTTAACAGCATAAACTGGATTGGGCTCAGCTGATAGTGCTTTGATATTTATACCATGATGTTTTAAAGCTTCGATTGCAGAAGGGAAAAACGCAGTTGCTTCAGTTCCTCCTGAATAACAAGTAACGCCAAACAAACCATAATGATGAGCAGCAACTTGTGCCCAAACCTGAGATAAGTGACTTCTTCTTGAATTATGAGTGCAAATGAAAATCAAATCTGCCATTCCATTCCTGTCTTTAACAAAATCACTTAATTTCTGTAAATCTGCCTTTCTTTCATCCGGAATTAAATCAAATTCGGTTAATGCTTTCTCAATTGTGGTTTGTAATGCCATGGTAAAAAAATATATCGCAATATTACGATGAAGCCTTTGGGTGGGCAAACAATTCATGTAAAATAAAGATTAAATGTTTTTGGTGTACCACATTTTTAAAGTCAGTATCGTCTCTTGGAAAAACAATAATATGAAAGCCATCATCATCTTAATGAGCATGTTAGTTATGAATGCAACTTCGATATTAGATATTAAATTAAAGAGTCTTTCTGGGGAAGATTTAACCCTTGAAAAGTTTAAAGGAAAGAAAGTTTTAATTGTAAATACTGCGTCTAAATGTGGTTTCACGAAACAGTATGCTGACTTACAGAAGTTATATGATCAACACAGTGATAAGGTAGAAGTAGTTGGAATGCCTTGCAACCAATTTATGGGTCAGGAACCAGGATCAAATGAAAAGATCGCGGAATTTTGTCAGAAAAACTATGGAGTTACTTTCACGATGTTAGAGAAAGCGGATGTTAAAGGAAAAGATCAACATCCATTATACCAGTGGTTAACACAAAAAGAAAAGAATGGTGTTTTAGACGCTAAGGTTAGTTGGAACTTTAATAAGTTTTTAGTTGATGAGAACGGAAAAATGATTGCTCATTTTGAAAGTTCAGTAAATCCAATGGACGAAAAAATATTGAGTTTGATTAAGTAAAATCTTCATACGACGGCTTGTTTAAAATTCAGGCCCCTTTTAGTTGTTGCCGTGCATTCCCCCAATATGCACGGCTTTTTTTGTCATTACTATCAAGTTATAATAAACATCAATTATTTAAATTTTTACTTATGAACCTTTCTTGGGATATTTGCAGGAATTCTTAGCAGAATGAATTTAGCAAAGGCAAAGGAAATATTAGACGAAGGAGGTTTAGTGGGGATACCTACAGAAACCGTTTATGGTTTAGCAGCTAACGCTTTAGATAGGGAGGCGGTAACTAAAATTTTCAAGGCTAAACAACGTCCTTTATACAACCCTTTAATTGTTCATGTATCTGATTTAGGTGATATATACAGTTTGGCTAAGAATATTCCTAACGAAGCTTTTCAATTGGCTCAGGAATTTTGGCCAGGTCCTTTAACTATTGTTCTTCCTAAAAAGCAATCTGTTCCTGATGTTACCACTGGGAATAAAGATACCGTGGCCATTAGAATGCCTGATCATAAATTAACCTTGGAGTTATTAGAGCAATTGGATTATCCTTTGGCTGCTCCAAGTGCTAATAAGTACAAGGCAATCAGCCCAACAAAGGCAGAACATGTTAAGCAAGCTTTTGGAGATGACTTTCCAGTTATCGATGGTGGTCAGTGCTCCGAAGGAATTGAATCAACCATTGTTGGTTTTGAAGGAGATACGGCGATTATTTATCGTCACGGATTAATTACTGGTGAACAAATTGCTAATTGCTTAAATCAAGCTGT
This sequence comes from Flavobacteriales bacterium, assembly GCA_038154685.1. GTDB lineage: Bacteria > Bacteroidota > Bacteroidia > Flavobacteriales_C. The sequence continues at coordinate 93,088 of JAYPYW010000001.1, read as the reverse complement.
TACAGAATACAACAGTGAAAAAATTATAATGCCTGGTCAGGAGAAAAAACACTATTCTCCGCGAACGCATTTAATTTACACTAACGACCCGGAAAAGGTGTTTATAGACCATGCTGTTACAAAAACCGCTTTCATTCAATTTTCTGATAAAGAATATGATACCCATTTGGTGGATCATATTGTTTATTTAACCAAAGAAAATGGATTAAGGGAAGCAGCAGAAAAACTATATGAAACATTACATGAATTAGACAATATGGATTTTGGTCTTATTGTGGCTGAGGAGGTTCCCGATGAAGGAATTGGAAAGGCAATTCATGATAAATTATCACGCGCACAAAACTTTTAAATGAAAACATTATTCAAAAATATCAGCCTTGTTTCTCACAAAGGTATTACTGTTACGGACGTACTTTTTGAGGACGAGAAGGTAGCTAAAATTGGATCGAACATTTCGGTAGATGGAAATTTTGACGAAGTAGATGGAGAAGGAAAATATTTGTTACCTGGAATGATTGATGATCAGGTTCATTTTAGAGATCCAGGTTTTAGTCATAAAGCTGATATTTCTTCCGAATCTTTCGCAGCTGCAGCTGGAGGTATTACCACTTTTATGGATATGCCTAATACTAATCCGGCAACACTTACTATAGATTTGATGGAAGAAAAATACACAGCAGCCGAAAAGAAATCTTTCATTAATTACTCCTTCTTCATGGGGATTAATAATAACAATCTTGAGGAAGCACTTAAAGTGGATAACACCAAAGTTCCTGGGATTACAGATGATGGATTGTATTTTTCTGATGAAAAAGGAATTTTAGCTAATTATCCTGAGTATTTAGATAAATTATTCTCCAGAACAGAAACTTTGGTGGCATTGCATTGTGAAAACGATGATACGATTGCTGCAAATTTTAAGAAGTATCATGAAAAATACGGGAATGATATTCCTTTTAGGTTTCACCCCGAGATTAGATCAGAAGAGGCTTGTTACCAAGCAACAGAGCAAGTTGTTGAAATAGCTAAGCGACACAATACTCGTTTACATATTTACCATGTTTCAACAGCTGCTGAATTAGATCTTTTTTCAGACGAAATGAATGTCAGAAATAAAAGAATAACCGCCGAAGCCTGTGCGCATCATTTACATTTTACTGCAGATGATTATGATACTTGGGGGCCGTTAATTAAGTGGAATCCAGCGGTTAAAGCAAAGCACAATAAGGAAGGATTAATAGAAGGGTTGAAGAATGGAAGAATTGATTTCATTGCTACCGATCATGCCCCTCATGGATTAAATGAGAAGATGGGAGATTACACTAAAAGTATGTCGGGAGGACCTTTGGTTCAACATGCTTTGCTAAGTGTATTGGAGCTTTACCATCAAGGTAAACTAACCTTGCCTGGGATTGTGAAATTAACAAGTGCTAATGTTTCTGAAGCATACAGAATAACCGAAAGAGGTTATTTAAAAGAAGGTTTATACGCTGATGCTGTTTTAGTAGATCTTTCGGACAACTATACAGTTACCGCTAAGAACATCCTGTATAAATGTGGTTGGTCACCTTTCTTAGGATATGATTTTAAATCTAGAATTCTAGGGACTTGGGTGAACGGAACTAAGGTATACGATGCTGAAAATGAGTTTGAAATTCAAGGAAAGAATAGCAAGCGATTAATGTTTGAAAAGGATCGATCATGAAAATTGCATTAATAGTACAAATAGTTGTTTTAAACGTTTTCTTGTATCTGTTTAATGAAACAGGAGACGAATCGTTTTTAACCTTCTTCAAGGTACTATTGGTGTTTTTTTTAGTAACTATTTTAAAAGCTATTTCTTCGAGATTACCCTCTGAGATAGAACCAACGGAAAATGATTAATCTTTCTGGTAAGAACATATTATTAGTTACAAAGCATGGAAAAGAGGAGGCAATAGCTCCCGTTTTTAAAGCAGCTTTTAACGCTAACATTGATGTTGTTTCAGGTTTTGATACCGACCAGTTCGGGATGTTCTCAGGAGAGATTAAGCGAGAAAAATCATCTAAGGAAACAGTTTTAGATAAATGTAAGTCTGGATTGAAATTAAATCCTGAATACGATTATGCTATAGCTAGTGAAGGTTCATTCGGAAATCATCCAGATAGTGTTTACTTGCCTTATAATGAGGAATGGTTGGTGTTTGTTGATAAATCCAACAGCGAGTTCGTTTATGCGAAAAATGGAACAACCGAAACCAATTTTATTAGTCAGGAAATTTCTTCAGCAGAAGAGCTGGAAAGGTTTTTTAATCGTTTCGAACCAGCAAAGTTCATCGTAAAATCATATGAAGATCAAAAGGTTATTTTAAAAGGAGTTTCGTCGCAAGAAGAGGTTAGTCAGACCTTACAGAATTATGGGAAGATTACGTTAGAAACAGATGTAAGGGCCATGAATAATCCTTTAAGGATGAAAAATATTGCCAAGGCTGCAGAGAATTTGGTAGCGGCGCTTCAATCAAATTGTCCAAACTGCGGTAAAGCCGGTTTTACAGTTAAAAAATCAATTCCTGGATTGCCTTGTGAGGTTTGTAACTTCCCTTCAAACTATCCTAAAAATCATGGTAAAGTTTGTGATCATTGTGGAGAGGAGGAGATTGTTGAAGCAGTTCACCAGCAAAAATATTTAGATCCACAATATTGTCAGATTTGTAATCCATAAGAAAATGAAAAACAAGCAGATATTTATAACTGGGATTGGGACAGAAGTAGGTAAAACGGTTATTTCAGCCATCTTCGTGGAGGCTTTTCAGTCGGATTACCTAAAGCCAATTCAATCTGGAGATTTACATTATACAGACACCCATAAAGTTCAAGAGTGGACGGACACCAGTGGGACATTTCATAATGAGGTTTATAGACTAAATAATCCGCTTTCGCCGCATACTTCAGCAGAGTTAGATAATATAAAAATAGATTTAGATAAAATTATATTACCGGAAACTGAAAACCCTTTGGTTATTGAGGGGGCAGGAGGTTTGTTAGTTCCTTTAAACGAAAAGGAACACTTAACAAATTTGATTAAAAAGTTAAACGTGCCGGTTGTTTTAGTATCTAGAAATTATTTAGGAAGCATTAATCACTCTTTAATGACTTACGAGATATTAAAACAATATGAAATATCAATGTTAGGATGGGTTTTTAATGGACCAAAAAACGAGTCAGGTAAAGAATATATCCTAAACTACACTCAATTACCAGTTTTATTAGAGGTAGAAGAAGAGCCTAAGGTTGATAAAGCAATGGTGAAGAAATACGCCGAACAATTAAAGCAGAACTTAAATAAATTGAATTTACTATGAGAAAGTCATTAGCATTAACGTTATTATCAGTTTTCACTTTTGGAGCTTCGGCTCAGGACAGTGATTTTGGAAATTGGTTAATTTACATTGGTAGTAAAAAGTTAAACGATAAGTTTAATCTACACCACGAAGTTCAATATCGTAATTATAACGCGATTGGTGATTTGGAGCAATTGTTATTAAGAACAGGAATTGGTTATAATTTAACCGAAGGAAATAATAATTTGCTTTTAGGTTACGGATACATTGGAAGCGAAAATTATGATGCTTTCGGAGAAAAGTTCAGAGTAAATGAGCATAGGATTTATCAGCAATTTGTTTCCAAGCAATCTGCAGGAAGATTTTTCTGGGGGCATCGTTACAGATTTGAGCAAAGATTTATCGAAGATAATTTCAAAATGCGTTTGAGGTATTTCCTAAATTTAAGAGTGCCATTAAACAAAACAACATTGGATCCAGGAGCCGTTTACCTTTCTAGTTACACAGAGTTATTTATGGATGTTGAAAAGGAAACAGCATTCGACAGAAATAGATTATACGGAGGATTAGGTTACCAAATTAATCCAAAACTAAAAATGGAAATGGGGTACATGAACCAATTCATGTCAGCCATCAATAGAGACCAATTTAATGTGTTTTTGTTTGCGAAGTTTTAGTAGTTGTTTGTAGTATCAAAAGTGTCTATTTTTGCACTATGGATAAGATTCAAAAGTTAGAGAGTTCTATTGAAGTTTATCAGAAAAAGCTTTCTGAGCATGATTTCTATAATAATCTAAAATCTATTGAAGACATTAAGGTTTTTATGAAAAATCATGTCTTTGCGGTTTGGGATTTTATGAGTCTTTTAAAATGTTTGCAAAAGAGATTGACTTGTGTTGAAATTCCATGGCTACCCGTTGATAATTCATTGACATCAAGATTTATAAACGAAATCGTTCTTGGGGAAGAGTCTGACTTAGACATTGATGGAAATCCAAGAAGTCATTTTGAAATGTATTTAGATGCGATGAATGAAATAGGGGCAGATACGCAACCAATTGTAACTTTTGTTTATAATTTGCAAAAGGGTGGATCTATTGAAGATGCTTTAAAAAACTTAAAAATAGCTGATCAAACTAAAGCGTTTGTTCTTAATACTTTTAAGATTATCAATAGCAATTCTGCTCATAAAGTAGCTTCTTCATTTACATTTGGAAGAGAGGATGTTATTCCAGAGATGTTTTTATCGATTGTCAAATCAGTTGATCCTGAAAACAATCAATACAAAAAGCTTAGGTATTATTTAGAGCGACATATTGAGTTGGATGGCGATGATCACGGTCCTCTTGCTTTGAAAATGATTTCAGAGTTATGCGGTGAAAGTGATCAGAAATGGGAAGAATCAGAAGAGGTAGCAAAATTATCATTAAATGCTAGGTTTGATTTATGGTCTGGTATTAATAATGAAATAAATGCTTACGCTTTAACATAACTGTTATCCTGTTTCCTAACTTAATTGTACGGTGTTATTTTATCAGATAGTATTGTACGTTTGAGTATTTAAAGCCATCATGTCACTCAAACATCATATCAACATAAATTAAGTTAAATCCAGCATCCAAGTGAGTTAATTCGTTAACTTAAAACTATGCTTGGACATCGATTTGAAAAATACATAGAACCAGAAGATAATCGTTCACCATTTGAGAAGTTGTTAGAGCTTTTTTTAGAGATTATGGTGCATACTTCTGGGGATGTTGAAGAAACCTTCAGATGGATGGAAATGATTGATCAGGAGCATAAATTAACAACTCCTGATTATACGCTGGAAGATTTTAGAAACGACCTTGAAAAAAACGGATATTTATCTAGTTCCACTCAAGGGAAAAGTCAGAAATTAACAGGTAAAGCCGAGCAATTAATCCGAAAGAGATCACTTGATCAAATTTTTGGGAAACTAAAGAAGGATACCGGTGGAAATCATCGTTCCAGTAAGATTGGAAAAGGGGATGAGTTTACGCCCGATCAAAGGCCATATCAATATGGAGATTCTTTGCAGCAAATCGATTTTCAAACGAGTATAAAAAATGCCCAAATAAGGGGTGGTATTGATGATTTTGATCTTCAAAATGAAGACCTTGTTGTTTATGAAAATGAACATAAAAGCAGCATGAGTACCGTTTTGATGATTGATATCTCCCATTCGATGATACTTTACGGTGAAGACCGAATTACGCCCGCAAAAAAAGTGGCTATGGCTTTAGCTGAATTAATCAGGACTAAATATCCGAAGGATAATTTAGATGTGATTGTTTTTGGAAATGACGCCTGGCAAATTCAAATTAAGGATTTACCCTATTTACAGGTTGGGCCTTATCATACAAATACCGTAGCTGGTTTGGAATTGGCAATGGACTTATTAAGGAAGCGGAAAGCTGGAAATAAACAGATTTTCATGATTACTGATGGGAAGCCAACATGCCTAAAAAATGCGGATGGAACGTATTATAAAAACAGTATGGGGCAGGACCCAAAAGTGTTAAGGAAAACGATCAATTTGGCGGCTCAATGTAGGAAGCTGAAAATTCCTGTTACCACATTCATGATTGCTCAAGATCCTTATTTACAGGAATTTGTGGAGCAATTCACCGAGACTAATAGAGGAAAGGCATTTTACGCCAGCTTAGAGGGATTAGGCAACTTTATTTTTGCCGATTACGAAAGAAATAAAAAGAGAAGATAATGGATACTTCAATCAAAACATTAGGAGCTTTAAAAGCTGCAGGATACCAATTTAAAACCGTAACGGAGGAGTTAAGAGATAATTTAGCTCAAAAGCTTCGATCTGGTGAAAAGGTTTTTGAAAACATAATTGGATATGACGATACTGTTATTCCTGAATTGGAAAGGGCTGTTTTAGCTGGTCATAGTATTAACTTTTTAGGTTTAAGAGGTCAGGGAAAGTCTAAAATGGCTAGGTTATTAATTCAATTATTAGATGAATATATTCCTATAATTGAAGGGTCAGAGTTAAATGAAGATCCTTTACATCCAATTACCACAGCTTCAAAGGGTAAGGTGGCTGAAATGGGTGACGAAACACCTATAGATTGGTTGCATAGATCAGGCAGGTACGCTGAAAAATTAGCCACTCCTGATGTAAATATTGCAGATTTAATTGGAGATGTAGATCCAATTAAGGCGGCTAACCTAAAGTTGAGCCTTTCTAGCGAAGAAGTAATTAATTACGGGATAATTCCAAGGTCCAACAGAGGTTTATTTGTGATCAATGAATTGCCAGATTTACAACCTCGAATTCAGGTTGCCTTGTTTAATCTATTGCAAGAAGGTGATTTACAAATCAGAGGTTATAAATTAAGAATCCCAATGGATGTTCAGTTTATATTTACTTCTAACCCTGAGGATTATACAAATAGGGGATCTATTATTACTCCTTTAAAAGACAGAATTCAGAGTCAGATTTACACGCATTATCCTGAATCAAATGAAATAGGAAGAATCATTACCAAGCAAGAAGTTTCAAAACAAAGAGGACAAGAGAATATTGTTGTTCCTGAAGTGATTGAAAAACTGATAGAACAAATAGCAATAGAAGCTCGAGAGAGTGAGTTTATTGATGCTAAGAGTGGTGTTTCAGCTCGTTTACCAATATCTGCTTACGAAAATGTTTTAAGTGCTGTTGAGCGTAGAATGCTGATTAATGGAGATGAAAAAGGAATTGCAAGAATAGGTGATTTAACGGCTACTATTCCAGCAATCATTGGTAAGATTGAAATGGTTTATGAAGGAGAGCAAGAAGGCGCTCCAAATGTGGCCAGAAGATTAATTGGACAAGCAATTAGATCTATTGCTCCTGAATACTTCCAAAACATTCATCACTTAAGTCAAAAGCGTGCTCCCCAAGATTTAAAAGAGCAATACATGGCAATTACAAGTTGGTTTGAGAGTGGTCAGAAATTAGACTTGCTAAATGAAATGCCTCAAGCTGAATATGAGTCTGGTTTAGATACTGTTTCTGGATTAGAAGAAAAAACTAACAAGTTAACTTCGGATAAATCAGAACAAGCAGTTTTAAAAGAATTTTTGCTTACTGCTTTAGCTGAGTTCTCATTGTTAGATAGAAAACAATTAAAAAGAAGTACATCCTTCCAAGACTACTTCAGTTCAGTTTTAGGAGGACTATAAAACAAAAGGGATGCAAAGCATCCCTTTTTCCTACCTTAAGTTCTGTGAACCAAGTTTACATCCAACCATAACTTCTAAGTACCCCCATACTTATGAGCGGAAGGATATTATTTTTCAATTCGGATTTCCAATGGTAATAATTCTAAAAAGCCAAGGTTTTGAAAGATCCGCCTTAATTTCTTGGCGTTAAATTAATGTAAAATCATTACTAAAACAAGGCAAGTTGTTGATTTACAACCGGATGTGTTTTGAGGTTGCAGGGCTAAACTTGTTTAGATTTAACTATTTCTTGGAAAAAACAGCGTGAATAAAATTTTGCTTTGTACTAAAAGGAGTAATATGATCTTTGGTAAAACAACTTTTTAATTCAAAACTGGTTCCGAAAAGTTTAACAAGTTGCGCCTCGTTATATTGGCTAATTTCTAATCCGCTACATTTTAATGGACCTTCTGATGAGAAAGTGGAAAGAATAAAAAGTCCTCCAGGGGATAAATTTTTGGAAACTAGATCAACATATTGCTTTATTTCATTTTCATTAGTTAAAAAATGGAAAACAGCACGATCATGCCAAACATCAAATGTTTTGTCTGGCTCGAAATCTAGAATATCTGTTTCAACCCAGTTTATTTCATCAGCTTTAGGGCCTAGTTTTTCTTTTGTTCTCTCTAGGGCTTTACCTGAAATATCAAGTGCCGTCAAATTTTTAAATCCTTGTTTATTTAGTTCGATAATTAAGTTAGAATTACCAGCGCCAACATCTATCAGATCGGATTCTTTATCAATAGAATTCTTGTTAATTAAATCCAAGGAAGAACTGGGAGTTTCCTGATACCAGCTAACTTCTTGATCACCTTTTTTCGAATAAATATTTTCCCAATGAGATTTCATTTGGTGAAACTAATTTATCTAGTTTTTTTTAGCTGTGACCTCTATCACTAAAGGAATAGTTTTCTTGATGAAAAAAATAAACCAGACAATTTTTCTGTGTCTTTTCTAGTTTTTAGTGTTATAAATAAAAAATCAAGCACCATGAGAAACTCAATATTATTAATTCTGTCGTTTTTTATTTATTCAACTCTTTTCGGGCAAAAAATTGTAAAGGAATTTGATGTCTTTTTTGATTCTAACTCAAGTAGATTTAAGCCAGAGGAGTATAGCAAACTGAAAAAAAACTTTGGAGAACTTACTAATATTAAGAAAGCTTATGAGGTGAAATTATCTGGTTATACAGATGCATCTGGAGATCCAGAAAAGAATCAAATTTTATCTCAAAAGAGAGCAGCCTCTGTTAAGAATTATTTAGTAGAAATGGGAATACCAGAAGATCAAATAGTGATTAATTACTATGGTTCAGATAACCCTGTGGCTTCCAATAATACGGATGCTGGTAAAGCTATTAACCGAAGAACTCATGTAGAAATTTCAACAAAGAATTATCAACCTACTAATATTGCTGGGTATGAACTGAAGGCAGAAGCTTACAATTTTTCTTGTGCTAATGGGGCTGAAATTGAAACAAAGTCAGGTAGTAAATTTAATATTCCTAAGGATGCTTTTGTAGATAAAAATGGAAACCTAATCGAAGGGAGCGTGACCGTTGAAGTTATTGAATATAGAGACCCGCTAGACTTTGTTTTCGCGAATGAACCTATGAATTTAGAGCAAGATGGTAGGATTGCATTTTTTCAATCTGATGGAATGTTTAGAATTGAAGCTAAACAAGGAAATGAAGAGTTATCCCTGGCTCCTGGGAAATCCATTGATACGGAGTTGAACCTTAAGAAAAACCAAAGTGAATCAAGATTTTATGCTTTCGATGATCAAACCAAAGAGTGGAATAACGGTCAAACTATAAATCAGAATTCACTCACATTAGGCCACGATGAAGAATTTGAAAACACGCCAGATTGTAGAAGGGGGATGGTGGCATTTAAGTTGAATTCAAAATACACAAATAATGAAATAACTCCTGATTACCAGCAAAGCTTGAACTTACTTGAGGGAGTAGATATTGATAGTGTTTATCGCTTAAGAAAATCATTATTTGCCAGACAAGCTAGGTTGACAAAAAAGATAAAGGCAGTTGGAGTAAAGATCAAAAACAAAGAGCATCGTTATAAATTGAAAAAGGTTAGCACTAAAAATGGTAAAGCCTATTTTTCACTAAATCTGCATAGGAAATCTAAGAACCATAGAAATGACGAAACGGATGCTTTTAATAAAATGCTATTTGAGGTAAATAAAAAAGAAGTTCGATCAAAAAATAGGAGAGCAGCTTTTAAACACAAATCAGAAATTACAAATTTGACGCTTGTGGAAAATAATGGAGAACTTTCTTTAACCTACAAGTTATTATATAAAACATGGAGCAGGGGGAGCAAATCAAACATGGTTTTGAACGATTCCTTACCTAATTTAAAAGTTAGTTCAGTTGGATGGCTGTCTTTTTACAAAGCTCCTGCTAAAAGGAAAAGAGCACTAAGCATGTACGCTGAATTATATAATGAGTACCAAGAATCGTTTGCAAAACTTAATAAAAAGTTAGATAAACTCACTGCTCAATTAGATCCTGTAAGAAAGCAAATAGAAGAGGCGCAAGCTATTATTACTCAGCATCAGTTTTTAAAAGATGTTTCAACTTTTGCTGGCTTTAGTTTCGATAAAGAATTTACCACTCAAAATGAAGTTGCATGGTTAGGAGAATTTGATGGTGATCAAGCCAATTTTAATCCATCAATTAGTAATCACTTATTATCAAGTGAGTATGCAAATTGTAGTTTTAGAAATAATAAATATATGATGGAGCAGGCTCGACAAGATAAAATGAAGAATGCCCTTGATGGCACTGGGCTAAATGTTAGTCTGAGTGCAATGGGGACATTCAACGCGGATGCTATAAAACAATTAGTGAAGCCTGATTTAATTGTGGCAGATTACAAAGATGAAAACGGGAAGAAATTGGATATTGCAGTTATTTATGTTTTTGATGAGATGCTAAACGGAGTAATGAGATTTGATGGCTACATGGATTACAGTCCGTACAAATTTGAGATTAGCAAAAAGTTTGCGAAAGCTTTAATAGCATTTGATGATGAAATGAATCCTTATATGATCCCAAAGGAAGATTTTAAGAAGAATTTAGAACAGAATAGAATAAGTTTTGTGCTGCGAAAATTTGAAAAGTCGGATTCTAAAGAAGACATTGAGCAACAAATCCAAATATAAAGTGAGGCCGGTTTTCGGCCTTTTTTTTGATCCGTTCATCAAATAATGAATTCTTTAGGCAACTTTAATGGTAAATTAGAGGAAACTTAAAGCAATGATACTGGTATATTCTTTCGTAACTATTCTTGTTGGAATTGCATTTTTTAAGATGCTCAATACTTGGAAGCTTTCAGCTGAAATATTGGATAAGCAGTCTAATTTATTTGTTAGATCAATTTTTGGTTCCGCCGATTTTGTAGCCAACTTAGTTTCTCTTAAGATCTTTAAATAGCATTTAATGAAGTTGCTGTGGAAATGGTTTAAGAAGTTGCTTAAGTGGTTTTTCCTTTTGCTGCTATCAGTAATTTTTATTGGGATTGTTTTTGTTAATGTAAGCCCTGAGTTTGGAGGTGATCCTACTGAAGAGGATGTTTTGAAATTTGAAAAATCTGGTCATTATTCAGATGGGAAATTTAAAAACTATCACAATACCTCTCGCGGGTTTTCATGGGATGTGTTTTGGAGCACGCTAAAGGAGTATTATAAAGAAAATCCTAATCGAGATCCTTTGTTCGAAGTACCATTCTTAGATCAAGATTCTTTGGTTTTAGAAAAGACTCGCTCAGAGCCCAAACTAATTTGGTTTGGCCATTCAGCGTTTCTACTTCAATTAGATAATAAAAACATTTTGCTAGATCCTATGCTTGGCGAAGCTCCTTCTCCAATCAAATGGCTTTCGAGAAGTAGATATAATAAACATATTCCACTTGAGATTGAAGAATTGCCAGCAATTGATTTTGTTTTTATTTCTCACGATCATTATGATCATTTGGATTATGAAACGATAGAACAAATTCATCCTAAGGTTAAACAATTTATTTTGCCATACGGAGTTGGAGCTCATTTTAAATCTTGGGGTATCCCGGAAAATAAAATTCATGAATATAATTGGTGGGATGAGGATTCGATTGATGGATTAAATTTTGCACTTACTCCAACGCGACACTTTTCAGGTAGAGGTTTGTTAAATCATAATTCAACATTGTGGGGTTCATGGGTTATTAAAGGAGAAAATCAGAAGATATTCTTTAGTGGGGATGGAGGATATGATGATCACTTTGCAGCTATAGGGGATAAATACGGCCCGTTTGATATAGCAATGGTTGAATGTGGGCAGTACAATAAAAACTGGAAGCAAATTCATATGCAGCCAGAAGAGTCAGCCTTGGCAGTAAAAGATTTGAAAGCAAAATTTGGAATACCAATTCATTGGGGAGCTTTTACACTTTCCTTACATGATTGGTTTGAGCCACCTGTAAGGATAAAAAAGGCTGCAGATTCACTTGGAGTAAATATTATTACACCGCAAATTGGGGAGACGATTAAATTAGATGCTATAAACTTAAATTATAACCCTTGGTGGGATAAGCTAGCAGAATGAAAAAGCAATTTGGAGGGAAAATAACTAAACAATTAAAGCGCGAATTAGCACAATCGTCAAATTGGAAAGGAAAGAGTTTTGAGAATTTAGTGGAAACTAAAATGGACTTTAAACTAAAAGATTTTCCCGGTATGATTTACGAGAATTTTTTTAAAACAAAAGGGAGATCACCTATGAATCCGATTACGATAGAGGAATTTGACAAAGATTCTTTTTTATCATCCTCCTCCTCTGCGAAGTTTATTTGGTTTGGGCATTCAGTTGTATTACTTAATGTTGAAGGAAAGATTATTGTAATCGATCCAATGTTAGGTCCTGATGCTTCTCCAATAGCGCCATTTAAAACTAAGAGGTTTTCAAAAGGGACTTTAGATTTAATTGATAATTTACCCAAAATTGATTTGCTTTTGTTGAGTCACGATCACTATGATCATCTAGATTTAGCAAGCATAAATAAGCTAAAATCAAAAGTAAAAAAGTATTGGGTAGCAAAAGGTACAAAACGGCATTTTGAAAGTTGGGGAATCTACCCTGAGAAAGTAAAAGAGTTTGATTGGTGGGATAAATCTGAATTAGAGGGTATAGAAATCACATTTACACCTACCCGTCATTTTTCAGGAAGAGGAATTTTAGACAGGAATAAATCCCTTTGGGGTGGTTGGACTATAAAGAGTTCGAGTGAAAACATCTACTTCAGTGGAGATGGAGGTTATGGCGATCATTTTAAATTGGTAGGAGAGAAGCTAGGCCCTTTTGATTTTGGATTTATGGAATGTGGTCAATACCATGAATTGTGGCGTCAAATTCACATGTTTCCAGATGAAAGCGTTCAGGCAGCTTTAGATGCTGGGGTAAAAAGAATTATGCCAGTTCACTGGGCTGGTTTTTCATTGGCTCCTCATAAATGGAAAACACCCGTTATTGATTTCGTTAAAAGTGCTGAAGAAAAAGGCCTTTATTGGGTTTGTCCTAAATTAGGTCAGCAAAAACTGATAAATGAAACTTTTGATTCGAATCGATGGTGGGAAGCTATAGAATAGAAAGGATTTTGTTTGGAAAATTTTTATTTTGCTTGCACATATACTAGTGAAGTTGGCGACTAAATTGATACAAAATACATTCTCCATAAAAGATTTGGAGAACTTATCTGAAATAAAGGCTCATACAATAAGAGTTTGGGAACAAAGATATTCTGCGTTAGAACCTGAACGTTCGGAAGGAAATCAAAGGATATATTCAACAGAATCTTTAAAACGATTGTTGAACTTAGCTTACCTGACGGAGAGCGGTTATAAGATTTCCAAAATTGCCAGTCTTCCAAAATCTCAGTTAGAGACTTTAGTTAATGAAAAAATTATTGGAGATAAGTCGCATTTATATTTCAATGATCAATTAAAACTGGCTATTCTTACTTTTGATGAAGAGGCCATCGATAAAATAATCGATAAAATAATTGAAAGATTAGGTCTTGAATTGGGTTATACGGAGGTGATTTTTCCGATTTTAAATAAGGTAGGTCTCCTTTGGCAGAGCTCTAAAATAACACCGGCTCACGAGCATTTTGTAGCCAATGTTGTAAAACAGAAGCTTATTTTAAGTACTGCTCAAGTTCCGAAGAATTATAAGAGTGAAGGACCTGTTTTTGTACTGTTTTTACCCGATTACGAATTGCATGAAATAGGACTGTTGTACGTTAATCTTTATTTAAGAATTAGAGGAGCAAAAACTGTGTACTTGGGACAATCTACCCCTACAGACAATTTAGCTCTTTTTAACGAGTTAGAAGATGTAATTTATGTTTCCAGTTTTACAGTTTATCCTAAAATACAGGACCTAAGTAGTTTTCTTAAGGATATTCATCATCAATTAAAAAGTGGGCATAACCCAAAACTTTGGTTCCATTGCAGAGATGAAAATCAATTGAAATCGAATTACGATAATATAGCCCAATTTCAATCGCAAGAAGAACTAAAACAATTAGTTGAATCAGCTTTATAACTGACTTTCTAAATCTTTAATTAATTGAAGGATTGCTGTTTTATCTTCACCTTCAATTAGGTCTTCATTAAGCATTTTATCATTGAAACTTCCCACTGAGTGTGATCCAATGACTTTTGCTCCCTGGTAAGGCATGATACTTACCAAATGAGCTAAGGCAGTTTTACCTCCTCTGGCACCTGGTGATGTGCTTAGGAAAACAGTTGGCTGGTCGTTTAAAACAGATCTACTTTGTCTGGAAAGCCAATCTATTGCATTTTTGAAAAAAGCAGGAATTGAGCCATTATGCTCAGGAGTTGAAATAATATAACCATCCGCTTCTGCCAGCTTATTTTTTAAATCTATCATACTTTGCGGAAATCCATTCTCTGTTTCTTCGTCAATACCATAAATGGGAGCAGAATAATCGCTAAGATTTATTATTTCAACTTCAGCTTTAGTAACCATTTTAGACGCTACCATAGCTAATTTTTGATTAATAGAATTTTTACTATTACTTCCTGAGAAAGCGATTATCTTTTTCATACTTTATAAAATTTGTTGCAACAAATATAGTGATTAATAAACAAAAAGGGGAATCAATTTGATTCCCCTTAAAAGTATTTTGTGATTGTTTTACTTCGTAATTTGAACTTTCTCACCAAGTAGAGCGTTACCAGATTTGATTTTTACAAAGTAAACACCCTCTGATAAATTGGTAGAGTCAAATTCGAATTGAGTACCAGATTTACTTGTACTAATAAATGTTTTGGTATCAACTATTCTTCCTCGAGTATCCATTAAATAAGCCTCTCCCATACCGCTAAATTTAGCTTGTATTTCAACTTTTCTTTCTGAATTTTGAAAAGCAATAAAAGCTTTTGGCATGTCCTTTTCATTGAATGATACATGAATTACGTTTGAAAAAGCATTAGTTCCATCAAAATCAACTTGCTCTAATCTGTAGTATTGTACACCAGTTCCTTCTTGGTTATCTAAGAAAAAGTAATTTAGGTTAACCGTTGAGTTTCCAGCTCCCTGAACAACACCAATAGTTTTCCAATTAACTCCATCGTAAGAGACTTGCACATTGAAATGGCTATTGTTTATTTCGGCACCAGTTTCCCAGTTTAGCTCAACACCGTTTTCTGTTAATTGTCCACTAAACGAAGTTAGCTCAACTGGAAGCGGTGTTAAAACAGTAGAAGTTGGTCTACAAGTAGCTGCCCAATAAGCAGTAGAAACAGTTGGCTTGAAGAACTGTGATTGGTCATTTTCATTACATGTTTCGCAATAGCTGATCATTTGAAGTGGATCGTTTTTAGCTTCAATAACTAAGTACTCGCCAGTATAAGATCCAGTACCGTCAAAAATTTCGTTACATCCTTCGTATACAACTTGTCCTTCATAATTGGGGTTTGTAGGTGTTGCAGTTTGTACATCAATTGATCCACTTAATGTAACTGTTGCTCCGTTACAAATCTTGAACATACCATATAAAGTAATCGTTCCACCAATTGTCACATCTTGTGTAATACAAACTGTATCGGTTGTGTTGATTGTTGCAAATGGAGCTGTAGACCACTCTGCTGAGGTTGGATCTAACCATTTTGAATCCGTTTCATCACAGGCTAAATTACAATCAGCACAATCAACTGCATCTTTAGTAGTTAGTGTTGCCTGGGTACCGTATCTGGTTCCTTGACTGTTTGTAGCATATGTTCGCACGTAGTACGTAGTTGAGGGTGCTAAATCAGGAATTAATCCTTCAAACTCATCTCCTACACCATTTCCGGCATCTACTAAAACTCCGTCTGTTAATGTTGGATTTGGAGAGGTGCTAAAAACATGCCCTCTTGCCGTAATTGCAGCTCCTCCATTACGAGTAATATTACCGATTCCGAAAGTAGTCGTACAATAGGTTCCTCTTATTTCAGTAGGAGATACTATTGGAGTTGTAGTTCCTGCACAAGCACCAGGAATAGCGGTCCATGTTCCTCCGCCATCTGTACCAGGTGCGAGGTAAGACCATGTTGTATTTGCCCCTACAACCCAGTCCTGACTGCTGTAAGAAACTGTATCTCCTGTAACATAAGTACATGAAGGAAAACAAGCAACCCAAGGATCTTGCGAACACTGTGCTGTACTTGATTTAATATTTAAGAAAAATAGTCCCGTAAGAAGTGGGAATAAAATTTTACTAAAGTTTTTCATAAAGCCCCTTTTTAAAGACTATTCTTTTTTCAATCTGATAGGGTAGGCGGGGGATTGAAAAAAATAATCTTTTAAAAACTTCTATTAGGCTTAGAAGTGAGTGCAAATTTAGATGTAAAAAGGATACAGCGCAACGTATATTTAAATAAAATGTTACATTTTTTATTTTGCATGAAAAAATAGCACTTTATCGATGTATTTTGGTGACTTACCGAACCGATTGTGTGATGCTGTGTAATACAATAGGTTAGTTTATTTATCAAATAATAAAAAAGCCGCATTAATGCGGCTTAGTTTGTTAATTGGTAATAACGGTTAAGTATATTTTATTCTAAGTATTTAACAATATATTTAACTGTTGGTGGATTGTCAACTGTATCAGTTTCTCCTGTAATTTCATCTACATAAATAGAAATATCTTCTTCCGGCACTTCATAATCTAAAGAGAAGATTGTTAATGAGTTATTATTTACATCAACATCGTTCCAGATTAATCTGTAATCTGTATTCGTTGTTGAATTCCCATATTTACCAGATAAGTATTCTCTTAATTCAAAATATAAAGAGTCAACCAAAATAGCGTTCTCTTGAGGAGTAAGCCCACCTGGAATAATTTCGGTTTCTACTTTATCAATTATGTTATTCTCATTATAATAATAATCAACTGTTGCCCAGTAATTAATATCCAAGTCTGGCGAAAAGCTAGAGTAAAAACTTGTTTTAGAAACAAAATTTGAATCATTTTCACTTATAGCACTAACCGGGCTTCCAACTACTAAACCTCTAATATGACTTTTATGGTTTTGAATTAATTTCTGTAGATGTGGGCTGCATTCATTCAGCGAAATTGGCGTTGGCTGCTCAGGACAAGCTGCTTCCTTATTACACTCAGGTTGTTTACATCCAACTAAAATTAAGCTCAATGCTCCAACACCTAATATTACTTTCTTAAACATAGTTACTCGTTCTAATATGGACGTTTTATGCATTTAAACATAAAATGTTTCAATTTTAACCCAGTTTTTATATGATTTGTAAAACAAAAAAGTGGCCGAAGCCACTATTTATTTTAAAGAGATCCTCCTCCAATACCTCCGGAACCCGTTCCGCCAGTGTTATTTTGACCGGGATCCCAATTACCTGTTAGATAATCATTAATGTACCAGTCTTCAAAGGCGTTTTCTAACTCGGTTGGATCATTAAAGTTCCCTCCATCATTAAAAACTTTGGTTTTTAAATAACCTCTTAATTCATAATATGTAATCCCCTCATCTGGATCGCAACTGATAAGTTGTCCGCCGTTTTCTAGATGTGAAAATGCTGAAGGTATACCTACATTAATTAAATGGCCATTTCCATGGCAAATATCAATTTTCTGGGTTTTACCACCTTTTTTCCTTGTTGTATTTTTTTCTTTTGTAATTGTACTTTCTGTAGTAATGTCAAAATCTTCTTCAACGAAGTCTTTTTCACAAGAAATTAGTGTCAACCCCACTAATACTACCCCTATAATCCTTAAATTTCTCATAACTAAAAACCTTTTAGCTATTTACTACGGTAAAAAACGTATTTCGTTACATGTAAAACCTTATTTTAAAAATCTCGTTAATAGAATTATGAGGGGGATTTGGGCAATATTATTATTTCCCATGATGTTAGTAGGGCAGGTTTCATACTTATCGGGGAGTTACGATGTAGCAACGGCATCAGGGAGTGGCGCAGGGGGCGTTCCTAGTTTATCATATACTACTACAGCAGGGTCGGATAGGGTGTTGATTTTCTTTATGATAGTAGAAAGAGATCATGCGCCTGGAGCCACTGGTGATAACTGGGCAAGTAATGCGCCAACAGGAGGTAGTGTGCCAACGGTTGAAATTTCTACAACCACGTTATCTCATTTAAGTTCACAATGGATTTATGAATATGACGCAATCGATACAGAATCGGATGCAGATATGAGTTTAGAGCTTATGGTTTACGGTACGTTGGAGGCGAATATACCTACCGGTACAAACTCTTTTAATATAACAGCTAATTTTAATAACCCGTCAAATGCTGGAGATGATGCCATTTTTGGGGCTTTAATGTTTGAAAATGTCGCAGGGATGAGTAATGTGAGCAATGCTAATTGTAGTAATTGTAATTCTATATCTACCGCTTCTGCTGCACCAAATGATGGAAATAACGCAATTTTTAGTTTGGCTGCAGCTTCTGGAGACAGAACGATATCTGCAGGAACAAATCAAACACTCATTAATAATTCATCTCTTACAAATGGGAGTGGAACATATACTGGATTTTCTGAACAAGATGGTATCTCAGGAGGAGCTCAATATCGTACAGGTACAATTTTATCCTCTACCAGCGAATTTTCAGCTTCTGGCGCAGCGGATATGTTTGGAATGTTAGAAAGTGTTTTTAGGATTACTGCAACCACTGCATTACCGGTGGATTTGGTGAGTTTTATGGCTGAACATCTTGAGGGTAAGAATGTTTTAAAATGGAAAACTGGAGCCGAAATAAATAACGATGGATTTGAAATCCAAAGAAGTATTGATGGGCTTAATTGGGAAGAAATAGGCTGGGAATCAGGAGCTGGAAATGCAGTGCAAATGATAGATTATACTTTTGTTGATGATTATGCTCCTCACGAAAAAACATTTTACAGATTAAAACAAATTGATTTTGATGGAACTTTTGGTTACTCAGAAGTAGTTGTGGTTTCGCCGGATAATAAAGCATCAGAAGTTTATGTTTTTCAAAGAGATGGATTTGTTGATTTTGTTTGCGAAAAAGAGATTGAAGGCATTTCAATATTCAATATGAATGGTGAAATCGTTATGAATAATCATATTGTAAATGCAAAGAATTACGCTGTTAATTTAAGTTCATTCAAACCGGGCATCTATATTACCCAATTGAGTGGTGATAATGGAGTAGTAAATAAATCTTTTATAGTTAGGTGATTTGCATTTTTTGCAAAAACACAGGTGTTATTTGTTAAAATTTGCAATTTCTGCAAAAATCCAATTTGTCATATTGGAAAATCAATTCTAAATACTCTTTTATCCAATATAGTTTAGCACTGCCAAGTTAACCAAGGAAAAGAAATAAGGTTGTAAATAGGTTTTGGAGCATCAATAAAGATTAAGAGCCAAGAAAAGAATTACGCTCCAGTATAAATAACCCTTTTTATAACCTTGGCCGCCAAAAAAATGGTGTCTATTGTTATTCCCTGAGAAGCCGTTCAACTTCTCAGGGAGTTTTTCCAAAGTAAATCTGGTGTTATAAAAAGGGTATTATGGAAAATTCAGAATTCGCTAGAACTCAAGTTCTATTGAAAGCAAACTGTCAGGTTTTAGCTAAAAAGTTAAATAAGGTAATGGGCCTTATTAATGATAACGACAGTATTTCGGATGGTAGTCAATGGACAGGTAAAAGACACGCAGAGCATATTTATCTGGTTAATAAATATATCATTGAAAAAGTAGAGCACCACATTCAATTATTACATGAAGGTTTAGTTAATGAAGACAGTGAATACACTGAATCTGATTTGAAAATAGTGGAAACAATGTTAAACGTAAGTGTTTTTAAAATGAAAACACTGCCAGAGTTTACTACACCATTATTTTTTAGTTGTCAAGAATTGGAATTCAAATTAGCTGTTCAAAGTTTAAAATTAATGAAACTTGTAAGGGAAGCACCAGCTTTTTATGCCAATAATTATTTAGCGAATATGAAGGTGTTATCAGGTATTAAATTGGATGTATATCAGTTAATTTACTTTGCGATAAAACATTCGGAACACCATTTAAATCAAATAATGACGGCGAAAGAAATTAATATAGCCTTGCATTCAAAACCTGAGCTAGGTAAGGAAACTATGAATCTTTAAAAGAATTTAAAAAGTTGATCTTTGATAATAATAGTTGTAAAAAAAAAAGTAAATTAACACTTCGTAATACAAACGATTACGAAAAAACTACTAAAAAGACAACATGGAAGCGCAATTAGAAAAAACGGACTTGGCAGTAAAAATTGGGGAAAACATCAAAAGAATTAGAAAAGGGAAAGGTTTAAATCAATCTCAGCTTGCTAGAGCGTGTGGAATGGACAGGCAGCACATGGAAAAAATTGAAAATGCAAAGGTTAGTGCAAATGTTTATACACTCTACATTATTTCGGAAGCATTAAAAGTTAAGATGTCTGAGATCGTGAGTGTGTAATTGGTACCAAGAGAGGAAAGACAGAATACGAAATACAATAAAAAGAAAGCTCCGCTTATGCGGGGCTTTTTTAATTTTATCTTTTGTCCTAGATTTACTCCTCATTAGGTCCTTGCAGTCGGTCTCTAATTTCTCTCAATCTTTCAATTTTGCCTGGCCTTCGGGTTTCAATACAAGTTTTGGTGAAGTATTGATGAGCCTCAAGAAATTTAACCTGTATTGGATCCCAGGCATCAAGGGATTTAAGAATCTTCATATCAATTAATTCCTGAGCAAGTGAAGAACTGATTTTATCAAACTCTTCCTTGTCTCTACCTAAGTAATCTAAATCTGCATCACAAAGGATTTCCTCGAGATGATTTTTAGGCTCTTGAGGGATTTTAGTAGCTAAAATCATTCCTTCTACAATTTCAACCTGAGCATCCGTAAATCCATAACGAGGAAGTTCCCTCTTTGCCAATTTAGCACCTTCAGGCTCGTTATTTTGGTATTTATTAAGGAAGCCACTATCGTGGAATAAGGCAGCGACTTTAACCAACATTAGCTCTTCTTCTCCCAATCCTTCTGCACGACCAATTCTTTCGGCAGCTTCCATTACATCTAGTGTATGGTGGGGACCATGGTATTTGAGTTTAGAAACAAACTCGTTTTGCTCTAATAAGTCTAGGAAGTAATCTCGAACGTTATGGAAATTTTGCTGAGTATAAACCTTGAAGTTGAGTAGTTCAAAGAATTTCCTATTCGGTGTTTGACCTTCTTCATCTTTACATAAACCTGCCTTAATTCTGTTTACGTAATACATATCGATGGCGCCCTTATTTTTTACAGGTAATTTACCTCTATACTCACAATCAAAGTAATCTTTAATGTATTCGTAGGTGGTCCCAGAAACGTTGATCTTACCTTCATCTGCACTTGTTTCCATTCGTGCAGCAGTGTTTACAGTATCTCCCCAAACATCATATAGGAATTTCTTTTTACCTACTACTCCAGCAACTAAAGCTCCGGTATGCATTCCAATTCTTAAATGCCATTGAGGTTTTCCAGTTCCTTCCCTAATTTCACGTTTTTGGTGCATATACTTTTGGAATTGGAAAGCCGCTAAAACACAATCAACAGGATTGGTTTGGTTTCTAATAGGAACTCCTCCAACACACATGTAAGCATCACCGGAAGTTTTGATTTTCTCGATGTTTAGTTTTCCAACTATATCATCAAACTTTGCAAACGAATCATCCAACTCTGCAACTAACTCTTTTGGACCAAGATTTTCGGTGATTTTGGTGAAGTTTTTAAAGTCGGCGAACATTACTGTTGCCATCTTGTAACTCTTGGGAGTAGATTTTCCAGTGGATACTAGTTCTTTTGCCGTTTCTCTAGGAAGAACATTTAAAAGGACTTCTTCTTCCTTGTTTTTTTCGTATTCTAGTTCCTTGTTCTTTTCTTCTAGTTTTTTCTTTTGATTTTCAACTTCTCTAGTGCGGTCTCTTACTTTACGCTCTAATATTTCACGTTGGAATTTTGATCTGTTTATTCTTGAATAAATTAAGAAAGCAAGTAAACCAATCACAATTACTGAAGTACCCGATATGAACCACCAAGTTAAGTAGAATGGGGGTTTGATAATTATTTTTATCCTTTGCTCATTATAACTCCATACACCATCGGAATTCGCTGCGTTTACAACAAAAAAGTACTCTCCGTCTTTTAGATTGCTAAATTGGAAAACAGGTTTTCCTTTACTAATTACCCATTCGTTTTGCCAACCTTCCAGTTTTGTTTTAAAAATATTGTCATTTGGTGATGAGTAGTGCAATGCATCCACAAATATTTTAAAGCTATTCTTCCTGTGGGGAATTGTAATTGTTTTGGATACTTTATCATAGTTACTGTTGTTGTCATCAACTTGTAATAAGTTTTCCCCTTTGTACATGAATGATGAGATGTATACTTTCGGTGGGAATGAGTTCCTGTTTTCCACCCTAGGATTAACAATGTTATAACCATCAATACCCCCGAAGTAAATATTACCATTTTTACCTTTGAATCCTGCGCCAGAGTTAAATTCTAAACTTTGAACTCCGTCTGCATTATTAAAGTTTTGAAATTCCTCTGTTTTCAAGTCTAGTTTAGATAAACCACCATTCGTACTTAACCAGAGGGAATTTTTGTGATTAATAATGGAGTAAATGGTATTATTGGGTAATCCATTTTGGGTAGAGAAATGCTGAGTACTCTTCTTTTTGTAATCGTATTTAATTAACCCTCCACCATATAAACCTAACCAAATATGATCATTACCACTAGCGATCGATAAACCCAGTAAATGCTCAACTTCTGGAAGGTTTATTTTTTTAAAGTTAGTGAGTTCTGAATCCTCAATATTGTAAAGCTGGTAAATTCCTGTTGGAGATGCAGTAAAGTATATTTGGTTATTAAAAATTGTAAAATCTCGAACACCCTTAATATTCCATCTATTCACAAGGGTTAGATTTTCATCATATATAGAAAGGTAGTTGTTACTTCCGACAAGTAATTTGTTTTTAAATTTTTTGAACTTGAAAACAATATCTTGTTTACCGTTTATTCCAAGATCGATGAGATTTGTATCTCCAATAAAAATGGAATCATTTTCAATTTTTAGTTCATAAACTCCAGAAGAAGTTCCAAGGATCGTTTTTTCATCAACAGCGTTGATATCAAGAATTAATCCATCGAATTCAATCCATTTTGATTCGGAAGAGCCTTTCTTTTTGATTTGTAAACCATTATCATAACCAGAAAAGAAAAGTGAATCGTTTTCAAAGAAAGACCAACAATTGTCGGTTGATGCTGGGTGATAAGCGGATGCTTTGTATTGCAAAAACTCTTTTTTGGAAGGATCAATCTTATTTAATCCCTTGTTGGTCCCAATCCAAATAACTCCAAAATTATCCTTGTATATTGAGCTTATTCTTTTACTTAAAAAAGTTATGCTGTGGTGTTTTAGGGCTGAATTCGAAACGTTCTGATCACAAACAACAACACCATTATTTTGAGTTGCAAGCCAATAAACTCCATCTTCAATAATAAAATCGTTTACCCGGTGATCAACCCAAAAGCTTGTGTCTGGTTCGTAGTTGTTTTTAAGTTTGAAAAAGTCATTTTGAAGCGAAACATATAAACTATTCCTCGAAACAAATAAAGCATGAATGTTTGAATCAAATGTTTGGATTAATTTTTCTTCACCGTTTATAATCTGGTAAATCTTGTTTTCGGAGCTATAGGTTAGTTTTTGATTAAAAAATACAGTGTTTGAAATATTTCTTTTAACCAAAAGATTAAGATCATATCCGTTTTTTAGGGATTCAAATTGGAATAGCCCTTTTCCTCCACCAATAAATATGGAGTCTTTAGATAGCATAACAGAAGATGAAATATTTCCAACTTCATTATGCTCTAAACTAATGGCATTGTTAGAAAATGTTTTCGAAGCAGGATCGAAAATAGAAAGTCCAATACTAGTAGTGAATAACACCGAATCACCATTCCAGTTATTGATATTAATCACATAATTACTAGCAATAGTACTTGTATCAAACGGGTTTGAAAAGAAGTTTTCGAATTGATACCCATTAAATTTTGATATTCCATCTTGAGTCGCAATCCAAAGAAAACCTTTATCGTCCTGGAAAACCTTCTCAATAAAACTTTGAGGAAGCCCATCATCAATAGTGAACTGCTCACATTTGAGTAAATCTATATCTGTAGCTTTCGCTGGCGAAAAACAGAGAAGGACAAATAATAGTAAGACATACTTCAAACCACGCATATTGGCAAAGGTGCGTATACTATTAGAAAAAAACAAAAAGGTCTAATTATCATTAAATCATAGG
Source organism: Flavobacteriales bacterium (assembly GCA_038154685.1). Taxonomy (GTDB): domain Bacteria; phylum Bacteroidota; class Bacteroidia; order Flavobacteriales_C. Next base: position 68,622 of record JAYPYW010000001.1, on the reverse strand, counting down.
ATTATTAAGTGTCAATAACCAAAATCAATAAATGGTTTGTGACTATCGATCATTTTGATTGGACAAATACCTAAAAAAGGGTATTTTTGTCTTTAGTTTAGAATTAGTCTAAATAAAAATAAAAGCTATGATTAAAGTTTCAGATAACGCAAGAGACCAGGTAGCAAAGCTTAAAAGGCTTGAAGAGATGCCTGCTGACAGCTTTATTAGAGTTGGTGTAAAAAGCGGCGGATGTTCTGGTTTATCATATGATTTAAGTTTCGATACCGAATTACAAGATAACGATCAGGAGTTCGAAGACAATGAGGTAAAAGTTGTTGTTGAAAAGAAGAGTTTACTATACCTAGCTGGTACTACTTTGGAATACGAAGGAGGACTTAATGGTAAAGGATTCAGTTTTAATAATCCTAACGCTTCTCGCACATGTGGATGCGGGGAAAGTTTTGCAGTTTAAAAAAGAAGAGGTTCTATTATGAGCATGGACGAGGATAAAATAATTGAAGAAGCAACAACCGGGGAATATAAGTACGGGTTTGTTTCTGATATTGAATCTGAATTAGCCCAAAAGGGTTTAACAGAAGAAACTATTCGATTCATTTCTGACAAAAAGAATGAGCCGGAATGGTTATTAGATTGGAGATTGAAGGCATTTAGAATGTGGGAGAAAATGGAAGAGCCAGAATGGGCTCACGTTTCATACGACAAGCCAGATTTCCAAGACATTATTTATTACGCAGCACCGAAGCCTAAAAAGCAATATGAAAGCTTGGATGAGGTTGATCCTGAAATTTTGAAGACTTTTGAAAGATTAGGAGTTCCAATCGAAGAGCAAAAAGCTTTAGCTGGTGTAGCTGTTGATGTTGTAATGGATTCTGTTTCTGTTGCCACTACTTTTAAAGATAAATTAAGTGAACTTGGGATTATTTTCTGTTCTTTCTCGGAGGCTGTTCAAGAGCACCCGGAATTAGTTAAGAAATACATTGGTTCGGTAGTTCCTCAAGCAGATAACTTCTACTCGGCATTAAACTCAGCGGTTTTCTCTGATGGTTCATTCTGTTACATTCCAAAAGGAGTTAGATGTCCAATGGAATTATCGACTTACTTCAGAATTAATGAAGCAAACACTGGTCAGTTCGAGCGTACATTAATTGTTGCTGATGAAGGATCTTATGTTTCTTACTTAGAAGGATGTACTGCTCCCCAAAGAGATGAAAATCAGTTGCACGCTGCAGTAGTAGAAATCGTTGCTTTAGATAACGCAGAAGTTAAATACTCAACAGTTCAAAACTGGTATCCTGGAGATAAAAAAGGAAGAGGAGGTATTTACAACTTCGTAACTAAAAGAGGAGTTTGTTTTGATAGCGCTAAGATTTCTTGGACGCAGGTTGAAACAGGTTCTGCAGTTACTTGGAAATACCCATCTTGTATTCTTAAAGGGGATAACTCAATTGGAGAATTTTTCTCAGTTGCTGTTACAAATAACATGCAGCAAGCGGATACTGGTACTAAAATGATTCACTTAGGAAAGAATACAAAGAGTACTATTGTTTCAAAAGGTATTTCGGCTGGTAAATCTCAAAACTCATACAGAGGTTTGGTTAAGATTGCTAAAGGAGCTGAAAACGCAAGAAACTTTAGTCAATGTGACTCTTTACTAATCGGTGCAAAATGTGGAGCTCATACATTCCCATACATTGAGTGCCAAAATAAGGGAGCAAAAGTTGAGCACGAAGCAACAACTTCCAAAATTGGAGAAGATCAACTTTTCTATTGTAATCAAAGAGGAATTAAAACTGATAAAGCAATTGGATTAATCGTAAACGGTTTCTGTAAGAACGTTATGGATCAAATGCCAATGGAGTTCGCAATTGAAGCGAAGAAATTATTAGAAATCAGTTTAGAAGGATCAGTAGGATAATTAATTAAGCAATAAATACATTTTAAAATGTTAAAAATAAACGGTTTAGAGGCCGAAATCGACGGAAAGCAAATCTTAAAAGGTTTAAACTTAGAAGTTAAACCAGGAGAAGTTCACGCAATCATGGGACCTAACGGTTCAGGTAAGTCTACTTTAGCATCAGTTTTAGCTGGTAGAGAAGAGTATGAAGTAACTGGAGGATCAGTTGATTTCGACGGAAAAGACTTATTAGATTTAGCTCCAGAAGAAAGAGCTGGTGAAGGAGTTTTCTTAGCGTTTCAATACCCAGTTGAAATTCCAGGTGTTTCAAACATTAATTTCATCAAAACTGCAGTTAACGAAGTAAGAGAATACCGAGGTTTACCAAACTTGGAGACTAAAGAATTCATGAAGCTTTTAAAGGAAAAGCAGCAATTAGTTGAGCTTTCTGGAAAATTAGCAAACAGATCAGTTAACGAAGGTTTCTCAGGAGGTGAGAAGAAAAGAAACGAGATTTTCCAAATGGCAATGTTAGAGCCAAAATTGGGAGTTTTAGATGAGACTGATTCTGGATTAGATATCGATGCTTTAAGAATCGTTGCAAACGGAGTTAACGAATTAAAGTCTGAGAATAATGCATTTGTTGTAGTAACGCACTACCAAAGATTATTAGATTACATCGTTCCTGATTTTGTACACGTACTATACAACGGTCAGATCATTAAGACTGGAACTAAAGAGTTAGCATTAGAACTTGAAGAGAAAGGTTACGACTGGATCATCAAGGAGTTTGAAGAAGCATAAAATATAGCCATGGCTACATTGACATTAACAGATAAAGACAGGTTTTTAATCAACCAAGAAGGGCAAGACTTCAGTCATGAAGCAAAGACTTTCATTAAGATTAGAGAGCTCGCGCTTAAAAACCTGAAAGAATTAGATTTTCCAACTAACAAGTTGGAAGATTGGAAATATACAAGCTTGAGAGAGGTTGGGAAAACTGAATTCCGTCCTCAATCAGCTACAAACATTATTGCTGAAAAGGTTAACGCGCACAAAATAGCTAACCTTGATGCTTATGTTTTGGTTTTCGTAAACGGATTTTTTGAGCCTAATTTCTCAGAAGTTGCTGAGGATAAGGATGGAGATTTCATCGTAACGAGCTTAAACAAAGCGAAGAAGGATTTTATCAAATTAGTTGAACCTCATTTAGGTTTCCAAACAAGAGCTAAGGATCAGTTCTTTGTAAACCTAAACTCTGCTTTCTCTCAGGATGGAGCGTTTGTTTACGTAAAAGCAAAAGCACAATTAGATAAGCCAGTTCATGTAATCAATTTGGTTGATGGTGATTTAGTAGCTGCATACCCACGTAACTTAATTGTTGCTGAGAAATTGGCTGAAGCACAAGTGATTGTTACCTATGAAACAATTGACACTGCAACGGCATTAAGCAATGTAATCAATGAAGTTGTTGTAGCTGAAGGCGCACATGTTCAGTTAGATAAAATCCAAAACGAGAACGAAAACACGTACCATATTGGTGCTGATTTCGCTACTCAAGCAAAGGATTCAACTTTCACAATAAATACAATTCCTGCAAACGGGAAATTGATTAGAAATAACCTGAACATTGTCCTTGACGGACCAAATTCAGAGGCGAACCTTTACGGTGCAATTTGTTTGAATGGAGATATTCATGTGGATAACCAAACTTTTGTTGACCATGCAAAGCCAAATTGTGAGTCGAATGAATTATACAAAACGGTTGTTAACGATAAATCAACTGCAATTTTCAACGGTAAGATTTACGTTAATAAAATCGCTCAAAAGACCAATGCATTCCAAAGTAATGCAAACATATTATTAAGTGATGATGCAAAGGCAAACGCTAAACCTCAATTAGAGATTTATGCAGATGACGTAAAGTGTAGCCACGGTTGTACAATCGGTCAGTTTGATGATGAAGCATTATTCTACTTGAGAGCTAGAGGGATTAAAGAATCTACTGCTCAGAAGGTATTATTAGATGCATTTATTGGTGAAGTTTTAGATAATATTAAAGTAGAAGCAGTTCGTGAATACGCGGACAAATTAATTGCTGCAAACTTTAACTCGAAAGCATAAATCCCCATTGTCTTCGGACATTATGATTATGGTGGAACAAAAAAGTATAGTCGATTTAAGAAATGACTTTCCTACTTTGAAAAGAAAGGTCAATGGGAAGGATTTGGTTTATTTCGACAATGGAGCAACTGCTCAAAAACCTCAGGTAGTAATTGATAGAATTAATCAGTATTACCAAGATGAGAACTCTAATATCCATAGAGGAGTTCATACTTTAAGTCAGGAGGCAACTGCTGCTTATGAGGAAGCTCGAAGAAAAATTCAGGCATACATCAATGCGCCTTTAGAAGAAGAAGTAATTTACACTAAGGGAACAACAGATGGGATTAATCTTGTAGCTAATGGTTTTACAAGAGGAATCTTAAAAGAAGGTGATGAGGTGGTGATTTCAGCTATGGAGCACCATTCTAACATCGTGCCTTGGCAAATGGCTTGTGAGTATACTGGAGCTACTTTAAAGGTTGCTCCAATTACGGATGAGGGTGAGTTGATTCTAGAAGAATTTAAAGCGCTTTTGTCTGAGAAAACAAAGTTGGTTGCGATCACTCATGTTTCTAATACTTTAGGAACAATCAACCCAGTAAAAGAAATCGTTGAAGCTGCTCATGCTTTAGATATTCCAGTTTTATTTGACGGTGCGCAAAGTGTTCCACACATGAAGGTAGATGTTCAGGAACTAGACTGTGAATTCTACGCTTTCAGTGGTCATAAAATGTTTGGACCAACAGGAATTGGAATCCTTTACGGAAAGAAAGAGTGGTTGGATAAGTTACCTCCTTACCAAGGTGGTGGCGACATGATTAAGACCGTTTCTTTTGAGAAAACAACTTACAACGATTTACCACATAAGTTTGAAGCTGGTACGCCTAATATTGCCGGTGGAATCGGACTTGGAGCTGCGGTTGATTATTTGAATGAGCTAGATTGGGAGGCTGTTCATGCTCATGAAGATGAGTTATTGGAATATGCCACTGAACAAATCAGTCAGATTGAAGGAATCAGGATCGTAGGAACAGCAAAAAATAAGGCTGGAGTATTAAGTTTTGTTCATGAAAAGGCACACCATTATGATATGGGAACAATCCTAGATCAATTAGGTGTGGCAGTAAGAACAGGACACCATTGTACTGAGCCATTAATGCATAGATGTAATGTGACTGGTACTGCCAGAGCGTCGTTCGCATTTTATAATACAAAAGAAGAAGTAGATGTATTTATTGCCGCTTTAAAGCGTGCTTTAAATATGCTTTTATAATAGATATGAGTGTACAGAAAGTAGCAGCGGAATTAGTTGAAGACTTTGATCTTTTCGAAGATTGGGCCGACAAATATGAGTATATCATTTCCCTTGGAAAAGATTTACCAGACATGAAAGCTGAAGACAAGGTTGAAGATAACATCGTTAAAGGTTGTCAGAGTCAAGTATGGCTAACAGCTGAAAATAAAGATGGAATTGTGTACTTTGAAGCTGACAGTGATGCGATCATTACTAAAGGAATTATCGCTTTGTTGGTTAAAGTATTTAACGGTCAGCCAGCACAAGACATCGTTGATAATGATTTATCATTTGTTGATGAAATCGGATTAAAGGAACACTTATCGCCAAACAGGAGTAACGGTTTGGTGGCTATGATAAAGAAAATGAAAGCTTACGCACTTGCTTTTAGCAAGGCATAATTAGAGGAGAATGGCTGATTTTGATAAGAAAGAATTAGAAGAGCACATCGTTTTAGTTATTAAAACTATTTACGATCCAGAAATCCCAGTAGACATCTACGAATTGGGATTGATTTATGATATCAAGATTGATGACGATGCGATTGTAAAAATTGACATGACTTTAACTTCTCCAAACTGCCCTGCAGCTGAAACTTTACCTGCTGAGGTAGAAGGAAAAGTGGGAGGAATGGAATTGGTGAAATTTTGTAAAGTAAATATCGTATTTGAACCAACTTGGGATCGCCACATGATGAGCGAGGAAGCTCAGATTGAATTAGGAATGATTTAAAATTATCACATCGTGATTGAAAATAAAGTCGAGAAAAGCGGATTAATAACATTGGACCTAGTGGATTTTATTCCATCAGGTAAACAGGTTGTTATAGACCTAAAAGACTTTATGTATGAGGGTTTAATCCTTCGTGAAAAAGATTTTCGTGACCAATTGAAAAACAAGGATTGGTCTGAATATCAAGATGCCTTTGTAGCAGTTACAAACTCTTCGGAAGGAATTATTCCATTATGGGCTTATATGTTGATTTCCTCTGTACTTCAACCATATGCTTCATTGGTAATTAGAGGAAACTTAGCTCATTTAAAAGGAGCATTATTGCGTCGTTCCATTGAGGCAATTAACGAATCTGACTATCAAGATAAACGAGTGATTATTAAAGGTTGCGGAGAGGAATCAATTCCAGATAGCGCTTATATCAATATCACTCAAAAACTTCAACCAGTAGTAAAAAGTTTAATGTTTGGAGAGGCTTGTTCTACTGTTCCTGTTTTTAAGAAATAGATGAGATTAATCATATTCTTGATTGATTCTAGGGTTAAAAATCTTTGATTTTATTGTAAAATTTTAATTTTGATATTGTTGTTGCTCAATTTATGGTTATTTTGGGGGCATCAGTAAGAAGTTATATTAATTAAGTTACATCAGATTATGAAAGACGTTTATAAAATTTTAGTACCTACCGATTTTACATCAGTTGCAGAAACAGCTTTAAAGCATGCAATTAAAATCGCAAGTATTATGGAAGGAGAGATCGTTCTATTGCATGTTGTTGATAGAGATTCAAAAACAGAAGAAGCAAGAGAAAAATTAGATCCAATCGCTGAAAACGTTAGCAAAGAACATAACATTCCAACTGTTGGTAAGGTTGTTTCAGGTAATATTTTTGATGATATTCATAAAGTTGCAGAGTACGAGGGCGCAAGATTAATCATCATGGGAACTCATGGTCGTAAAGGAATTCAGCATATTACTGGATCTTACGCTATGAAAGTTATCACAAGTTCAACAATTCCATTTATTGTTGTTCAGGATAAGGTTGTTCCAGAAACTTATAAAGATTTGGTTTTCCCAATTGATTTCAAGGCGGAAACAAAACAAAAGATTTCAGTAACAGCTTCTATGGCTAACAAATTAGGAGCTAAAGTCCACATTTTTGCAGATTACGACGACGATAAGTTTGATGCTCAGAAGATTGAGAACAATGTTGCATATACTAAGAAGTTTTTCGACAAGCATGGAATTGATTATGTAGTTGAGAAAGCTGATGGACCAGGTGATTTTGTTAAGCAAATTACTCGTTACGCAGCAAGTATTAACGCTGACTTCATTGCGGTATTAAACTTAAACTACCGTTCGATTAACGCTTTCTTAAAGAACTCAGAAGAAGAGTTAATTACAAACGAAGCGCAGATTCCAGTTTTAATGGTTAACCCATCATCTGACTTTATTAACAAGTCACCATTATTTGGAGATTACCAGACTTTATAATTCTTAAAGACTAAAATAAACAATGCCTTGGGGGACTTTTTAGTCCCTTTTTTTGTTTTAACGAAATTCTATTTATCCTATATCTCTTCATTATTTTCGCTTATTTTAGCGATTCAAATGATTTTGTAGATGAAAAACATCTTTTTATACCTTTTTGCTTGTTTGTTGCTCATTTCCTGTGGTGGTGATGACGAAGAAAATATTTCTCAAGAAGAAATTGATAAGGCTTTAGCTATTTCAAATTATAACCCAATAATTTTAGAGACAGGTGGGATAAAACTTACTGAATTTACTGATTTTCCTACTTTTAGTGATGTAACCACTAAAATTTCATCTCAAAATCAAACCTTCAAATTAGGGATCAACAAAATCGAATTTAAAAACGAGTTATTCAATCTTGGACAGAAAACTGCTGAGGAAGAAAAGCATAATGTTCGATTAAATGAAGGAGGGCAATATTTAGGAATATTAACTCCGAGTGGAGAGGTAACTAAAGTGATTTCGAGCGATTTTGAAACAGATATTCTTAAGGGAACAAATCTTTTTTTATGTTATTTGAGTAGATCTTACGATTTGAGTTTAAAGAATAAGAATGCTTCGTTTTTATTCAAAGTAAATGCAGATCCTTCAGGTTGTTTTTCGGAAACAAATTTGGCTGATACAGTAGTAGCATTACTTCAACCAAGAGGAAGTTACGAGCCAACAATTCAGAATAAGATTTTATTTGACTTCTATCTGAAAAATGTCGATCTATCGAATGGTAACTTTATTGAGCTTACAATTGATAAGTCAGTATTCAAAATAACAAAATGGGCTCCTTTCTGGATAAGCGGATTAACACAAGGAACTCACAGTGTAAAAATTGATTTAAAAAACAAAGAGGGAAAAAGTATCAAAGGTATTATGCCAAATCAGCTTTCTTCTGTTATAACTCTAAACAGAGTAGAAATTTTTAGTGAATAAACATTTCTTTGTTATCATTAAACCTCTATTCTTATCTTAATTCCCTCCCTTTTCCTTATTTTTATCTGAGGTAGATTACCTTTTTAAGATAGATTATGGGATGTTCAGGTTGTAGTACAGGAAGAGGAACCAATAATTTACCTGGTGGATGTAAAAATAATGGTGGCTGCGATAGCGGTGGTTGTAATAAACTAAACGTTTTCGATTGGCTTTCAAATATGGATAACCCAAGCATGGCTAACCAGCCAAAATGGGTTGAGGTTCGATTTAAAAACGGACGTAAAGGATATTTTGATAACATTGACGACTTAAGCCTAAGTATTGGCGATGTTGTTGCAGTTGAATCTTCCCCAGGACACGATATTGGTACTGTTTCTTTAGTTGGTGAACTTGTTAGATTACAGGTTCAGAAGAAAAATATTAAGTCTAACGATATACTTAAGATATACAGAAAAGCTCGTCAGAATGATATAGACAAGTGGCAAGACGCAATGCGTTTGGAAAAGCCTACCATGACCCAAGCTAGGGTTCATGCTATTGAATTAGGTCTTGATATGAAGATTTGTGATGTTGAATATCAAGGAGATAAAACTAAGGCAACTTTCTACTATACAGCAGAACAAAGGGTTGACTTTAGAGAGCTTATAAAGATTTACGCTTCAAGTTTCAAAATTAGAATTGAAATGCGACAGATTGGTGCTCGTCAGGAAGCCTCAAAGTTAGGTGGGGTTGGTGCTTGTGGTAGAGAACTTTGTTGTAGTTCATGGTTAACAGATTTTAGATCTGTAACAACTAGTGCAGCTAGGTATCAGCAGTTATCCTTAAACCCTCAGAAGTTAGCTGGACAATGTGGTAAACTGAAATGTTGTCTTAATTTCGAATTAGACAGTTACTTAGACGCTGTTAAGGATTTTCCTGATGCAAGTATCAATTTGAAAACAGATGAAGAGGAGTACTTCCACTTCAAGACAGATATTTTCAAAGGAATTTATTGGTACATCTGTAGGCAAGATAGAATGAAGTTTGTGGCTGTTCCTGTTGATCGTGTTAAAGAGGTTTTAGCCATGAATAAAAAAGGGAAATATCCTGAAGAACTGGTTGAAATTAAGGAGTCTACTCAAGCGGAAAAAGAAATCGATTACATGAATGTTGTAGGGCAAGATGACCTTACACGTTTCGATAAAGCCAATAAGAAAAAGAAGAAAAAGCGTCCGAATAATAAGCGCAACAACAATAACCGACCATCGAAAAACGCTAAACAAGAGGGCGGTCAGCAGAAGGAAGGTGGTAATAACCGACCAAACAATAAGAAAAATTCAGGCCCAAGAAATAACCAAAACAAACCTCAGGGTAAGTCTGGTAAACCAAGACCAAATAATAGAAATAGGAAACCAAATCAGGGAGGTGAACCTAAAGCAGAAGGGGGACAGACTCCTAAAAAGGATTAATGAGAGTAATTTTCGCCATATTAATTGTATTTGGACTAACATCTTGTGATGGAAGCTTCATTTATGGTGAAGATTATAATTTAAGTGCTGAGGGTTGGCATCAAGATTCAACGCTAACTTTTAAAACAGACAGCCTTACTGATTTACCTTCTGTTGTAACTATTGGTTTGAATATTCGAAATACAACAGCATATGCTTATCGCAATTTGTATTTGTTTGTTGAAATAGATATTCCGGGAAAAGATCAACCTATTAAAGATACTATCGATCATATCTTAATGACTGCAGATGGCTATTGGAAAGAGGGTGTTGAAGGAGGTGATGTAAAAGAATTTGTAGCTTATTATCCATACGCAATTCAAAACCCTTATAAGTGAGTCTATAATATTAAAGTTCAGCAGGTAATGAGAGAGGAGGTTTTGAAAGAGGTGGTATCTGTTGGTGCACGAATTCAAAAACTTGACCGTTAATGACTGAAGAAGCAAACATCCCTGAAAAAGTTAAGCCTTCCTACAAAGGGTTCATAATCGCCTTTTGGATTGTTTTTTTAATGGGAATAGGTTCCGTTTATTACTTCTTTAATGGTATTGCTAACGATGAATTATTAGGGAAATTACCTTCATTCCAACAACTCGAAAATCCAAGTACTTCTTTGGCAACAAGGTTGTTATCATCGGATGGTAAACAATTAGGTACCATTTTTAAAGAGAATAGAGCGCTTGCAGAATACAAAGAGTTATCACCATATCTAATTGAGGCACTTGTTAGTACCGAGGATGAACGATATTATGATCATAGTGGAATTGATGGTAAGTCTTTAGCCAGAGCAGTCCTAAAGGGTGGAAGTTCCGGGGGAGGATCTACAATTACCCAACAGTTAGCAAAAATGCTATTTACTGAGCAGGTTGTAAAAAACAAGTGGGAAAGAGCATTTCAGAAACTTAAGGAATGGGTTGTTGCTGTTAAATTGGAACGTCAGTATACCAAGGAAGAGATCCTTACGATGTATTTCAATACGCTGGATTTCGTTAATAACGCGGCTGGAATAAAATCGGCCTCTCAAGTTTACTTTGATACTAATCCCGAAGATTTAAAAATCGAACAAGCAGCCATGTTTGTTGGAATGGCTAAAAACCCATCATTATTTAATCCATTAAGAAGACCTGATACAACTTTATTCAGAAGAAATGTGGTTTTCGCTCAGATGCTTAAAAACGAAAAAATCACACAAGAAGAGTTTGACAGCTTAAAAACCCTGCCACTTGGGTTAAGATTCACGCGAGCATCTCACAGAAGTGGAATTGCTACATATTTCAGGGAGGAAGTAAGAAAGAAATTAAAGAAGATTTTCAAAGAATTAAAAAGACCAGATGGTACTAAGTATGATATTTATGAGGATGGGTTAAAGATTTATACAAGTATAAATTACGACATGCAAAAGTATGCTGAGAATGCTGTTAAAACTCACCTTGGAAAGGAACTACAACCAGCTTTCTTTAAGCATTGGAAATCTAAATCGAGAGGATTAAGAAAGTATGCTCCATTCTACTTTGAAGACTATACTGCTGACGAAAAAGCGGATGCAGTTGAAAAGCTAATTAAGAACGGAATTAGAACTAGCGGGCGTTATAAAAAGGCTTTAGATGCTAACCCTTCGGTTAAAAAAGTTACCTACGCTTACAACAGGGCTACATATAAAAATCAACGCTGGAAAAATAAGGTTAAAGCCAATGATGATAAGCGTTATTTAGTCCAACAAGAGTTAAACAGATTAAATCGTGATTCTACTAATGCAAGAGCGATTTTAAAAGAAAAACAAAGGGCAAGAAAAGAGATTGAAGCTTTTCAGGATAGTATTAAAAAGTACAAGAAGAAGATCAAGAGTTTTAAGTCTGAACTAGAAGAAAAACGTACTGAATATCTAAAATTTTGGGAACCATTCGATAAAAAAATGATGGATGAGTTCGATAAAAAGATTAGTATGCGTGTCTTTACTTGGGAAGGAGAGAAGGACACAGTTATGAGTCCTCGAGATTCAGTTATCCATCATAAATGGTACCTGCGTTCAGGATTATTGTCTATTGATCCTCATACTGGATTTATAAGAGCTTGGGTTGGGGGAATTAACTATAAATATTTCCAGTATGATCATGTAAGAGCAACTCGTCAAGTTGGATCCACATTTAAACCTTTTGTATATGCAACAGCTATAGAGAATGGTGTAAATCCTTGTGAAGAGTATTTAAATGAAGAAGTAACTTTCCCTGCTGGCTTATATGGATTAGAGGAGCCTTGGAAACCAAAGAATGCTGGAGGAGAATCGCATTTAAGTGGTCAACCATTAACCCTTAAAATGGCGCTAGCAAATTCAATCAACTCAATTACTGCCAGAATTATGAAGAATTTCGGTCCAGAGGCAGTAATAAACGTTGCCAGAAGATGCGGTATCACAACCCCAATTGAACCAGTACCATCTATCTGTTTAGGAACGCCTGATGTTTCTTTGTATGATATGGTTTCGGCATATTGTGTATTTGCCAATAAAGGGATTAGAATTGAACCTCAATTCATAACAAGAATTGAAGATAAAAATGGATCTATAATTTGGCGTCCTTCTGCAAAACGAAAGGAGGCAATGACAGAGGAGAATGCATACAAAATGATTGAGTTATTGAGTGGTGTTGCTAATTACGGACCAAATGTTCAAGGTAAATCAACATACGGAACAGGGGTAAGATTAAGGTCTCCAAATCGTCCGTATGGAAAACTTCCATACTCAATTAAAATCTCAGGTAAAACCGGGACTACTCAAATGCAGAGTGACGGATGGTTTATGGGGATTACCCCTGATTTAGTTACTGGTGTATGGACTGGTTGTGAAGATCGTGCAGCTCATTTCTTATCGTTAAAATTAGGAATGGGAACAAATATGGCATTACCAATTTGGGGGTATTATATGAACGATATTTATAAGAATCCAAAATTGAAAATTTCGCAAGGTGAGTTTGAGGTACCTGAATCGCTCGAAAACGAAGAGTTTGATTGTACTAAGAGAAAGGCAAATGCGATTGAAACTTCTGAAACCGTCGATTTCGATGAGTTTTAATCTGTTTGATAAGAAGTAATTAAAAGTCATTAAAGAAACACCTGTTGTAATAAAGTATGCACAGGTGTTTTTTTTATGTATCTTTATATCGTAATATTACGATATGGGTATTTCAAAGGTAGAAGGATTTAAGGAAGAAACATTAAGATTAGCTGAGTTGTTCAAGGCTATTGGCCACCCAGCTAGGATGTCAATTATTGAGTACATGATTAAAAACCCTTCATGTATTTGTAATGATATTGTTGAAGAATTGCCACTTGCTCAAAGTACTATTTCTAAGCATTTAAGTGAATTAAAGGCTGTTGGAATTATAAAAGGAGAGGTAAGTGGGTCAAGTTTATGCTACTGTATAAATCCTGATGTTTTGAATGAAATAGCTGTTTTTGTTAGCGGCGTTGTAATTGCAATTCAGCAGTGCAATACCGATGATTGTTGTTAAAAGTGAAGAAAGATGAGTGAGAATAAATTTCCTAGAATGCATGTTTCCCTATACGTAAGTGATTTAGGGAAGTCGGTTCAATTTTATACCGCCTTTTTTGGGGTTTTACCATCGAAGGTAAAAGAAGGATATGCTAAATATGAGTTAAACGAACCTGCTTTGATTATTTCTTTTATTCAAAATCCAGAAAGAGTACAATCTAATTTTGGTCATTTAGGGTTTCAAGTTGCGACTCATGAAGAAATGAAGGATCGATTAGAGGTTGCTAATTTATTAGGGTTAACAACTAAAGAAGAAATAGGAACTTCCTGTTGTTACGCAGTTCAAGATAAATTTTGGGTAACCGATCCTGATGGAATTCAATGGGAAGTTTATTACTTCCATGAAGACGTTGAGTTTAACGATCCTAAATATGCTTCAGAGGATGCTTCTGCATGTTGCGCCCCTCCAGCTAGGGAAGAAAAGCCAAAAGTTCAATTGAAAACGATCCAAGCTTCATCTGAAAACGTTTGTACACCTGGTAGTGGGTGTTGTTAAAGTAATACGTTTTTAACGCGCCCTACTTTCCCATCTGTTAACATAACTTTTATTCCATGGGGATGGTGCTGAGATTTTGTAAGTAGTTTCTTTACTGTTCCTTGGGTTAGCTCCCCCGTTCGTTGATGATGTTTTTGTACGATTTCTACTTCGTATCCAAACTTAACATTTCTCCTATATCTTCCGTCAGTTTCGTCTTGTTCCATTTCTTTTCAAAGGATTATTAAGATTATAAGATAAAAAGGATTCTGTCTAATCTGTTGATAACAAAAAAGGCACTCATTCGAGTGCCTTAAAGTTTATCTAAAGAATCATTAAGCTAATTCGGCTTTGATTGCATTGATCAATTTATTACTCTCTTTTTGAGTAATGTTCATAGGAGGTAATAATCGAAGAATACTTGGATTAGCACAACCCCCAGTGAAAATGTTGTGCTTAGTTAGAAGAGCAGAACGCAACGCTTTTCCATCTCCTTTTACCACTAAACCTAACATTAATCCACGACCTGTTATGGTTTCAATACCATCTATTTTTGAAAGCTCTTGGATTAGGTACTCACCTTGCGATTTAGCATTTTCCAACAACTTTTCATTTTCGATTACATCAAGCACTGCTGAACAAGCAGCACATGCCAAATGGTTTCCACCGAATGTAGTACCTAGTAAACCATAACTAGCTTTGAAATCCTGGCTTAAAATGATTCCACCAATTGGGAAACCATTACCCATCCCTTTTGCCATTGTAATAACATCAGCCTTGATTCCAGCGTGTTGATGAGCGAAGAAATCTCCAGTACGTCCAAATCCACTCTGAACTTCATCTAAGATTAAAACAACTCCAAACTTATTCGCTAAGTCTCTTAAGCCTTGCAAGAATTCATTTGTTGGCTCAATAATTCCGGCAACACCCTGAATACCTTCAACTATAATTCCTGCAACATCACCCTCTTCCAAAGCTTCCTCTACAGGACCTAATTCATTTAAAGGAAGATATTCAGTAGTAATACTTCCGTTAAATGCAGATTTTATTTTTGGTCCATCAGTAACTTGAAGCGCTCCCGAAGTTCTTCCGTGGAATCCTTTTTCGAAAGCTAAAATTTTCGTCTTACAGTTGTGAAAACTTGCCATTTTTAAGGCATTTTCAACTGCCTCCGCTCCACTGTTACATAAGAATAAGTTGTAATCTTCATAACCTGAAACTCTACCTAATTGCTCAGCTAGGTTTACTTGTAGGTTATTGATTACAGAGTTAGAATAAAAACCAATATTGTTTAATTGGCTAGTAATCTTCTCAACATATGTTGGGTGTGAATGCCCTACGGATATTACTGCGTGTCCGCCATAAAAATCTAAATATTCTGTTCCGTGCTTATCGTATACATAAGCTCCCGAAGCCTTTACTGGCTCGATTGGGAATAACGGATATACATCAAATAATTTCATTTTGGTTGAATTAAAAAGTTTGTGATTGAATTAAAAAGCAACTGTTTTTAGTCTCAATCCTGTTCTCTCGTCTAATCCAAATAATAAATTCATGTTTTGAACTGCCTGACCAGATGCTCCTTTTAATAAGTTATCGATCGCACTTTGGATGTATATATTCCCATCATGCAATTCAACTTGTAATAAACATTTGTTCGTATTTACTACTTGTTTTAAGTCTAATCCCTTTTCTATAAAATGAACGAAAGGTGCATCAGCGTAAAAATCGGCGTACAATTTCTTCGCTTCTTCTAATGTCCCATCAAACTTTGTGTAAACGCTTGCTAAAATTCCACGCGTAAAATTCCCTCTAAATGGAACGAAGTTTACTGCCTGATCAAATGACGGTTGTAAATGCTTTAATGTTGCTTTAATCTCCTTTAAGTGTTGGTGATTAAATTGCTTGTAAACAGAAATGTTTCCGTTTCTCCATGAGAAGTGAGAAGTGTCAGTTGGTACGCGTCCAGCTCCTGTAGAACCAGTTACTGCACTAACATGAATATCTTCCTTAATTAATCCAGCTTTTGCTAACGGCAATAAAGCAAACTGAATTCCTGTCGCAAAACATCCAGGGTTTGCAATTTTTGTTGCTCCTTTGATAACCTCTTTTTGGAACTCAGGTAAACCGTATACAAATCCGCTTTTATCACTTTCGAACTCTTCGATCGAGTGACGGAAATCTGTACTTAAATCAATAATTTTTGTGCTTTCCGAGATTGTATTCTCTTCTAAGAAAGTCTTTGACGTCCCATGTGGTAAACACAAGAAAAGTACATCAACTTCAACTAATTTATCAGTAAAAACTAAATTAGTTTCCCCTAATAAATCTTTGTGAGTTGCATAAACTGGATTACCAGCTTGAGATGTACTGTAAACATATTTTATATCAACCTCAGGGTGGTTAATGATGATTCGAAGTAATTCTCCTCCTGTATATCCTGCCCCTCCGGCAACTCCAACTGTAATCATAGTTTGTTGTTTTTAGTCTAGGATTGAACCATTAACTGCATTAAAAATAATGTTTGGAACTGCAGCGATTTTAGAGAATCCTCTAACATCATTTCCGTCCCAAAGCTTATTCATCTCACCATATTGAGCAGCTGAGCTGTTCATCAAGTCGTGCTTACTTTCAATTCCTAAAACTTGGAAGTGATTCGGTGATAATTTTATTCTAGCTGTTCCAGTAACATACTTTTGAGTATCCTGAAGGAAAGTCTCAATGTTTCTCATTACTGGATCTAAGTATTGACCCTCATGTAATAAGTTTCCGTACCAGTTAGCTAACTGTTCTTTCCAATATAACTGCCACTTAGCTAATGTGTGCTTTTCTAAAGTATGGTGAGCTTTGATGATAATTAATGGTGCAGCAGCTTCAAAACCAACTCTTCCTTTAATCCCAACAATTGTATCACCAACGTGAACGTCTCTTCCAATTCCGTACTGACAAGCAATTTCGTTTAATTTGTTAATTGCAGAAACAGGATCTAACTCTTCTCCATTAATTCCAACAACCTCACCTTGCTTGAATGTTAACTCAACTTCCTCAGAATCGTGTTTCTGAATTTGTGATGGGAAAGCTTCTTCTGGTAAGAACTCATGAGAAGTTAAAGTTTCTTTACCTCCTACAGATGTTCCCCAAATTCCTTTATTAATTGAGTATGCAGCTTTACTCCAGTCTCCTTCAACACCATGCTTCTCTAAGAATTCAATCTCTTCCTCACGTGATAATTTGTTGTCACGGATTGGAGTAATGATTTCTGCTTCAGGGTAGATGATGTGGAAAGCCATATCAAAACGAACTTGATCATTCCCAGCACCAGTTGAACCGTGAGCAATAGCATCAGCCTTTAATTCTTTCGCATATTGAGCAATAGCAACAGCTTGGAAAATACGCTCAGCACTTACCGATAATGGGTAAGTGTTATTCTTTAAAATATTCCCAAAGATTAAGTACTTAATACACTTATCGTAAAACTCCTGAGTAACCCTGATTGCTTTGTATGAAGCTAATCCAATTGTGTTAGCCCTCTTTTCAACAAAGTCTAACTCTTCTTGGCTAAATCCACCTGTATCAACTAACACAGCATGTACTTCATAACCCAAATCACCCAAATACTTTACACAGTAAGTTGTATCTAAACCTCCACTGTATGCTAAAACTACTTTTTTCATTTTATAATTTTTGCGCCACGAAAATGGCTTTAAGTGGTGCAAAATTACCGAATTTTAGTGGATTTTGAGGTATTTCTTGATAGATAGATACGTTATGTAAATCACAATTATATTTGTAATATGTTCGAAGCCCAAATTTCCTTACAAAACAAACCACTTAAAGCGACGTGGGAAAAGCATGATTTGATATTTAAGAGACCAGCTAAAACTTCTCGTGAAACCTTCAAAACAAAGGATACTTATCTTTTAAAAGTTGGATATTCGGATGGAGAAGTTGAGACTTTTGGAATAGGGGAGTGTTCTCCGCTTTGGACTTTAAGTATTGACCCTAAGGAATCTTATTCAGAAAAATTAGATTGGGTATGTGCTAATATTAATCGTTGGGATCAGATAATTGCTTCAAATGAATTATCAGATTATCCAAGTATTCAATTTGGTTTAGAAACGGCATTGTTGGATCTGCAAAACGGAGGTAAACAGATTATTTTTCCTGGGGAGTTTACTGAGGGTAAAACCGAAATCCAGATTAATGGATTGATTTGGATGGGTGATTTTGATTATATGTCCCAGCAAATTGAGGAGAAATTAGCTGTAGGTTTTAATTGTGTTAAGTTAAAAATTGGTGCAATCGATTGGGAAGAAGAAAAGCAGTTATTGCAGAATATTAGAAGTAGATTCTCCGCGGAAGAAATTGAATTAAGAGTTGATGCAAATGGTGCTTTTTCTCCTGAGAATTCGATGGATAAATTGAGCGTTTTAGCAGACTTAAAAATTCATTCTATCGAACAACCTATAATGGCTGGTCAAAAGGAAAAGATGGCCGAATTGTGTGCTGAAACTCCTGTTCCAATAGCTTTGGATGAAGAGCTAATAGGAATCAAAACATACGAAGAAAAACAAGCACTTTTGATGTCGATTAAACCTCAGTATATCATCTTAAAACCAAGTTTATTAGGTGGGATTAAATCATGTAATGAGTGGATTAATTTGGCTGAAAAACTAAATATTGGTTGGTGGACAACATCTGCGTTAGAAGGAAATATAGCTTTAAACGCTATTGCTCAGTTTTCGCAAAATATGATTGCTAAATTACCTCAAGGTTTAGGTACAGGACAGCTTTTCGAGCAAAATTTTGATTCACCAATTAGGTTAAAGGGCGACAAGGTAATTTTTGCTAGGAGTTGAATATGAATTTATTAATCTTCCTACTTTTTTTCCTTATCGGGATCCATGAGCATCCCTGTACAAAGGCAATGCTTTTTTTCTGTACGAGTGAGGATGTCGTAATTTACACAGCTCTGACAACCTTTCCAGAATTGTTCGTCGTCTGTTAATTCACTAAAAGTAACTGGGCGATATCCTAATTCAGAATTGATTTTCATCACTGGAAGAGAGGTTGTTAAACCGAAAAGCTTTGCATTTGGGAATTTTTCTCTTGAAAGATCGAAAGCAGTTTTCTTGATTTTTTTGGATAAACCTTGTCCACGATACTCCTCATTGACAATTAATCCTGAGTTAGCAACATATTTATCATGTCCCCACGATTCTATGTAGCAAAAGCCAGCAACAGTTTCCCCGTCCAAAGCGATAATAGCTTTTCCTTCTTCCATTTTTTGAACGATGTATTCAGGCTTCCTTTTAGCAATTCCAGTACCGCGCTTTTGCGCAGCATCTTCAATCATAGTTACAATTTTACTTGCGTACTTTGTATGTTCTTGGTTTGCTACTTGAATATCTACTGCCATTCTTTTATGTTTTAAATAGTGATTTTTTAGGATAATGAATTTGATTTACAGGTGATTATGCCTTAGAGCTCCTGCGCATCCTTATCCTTAAAAGAATGTTTGTTGCAATGATATGTTGAGATACACCATTCATAAGTGGACGACAAAATTACGGAAAAAATTAAAATGTCGCCCGCAGATCCCGTGAATCCCATAAATCTTTAATCAAACTACAAAGTTGTTTTACTTTAAAAGTACTTGACCCTGGTCATTAAAGCTTTGCTTTAAAGAAAGGATTTTTGGGATTAGCGGGCGGCTTTTTATCTAGTAAGAACAATGTAATCGTTCAAAATAGTTTTAAGAAAAGCTGTTCTCTTTTTAGGGATTTTTGTGATTTCTAACTCCTTGCAAATTTTCTCTGTAAGTTCAGCAAGTAGTTTTCTGTAGTGATCATTAGGAGTAGATTTTGCACGATCGAGTGTGTTTTTTAGTAACAACATATCTTCTTCTGTAAACCGCACAACTCCTTCGTATTTGGGTTCGTAATTTTCTTGCGATTTTATTTTAAGAATATCCTTAATAGAAATCTGATTTGTTGGTCGGGTTTTTACAACACATGTATCTCCAACAATATCTCCTAATCTTTGATTATAGTCATTACTTAAAATGGTTAGTACAGCAACAGAGCCCGCAGATAAAAGGATATCTAAAAGTCTAAACATCCATCTTTTTCCGTAATCGCCCATGTCCATTTGCTGACCATTACATTTAACTACTTTAATTCCTAATGCCTTTTTCCCAATTGATTGTCCGTTCCATAAGGCTTCACAAAATAAGTGATAAGCAATAAAAACTGGGAAAATGAATATTACCGAAACAATGAAAGAGCCAATTCCTCCATCATCAAAGCTGATTAAACCTCCTAAAAGTGAGAACGTAGAAACAATCACTATGTATGCAACAACAATTACCGTGTCCAGCAGGAAAGCAAGGATTCTTTCCATAATACCAGCTAATTCATAATCGATAGCTACGTTTTGAGTGGTATTTATACTGATTGTTCGCATTTAGGTGCCAAATTAAGAATAAATAATACAAATAATTTTGCATTCCGATGGATAAACAAGATTTTTAACCCTTAATTAAATTGGATTGAGGGAAACCACTTTTATAAAACAAAAAAAGAAAAGCTGGAAGAAGTTTGAGCAGATGCAGCAAAATGAAAATGCTGATCCAGATAAACTGACAGATTTGTTTGTGGAAATCACTGATGACTTGAGTTATTCGAGGACTTTTTATGCAAAAAGATCAGTTAGAGTTTACCTAAATTACCTTTCCCAGTTAGTATTTCTAAAAGTTAACCGTAACCGAAAGGTTAGGATAAAAAAGTTTATTAATTTTTGGACGCATGGTTTACCAGTGGAGTTTGCAAGAAGCTGGAAAGCTATGGTACTTGCACTTTTCATTTTTATGAGCTCCATGATGGTTGGAATTGTATCTACTGCTAATGATATCGATTACGCGACTCAAATTATGGGGGAAAGATATATTTCAATGACAGATGAGAATATTGCCAATGGAGATCCAATGGCTGTTTATCATCAGCATGGTAATTCAGCATGGTCGAGCTTTAATATTACTTACAATAATACCATGGTTGCATCCCGGACTTATATTACCGGAATTGCAGCTGGAGTTCCTCCTGTAATTATAATGGTACATAACGGAATTATGTTGGGGACCTTCCATTATTACCTCTACCACAAAGGAGTTTTATCAGAGGCTATGTGGATCATTTGGATTCATGGGGTTTTGGAAATAGCAACTATCATTATTGCGGGAGGAGCAGGGTTAGTCCTAGGAGGAGGTTTGTTGTTTCCTGGAACATATACCCGATTACAATCATTAAGAATATCAGCAAAAAGAAGTTTTAAAATTGCGTTAAGTTGTGTTTTCATTTTAATCTTTTCGGGGTTTATCGAAGGGAGCGTAACTAGGTATACGGGAATGCCAATGGCTTTTAAGTATATCATAGTTTTGGGTTCTTTAGCATTTATTTGTTTTTTTTTCGTGGCGTATCCCATTTACCTTTATCGCACTAAAATTAAACCAGGTCATTTTGTTTTTAACGATGATATTCCACACGTTAAAAACAAAACTATTGCATTAGAAAAAGTAAGAGAGGTTGGAGAGATTTTTAACGATTCACTTAACCTTTATAGGCAATCGTTTAGTAATTTTTTTAAGGGTTGGATGCTTTTTTGTTTTCCTTTGATGCTTTTAATTCCAGCGCTCCATTTTTTTAATCACGAAAGTTATAACCAGGAGCTTTATTGGTGGGTGAATATCAAAGAAGTTTTGGGAGGAGAAGGTGCTACAGGGTTTCATTATTTTGCATCTTTGGGATTGGTGATTCCTTTATTCTTAGCCGTTTATTATGCGGTTTATTTATACAGAAAACAACAAGAATTTAGAATTATCGAGTATTTGAAATTTAGTGCTTTTGGGGTTTTAAAACTTTGGCCAACAATATTATTCGTTCTTTTGGTTCAGTTGTGGCCTAAATCATTCATGATATTTTTTGGAATCTTATTGGTTCCATTCATATTCCAATTTTCCTACGCTGGATTTTATGAGGATGAAAAACACACTTCTAACTTAAAGGGAGGCCTTAACTTGGTGTTTAAATCATGGTTTGGATCCGTAGGAATGTTCCTATTACAAATGGTAATCCCGTTAATTGTTTTTGTTGTGGGTTATCTTTTTTCGCAGGTGTTTGGCGTTAATGCTACTTTTAATATTGATTTCTTATCAGAGTTTATTTTGGATCATGTTAAACCATTTGTTGATGACATCTCAGCTTTAGCTAACTCGTTAAACTTTGCATTGTATTATGCCTTCTTCTCTTTAATTGTATCCTTTGTGGTTGTTGGTTTGATTATTCAATTTCATTCCATTAGAGAAAGAATTCAAGCTAAATCTCTTTACTCGAGATTAAAGGATTTTGGGTCAAAAAATAATCTTTTCGAACAAGCTGATGAGGGAGATTATTAGGTTCATATCAATAGCCGTCTTTTTGTTCACTTCTTTGTTTTTAAAGGGAGAGGAAGAATTACCTCTTTTCCTAAATGAGGATAATGAAGTGGTTGAGAAAAAGACGTTCAAAAATGATGAATATGAACGCCTTAAAAAAGAAGTTGATTTAATAGAAGAAATGGAGCAAAAGCGCCTGGAGGGAGATAGTTCCGAGTTTGGATTAGGTTATGGGGTTGAAAAGGGGGATACTTATGTTATTTGGGAATATGATTCCATTTCGGGAACAATAACCACCAGAGAATATCATAGAGGAAGCGGGCAAAAAAATTCGAATGATGGTATTCAATCAGATTCAAGAAGGTACGAAAGAAAGGCATTTAAAAGACGGAATTCATACAAAAGGGATGAAAACAGACGAGCTGCTATTGAAAAAAGTAGGTTAAAAAGGAAAGAGGATAAAAGCAAAAGTGATCCTCGACAAGAAAAAAAGTACAATGAACAGTCTAATGCTAACCTTAATGGTAGTTTTTTCAAATTACTCTTAATTATTCTAATAGCCGGAATCCTTGGTTTTGCTGGGTATATGTTATTTGCAAAAACTCCAATTGAGGGAGAAGGCCATAAAATATTATACGACCAGGACATGAACCCTGAAGCGGTACAATTGTCTGAATTGGAGAAGAAAATATTAGCTGCAAAATCAAATAATGATTTCCGAAGTGCAACACGACTTTATTTTGTTTGGGTGATCAAGGAATTATCCGACAAAGGCTTTATCCAATGGAAAAAAAGGAAAACGAATTACCATTACCAAATTGAAGTTCAAGGTCAATCTTTCTTTGCTGATTTTAAGGAAGCCATTAAAAGTTACGAATTCATTTGGTATGGTAAATATGAAATTGGATCCAGCGATTTTGAAGTGGTGGAAAAGCATTTTCAAAAACTAATTGAAGCAATCACTAAATAATTGAATAACTCAGTAAAATACTTAATTATGGCTGTTCTGGTTTTCGGACTGGGAGGGTTGATATATTTTGTTGGGAATGAGGATGCAGAATCGAAGGAACTTTCAGACCGAAAAGTTGAATCAATTAATTGGGAGAAAGATTATAACTCGAAAAGTAAACATCCTTACGGAACCTACTTTATTAGAGAGATACTCCAAGAAGGCTTGCCAAATCACACTGTTAAGGATATTGATGTTTCAGTAGAGGAATATTTTGACAGTACAGAATTACAATTAGATGCAAAGGAGGTAACCTATATGTTTGTGGGGAAGTCTTTGAATTTATTTCCGTCTGAAGTTCAGGATCTACTTGACTTTGTAGACGCCGGGAATAATGTTTTTATTGCTGCAGAGTTTTTGCCTGCAAGGTTATTGGATAATTTATTTGTTAATTATAACAGTGCCGATTACTTTGATTACACCAGCGATACTTTAATTGTTTTAAGTTTTAACAACGAAAACTTCCCTAATGAATACAACTTAATCAACTGGGAAAAGGGCAAACCGAAAACTAGGCGTTGGAGATATGTAAATTATGGTATTTCTTACACAAATGGGAATGTGAGAGGAAAAGCAAAATACCGACCATGTTTCATTGAGTTTGAATACGGTGGTGGGAAGATCTTATTACATACAGTTCCTCAAGCTTTTACCAATAAATACCTTTCTACAAATCAAGGGCGAGAATATGTAGAAATAGTGCTTTCATATTTTCCAAACAGTGCAATTTTGTTTGATAATTATACAACAGGAGTTTATGAAAATGAATTAATGGAAATCGATCACAGTAATAGCAATCATAGCACAGGAAGGTGGCTATCGAGTGATAGTTCTTTCAATTTCCTACTTTCAAATATGCAATTAAGGTGGGCTTACTTATTAATCATTTTTGCAGTAGTTCTATTTATTATTTTCAGAGGGAAAAGAGAGCAGAAGATTATTCCAACCACACAATCTAACGACAATTCGTCCTTGGAATTTACTGAAACAATTGCAAGGTTGTACTTAAAACAAAATCAGCATAATAAGCTCATTGTCCATATGGAGAAAATCTTTAAAAATAAGATGCGTGCTAAGTACTATGTTGCTTACAATGATGACGCATCTTATGCTAAAAGATTAGCTCAGAAATCTGGCGTTGAAGAGGAAGAAATAAAAGCCTTATTAAAACATTTTAAAGGAGGGAAAAACATAACCGCTGTATCGGATGAATACCTGGTTAACCTTTACAAGAGATTAAACGATTTTTACAAAAAAGCGAAGTAAATATGGAATTAAACGAAAATAACCAGTCAGAAAATCAAGAGGAGCAAGTAAATAATACTTCTAATGAAGCGCCGGTAAATAGTGAACAAGTGCCATCAGAGGATATAATTGATCCAAAAGAAGAGATGGTTGAGGAAGCTCCAAAGCCTTTTGTACCTGAATCACGATTAAAGCTTCAAAAGTTTCAAAATAAGATTGAAGAAGTTAAAGCCGAAGCAAGGAAAATGATTATTGGTCAGCATGAGCTAATTGATCAAATTATTTTGGCAATTTTTTCTCGTGGACATGTATTACTAGAAGGGGTTCCAGGAATTGCCAAAACAATGACGTCTAAAGTGGTTTCTAAAACCCTTTCGGTAGATTATTCAAGAATTCAGTTTACGCCAGATTTAATGCCTTCTGATGTGCTGGGAACTTCTGTTTTTAATGTTAAAACATCGGAATTCACTTATAAGAAAGGACCTATTTTCTCGAATATCGTGTTGATTGATGAGATTAACAGAGCGCCTGCTAAAACTCAAGCTGCACTTTTTGAGGTAATGGAGGAGCGACAAATAACTAACGATGGAGAAACTTTTAAGTTAGATCCTCCATTTTTTATAATGGCCACCCAAAACCCAATAGAGCAGGAAGGAACTTATCGCTTGCCTGAAGCTCAATTGGATAGATTTCTTTTTAGAATTAAACTAGAATATCCAGGAATTCAGGATGAGGTTGCAATTTTACAAAGGTTTAAAAACAACATTAAGGAAGTATCCTTCGATGACATTAATTCGGTTTTAACAGCTGCTGATATTGAGGAGTTTCAAGGTTTAATTGAGGAGGTGAAAATTGAGGATCAGTTAATTGAATACATTGCTAAAATAGTCGCTGAAACAAGAAATCATGCTCGTTTATATTTAGGAGCATCTCCAAGAGCCTCCTTATCTATTTTAAGATCTGCTAAAACAGCTGCTGCAGTTAGAGGAAGAGATTTTGTTACTCCGGACGATATTCAATATGTGTGTGAACCTGTTTTAAATCATAGAATAATTCTTACGCCAGAAACCGAAATGGAAGGGATTTCAGCAGAGGATGTAATTGCTGAAATTGTACAAAAAATTGAAGTGCCTAGATAATCTTGAAAACAAATAAATTCATATCGAACTTATATTAAACCAATTGGTTTTTCCTTTTGTTAGGGATAGCTGCTGCTTTCTTTGTAGCAAGTTTTTTATGGAGTTCGCTGTTCTTTTTTGCCCAATTATTCCTGGCGCTTGTTTTTGCTTATTTGTTTGTAGACATACTTATTCTATACAGCAGCTCAACAAAAATTGAAGCAGAAAGGATTGTTAAAGAGCAATTGAATTTAGGAGAAGACAATCATGTAAGAATACTGGTTAAGAATCATTACAATATGCCAGTTACTCTTAAGGTTATTGATGAATTGCCATACCAGTTTCAAATTAGAGATTTTAAGCGCTTTTTAAATCTGGCTCCTGGAGAGGAGGAAATAATTGATTATTACCTAAAGCCGGTTAAAAGAGGAGAGTATAAATTTGGTGCGCTGAACTTATTTGTAGGAACTTCCTTAAGAGTGGCCCAAAGGAGGATTCGTTACTCTCAGGATTTTGCTTCAAAGGTATATCCTTCAGTTAGGTTAATGAGAGAATATGAATTGAAGGTATTTACTAACTCTAATTTAAATCACGGAGTTAAGAAGGTAAGACGATTAGGAAATGCGCAGGAGTTTGAGCAAATCAAACCTTATGTTCAAGGAGATGATTTTCGTAAAATAAACTGGAAGGCAACCAGTAGGAAAGGGGAGATCATGGTTAATCAATATCAGGATGAACGTTCACAAAGTGTTTATTCCATTATTGATAAGAGTAGAGCCATGAAGATGCCGTTTGATGATATGACTTTGTTGGATCATAGCGTTAACTCTGCATTAGTAATTTCAAATATTGCGCTTCGAAAAGATGATAAAGTTGGATTGATGACCTTTTCTGATAAGTTGGGGGTTCACGTAAAAGCAGAGAAATTAGGCGGTCAATTGAGAAAACTTTTAGAAAATCTTTACCGACAAAAAACAAGGTTTAACGATGCTAATTATGAAATGCTTTATTATGGTGTTCGTCAAAATATAAAAGGTAGAAGTTTACTCTTTTTGTATTCAAATTTCGAGAGTTTATACGCCATGGAGCGCGCAATGCCGATGCTTAGAAAAATAAGCAAGCTTCATTTATTGGTAGTTATCTTTTTTGAGAATACTGGTTTGGTTGAAAAAGCCAATAAGAAGGCGGAAACCATTGAAGATATTTATGTTCAAACAATGGCCCAAAAAGCGGTTATTGAAAAACAAACCATTGCTGCCGAGCTACAGAAATATGGTATAAATACCATCTTAACAACTCCACAAAAGTTGAATGTAGATACAATTAACAAATACTTGGAGTTAAAATCTAGAGGGTTAATTTAATAGATAGTTATCATTTTTTCACTTTTTTTAGCGATTGCAATAAGTGTTTGAATATTTCATATTTGTTTTTAGAAAGAAACTAAAAATAAAATGATGAAAGATTGTAGTCATAAATTAATCTCTTCCAGTTCAATAGGTAATGTAATGTACTGCGGAGTATCTGATGAGTTAATTATAGGTATCGGAACCCTTATATTAAAATTCAAAAAGGATCAAGCAAAAATATTTTTAAGGGCTTTGAAGGCCACTTTAGAAGAATATGGAGACAAGTCCAATAAATTAATCGATAAGATATTCCTGAAAACACCTGTTTCTAATTTAATGATAGCATTAAATAGAAAGGAAATGAATGAAAGTATTGAACTACTAGAGTTTGCTTTTCTTCGCTTAGAATTGGCTGAAATTGTTCCGGTAAATTAGAACTTTATCCCCATAACAAGTATGTCATCAACTTGTTCGTTATCTCCCATCCATTCTCTTAATCGTTGGTCAACAATTTCTTTTTGAGAGGCCATATCAATAGATGCAGCTTGAACTAGCATCTCTTTCATGGTTTTAGTTTTAAACTTCTTATTTTTTTCTCCTCCGAATTGATCAGGGTAACCATCTGAGAACATGTAGAAGCAATCACCTTCTTGGAATTGAAGTGTAGTTTTTTCAAAAACTTTGTTTGGAACGTCTTTAAACCCAATGGACATTTTAGTAGCCTTGTGTTCTGCTAACTCTCCATCTCTAACCATAATTAATGGTCGGTAAGCACCAGCATATTCAATAACCTTGTTTTCAATATCAACAGTAATCAAACTAATATCCATCCCGTCATTAGTTTCAGATTCACTGTTCTCGAAAGCCTTTAAAATACCTTTATCAAGATTAGCAAGGGCTAATGCAGGATCAGTTATTTTATTACCCCCGACAATTTCATTTAAAAGGGCAATTCCAATCATACTAGTTAAAGCACCTGGAACACCATGCCCTGTACAATCGGCACATGCAATAACGAATTTCGATCCAACTTTTCTGTACCAATAAAAGTCTCCAGAAACAATGTCTCTTGGTAGATGGTAAATAAATGAGTTTGGAATTTGATCTTTTAAATCCTGAACAGGTGGGAAGGATGCTTGCTGAATTGTTAAAGCATACCTAATACTTGAGTTCAGGTCGTTATTTTTTTCTTCAATCTCTTTGTTTTTAGCAACCATTTCAAGGTTAACTAATTCAAGCTGTTTGTTTTTATCTACAACCTCCTGCGTACGTTCTTTTACTTTTTCTTCCAATAATTCTCTTTCAGCAACTAGTTTTCTTTCTCTGAACTGGATGAAAAGAATGATTGATCCAATTACAACAATTACAAGCAATGAAATAAACCAGATTTCTTGCCAAAAGGGTGGTGAAATAGTGAAAGAGAATTTAGCAGGTGTTTTATCACTACAAATTTCATCACCATTACAAGAGTATACGATGAAAGTATAATCTCCAGGAGGGATTTTTTTGTACTCAATTTCGTTTTCGAATTTAGGGATGAAATTAGGTTCTTCATATCCTTGCAGATACCAATAATAAGCTGTCCCGTTTGAAGTATTATCATGGTTTACTCCAACAAACTCAAAAGTAACGGTAGAAGAATCATAAGGAAGTACAAGGTTTTTTGGAATCCCACTCCAAGGTTCAACTTCAAAGTTTCTATTTTTCCAATCTATTTTTTGTCCATTAAGGTTTAACCCTGTAAAGAAAACCTGAGGAGCAACATCATTAGTATTATCTACCGTCCTATCATGTTTAAGCGCTCCAATTGTCGTTCCGAACCATACATTACCATCAAAATCCTCACAAACGGCATTGGTGTTAATTTTCCTTCCGATTACTCCATGTGTGTTTCCAAAGTGCTTGATTTCTGAAATCAATTCCCCTGTTTGTCGAGTAACTTGCGGTGGGTTAAAAGAAATACGGTCTAAGCCCGCATTCGTAGCCACCCACAAATCATTGTCTTCATCAACAATTAAAGATTTAATATTGTCTGAGGAGAGTTTTGAATTCTTTGAGGTAATAGTAGTAATATTAGTTTCACTTCCTTGTCTGCTTTCATTATAAATAGTTAAACCATTTCTAGTTCCAATGTAAATCTCTTTCCTTGGACCCTTAATCATGGTATTAATTTTATTGGAAGGTAATAGCCCGTCCTCCTCTGTTATAGTGGCAAATTCAATCCCGTTATACCAAATGATACCAGTATTCCTTGTTCCAATCCAAATCTTGCCAGATTGGTCCTTTGTAACAGCTGTAATATCTCCGTTTGGCAAACCATCGATCATTCTTAGGAATTTGATTTTTTCTCCATCAATTTGGGCAACTCCACCACCTTTAGTTCCTACCCAAACTATTCCTTCATCATCCTGGGAAATACATGTAATAGGAGAAAATCCATCCATAAAACCATAGGTTTTAACAATTTCTCTGTTTCTGATTTTTGTAAGTCCCGCAATCGTACCTACCCATATGTTATCTTCATCATCTTCGAAAACAGTTGAGACATAATTGGTTGGTAAACCATTGGATTTATTAAATACATATATTGAATCCTTTTGATCTGACCATATCAATCCTCTTTCCGTACCAAACCAGAAGTTTCCATCTTGGCCCTGAATTAGTGAGTTGATTTTTTCATTTGGCAAACCATTTTTTTCATTTAAATAAGAAAATGATATTCCTGTAAGTTTGGAAACACCCATATCGCTTGCTGCGACCCAAATATTATCATTCGCGTCCTCAAGAATGGCGCTCACTGAGTTACCACAAAGATTACTGTTGTTATTGTTGTAAACTTTGTATTCGAAGGTATTGATGTTTAGTTTGATAACTCCGTTGATAAGAGTTCCAATCCATATGTTATCAGATTTATCAATCTCCAAGGATTTAACACCTCTTATGGGAAATCCTGTAGATATGTGGAATTTTTTGATGTTTGTATTGGATTTAAGAATCAGACCTTCATCAGTTCCAATCCAAATATCCCCATTAACATCTTCAATTATGTCTTCAACCTGGCCTCTTACGCCTTGTCTGGCTCCAAATAACTTATCATTTCCATTGTCTATTTCAAACAACCCAATGTCCGTACCAGCATAAACTTTTGCGTCAGGAGTTTCTATTACTTTATTTATAGTAAGGTTTTGTATTGATCTGGATCTGAGTTCATATTTTAAAAACTTAGTCCCATCATTCGAAAAGTTATCTAAAGTACATAATCCACCTCTGTGAGTACCAATCCATAAACGGCCAAATCCATCTTCAACGATTGATTTAATAGCATTGGAAGGAAGACCATCTTCTTCGGTGAAATTTTTTAAGTTATAGCCATCATAAACAGATAAACCGCCTGATGTACCAATCCACAAATGACCTTTTACATCCTCATATAAACATTGTACTTCTTTAGCTGGAAGATCTTTGGTTTTAATTATTTGGGAGAATTCGATACCGTTCCATTGTGAAATCCCTTGATCGGTTGCCATCCAAATTAACCCCCTTCTGTCCTGAAGAAGATCATTTACGGTGTTGTCTGCTAAGCTGTCATCCTCTTGGGTAAGCGTACGCATGTGGTAACTTTGCGATAACAAAGTTCCAGATAATAATAGAAAAAGATGGAATAGAATTTTTTTCATCCCCAAAGCATCTTTCCAAATACGTTATTTGAAAAAAATGGTTCCATAAAATTAAGGTATTTGGAGGCTTTAAAGTACTATAAAACAAAAAAAGAGGCTTCAAAATTGAAACCTCTTTTTCTAATTTATTCTGATTTGATCTTATCTGTTCTCAACAGGAACATAAGCTCTTTCGTTTTCTCCAACGTAAATCTGACGTGGACGACCGATTGGTTCTTTGTTTTCGATCATTTCTTTCCATTGTGCAATCCATCCTGGTAATCTACCTAATGCGAACATTACAGTAAACATTTCAGTTGGTATTCCTAATGCTTTGTAAATGATTCCAGAGTAGAAATCAACGTTAGGATACAAGTTTCTTGCTTTGAAGTACTCGTCGTTAAGAGCAACTTGCTCTAATTCTTTAGCGATTTCAATTAATGGATCTTCGATTCCTAATTTGTTTAATACATCATCTGCAGCTTTCTTGATGATTCTTGCTCTAGGGTCAAAGTTTTTGTAAACTCTATGTCCGAATCCCATTAATCTAAATGGATCATTCTTATCTTTTGCTTTTGCAATCCACTCTTCTAATGGAGAACCATCTTTGTGAATAGCTTCTAACATTTCGATTACTGCTTGGTTAGCACCTCCATGAAGTGGTCCCCATAATGCGATAACACCAGCAGAAATTGAAGAGTATAAGTTAGCATGCGAAGAACCAACGATTCTTACAGTTGACGCCGAACAGTTTTGCTCGTGATCAGCATGTAAGATTAATAATTTGTTTAACGCATCAGTAATAACTGGATCTAACTTGTATTCTTCTGATGGTAATCCGAACATCATGTTTAAGAAGTTCTCGTTGTAATCTAAGTTATTCTTAGGGTAAACAACTGGATGACCAACAAAGTTTTTATAAGCCCAAGCAGCGATAGTTGGTAACTTTGCTAATAATCTGTAGATAGTTAATTCAACTTCTTCCTCAGTTCTGTTTGGATTTTGAGAATCTGGGTAGAAAGTAGAAAGAGAACATAATAACGAAGCAACAATTCCCATTGGGTGTGCTTTCGAAGGATAGGCTTCGTAGAAACGCTTCATGTCCTCGTGAATTAATGTGTGGTTTGTAATGTTAGCTTCAAAATCTGCTAATTGAGCTTTTGTAGGTAACTCACCATTAATTAATAAATAAGCAACTTCAATGAAGGATGCTTTTTCAGCTAATTCTTCGATTGAGTAACCTCTATATCTTAAAATACCATTCTCACCGTCAAGGTAAGTAACAGCACTTTTAGTTGAACCAGTGTTTTTGAATCCAGAATCAAGAGTAACAGCTCCTGAAAGCGCTCTTAATTTAGTGATATCAATTCCTTTCTCGTCTTCTGTTCCAGTAATTACAGGTAGTTCGTATGACTGACCTCCAATTTCAACCTTTGCAATTTCGCTCATTGGTATATTACTTTTTTGGATTTTTACAATTGTGGGTCACTAAGATAATAAAGAAAAACGCCCCAGTTAAATGATTGAAGGAAAACTTTTATGGAATTAATTATATTTCTATCTTAATTAGAGAACCTTTATGACAAATTACCGTACAACTCGGACGAATAATGAGTGCTGAAAGAATAAATTCCCAGTTTGCATATGAAACCCATCAGTTGATGGAGGATAATTCTGTGAGGTTATCTTACACGGGAGAATTCTCTCCTGATTTAATTACTGTGTTGCTTTTAATGGCTAAAAGTAATATTGGTGGGCGGTCAATTATGAAGAAGGTTTATAACATCATGATTGAGTCACTAGAAAACCTGACAAAACATGCTTTAAAAAACGAAGGGGATAAGTATCCTGCGACTTTTGTTTTGGGAAAGGATGATGACTTTTATTATCTCGCAACTGGTAATAAAATTTCAAATAATGAGATTGACGCACTCAAAGACAAGCTCATCAAAGCTAACTCTTTAGAGAAAGAAGGATTAAGAGATTGGTACAATGAAATATTAACCAATGAAAGGGAGCTTAATGTTAGAGGAGGAGCCGGTTTAGGAATTATTGATATGGCCATTAAAAGTGGAAATAAGTTTGAATTCGATTTTGAAAAAATTGATGGAGAAAATTCTTTTTTCACGTTAAAAATAAAAGTACAAGACGCTAATTAAGATGGAGTCGCTAGTTATAGAAAGAGGAGATACAACGCCACAGTTAGACTTTAATATTGAGTCTTTCCAGTTTACGCTTGAAGGTGAGTGTCGTCCAGAGAATGTGCTTACTTTTTTCGAACCGGTAATGAAATGGCTGGATCAGTTTTTAAATTGGGCGCCAAGCAATGCAAATGGTAAAAAATTAGATTTCCATTTTAAGTTAGAGTATTATAACTCTTCATCATCAAAGTTTGTTTATAACATATTTAAGCGTTTAAAAGAATTGATGAATCAAGGTGTTAATATTACAATGTTTTGGTTTTATGATATTCTTGATGAAGACCTTTTAGAATGCGGACAAGAATATGAAAAGATATTGGGGCTGAAGTTCGAATTTATTGCGCTCCAAGATTAATCCAAGATTGGATTTTTTCTGCTAGAACATCACTTAATTTATAGTTTGATTCATGTGTCCAGCCAGCAATATGTGGACTTAAAATCACGTTTTCTGATAGCTTTAGATATTTCATTTCATCGGTGTCTTCAACAGATTCAAATGAAGTGGATTCAACTTCCAGCACATCTAAGCAAGCTCCTATTATTTTTCCCGACTTTAGGGCGTTTACCAAACTTGAGGTTTTTACGTTAAACCCCCTTGCAGTATTGATTAATATAAAAGGCTTATTCATTTGATTGATAAAATCATCATCAATCATGTATTTGTTTTCTGGTAGGTAATTTGTGTGCAAACTAACGATATCAGATTCTTCTAAAATTTTTTCTAGGGAAACTTCTTTTACAAATTCATCCGAAAAATCGGTTTTGAACTTATCGTAAGCCAAAATCTCAATTTCAAACCCTGATAATCTTTGAGCAAAAGCTTTACCCATTACACCATAGCCAATTAAACCAATTGTTTTACCTTTTAATTCATACCCTCTATTTTCAGCCCTTTTCCAAACACCTTTTCTTACTTCTGAATCAGCCCTTTTTAAATGATTTAGTAGCATAAGTAGCATACCCATAGCATGCTCAGCAACCGCGTCTCGATTTCCTTCCGGAGAACTAAAAACTTCAATCCCTAGCTCTTTACATGTTACTAGATCTATATTTTCTAATCCTGATCCTGCTCTTGCTATGAACTTAAGTTTTGCTAAACTTTTTAGGAGTTCTTTTTCTAATTTGAACTTAGATCGAATGACAATACCATCATATTCACCTAAAATTTCAAGGGTTTGCTCTTTATCAAGGTTGGTTTTGTTTTCACAAGTCCATCCCATTTCAGAAAGTTTTTCCCATAGAATATCATGAACTGAGTCTATGAATATTACTTTCCCCAGCATTATCCAACCAATAATTTACAGATGTAGAAATAAAGGAACAGTCCAAAAATGTCATTGGCTGTTGTAATAAATGGTCCAGTAGCTAATGCTGGATCAATTTTAATTTTGTGAAAAAACAATGGAATCCATGTTCCAAATATGGCTGCAAAAATTATAACTGATAGAAGGGAAACGCTAATTGCAATTGAGTTATTAGCGGGTTCGCCCATTAATAAATTTACCAAAAGAAGCAAGGTAGCACAAAGTAATCCATTTACAATTCCTACACCCAATTCTTTGAATAGTTTACTCGCAATTGTTCCAGTAAGGGAATTGTTTGCAAGCCCCTGTACAACTAACGCAGATGATTGAATTCCAACATTTCCACCCATTGCAACAATTAACGGAATAAATGCCATAAGTGCTGGGTTGACACCTTTTTCAAAAAATCCAATAACTAAAGCACCACATATACCTCCAAGCATTCCAACTAAAAGCCAAGGGAATCTTGCTCTTGTTAATTGCCAAACATTATCTGATGATTCTACATCCTCCGAAATTCCCGAAAGCATTTGGTAGTCCTTTTCAGCCTCCTCAACAATTACGTCAACAACATCATCAATAGTAATTCTTCCAACAAGCTGATTTATTTCGTTTACAACGGGCATAACAACTAAGTCGTATTTGTCCATTAACCTTGAGACTTCCTTACTTTCAGCGTTGGCTTTAACAGATATAACATCCTTTTCAGTGATGTCCTTTATTTTTTTACTTGGTGAATTAAGGATAATTGCTTTTAAAGGAATAATACCAACCAACTTCTCATATTCATCAACAACATAAACTGTATGAATATCTTCAACCTCTTCAGCTTGTTTCCTTAATTCTACCTCACATTCCTTAATGGTCCAATTTTCTCGAACTTTTACAAGTTCCTTAGCCATTAATCCTCCAGCGGAATCTTCATCATATGTAAGTAGGTCAAGGATGTCCTGAGCCTGCTCAGTATCCTCAAGAGCGTTAATTACATTAGATTGTTTTTCGAGTGGTAATTCAGATAATAGATCAGCAGCATCATCGGAATCCATTTTGTTAACAACAGATTCAGCAATCTCTGTTGCAGGTAAGATTTCAAGTAGTTTTTCCCTTTCCTCCGGTTCTAGTTCAGCTACAACATCTGATCTAACTTCTTCACTTAATAATCTTACGATGGCAACAACATCATTGTCGTCAACTCTTCTAATTATTTCAGCAATATCAGCAGGGTGCATATCATCTAATCGAGAAATAATCTTCTCAATCTTCCCTTCTTCGAGTCTACTAGGTAGTTTCTCAATAAAAAGTTTTATGAATT
This sequence comes from Flavobacteriales bacterium, assembly GCA_038154685.1. Classification (GTDB taxonomy): domain Bacteria; phylum Bacteroidota; class Bacteroidia; order Flavobacteriales_C. Next base: position 33,002 of record JAYPYW010000001.1, on the reverse strand, counting down.
CGTCCTGTCTGCTCACGATAAAGCAAAAGTAAGGTATATCTATCGATTAGAAATAAAAAAAGCTGTTTAGCAAGGCCAAACAGCTTTTAAATAAAGTTTTATAAATCTACTTCAAAGTGAATGTCTCCACCATGATCATATCAGATTTAGTGTATACTTGAACTTTGTATAATCCTTCAGTAAATGGTTTACCTCCCACTTTCTCAGCATAAAGAATTACATCAGTTGCTGCGTTTTGATAATTGATAGTTTCTTTAGAAGTGTAAATTAACTTTTCATTCTTATAGTTGAATTCCTCACCCCCTTGAGATACAACTCTATCGTCTGGATCAAGAACTCTTAAATATAAATCAACATCACCCGCATCAGTAAGTGGGTTTTTACCAATTGTGAATGCAACTCTAATCTTATCAGCTCTTCTTGCTCTGTTTGTGGATTTCTCTTCTCCATTTCTTCTCAACTTAACTCCTTCAGCAGTTTTGTCGAAAGTTTGAAGACGTTTACCCATGTTAACTTTTCCTTGAAGTGTATTGTTGGCATCAGTTAACTCAGCGTTTGCTGCATTAGCACCTTGAAGGTCTGTACCTAATTTTTGGTTTTCTTCTTTTAATCTTGCATTTTCAGAAATTAAAGCCTGATTCTTCGCTTTCAACTTAGAGATTTCAGATCTCAATAAGTATACCTCAGTTTTTAACTTTGCGTATAAAGCTTTGAACTGAGAAAAGTTCTTAGCTTGACCCTCTGATTGAGAAATTAATTCCTGAATTTGACCTTCTAATTCAGCAATTTTTTCCGCGCTTTCTTTTCTTTTCTCCAAAATTGCTGCGATATCACCACCGAACATTGCTGTATCGATTCCCGCAGTATCAAAACCTGAAATATCAATTGAAGCTAAAAGGTTCTTAGCTTTATCAATATCTCCAGTAAGTCTTTTGTATCTTGATTGTGTAGTCTCAGTCTTTCTTTGAAGAGTTTCAATTTCACCACTTTGATCTACGAAAGCTACTTTCGCTAAAAATCCTGCCGCACCAGTTAATAAACCGATTACTACGAATAGAACAATTATTAACCCTTTACCCTTTTTTTTCTCTTGTGAGTCGCTCATAACCTACATTAAATTCCGAGTTCAATCGCAAATATACTGTATTTTTAGGTATTATTGAATTCCTGTAATGAGATGTCAATATTTAAAGGCCTAATTTCTTCAATTTATCCGACTTTGTGCACGAGTTGTAAAGTTCCTTTGGTTAAAGGAGAGATCAATTTTTGCTTGCATTGTGAGCTGAATTTTATGGAAATTGGAACATCTGAAGGAAGACAAGAAGAGTTAGCACAACTTTTTTGGGGAAAGGCTACAATTAAAAACGTATTCGTTCCGTATCAATTTCTTAAGAAAGAAAAGCTACAGACTTTAATTCACGAGTTTAAATACAATGGAAACAAAAAGCTGGCATTAAATTTAGGTGCTCATATGGCCAAAGTTATAAAGTTGGATTTGATTCCGGATTCAGTAGTAACTTTCGTTCCGATGCATCCTAAAAAGCAACGCAAAAGAGGTTATAATCAAGCAGAAATTCTAGCTAAAGGGTTTGCAGATTATCATGGTTTTGAGCTGAAGTCTTTAATTCTTAGGCCAGAGGAAACAGCAACGCAAACAGATAAAGGAGTTTATGATCGTTTTGAAAATATGTATCAACGGTTTAGGGTGAAGGAATTAAATAAACTAAATCATGTTTACCTTATTGATGATGTTATAACCACAGGAGCCACCTTGGTTTCATGTGCAAACGAACTAATTACGAATGGGGTAGAAGTAACAATAGTTTGTTTAGCTTACAGAGGTTTGGAAGATTAAAACCCACATTTTTTATCTCCTCTAACATACATGAAGAAACCAAAAGCCAATACCAACCCAACTAAATCGGCAATAATATCAAACAAATCAAAAGTCCTACGAGGGATAAAAAAATGTTGAACAACTTCGGTAGCAATTGTTAAAAAAGCGCTAATTCCAATAACGAACTTAACTGCGTCGTAATGAAGTTTTGGGAACTGACTTTGTTTTACAAACCCTACTATTGCGCTAAAAGAAAACAAAAAGAATAAAGTAATGTGCATCACCTTATCTAAGTTTTGAGTTGTTGCTTTAGGCAAGTTACTACCCGGGATTAAACATCCAACAAGGATTAATCCCAAGAAGAATAAAGTAAATATGTTGTAACGTAAAAACATTAACCTTTAAGCGAAATATTTAATTCGTTAAGTTGTTCTACGTCAATTGTTGCTGGAGAGTTTATCATTACGTCTCTTCCTGAGTTGTTTTTCGGGAAAGCAATAAAATCTCTTATAGAATCTTGCCCACCTAACATCGCACAAAGTCTGTCGAAACCAAATGCTAAACCTCCATGCGGAGGAGCTCCATATTCAAAGGCGTTCATTAAGAACCCAAATTGTTCTTTAGCCTCTTCTTCTGAGAAACCTAAAAGATCAAACATTCTCTTTTGAAGGTCTTTGTCGAAGATTCTAATTGATCCTCCACCAAGTTCAACCCCATTCATACAAAGATCGTATGCATTTGCTCTTACTTCTCCTGGCGCAGATTCCATTTTGTCGAAATCTTCTTCCTTTGGAGAGGTAAATGGGTGGTGCATTGCATGGTATCTTTCAGTTTCTTCATCCCACTCTAAAAGAGGGAAGTCAACAACCCATAATGGTTTAAATACTTTAGGATCTCTTAACCCAAGCTCATTACCCATGTGTAATCTTAATTCATTCATTTGATTACGAACTTTATTGGTATCACCTGCTAATACTAATAATAAATCACCAGGTTTAGCATTGGCTTTATCAGCCCAAGCTTTTAACCCTTCTTGATCGAAGAACTTATCAACTGAAGACTTGAATGTTCCGTCTTCGTTGTATTTAACATAAACAACTCCATTAGCACCAACTTGTGGACGTTTAACGAAATCTGTAATCTTATCTAATTGTTTTCTAGAGTATGATGCACATCCTTCAACATTAATTCCAACAACTAATTCAACTGCATCAAATACTTTGAATCCTTTATTTTGAGCTACATCGTTAAGCTCAACGAACTCCATTCCAAATCTTGTGTCAGGTTTATCACTTCCGTAAAATCTCATGGCATCAGCATAAGTCATTCTTGGGAAGTCTGATAATTCAACATCTAAAACTGATTTGAATAAATGTTTAGCTAAACCTTCGAAAGTTTGAATGATATCTTCTTGAGTAACAAAAGACATTTCACAGTCGATTTGAGTAAACTCTGGCTGACGATCGGCTCTTAAATCTTCGTCTCTGAAACACTTTACAATTTGATAGTAACGGTCCATTCCAGCTACCATTAATAATTGTTTGAATGTTTGTGGAGACTGCGGTAAGGCGTAAAACTCACCAGGATTCATTCTTGAAGGAACAACAAAATCACGAGCTCCTTCAGGAGTAGATTTGATTAAAACAGGCGTTTCAACTTCTAGGAAATCCTGACTTTCTAAATATTTTCTTGTTTCGAAAGAAACTTTATTTCTTAATTCTAAATTGGCACGTACTGGGTTTCTTCGAATGTCAAGGTATCTGTATTTCATTCTTAATTCCTCACCACCATCTGTGTCATCTTCAATAGTGAAAGGAGGTGTTAATGCCTCATTAAGAATAGATAATTCATCAACTTTAATTTCTATCTCACCCGTAACTATTTTGTCTGATTTTGAATAACGCTCAATTACTTCACCTTTTGCAGAAATTACAAATTCACGACCTAATTTCTTAGCAGTTTCAATTACATCAGCGCTTGAAACACCTTCTTCTAAAACTAATTGAGTAATTCCATAGCGGTCACGTAAGTCAACCCAGATTAAACCTCCTTTGTTTCTAACCTTCTGAACCCAACCACTTAAGGTTACTTCTGTTCCAACGTTTGAAATTCTTAATTCTCCGCAGTTGTGTGACCTGTACATAATCTCCAATTAAAATTGAGATGCAAAAATAGTAAAAGGATGACAGTCTGCGGTCCCTAGTTCATCGAAAACTTTACTTTTGCAATATGAGTTTATCAGTTTTTAGCGACGAACATTTTATGAAGTTGGCCTTTCAAGAAGCTCAAAAAGCTTTTGAAATGGATGAAGTTCCAGTAGGAGCTGTTATCGTTTGTAAGAACCAGGTTATAGCGAAAGCTCATAACATGACCGAAGCTTTAAATGATGTAACGGCCCATGCAGAAATGCAAGCTTTTACGATGGCAGCTAATTATTTAGGCGGAAAATTTTTAGAGGAATGTACGTTATATGTGACGCTTGAACCATGTTCAATGTGTGCAGGAGCAGGTTATTGGACTAGATTAAAGAAAGTTGTAATCGCAGCAAAGGATGATAAAAGAGGGTTTAGATCATTTAATGAGAATATGCTACATCCTAAAACAAAGATCGAGTGGGGCGTTATGGAAGAGGAATGTAAAACACTTTTAAGAGATTTTTTCCGTAAAAAGAGGTTATAGTCAATAGTGTTATAAGGAGCATAGTAAGAAACTAAGAAGTATTGTTACATTATACTTTTAATGTAACAATACTTCTTAATTGGCGTATCTCTTACTCATCAAAAGGTAGAAATATGGCATTAATTTATTTAATAGACGATAACGAAGGATTTAATGTTCTTACTCAAAAGGTTATTGAGTCCTTAAATGGCGGGTTTCAAATTGAAAAGTTTTCGGATCCTGATGAGGCTTTGGATAAAATGCTTGAAATGGATAAGTTACCTGATTACATATTCCTTGATATAAATATGCCAAGATTAGATGGTTGGGAGCTTCTATCAATTCTTGAAGGAGAAAGGCAAGATGAATTGAAAGCTTCTAAAGTTATTATGTTGACTACTTCAATTTTACCATCGGATATGGAAAGAGCGGAAGAAAACGAAAACGTTAAATATTATATCAATAAGCCTTTGAGTGAGTATTACGCCAATAAAATTCTTATTGGGGTTGAATAATGTTTTAGAATTAAGCCTTAAATAATCTTCTAATCGAAAAGATATTTTTTTAAGCCTCTTTGTGAGGCTTTTTATTTTCTTGGTATTGTAAATTTGAAACTACTTCCCTTTCCTTCTTCACTTTCTACCCAAATTTTACCACCATGTAATTCAACAATTTTTCGGCAATGGGCTAATCCAATTCCAGAACCAGAGTAGTTTTTACGGTTATGTAAACGTTGGAAAATAACAAAGATCTTTTCTTTAAATTGCTCTTTGATACCAATTCCATTATCCTTTACTATAAATTCGAAGAATTCACGTGTTTTATTACATGAGATGGAAATATTTGCAGTTATATCTTTCTCCATGAATTTCATGGCATTGGTAAGTAAGTTTTGGAAAACGAGCCTTATTTCTGTTTCAAAACCGATGATTTTTGGAAGATCGTCAACTTTTATTTTTGCTGATGAATCATCTATTCTTCCTCCTAAATCTTTAAGTACATTTTTAACCAATTCGTTGGTGTTGATTAATCCGGCTTCGGCATTTCTTCCAATTCTACTGTATTCTAATAAGGAATTAACTGATTCGCTCATTCTCGAGACAGCTTCTTCGATAAAATTGATATACATTTTACCATTTTCATCAATAACGTCCGAATATTCCTTCTTCAAAAGAGGTACAAACCCCATTACAGTTTTTAGTGGTTCTTGTAAATCATGACTGGAAATAAATGCGAATTGCTCTAGGTCCTTATTTTTAACCTGGAGTTCTTGGTTGGAAGTTGCTAATCTGTTTTCGATTTTCTTTCTATCAGTAATGTCTCTTATTGCAGCAGAAACGAATAATCCATCCTTTGTTTCTAAGGGGCTTAATGAAATTTCAACGGGAATTTTCTTTCCACTTTTTGCTTTAGCAAAAAGCTCCGATCCTTGTCCCATACTCCTTGGCCGGTGATTTTCAATGTATTTATCTCGGTGACCAATGTGATTTTTGTATTCGTCGGGTATTAGAATTTCAATTTTGTTACCTAATAATTCCTGACTGGTATAACCAAACATATTTTCGGTTTGGTAATTAGTGAAAACTATTTGGCCTTTATCATTTACAATAATCATTGAATCAGGAGCAGTTTCTAATAATGCTTGTGCATTACTGGCTGTTTTCTCAAAGAGGTTTGGCTTTCTTAAAAATGCTGATAAACCTAATAAATTGCCTGCATTATCCTTTACAGCAGAATATTGAACTATAACTGTTTCAAGTTTACCTTGTTTTGTTTTTACCGAAGAAGGATGAGGTTGTAATTCTTGATTAAATAAAATATAATCTTTTGCCTGAGTAAAAGATATGTTGTCGCTTTCTGAAGTAAGTAAGTTATAATTTGATCCTAGTAACTCCTCTTCTGAATAACCTAAAAGTTCGCATGCTGAGGGGTTACAGTAAGAAATAATTCCTTTTAAATCTGTTGCGAGTATTGCATCTTTTGAACCTTCAAAAATGAATTCTTTCATAGCTTAATTAAGCATTTTTTTCAATTTCCCAATTTCATCTAGAAGTTCCTGCTCTCTGGAATTCATCATATCTTGAGTGGCTTGCATTTCTTCCATATTTTGGCGCATTTCTTCCTCTTGTTGCTGCATAACTTCCGTTTGTTGTTTACTTTCTTCAAGTAATAGAGAAGTTTGCGCATTTATCTTTTCTCTGGCAAAAGTGGTAGCTATATTGATACCAACTTTGGATAAGAAATCAATCTGGAATTCCGCAAACTCATGGAAACTTGCCAATTCAATAATACCTTCTACAACTTCCTCGTTCATTAAAGGGAATATTAAAATAGCAGTTGGGTTAGCTTCTCCTAAGCCTGATGTAATAGCGGTGTAATTATCTGGTATTTCGGTCATGTGAATGATTCCACCCTCTTTATAGG
>JAYPYW010000001.1:13561-26073 GCA_038154685.1 Flavobacteriales bacterium | reverse complement strand
CTTTATAGGCTTCACCAACTAAACCTTCGCCCATTTCGATTATTCCGTCTTCGGTTTCTTCATATTTAAAACGATCGTATGCATAGGTACCTTCTAATTTTAAACAAGGCTGCCCATCTATTTCTAGCGTTTTAAAAACCTTTCCTTGTTTGGCACCAACATATTGAACCATCTCAGAAATAATTTCCGCATATAAATCTTCTCCAGTGTTATTTCTAAGAATTTCAGAGAATTTTACCATTCCATCATTGGCCCACATCCTCTTTTCTTCTTCTAATTTTTTAACCTCTATTTCTTCTAAAGTTTTCTGAAGTTCAGCCTGAGATTCTTCCATTTCTTTCTGAGAGGCCGCCATCTGTAATTTTGTTTCTTTATTATTTTCCTCAGAGATATACCCTAAATAAGAAAGTGCAAATACTCCTCCTGCGCCAAAAACAAAGCCCATGCTTGATGTTAAGTATTGGAAGAATCCAGATTTTATAAAGGAATAATCTAAAACTTCAGCGGTTTCTAAACTATTTTTGAAGTCATCAAAACCTATTACCCAAAAACCTCCGTAGATCAATCCTGGAACCCACCCTGCGTATTCTTTTATTCTGAAAACAATAAACGGAATTAAAGAGAATCCCATCGTAATTAATACAGATGGCACCAAAGAAGGGTCTGTTGCAGGAACTAAATATGCATGGTAAATACCGGGTAAAGTAACAGGGGCGATTGATATTAAAAATCGACTTAAAAAATGCTGTTTTATACCGTTTAGGGTTAGTCCAACTGAAGCAATTACAACACCTAAAATAGGAATTAGGGCCAATTGTTCAACAAAGTAGTAGGTTATTGGAATATAAGTTCCAGCAATTGCTGCTAATAATAATGCAACAATGTTAGAACTAACTATCCTTGTTTTTAAACCATTGTCCTCAACACTAGACGTCCCAAGATTTACAACCTTATTTAAAATACCCATGGTAAAGCTTTTGTGAGATAGCTTTACGGGATTAAGAGCGATAAGTTACTGTTATCCTAGCATTTTTAGTTGAACAACTTCGGTTTCAGAAAGCTGACGATATTCTCCTCTAGAAAGATTCTTTTTTGTAATTCCGGCAAAAGAAACCCTGTCGAGCTTTTTTACTTTATACCCCAACAAGTCGAACATCTTTTCCAGAATTCGATTTTTGTTGTTAAACATTTCGATTCCAATGTTATTATGATTCCCTTTTAGGTACGAAATATCTTCTGCTTTTACCCAACCTCCTGAAGGTAATCTTACACCTTCAACGGCTTTAGCCATATCTTCTTGAGTTAGTGGTTTGTCCAACTCCAATTGAAATATTTTAGAGAACTCATGCTTTGGATTGGACAACTTAAGATATAAATCATGATCGTTAGTAAGAATTAAAATTCCGGTAGCTTCTCTTTCCAATTTTCCAATCGGAGTCATTATAAATTTAGCGTCTCTATGAATGAGCTTACCAACAGTTCTGTCCTTTAAAGGGTTGTCGCATGATGAGCTGAAGTTTTTTGGTTTGTTAATGGCCATGTAAAATAATTCACCATGAGAAAGCGTATCTCCTTCATATTTCACAACATCAGAAGGTTTTACTTTATATCCCATTTCGGTAACGATTTCACCGTTAACTGTAATGGAACCTAGTTGAATTAATTCATCAGCTTCTCTTCGAGAGCAAACACCAGCGTGGGCAATAAACTTGTTTAAACGAGTTGTCCCATCACCAAGATTAGAAGTTTTAGAATCCAACCTTTTTTTAGGTCCACCACCACGCCTTTTGTCCTTTCCAAAACGCACTGCAGCAGGTTCGTGATTCCTCTTTTTACTTCCTCCTGTTTTTCTTTTGTTTGCCATAACGGTTGTAAAGATAGGGAAATTAGAAGGGAGGAGGTAGAATGGAGAATAGAGAAGCTTATTCTTTTAAGAATTTAATGTTTCTTTTTAACCCTGAGAATTTGGTGCGTTTTACGGCGCTTTTGGAGAAAACCTTACTGAATGTTTCTTGTTTGATGTTTTCCCAATCGGTTTGAGTCATGGCTAATAAATCCGGATGCGGGTTGAATAAAGGTTCGTTATGAGGTTTTGAAAATTTGTTCCAGGGGCATACGTCCTGACAAACATCACAGCCAAACATCCAATCGTCGAATTTGCCTTTCATTTCTGTTGGGATCTGTTCTTTAAGTTCGATTGTGAAATAGGAAATACATTTAGATCCATCAACAACCATTGGCTCAATAATGGCCTCTGTTGGGCATTCATCAATACATGCTGTGCAAGATCCGCAATGATCAGTCACAGGTCCATCTGGTGGTAAATCTAAATCCAATATTAGTTCGGCTACAAAGAAGAAACTCCCAGAACCTTTATTGATTAAATTCCCATTTTTCCCAATCCATCCTATTCCACTTTTTTGGGCCCAAGCTTTATCTAAAACTGGAGCTGAATCAACAAAGCCTCTACCGCTCACTTCACCAATCTCTTCGTTTATAAAAGCCAATAAGTGATTTAGTTTTTCTCGAATTACCAAGTGATAATCTTGTCCGTAAGCGTATTTCGCCAATTTTGGAGCGTTTGTATTTTGCTTTTCTGAAGGGAAATAGTTAATTAAAAATGAAACAACTGTTTTCGCATCATCAACCAACAAGCGAGGATCCAATCTTTTATCGAAATGATTCTCCATGTATTTCATTTCTCCATGAAGGTTTTTTTTGAGGTAAGCTTCTAACCTTGGCGCATCCTCTTCAAGGAATCCAGCTTGTGAGAACCCAACAAAATTAAAGCCTAACCGGAGGGCTTCATTTTTAATCAGGTTTTTATGTTGTTCTGCAGTACTCAAAATTGCATGTAAATAAACTCGGCTCCATCATTAAAGTTTCCTACTAGGAAAATAAGTAAACCAAGGATGGATATAAAGGCAATTGAAATATTGGAAGATTTTGCCAATTTTTCCAATCGCTTTTCCAGAAGAAAGAAAGAAATAAACAGGACCCCAATTAACATCAGCTGAAATTGTTGTTCTAAATACCAACCATTACCTAATATCGCCCAAACGTGTGTGTCCCATTCGAAAACCCAACTTTCCGGTGTGATTAAAGCGGATAAAAAAGCCATTGCATTGGCCCAATACCACGACTTAAAAAATAGGTTAGCTAAACTGATGAAGATTATTACCAATGGCCAACTTATAAGTGATGGTAGTTGAATTTTGCTCCTCTTTCCGAAAAATTCAACGATAAGGTAAATAGCGTTTAATATCCCCCAAATCAGAAAGCCAATTTGTGCTCCATGCCAAATTCCACTTAAAATGAAAGTTATAGAAATCCCTAATATAGTAGACTTAATTGGGTGTTCTCGCCATTTAAATGTGATGTAATAAAAGAAGTTCTGGGTGAACCAATCAATTAAAGATATATGTGTTTTTCTCCAATATTCAGAAACAGTTTTAGATCTGAGCGGAAGATTGAAGTTTTCTTTCAATTTGATGTTAAATAGTCTGGCTATTCCTAAAATGATATCCGTGTAAGCACTAAAGTCCAAATACATTTCAAAAGTGAAAAGGAGAGAACCTAGTATAACGGTTACCGCTTTAAATTCAGTTTCAGGATGATTAAAAACGGTTTCAGTAATTAACGATAAGTTATCGGCCAAAACGAGTTTTTTAAATAAACCAAAAACAATTCGGTTAACCCCGTAATTAAAATTATCTTCTTTGAATTCTTGGTCGATTTTTAAGGCTTTAATCTCTTTTGGCAATAAGATTGGTCCTGCTAAAAACTTTGGAAAAAGAGCATTTGCAAAAAATAATTCTGATAAATTAAAATCGGTAGGCGCTTTACGAATACATAATAGTAATACACCTATATTTTGTAATCCGTAATAAGATAATCCAAGTTTAAACAAGGGTGATTTTCCTAAGAAATAGTTTAAACTCACTAAAGACCCTAAGATAACTAAGATGCCTAACCAACTCCTAGTTTTATTCGCTTGAGCCCAAAAAGTAATGAAGGTTATTAGAATAACTCCAATAGTGGCAGAATAATCTAAAATGCTAATCACCATTAAGGAGCCTGTTATTAAAATAGTTTTTCCCGGAAGCTTGGTTTTAAAGAATAGCACCATGCTAAGTAAAAGAACCAATATATATAATCCCCATATCAAATCTTAACTATTCAATTTTTGAAGGATACTATCAATTAATTCTCCCACATTTTCCAAATCCATAATTTCGAAAAACTCAAACTGAATGTTAAAGTGTTTTTCAACTTCACTAATAAAGTTCATGTGATTAAGGGAATCCCATTCTTCGATATCATTAGCGGTTGTTTCTTCTGAAACGATTAGGGAATCGTTTTTGAAAAACGATTTCATTAATTGGATGATATCCTCTTGTACTTTACTCAATTGTTAAAAGAAGTTAACTAATATACAAAAGTACAATTCCGCGCGTTATAAAATCAAATACGTTCTTTCAGAAATTAATTTTCATAGTCTTAGACCGATTCTTAGTGTCTAAGTAGGTTTAGTTTTGGTTAATATTAATCCCGTCGTAAGGCGGGATTTTTTTATGCCATTATTGAAACTTAGATTTCAATTAAACAGTAAACACTCAACCAAATTAAGCAGCATGTCAGATTTAGTTCATAAAGTTTCAAGTTTAAATGATGAAGGAGTTTTAGAGTGGTATACTTTAAAGGAGTTTATCGAAATGCCTACGGCTCAGCGAGTTTTGTTAACTATTGGTAAAAGACAGGTGACTTATTATGATGAAAATGGAGAGGAAGTTCGAAAGGGAAAAGCCATCGTTTTCATTGGTAAAAAAAGAAGGGAGTGGATGGATTCCACAGGCCAGAAATACTGATAATTAAAACATAATTATAAATTAAGGTGGAGTTGAATACTTCACCTTTTTTGTTTTAGTTTCTAATTAATTGGATGAAACCATTAATAATTTTATCCTCAATTCCACTAAGTCTTTGTTCCTTAACAATACAAGTGTAATAGTAAACACCTCCACTACAAGGTAAACCAGTTATTGAGCTCACCCCATCCCAGTTCACATCTATATCATTTGTTTTAAAAACTCTTTGTCCCCAGCGGTTGAAAATTTCAATCTCAACACCCTCAATGTATTTATATGGGAATGGAATCACCAATTCATTAAATTCATCACCGTTGGGTGTGAATATATTAGGAAGGTAATATACAGGGCAATTGTCAAAACAAACTTCTTGAGCGAATCCAGATTCATTACCTACCGAATCTGTAGCTGTGAAGGTGTAACATCCAGCAACCTCGGAAAGATCGCTGTGAATAAAAACAGAATCAACCCATGGGCTATTTTGTTCGATCAATAATTCGTACTCATCTTCAGGATGTTTTTTAAAGTAAATAGATACCTCCGTAAGATCACCATTACATTTAGCAGTATCTAAAAACCATGAGAATCTGTTTTCATCAATATCACAATCAGAAATAGAAGTTATGGTTGGAACACAAGGAGGGACAAGGTCCCTTGGTATAACACAAACTTCCTGACTTCTATTTAAGAATACATTCGATACAGAAGAGTCTAGAGAATAACTCCCCATAGTTAAAACAGTGTAGCAATATAGGGAGTCGTTGGTTAATTCATTGTATTTAACAGTAGAAAAGAGCAGGGTGTCAATATATTCCCAGCTTGGATCTAAATCATAAAAAATCAATGAACTATCAACATTCCAAGGCGTTGAGTAATCCCAAGATAATGTAACGGTTCTGTCTGCAGGAATAGCCGTTAAGAAAACCGAAGAGAATTGTTCGGAGCTAGAAATTACTTTTTCTTCCCCATCAACAATATCAATTAAATCAACTTCGTAAAAGTGTTGTTGTGACTTTGTATTGATATTGTCATGCGCAAATGAGGTCCAAGATTCATCCAGGTCTGCTGTCCTATGAATTTCTGTTCTAACACCATCAACAATGGTATAAAGAATATAAAACGCCTCCGAGCTTAAATCCATAGTATCAAGATCATTTGGATTTTCCCACCTAACAACGATTCCACCCGTTAATGAATCCGTAATATAAACATCTGCATTAGTTGGGATAGGCTTGGTTTCAACCGTTATTGCACAACCTTCTTCGCTTGCAATACTTTCAGAACCATCAGGGAAAATTGCCACTATTCTGTAACAATATCGGTTTCTTTGGATAACGGTAGAGTCTAGGAATATGGAATTATCCCGACCAGTAACTGCGCCTACAAATTCGTATCCCGTATAACCAGGAATACCCACAACACAGGAATCCGGTTTCCAATCAAGAGAATCTATTTTTCGGTAAACTTTATATCCAGTAACCTCTTCGCAAATACTTCTTGTCCAGGTAACATTGATACCTTCAATAGTTCCTTCTGCAACTACATTTTTAACTTTTGGCCCAATTACTTTGATGTTGTAAGTAAAGAGATCGATTAATTGGACTTCACTATCATTGTCTTGAGCTTTGAAATAAATTTGATAAGGTTCTGCTCTTACGTGAGAACAACCTGTTGTCCAACGGAAGTTTCCGCGCACCGTGTCTATACCAACTACTTCTGAAAATATAGCCAAATCTCCATCTACTTCAGTTAAAGGTCCTCCTGTTGCAGTTAAAGTTATTGCTTGGCCATCGTCAATATCAGTAGCTTCAATTTCGAAATTTACTTCAGTCCCAGCTTCAACACAAATATCTTTGATCTCTTTAATAACAGGTGGATTGTTATCGCAAGGTCTCACACTCACTTGCATATCTCTAATCATGGATCCAATTTTAAATCCACTGCGATATTCTTCAATAAGAATAGCGAAGTTAAATTCTCCTTCAATAGCAGGTCTATCCCAAGTTAAAGTTCCCGTTTTAGGGTCCAGTGAAACTCCTGCAGGGATTGTATATCCACCAATAGGTTCTCCTCCGAGTCCTTTGGCTTCGATTAAAGTGAAAGTTAAGCTATCTCCATCTGGATCAAAAGCTGAAGGGTTGTGCTGAAAAATCTCTTCTACACAAGCATCTTCTATGGGAGGGTTTAATAATACAGGAGAGGCATTATCGCCCAAAAATGGATTGATTATAATTTCTGATTCTATGTAAAAAGGAACATTTACACTCCCAGGAATATTAACAACGTCAGCGTTTCTGTTTGGATCTTCTAAGCTTACGGTGTATGTTCCCGGACCAGGAAATGTGTGGATAGCTTTGTATTCGTTTTTATTAATATCAGTAGCAACAAACTCCGGAAAACCGTCAGATCTAACAAGAGAATCAATTGTTCCATCTCCCCAATTTATGGAAATGATTGGCCTGTCTGCTTCTGTCTCAATCCTAGTGTAGGTTATTAAAGTAATTTCAAATTGGTTAACGCCAACTTTGGTAAAAGAGATTTCACCAGCTCGGTTATGAGTAGCTGAAACCGCTAATGAGAGAAGAAAGAATATGGCTAATAACCCTTTGCGCATTTAAGTAGTGAAACAACGTTTGTAAACGTAATTTATTCCTAAGTTATGTATTTCAAATTAAGGTTTTTGGGAATTGTTTGGTAATTTCCCTTAAAATTCAACTTATGGACGTATCAATTTCGAAAAAGGAGCCTTCAAAAGGAGATAAAATCCTTTTAATCACAGAAAAGAAAGGGCTAAAAAACATTTTGGATGCTGATGAGCTTAAGTTGGCCAATAAAGAATTAAAAGAAGAGGACTTTGTAAACCTGTCTACCCCGAAATATTCAAAAGTGCTATTTCTTTTGAAAGAAAAGAATTTAGAACAAAACAGAAAATTGGGTGCAAAGGCAGTAAAGTTTATTAATAATGGCTTTTTATTAGATTACACAGACTCGGTTGAAGTTGTAAAAAGTTTCCTTGAAGGTGTAATGTTGAAAGACTATCATTTTGAGAAATACAAATCCAAAAAGGAAGAGAAACAAAAAAAGCTAAGTATTTATTCTAAAGTATTTAAGACAGCAAATATTTCAGAATTGGAATCAATTACCCAAGCTGTTTTCCAAACAAGAAACTGGGTGAACGAACCGGTAAACCAATTAGATACCACCAAGTTTGTTAATGATATAAAGGCTTTAAAAAGAATTGGTGTGTCCGTTGAGGTATTAAAAAAATCAAAGTTGAAGACCCTTAACATGGGAGGTATTCTAGGGGTTAACCAAGGAAGCAACGAAGAACCAGCTCTAGTGAAATCGGAATGGAAACCAAAGCATGCGAAAAATAAAAAACCAATTGTTCTAGTCGGGAAAGGTGTTCTTTTTGATACTGGAGGAATCAATATAAAAACAGGGAACTTCATGACTGATATGAAGTCGGACATGGGAGGCGCAGCTACTGTTTTAGGAGCCTTAATTGCCGTTGCTAAAATGAATTTACCAATTCACTTAATTGTTTTAACGCCTGTAACAGAAAACCGAATCAATGGTGATGAACTGGTTCCTGGGGATATTATTACTATGCATAATGGTAAAACAGTTGAGGTTTTAAATACAGATGCTGAGGGACGATTAATCTTAGCGGATGCTTTAAGTTTTGCCAAGAAATTGAATCCTGAATTGGTTATCGACGCAGCAACCCTAACAGGATCCGCTTATAGAATCACAGGTCACAATGGTGGTGTAATCATGGGAACCAGTCAGAAAAACATAAAATCCTTCAAAAATATTGGAGATGAAATTTATGAAAGGTTAGTAGAGTTGCCAATGTGGGAGGAGTTTGATGATACCTTGAAAAGTGATGTAGCCGATTTGAATAATTTAGGAACAGGAGAAGGACAGGCAGTTTGCGCAGGGTTTTTCTTAAAAAACTTTGTCGATTATCCTTGGATTCATTTGGATATAGCGGGACCAGCATTTAGAGGATCTTCTTCTACCTATCTTCCTAAAGGAGGAACTGGTTTTGGTGTAAGGTTGCTGTATCAGTTTTTAAAAGATAACTTTGTGAACTGATAAAATTATGAGCGAGAAAAAAGATAAAATAAAAGTTGGGATTACCCACGGTGATGTAAATGGTGTTGGATACGAAGTAATTCTTAAAGCTTTTGCGGATAGCAAGATGCTGGATTTATGTACGCCAGTAATTTACGGATCTAAAAAATATAGCAGTGAGCATAAGAAGAATTTGAAAATGGAAAACTTTCCTTTCTTCTTAATCGAATCTGCGAAAGAGGCAAAAAGAAACAAGGTCAATCTAATCGATTGTTGTGATGATGATGAAGCACTAAAAATTGGGGAACCGACAGCTTCTTCTGGAAAGGCAGCCTTTCAATCTTTAAATACAGCCGTTGATGATTTAGTGGCAGGAAAAATTGATGCCGTTGTTACTGCCCCAATCAATAAAAAGAATATTCAAAGTGACAACTTTGACTTTCCTGGGCATACTGAGTTTTTAGGACAAAAGGATGGAGGCAATAAAGGTTTGATGTTCATGATTTCCGAAAAACTTAAAGTAGGCGTTGTAACTGGTCATATTCCTTTAAAAGATGTTGCTGTTGCCATTACGGGAGGAAAGATTGTTAAGAAATTAAAAGTGATGAGTAATTCACTTAAAATGGACTTCAATATCAGCAAACCAAAAATTGCTGTTTTAGGTTTGAATCCTCATGCAGGCGATAATGGTTTGTTAGGAACGGAAGAGCAGGATACTATCATTGAAGCGATCCAAAAAGCGAATGGAGAAGGAGTTACTGCACATGGTCCATTTCCTGCTGACGGTTTTTTTGGTTCAACTCAATATTTGAAATATGATGGAGTTTTAGCCATGTATCACGATCAAGGTTTAATTCCTTTTAAAGCTTTAAGTTTTGGTGAAGGAGTGAATTTTACTGCTGGATTGGGGTTTGTGAGAACTTCACCAGATCATGGAACAGGTTACGACATTGCTGGAGAAAATAAAGCGGATGCCTCATCAATGCGCCAGGCTATTTATGCTGCAATAGATATTTGCAAGAACCGTCAACAAAACAATGCATTAATAGCTGGTGCATTGCAACCTCAAGAGGATAAAGAAAGAAAAAACAGAAAACCTTCAGAACACAGGAATAACAAGGCAGATAGAAAGCCAGAAAAAGCTCCTGCAACTGAAGAAAAAGAATAAATTAACAAAGCACTGTTATTATAAAACTTTATTTAGTAACTTTGCAGGCTCTTAATTTTTGGATAAATGGAATTTGATAAATTTTTGATCGGTTTCGATGGACTAAAATTAGGTGAGCACGACTTTAAATTTTTAGTCGATACCGCGTTCTTTAAAGAGTTAGAATACTCTGAAATTCAAGAAGGAAAAGTCGTTATAGACGCCGTTTTTACTAAGTCGGAAAGACTAATGGAAATGGAATTGAGTTTCGAAGGAGAGGTGATTTTACCTTGTGATCGTTGTGGTGAAGATTTTTCTATACCAATAGATTTTGAAGAGTCTGTGGTTGTAAAATTAGGCGACGAAAACGATGAAGATGAGGGTATGATAATTCTCAAAAGAGGGGAAACTGAGTTTGATATCAGTCATTATTTATATGAAAGTATCAGTTTAAGTTTACCAACTGTGAGAGTGCATCCTGAAGTTGATGGAGAGCCAAGATGTGATGAATCAATCATGGCAAAAATTAACGAAGGAAAAAATGATAATAAAGATGATGACGACATCGACCCACGTTGGGCGGCGTTGAAAAATTTGAAATAAGAATTTAATTAAACCATAGAAAAATGGCACATCCTAAACGTAAGATTAGTAAGACGAGAAGAGATAAGAGAAGAACGCATTACAAAGCGACTGCTCCTCAATTAGCTGTTGACTCAACAACTGGTGAAACTCACTTATACCACAGAGCTCACTGGCATGAAGGTAAGCTTTACTACAAGGGGCAAGTTGTAGGGGAAGAAAAAGCATCTTAATAATTTGAAGATGAAATTTTGTAGTTTTATCAACCGAAATAAAACTATAAATAGTAAATGAGGATAGGTATAGATATAATGGGCGGCGATTTTGCTCCCCAAACTACTACCGAAGGTGCAATTTTAGCACAAAAGGAACTACCTAACGTAGAGTTAGTTCTTATTGGCGATGAAACTCAAATTCTTCCAATATTAGAAGAAAAGGGTGCCGATAAGAGTCAGTTTTCTATTGTCCATACTACCGATGTAATCGGAATGGGCGAGCATCCAATAAAAGCATTCAAATCAAAGCCTAAATCATCAATTGGTTTAGGCTTTCACCTTTTATCTGAGGGTAAAATTCAAGGATTTGCTGGAGCAGGTAATACTGGTGCCATGATGATTGGTTCTATGTATTCTGTTAAACCAATTCCTGGAATTATCCGTCCTTGTATAACTTCGGTTTTACCCAAAGAAAATGGTGGGGTAAACTTATTACTTGATGTTGGTGTAAATGCTGATTGTAAGCCTGATGTTTTATACCAGTTTGGTGTTGTAGGGTCTCTTTATGCAGAGCATGTTTTGGGAATTAAAAATCCACGAGTGGGGTTGTTAAACATTGGTGAGGAACCTGAAAAGGGGAATTTACTTTCTCAAGCTTCTTACAATTTAATGAAGGACTCTAAAGACTTTAACTTTACTGGAAACATTGAAGGAAGAGACTTATTCGACGATAAATGTGATGTTATGGTTTGTGATGGTTTCACAGGTAACGTTGTTCTTAAAGAGGCCGAAGCATTCTATCACTTGTTGAAAAAGAGAGGTTTATTGGATGATTATTTTAGTCGTTTTAACTATGAGAATTATGGAGGAAGTCCTATCTTGGGGATTAATTCCAACGTAGTTGTAGGTCATGGTATTTCAAACGACGTTGCGATTAAAAATATGATTAAGTTAACGGCAGATGTTGTGAAAGCAAATCTGTCTAATAAGATAACAGAAGCTTTTAAGTAATGAGTACTATAAATGCTGCAATAACTTGTGTTGGTGGTTATGTTCCAGAATACGTAATGACTAACAAAGAGTTAGAAACTATAGTTGATACAACAGATGAGTGGATAACTACTCGTACTGGAATTAAGGAGAGAAGAATTTTAAAGGGGGAAGGTAAAGCTACTTCAGACATGGGTGCTGAGGTTGTTAAGCAGATCTGCGAGAAGAGAGGGATTTCTCCTGAGGAAATCGATTTAGTTTTAGTTGCAACTGTTACACCGGATATGCCATTCCCATCTACGGCAAATATCATTTGTGATAAAGTAGGAGCTACAAACGCTTGGGGATATGATTTAAGTGCGGCCTGTTCAGGTTTTTTATATGCGCTTGTTACTGGTCAAAGATTTATTGAAAGCGGAGCTTACAAAAAAGTTGTAGTTGTTGGTGCCGATAAAATGTCGAGTATCATCAATTACGAAGACAGAACTACATGTATCATTTTTGGAGATGGTGCAGGAGGTGTTTTGTTAGAGCCTACTGAGGAAGAAGTTGGAGTTATTGATTCAGTTCTTAAGTCAGATGGTTCTGGGAAAGAATATTTAAATATCAAAGCTGGTGGTTCTTTCAAAC
>JAYPYW010000001.1:0-13551 GCA_038154685.1 Flavobacteriales bacterium | reverse complement strand
CTACGAAACAATCGATAATAAAGAACACTATGTTTACCAAGAGGGTAGATCGGTGTTTAAATTCGCTGTTACTAATATGGCAGATGTTGCTGCTGAAGTAATGGAAAGAAATAACTTAAGTAGTGATGATGTTGATTGGTTAGTACCACATCAAGCTAACTTAAGAATTATTGATGCTACAAGAGAAAGAGCAGGTTTACCGGAGGATAAGGTGATGATTAACATCCAAAAGTATGGTAACACAACTGCTGGTACCCTTCCTTTATGTTTATGGGATTGGGAAAAGCAACTGAAAAAAGGTGATAATTTATTATTAGCTGCTTTTGGTGGAGGATTCACATGGGGATCTGTATACTTAAAGTGGGCTTACAATTCATAAAATATTTAAGAACGAAAAATCTTTTGATATGAAAGTAAATGAGATTCAAGACTTGATTAAGTTCGTTTCTAAGTCTGGTGTTAGTGAAGTTAATTTAGAGACTAAAGAAGTTAAATTAACTATCAAAAACGACGCAGTAAAAAATAAGAAAAAAGGTGCTGTTGCTGAGCCACAAATTGTTCAGGTTCCAGTTCCACAAGTTGTTCAACAGCCTGTTGCTGCTGCGCCAGCTCCGGTAGCTGCACCTGCTCCAGTTGCTGCTGCGCCAGCTCCTGCTGCTGCACCTACACCTGCTGCCGAAGCTCCAGCTGCGGAAGACAACTCAAAATATATCGAGGTAAAATCTCCAATGATCGGAACTTTCTACCGTCGTCCTTCTCCAGATAAGCCAAATTTTGTTGAGGTTGGTTCTGAGATTAACACAGGTGACGTTATCTGTATTATCGAAGCGATGAAATTATTCAACGAAATCGAAGCAGAAGTAAAAGGAAAAATCGTTAAGGTTTTAGTGGACGATTCTACTCCAGTTGAGTACGATCAGCCATTATTCTTAGTTGATCCTAGCTAAGACAAAAGTTAAATGTTTAAAGTTTAAGGTTTAAAGTGGTCTTCTACTTTAAACTTTAGACTATCAACTTTAAACTCTCTATTATGTTTAAAAAGATATTAATTGCCAACCGTGGTGAGATCGCTTTACGTATTATTCGTACTTGTAAAGAGATGGGAATTAAAACGGTTGCTGTATACTCTACTGCTGATAAAGATAGTTTACACGTAAGATTTGCGGATGAGGCTATTTGTATTGGTCCGGCTCCATCAAACGAGTCATATTTAGATATTCCTAGAATTATTTCTGCTGCTGAAATTACAAATGCAGATGCAATTCACCCAGGATATGGTTTCCTTTCTGAAAACTCTAAGTTCTCAAGAATTTGTACTGAAAACGGTATTAAATTCATTGGTGCTACACCAGAGCAAATTGATGGGATGGGGGACAAATCTTCAGCAAAATCTACTATGGAAGCTGCTGGTGTTCCTTGTGTTCCTGGTTCTAAAGGATTAATTAAAGATTTAGCTGATGCTAAGAAAACAGCAAAGAAGATTGGTTATCCAGTTATGATCAAAGCCTCTGCAGGAGGTGGTGGTCGTGGTATGAGATATATTGCTTCTGAAGCTGATTTAGCGGAGAATTTAGACAGTGCAAAACGTGAGTCGGCTGCTGCTTTTGGTAACGATGATATGTACATGGAGAAATTCATTGAAGATCCTCGTCATATTGAAATCCAAATTATTGGAGACCAAACTGGAAACGCATGTCACTTATCAGAAAGAGACTGTTCTACTCAGCGTCGTCACCAAAAATTAGTTGAAGAAGTTCCTTCTCCTTTCATGACAAAAAAATTAAGAGATGAAATGGGGAAAGCTGCAATTAAGGCTGCTAAAGCTGTTAAGTACGAAGGTGCTGGTACAGTTGAGTTCTTAGTTGATAAGCACAGAAAATTCTACTTCATGGAAATGAACACACGTATTCAGGTTGAGCACTGTGTTACTGAAGAGGTAGTTGGTTTTGACTTAATCAGAGAGCAAATTAAAGTTGCTGCTGGATATAAAATCTCTGGAAAGAATTATACACCTCAATTACACGCTATTGAGTGTAGAATTAACGCGGAAGATCCAATTAATGGTTTCCGTCCTTCTCCAGGTGCTATTAAAGAATTACATACTCCAGGAGGACATGGGATCAGACTAGATACTCACGTTTACTCTGGATATGCTATTCCACCTAACTATGATTCTATGATTGCTAAGTTAATTGCTGTTGCTCAAACAAGAGGAGAAGCAATTGCTAAGATGAAAAGAGCGTTAGAGGAATTCATTATCGAAGGTGTTAAAACAACAATTCCTTTCCATATTAAATTAATGGAAAACGAAACTTTCATCAATGGAGGCGTAACTACTAAATTCCTAGAGGAAGTTGAATTTGATTATTCTGATATGAAATAATCAGATTTAGAATTAATAAAACATGATTTAGAAAGGGCTGATTTATTCAGCCCTTTTTTTATTTCGTACCATTCAATCCTCAATATTTACCATTATCCCCCTTTTCATAATTGTAAATTGCAGTAAACCTAAATATATTAATTATGAGAAATTATGTTTGTGCTGCATTCCTATTAATATTCTGTGTTTCCTGTAAAAAGGAGATGGCCATAACATCAACAAAAGAAGTTCATATTGAAACTCCAATAGAAGAAGGGAGAAATGATGGAGAATGCGGTTTATGGACTATCGGAGAATTAGTAACCGATGAACATGGGAGTCACGAAGTGATGATTGGTTTAAGTGCTGAATATCCCGAAGAAATAGTTCCTTATCCAACCGTTATTTTAAGAGATGATAAAGGAAATAAAGTAGGCTGGGGTGGTACTTATGGAATATGGAGAGGCTCTAATTACCCTATTTGGATACATGTAGATAATGATTCACTACTAAAGGAAAGTTCTTCATGGAGAATGGAACTTGTTCAATTAAACAGCGAAGACTCAATTCTTTGCGCAAGTGAATTTCATAAGAGTTTTGAATAAGCAACACTTGTTAAAATAAACTAAATTGAAGGTAAAGGCTGAATTATCAGCCTTTTTTTGATTGGCTTAATTTTCTTTTCTAGGAAGAATGAATAGATCCCTTTCTTCAAAGGAATGACGGATGATAGGTAAAACAGTCTTCATGCTAAGGCAAAAGGGACTTATAAAGTAAATCTAATACTTACACCACCTTTGGAAGTTGAATTCCTGAAAGAGTTCTGAATATAAGGGTTATTGATTGTTTGATCGTAGAATACACGAGCTGTTACCTTTTCGGTCACCTGGTAATCTCCAGATAATTTAATGGCTGTAATTAAAGCTCCATTTGTTGTCTGACCGCTTTCATCAATTTGAAGCATTGTCATTTTAGTGCTCTTTAAAGTTAAATCTAGCCTTAAGTTTAGGTCTGATTTAAGTTTCTTTCCTTGTATTTCAACATTTGGAATAACAAGATCTTTTATGGTATACCCACCTCCAAGTACAAAGTCCCAAGTATTATTTTCAACTACCGAAGAACCACCAATTGATAGTCCAACTGTTCTTGATTTTTTAACTTCAACTCTTCCTAAAATAGAGTTGTGGAATTTCATATCGATTTTAGCCAGTGGACTAAATGATTCCTTAATCGATACATCCAGCGTAGTGTAGTCAATGTTTGTTTCAAAATCACCCAACGCAGTAGTGTCGCCTGCACCAGTGAAATTTAAATCGTTTCTAACTCCGTTAATACTTAATGTACTCTTGTAGGCATGAGAAAGTGTAAACGTTTTAAAACGCTTCTTTATAAAAGGTATATTCTTTAAACCGTTGTAGTTAAATCGCCAATCTGGAATTGGAATTTGAGGGAAGAAACCAGATGTTGAATTAGGTGTCTGCGTGTCAGCAATTTTAATTTTCGAAGGATCCTGACCTCTATAAGCTGAAAGGAATGAATAAAGAAGAACCTCTTCTTGTTTTAAACTATAACCATCATTAGTAGGGTCATTTGCAGGTCCTGAATAGTTGGGGTTTTGCTCTGATAACCTTTTAGCAATGATGAAACGGTTGTCTAACATCTGCTTGTAAGCATTAGATCCCTTATGAGTTTCTGTTTTTGAGAAGGAAGTTAAAATCGTATTGGTTGAAATAGAGAATTCTTGTGTTTTTAATCTTGAATCTTCTACATATTTTCTATCTGTATCTTCATCAATTTGATAGAAGAAGTTATCATTAGAAGTTAAAGTTCTAGTTCCTGATAGGTTAATTTTAAACTGTTTGATTGGTTCTAATGTTGCTCTAGTGTTTAATGTTTGTTTACTAGTAAAAGCAACTTGTTGGGTTATTAAGCCAGTATTGGTGTTGAACCAATCATTTTCAATTCCCTTGGTAAGGATATTTTGCTGACTACCGAAAACGAATCCATAGCCTGGCGCGAAAGCTTTGTTTAAATCCATACCCATTACTTGAGTTTCACCCATGAAACCAGGAAGGAACGTACCATTGTTTTCACTGTAGTTTAACGAGAAGTTTCTTAACATCATTAATGCTCTTACAGAGTGTTCTACGATATCTTTTGGCGTGATTTGAACCTTTTGTTTTTTAACCTCATTAGTATCAGCAGGATTTGATTTTTTAGGTTTAGGACGTTTCCTACTCTTTCTGTTAATCTTTTTCAGGTACTTCGATTTGTTATACAGACTAACAAAATTCATTTGTGTATTGATTTGCCTGGTATTGCTGTTAGATATACTATGACCAATTGAATCAACAAAAGCAGGGTTCGTAGCTTGCCAGTCGAATTTCCCCGTGTATTTAGCATTAGCTGTAATCCAGCTTGTCCATGGGAACTTATTAATAGGAATTCGATAGTTGGCGTTAAATGTTTGAGTAAACATTGTATTTCTACCAAGGTTTTTCACATTGCTCCAAACAGAATCTTTTTCAGATTGCTCATCTAGTCTTCCAAATGGCTCATCTATTATAGCTTTGTTACTTGCATTGTAAGTAAGCTTAAGCGGTTTCATAACATCCCATTTAACGGTATAATCCCTATCGAAGTACCAATTTTTGTTATAAGTTGGTTCGATTAATAGGTCAGCATCAGTAACATTTCGAATGATTCGTTCGCTGAACATTCTGTTCATTTGCGTTTTTAATCCAATTTGCTGAGGCATGTATTGGAAGTTGAAATCTCTGTAAAGTCTTAAATAATTAGACCTTTTTAATTTCGACATCCTTTTTCGGTAATCGACTTTTTCTTTTTTTACTTCTTTTAGTTCTGTTTGAAGTGTTTTAATGTTCTTTCGTTTAGATTTATCAGATCGGGCAGCTTTGATTGAATCTTGCAGACTCTTTTCTTTTTCCGTCAGTTTATTCATGTGCCTTTTTTCAATGGCTTTAATTATTGGTGTTTTTTTGAACGGAGTAACTGATTTAGGTTTGTGGTTGAAGTTGTAATTCAGACCACCTCTATAATTCTGAACAACATCAATTTCGGTATTTACATCTTGCCTTTTATTTTCGCTATATGCAAAAGTGGCATCGAAGTTTGATATATCATAAACCCTTTTCTTTTTAGATCCAGTTTTTAGCTTTTTAACGTTAGAGAAGTTGATACTTCTACTGGTTTGTTTTTCAGGGGTAACATCTAATAAGTAGCTTTTATAATCCCCATTATCTAAGTCTTTGATCTTAATATCAGTGTCCAATGGATTAAATTTTTGATCCTTTCTTATTTGGTTATAACTCATGTAAACAGGAAGAGAAATCCCCAGTTTTTCGGGGAATAATTTTCCACCTTGGAAGTTACCTGTTGCATCAATTGTTCTTATAGTTTCACGAGATCTTTCACTTACTTTTTGATCAATTTCTCCCCATCCAGGAGTACTGTATCCTCCAGACAAGGAAACATTACCTAAATCGGCTAATTTCATGTTCATACTTGCAGTTGTCGCCCAACCTCCTTCTTGATCGAATTCAGATAACCTTAATTCATTTACCCAAACCTCTGCACAAACAACATCTCCTGCGGCCCTATTATTATTTCGTACACCAATCATTAAGGAGGTTATATTGGCCATACTTGGGGATCCTATAACATAAACATTGTTATCCCCATCTTTGGATTCAAACCTAACATTTGTAGCACCACCCATTTGATTTCGTTGGGCCTTTAAGTTGGCAAAAACTTCTTCGTAATTAAAGTCCATTCTATTAGAAGGATCCCAAATCGCCTGTTGTAAAGCATCTTCCGAAGTAGGAAGTGTTGCGACATCTGTTAAGGTGACAGGAACTTCATATTCATAATAATTTTCGGTATAATCGGATCCCATTCTTAAGAAGACAGATATGTCCATGTCATCGTTATTCGCCATGTCTTCCGCATGAATATCCATCTGAATCCGTTTGTAGGAGAGGAGATCAAAATTAACAGGCTTAAACATACCAACTGCATCTCCTGCATCTAAGTCACAAACCTGTATTTGCATTGCCTGCTCATTTTCCAGAGCTTGAGCACCAATGTTATTTTGTCTAACCGTGTTTGGAGGTAATCTGTATGGGATAGGTTTTTTATTAAAATCTTCTTCAAGGTTTACTGCCCCAATATCAAATGTAGGGTCAGTAGATGGGATTGTGCTTTCGTCAGATAAATCTTGTTCATATTTTCTCCAATCTGATCGGATTAAGTCTAATGCTCCAAATCTTAATACACATGGTGCTTGCCAGCCTTTAAGTAACATTCTCATGAAACGGATAGATTGAAAACCGTTAATTTTTCCAATGGTATTATCTGGTGATTTCACCGGGATTCTGAAGTTATACCACATTATCTTTTTACCAGACGAGCTAATTGTTGTTGGAACTTTTTGAAATAAATAATTAGTTCCTACGTCCGAGTCCTCTAAATCTCCTGGCCTTAATGATATTCTGTATTCGTAATAGCTTTCTCCCTCACTTAAAGTGTTGTCTCTATTTAAGTCTTCTATATCCGGAAGGGTAGTGGCAGTACTTACATAATCCAATCCAGTTTGTTCCTGTGTTGGTGAGTTACCATCAGGACCATTGTAATTTTTATATCTCTGAAGGATATCTGCGTTAGCAATATCTAGCTCTTCTCCCAAGAAGAATGAATAGTTGTCAGCTCCAGGATCGGCTGCAATTGTATCTCTAACGGGGCCTGTAAAGTGATTAAGATAACTCGCGTAAAGTGCTGCTTCCTGATCGTCGTTCATTCCATCAAATCCAACATCCTGCAGGCTTCTTGAGTCTGGATCATTATCAAATGCATTAACAAGATTTATTTTGTTAGATACATAACCCCAAACAGTGGTGTCTACATCAATCGTAGGATCAGCTGGAGTTGGTAATCCATTTTCAAAAGATTTTCTTCCATCTCTCAAAATGTCTTCTGAAATATTCCCAATTTGGAAAATCAGATCACCTCCATCATCTGTTCCTCCAAATGCTTCCATATCGAGTGCAGAAACAGGATCTTCAGGGAAAGGGTCCATTAACCAAAATTCAATGAATTCAATATTTTGAGTGGCAAAATCAACATAATCAATCTTCCTCATAATTCCTCCCCATCTACTAGCAGGATCAATCAACTTACCCGTAGTAGGATCAATCCCTTGTGAAATGCCAGCTGATCCAGTTGTATCGAAGTTATAAGGACCTCTTTCTTCAGGATAATAGGCTAAATCAAGTGTTTGAAGTAATTGGGGTTCACCAAGAACAAGATCTTTCTGAGGGTAAATTTCAGCTTGTGGAATTCCTCTCTGGTATATGTTTTCTTGGATTCGATCATTACCGGCAATGTATGAAGGAGTATTTCCTCCATCGTCTCTGTTAAATAACGGATCTATATAATACCAAGCAAGTTTAGAACGGTTAAAACCATAAGTTATATCATTCATTAAATCTCCTTCTGGCCAGTCTGGGTTATCCTGAGGAGTTGAGGCTAAAGTCCACGCAATTCTATTTCTAATGTCAATTCCTGTTTGCCCTGCTTCAAAATCGTCGATAAATGAAATCGCTTCACCATTTTGTTTTATTCCTGCTGGACTTCCAGGTATAAGTTGTGCAAATTCAGCTCTGACTTCTAATGAAGATTTTTCTTTTGTGTTGATTAAATGTAATTTATCAATCAACTTAGTAAGGTATTCCGATTCGGTTCTGTAATCTGTGTTTAATCCCCAAATTGTATTATTAATTGGTTCCTCTCCTTGATTAACTTTTTGGGTTAATGGTCGTTCAGTTAAATTCATTAAAGTACCACCAATATGGAAGTCTTTGTTCACCTCATACTCTAAATGGGTTCCAAATAAAGTTTTGGTCATAACACTAAACATGGCGTTACTTTCTACATTAACCTTAATTGGTGTATTTGAATTTAAAATTGATTCGTTTAAGATGGTAACCTGTCCCATGTTATAATCAACACGGAAATCAACCCCTTCAACAAGCGCTCTACCTCCGGCTGTAACAGTTACAGCTCCTTGAGGGATACTGAAAGCATTTAAGTTAATTACGTTACTCTTCGAAGAATATCTAGCGTAAATTCTAAATCTGTTTTGATTTGGGAAGTCGTTTCTAGCACGCCATTTTGCAACATCGTATAAGGAATCAAAAGCATAAGCATCTGCAATTGCATCGTTGTCTATTTCTTCTCTAAGTTTCTCTCCGAATGGTTCTAAAACAGGGAAGTAGATTTTTCCATTTTGCAATCTAATTGTTTGTCCTTCAATAATATCATATTTACCATCAGGTTGAGGGTTTTGAATATTATCTAATCTATCAACCCCCATAATCTCGATCCAACGCTTGTTAGCAACACTTGCGTCAGCTCCAGTAGCGTTAAAGTAGTTTATGTCGTTATTAGAAGTAGGATCTTTATATCTAACATCTATTTCAAGTGTACTTGCATCAACTCCATATGTACCTAAAGAGTAAACGTTTTTCATCATTAAATCCCAAAGTGGAACTTCAGTGTTGTTTACTTGAGTTGATTTAAGCATTTTCAAGTAAATAGATGACTGGACGTCTGGAACTTCATCAGAAAATTCCCCTACCTGGTAAACTTCACTCGATCCTCTTACTGTGTATTCGTATGCAACAGCTAAAACTTCATCATCTTCCATTTTTCTGTTTAGGGATATGTAACCTAATTGTGGATGTAAGTAGAATTCAGATTGATTTAATTTTCGCCCATTTTCAATTTTATTAAATTCAACCCCAGCGGTATAATTGTAAGGAACTGTAATTAACTGTCTTGAAGCGGTAACATATTGCCTAACAAGAGGATCAGCATTAACGGTACTGTATAAATCGTTACTCCCATTATCAGGGAATGTATTAAATCCACCAGTAACTCCAGTGGAGTATGGGGCGTTTTCTCCTAAGTCCATAAATCCAATTACGTTTCTGGCGCCTGGATTTGCACTAATTCCAATGTTTGTAACCCATACTTCTATTTTTGTAATATTAACAGCAGAGTTAATGATAGGAGGGTTAGCTAAACTTCTGTTGTAATTATCTGCAAAGTATTGTGCTAAAAAGAAATGTCGGTTGTCTTCATATTCATCTGCTTTGATGTAAACCTCCTTTGTTTGAACACCACCGCTAAGTTCGATAGTTTTTGATTCCGATTTTTGTTGAGAGATTACAGATTGTACCCTTAACTTTCCGAATTGCATTTCAGATTTTACTCCAAATAAACTCTGACTACCTTTAATAAGAGTTGAGTTTAGTGGCATTGAAACATTTCCAAGCTCGATGTTTTTAATGATTTCATCTTCCTTTCCTTCGAACTGCAGTTTCATCTGGTTTTCAAAGTCGAAAGAAGCTTCAGTGTTATAACTTGTTCCTAATTGAAGTTTATCTCCAATTTTACCTGTTACGTTTAATTGAATCTTTTGATCGAAATCAAAATTCGTAACTCTTCTACTTTCAACCCTCACAATTGGATTGTCTGTTTTTGTAGAGGTTACTCCAAAGATTAATTCTGCTGAACCTTGCGGTTTGATTTCAATAGTGTTTTGACCAAAGATAGATTCGAAAGCAGCACCAGGAACAGCTATTCCATCCAATAAACCATTATCGGAAGTATTACCAGAATTTTCTACTTGTTTTTGTTTCCAGTAATCCTTTTCGGAATTTTTATATTGATTGCTCCAGTAGTCATCGAAGTTTTGTTCATCACCAGGACGGTAATCTTGACTACCTATTTTTTCTTGGACTTTGTAAGTGTTTGTAATGGGGTCGTAAACAACTTCGTAATCAACATTACTTGGATCTTTTAAATCAAAAGGTTTTTCCTTTTGATCATATAAATTAAAAGGCACATCCAATGAGTCGCTTTGAGCAAGTGAAACACTTGAACAAGCAATCAAAATGAACGTAATTAGTTGTTTTCCTATGTTATATTTTAACCCCAATCTAAAGATTTTTCAACGCTTCTTTTATTAGACCTTCTACATCTAAATCTGGTTGAGCCTTTAGTACCTTATTTAAAACTTTGTCCACCGAGTTTTTGGTGAAACCTAATGCCAATAGTGCAGATAACGCTTCATCTCGAGTTGTATTGTTAGCAAATGTTAAAATATTTTGCTCAACGCCTTCAACCTTTCCAAGTTTATCCTTCAAATCAACAATAATTCTTTGAGCGGATTTAGCTCCAATTCCTTTGATACTCTTCAGTGCATTTACGTCTCCAGTAACAATTGCACTTGTAATTTCATCGGCAGTCATGCTCGAAAGCATAACTCTAGCTGTGCTAGCTCCAACACCATTTACAGATATCAACTGACGGAATATTTCACGCTCACTTTTTTCTGCAAAACCATACAATGTATGAGCATCTTCTTTAATAGATAAATGCGTGAAAAGCGTAACGTTTTCTTCGTTTCCTAACTTGGAAAAAGTAATTAATGAAATATTTAAAAAGTACCCAACACCACCTGCTTCAACCACAGCATGAGTTGGTGCCTTTTCAACTAATCTTCCTTTAATATGATGAATCATTATTTATTCGCTTGTTTAACTTGAGCATCCACAACAGCTAAAGTTGTCATGTTTACAATCTCCCTTACACTTGCTCCTAATTGCATAATGTGAACAGATTTGTTCATTCCTAATAAAACAGGACCTATTACTTCTAATTCTCCCATTTGTTGCAATAACTTGTAGGAAATATTTCCCGAAGAAAGGTTAGGGAACACCAATGTATTAGCCCCTTTATCTCCTAATTTCGAGAAAGGGAATTGCTCGTTTAATAATTCTGGATTAACTGCAAAGTTGGCCTGAACATCTCCATCAACCATAATTTCTGGATGAGAATCATGTAAGATTTTAACCGCCTCACGAACCCTATTTGGACTTCTTCCTTCAACTGAACCGAAGTTAGAATAACTCAACATTGCAATCCTTGGCTCAATATTAAATTCTTTTACAGCATTGTGCGTTAAAACAGCAATGTCTGCCAAATCTTGAGCAGATGGTTCTTGATTAATCGTTGTATCAGCGAAGAAAAATGGTCCGTTATGTTTAGTAAGTACCAAGTACATACCTGCTAACTTTCCAATTTTATTATCCACTCCAATAGTTTGAAGTGAAGGGCGAATTGAATCTTTATATTTTCTGGTAACCCCAGTAATTAGAGCATCAGCTTCACCCGTCTCTACCATCATACTTCCGTAGTAATTTCTACTACGCATGATTTTATCAGCTTCGTATTTGGTTACTCCTCTTCGGTTTCTTTTTTGGTAAAGTACTTCACCATATTGCTCCCTTTTTGCTTGAGCTTCATCAGATCTGGTATCGATAATTTCAACACCTTCTAAATCCAACTGGTACTCTTCCATCAAGTCGGCAATGTTTTCTTTATTTCCTAAAAGAATTGGCTGACAAACACCTTCGTCGAATACAGTTTGTGCGGCTTTTAAAACCTTGTAGTTATCAGCCTCAGCAAATACAACCTTCTTAGGATTTTGTTTAGCTCTTAAAGTAACTTGTTGCATAACCGTTGAGTCATATCCCATTCGGCTAATTAAGTCTTGCTTATATTTTTCCCAATCAGTAATAGGGTTTCTAGCAATTCCTGAATCCATTGCAGCCTTTGCAACAGCTGGTGCAACAATGGAAATTAACCTTTGATCGGTTGGTTTTGGAATAATGTATTCTCTTCCAAAAACTAAGTTTTTCAAGTTGTAAGCCTTACTTACTTCTTCTGGAACAGGCTCTTTTGCTAAAGCAGCAATGGCTTTAACTGCGGCAACTTTCATTTCTTCATTAATTCCAGTTGCACTAACATCCATTGCCCCTCTAAAAATGAAAGGGAAACCAATTACATTATTAACTTGATTAGGATAATCAGATCTTCCTGTTGCCATGATGATATCATCTCTTGATGACATTGCAACATCGTAAGCAATTTCCGGATCTGGATTAGCACAAGCAAAAACAATAGGATTTGGAGCCATTGTTTTAACCATTTCAGCACTTAAAATATTTCCTCTTGATAATCCTAAGAAAACATCTGCTCCGTTTATTGCTTCTTCTAAAGTTGATGGTTCAACTTCGTTTGCGAAAAATGCTTTTTGCTCAGTAAGGTTTCCTCTAGATGGTTTGATAACCCCTTTGGAATCTAACATCATAATATTTTCTCTTTTAGCACCAAGAGAAACGTAAAGTTTTGCACAGCTAACAGCAGAAGCACCAGCTCCGTTAACTACTATTTTTACTTTATCGATATCTTTTCCAACTAGCTCTAATGCGTTGATCAAACCTGCAGTGGTAATTATTGCAGTTCCGTGTTGGTCATCATGCATGATAGGAATATCTAATTCCTCTTTAAGTCTTCTTTCAATTTCGAAACACTCTGGAGCTTTAATATCCTCAAGGTTAATACCTCCAAATGTTGGTGAAATCGCTTTTACAGTATCAATGAACTTATCAACATCTGTAGCATCCACTTCAATATCGAAACAATCTAAATCAGCAAAGATTTTGAAAAGTAAACCTTTTCCTTCCATAACTGGTTTAGATGCTTCAGGACCTATGTCTCCTAAACCTAAAACAGCTGTTCCGTTTGATATTACAGCAACAAGATTTGATTTTGCTGTGTATTTGTAAACATCATCCTTATTTTCTGCAATTGCTAAACATGGTTCCGCAACTCCTGGAGAATAGGCTAATGATAAATCTCTTTGTGTACTGTATGGTTTTGTAGGAATTACTTCGATCTTACCAGGTTTCCCCTGCGAGTGGTAATCTAAAGCTTCCTGCTTTCTTAGTTTGGCCATTTTTCGTTTTTAAGTTCTCTACCTTTCGGTAAAACCCAACTAAAATAAGGAATAATACCCTAAAATCAGTGTCCTAAACCGGTTAATAATTAAGGGTTTTTTGGTAATTTGACCTTATGCAAAAAATTGTTGTTTTATCTGGTGCTGGAATTAGTGCTGAGAGTGGTATTTCTACCTTCCGAGATCATAACGGTTTATGGGAAAATCACAGAATTGAGGAGGTTGATACGACTCAATCTTGGTTGTCAAATCATGCACGTGGTTTGTAGTTTTATATTCTAAGTTGGAAGCTGTTGTTTGAGGT